>JAJQEO010000033.1 GCA_021201665.1 Lachnospiraceae bacterium | reverse complement strand
CCCTCCGAAAGTGGAGTATTCACTCACGGAAAGAGGGCATTCGCTGGTCCGCGTGTTGGATAAACTGTGCGATTGGGGAAATGAAAACCGAAGACACGAAAAGTAGTGCCGATTGTTCTATACAATTCATACCGCAAGCTGCACTTGTTTCTGCCATGCAGCTTACGGTATTTGTTTTCACAGCCGGTCATAAATACACTTTCAGAATAAGAAAATCAATCGGGCTGACCTTTCAGCATTTTCAACTTTCGCATATAGCCGATGCTGTCAGCACAGCCCTGAAAATAAATCTTCTCGCTTTCCATACTCCAAAAAGTTTCCCTGATATCAATGACTGCCAGCAAGCCCTTGCATTCCTCAACCGTCAGACTACGCGGTTCTGTGCTATCCATCACTGCTCTCACATTGGGATATTTTTCATAGATGCCATTCATCTCCGCTACCAGTTCCAGGTACTGGTCGGATGTTACATCCGGCTTTCCGGCCATACTAATATACTCAGTAAACTCCGAGTCGTACTGGTCGAAAAAGGTCTGAAACTTCAATTCTTCTTTCATCATCTACCACTCCTTTTTGATTTTTTCTCCATCCAGCAACTATAAGGCATCTGTTTCAATTTAAAACAGCAGATGGATGCTACATCTTCATCTTAATATGGAAAATGGGCAGCGTCAATTTTGTCGCGCCGCCCATTATGCGTTGATGAGGAAAAAACTATTCTTCCAGATTTATTTCTGCTGCTTTCGCAAAATCTGCTTTCCTTCCGGTAAGCTCGGATTGCTTTTCTTCTGGCAGGCTCTCATACACACCCTTGAATCCTTCCTTTTCCAATAACGGAGTGCCTTTTGCCATAAGATACAGCTTCGTATCAAACCATTCCACCCACAATTCTTCAAATAATGATTTGCTGTCGGTAAATGTTTCTTCTTCCGCAAACCCCATTGACGGTATATAGTCTTTCAGCATTACGAAGCCGTATTTCCCAGCATCAACAACTATATCGTCCGCCATCTCATACAGTTCAGCAAAAGCATCAACTACCTTTTGACATTTTGCACGTTCTTCCTCTGTGATATAAACCTGTTCCTCCATATTCATTCACCTCGCATTTTGATTTTTGCCTCCATCCCGTACCCACTAATAAAAGCATATTCTCATCTTATTATGAAAAATGGGCAGCGTCAATTCCGGCACACCACCCACTTAATAATCATACAAGAATTCATAATGATAGCTGCAGTTCTCCACGTAGATAGAAACTCTCCTTATACATCCTCATTCGGATACGGAACTTCTTATCCTTACAAAATATTCCGCTTTTTGAAAATCAGCAGGCAAATGACCAGTACAACCAGGCTGACCAGAATCACGACCGGATACCCATTCGCAAGCTCCGGCATGTTTTCAAAATTCATTCCATACCAGCCGGTAATCAGAGTCAATGGGAAGAAGATCGTTGATATAACAGTCAGAAACCGCATATTGTCGTTCTGGCGCGCATCCGCAAGTGACTGCCATGCATCGCGCACCTGCTGTGCATATTCAAGCAGGTAACTGGTTCTGTCTTTCAGACGTTCAGCACGGTCAGCCGCAGTGCCAAAATACTTCAGCTGCTTCCGGGCAAAATAACGATCCTCGTTTTCCTCCAGTTCACGAATCATATCCATGAGCTGGTCGTAATAGCTCCGCAGTGTCAGCAGCTGCTTCCTGATTGGCTGCAGCCGGTTCTGGATATTGTCAATGTCTCCTTTTGCCGTCTCATCCTCCAGCTCCATCAGTTCATGCTCATACTGTTCCAAAAGTACAGAGTCCCGTGAAATGAACTCTGTAATGAAATTATATAAAAATCGTTCTCGCGTGTCTCCCTGATGTACACGTTTCATCCGAATCCGGTTGACCAGACGCAGCACAAAACCGCTGTCGTCAATCAAAACAATATACTTTCCTGTAATAATAAAAGCAACACGAAAGCGGCTCCCCAGCACATCCAGCAGCCTCGGAATTGCCAGTGTACCATACAGACAGTCCTGCTGACTTTCCACCTTACAGAAGCAAATATCCGAAAGCGACCGGTCCAGTTCCACGTTTAAAGACAACTCATCTAAAACACTCCGACTCTGATTTTCATTGACAACAAACACAGCTGAAATCCCAGTCTGAAGCACAGTATCCATATCAGTCTCCACAAGCTGGCTTCCCAATGTATAAATCATTTTTCCCTTACCACTTTCCTGCTGTCCTGGCTCTCAAACACACCTCTTGAGCATTATAAAATTAAAACTCTTTTTCCCGGAAAACTGTTATTTCTTCCCATAAGCGCACGCCAGAAAATATTCCTGCGCATTCAGCGCCTCTTCCGTTTCCGGCACGGTCCTTCTCACATAGGTGCCGTCGGACAGCTGGTCTCTCGCTTTGATATTATCCCACAGCATCACATCAAACATGCCATGCAGCCGCTGCCGAAGTGCCAGATCCCGCACAGGAACGGCAACCTCCACGCGGCGCAGTGTGTTCCGGGTCATAAAGTCAGCAGAGGAAAGATACAGCTTTTCACGATCCCCGCATCCGAAAATATAGATACGAGAATGCTCCAGATAACGCCCGACAATACTAATTATATGAATATTGTCGGTTTTCCCTTCGATGCCGGACTGGATACAGTTGATGCCGCGGATGATCATATCGACACGCACCCCGGCCTCAGACGCTTCGATCAGCTTATCAATGATCTGCTTGTCCGTCAGTGAGTTGATCTTTACTCCTATGTAAGCCTCCCTTCCCTCTTTCTTCTCGCGGATCTCCTCGTCAATCATGTCAATTACCCGGTTCTGCAGACATTTCGGTGCTACCAGAAGCTGCTCCATATGGTCGACCGTCTCACCCATAAACAATGCTGTAAATATTTCGCCCGCTTCTTTTCCAATCTCTTCATCTGCGGTGAGCAGGGACAGGTCCGTATAAAGGCGTGAAGTTTTTTCATTATAATTGCCGGTTCCGATCTGCGTTACGTAGTGAATGCGTCCCTGATCCCGGATGGTGATCAGGCAGAGTTTGGAATGCACTTTCAGGCCATCCAGCCCATAGATCACATGGCAGCCCGCATCCTCCAGCCGGCGCGACCATTCAATGTTGTTTTCTTCATCAAACCGCGCTTTCAGTTCTACCAGGACATCCACCTGTTTCCCGTTTTCAGCCGCGGCCACAAGTGCCTCCACTACCTTGCTGTTTTTTGCCAGCCGGTAGAGCGTCATTTTAATGGACATTACCGTCCCATCTGCAGCCGCTTCATTCAACATGCGCAGAAACGCATTGATGCTTTCATAGGGGTAGGAAAGCAGAATATCATGCTCCAGCACCTGACGAAGCATCGGCTTGTCATCCTGAACCATTGGGCTTTTCTGCGGAATCCGTTTCTCATAGAACAGTTCCGGTTTCTGGCGCAGCTTATCCTGAATCTGATATAAAAAGGACAAGTCCATCGGCGCCTCCGTGGAAAAGATCTGCTCCGGTCTCAGTCCAAGCTCCCTGCAGAGCTGGGCGACAATCTCGATATTCAGTTCCCTCGAAATTTCCAGCCGCACTGGACAGAGCTTTCTGCGCAGCTTGATCACTTCCGCCATATGATCCCTGTAGTTCAATTCTTCATCATAAATGCTGTCCGCGTCAATATCCGCATTCCGCGTGATCCGGATCAGGGATTTCTGTGTAATCGTATATTTTTGAAATACCAACGGCAGAAAATGGAGAATCAGCTCCTCCGCAAGCATATAACACCCCGGATGAGACGGTATCGGGACGAGCCGGTTCAGGACTTCATTTCCACATGGAATGATTGCCAGCTTTCCTTTTTCTTTCTTTGTGCTGAGCACTGCGACCGCATAAATATCCTTGCTTTTCAAAAACGGGAATGGCTGTTTTCGTCCCACAACCATGGTCAGCAGCAGGGGCTGTATCTCCTGTGCAAAGTACCGGCCCAGTTCCGCTTCCTCTTCCGCATTCAGCGACGCGAATTTCAGAATCCGTATCCCCTGCCCGGCCAGTTCTTCCATCAGTTCCTGGTAAGCCTTGTCTTTCCTCTCATTCATCGTATGGACTTCGGCAAGTACCGCCTCCGTCTGTTCTTCTGCCGTCATATTGGTCTTATTCTCACGCTCTTCTTTTTTCAAGAGCATCCGGTCATGAAGCGACCCCACCCGCACCATAAAAAACTCATCCAGATTGCTCTGGTATATCGACAGGAAATTCAGTCTTTCACACAGCGGATTCTGTTCTGATTCCGCTTCCTCCAGTACACGTTCATTAAATTTCAGCCAGGATAATTCCCTGTTCTGATAGCATCCGGTATCCTTCATTTTCATTCTCCTGTTTTTATTAGTCTGCCATTTGACCGCAGCAATCATAGTTGGATCAGTCTCTGCTGATTGCCCGACATCCTTTGCGCAGCCATCTTCTTTCGCGTTCTCCAAAGTTTCCTTTTTCAGACACAGTTCTTCCGGAAACAGTTCTTTCCGAAACTCATCCTTTTGAAATTCACCCTTTTGGGACATAGCCGGGGACTCCCCTGCATTTTCCTTGTCCCGCTCCATTTTCTTAAACTTTCGATTCGTCTTCACAGCGGCCACGGAAATCATAACTGCCAGAGCTGCAGCCGCGATCAGATAGCCTGCTATTGTAACCATAATACTGTCCATATTCACGATTCTCCACCTTTCCATCTTTTCTCAGACCGGAATAATGCTCCGGCGGTGAAAAATGAAACCATCGGAACCGTAAGGATCACTCCCAGCGTTGCCGATACACCCTGAAGGATTTCCAGCCCAACGCTGTACATATTCAGGATCTGATAATAGGCATAATTGTAGCTGTAGATATAGACAAATGTGTTAATAGAACCACCCGCGAATGCAAGAATCAGAGTGTTGGACATGGTTCCCATCATATCACGCCCCACATGGATTCCCGACAGGAACAGCTCCTTCTGACCAAGAGAAGGAGTTTTCTCATGGATTTCATTGACTGTACTTGCCACAGACATTGCTACATCCATCACTGCTCCCAGCGCCGAGATCAGGATTCCGGCAAACATCAGCCCTCCGATACGGATATCTGTCATTTCCCCGATGTAAATCAGGTCTTCGATATCGCTTACGTTGTAGCCGGAAAGATGTGCAAACCGCCCGAACAGCTCCGCGCTGACCGCAGCGATGCCTACGCCGAAAATCGTTCCCGCCATGGCGCAGGCCGATTTCACCGTCCAGCCATCAATCAGCAGCATCACAACCACCGTGACAAGCACGACCAGAAAGACCGCAGACAGAATCGGAGAATACCCCCGGTACACCATAGGAATAAACAGAAAAATGATACAGGCAAATGTAAATACAAGTCCAACCCCCGATTTCCACCCTTTTTTCCCACCGATCAGGCCAAGCACGACCAGGAAAAAAATCAGAATGGCATAGAGCTGGTTCCCCCGATCATAATTATAAACGCTGACTGTCATATAATCATCGGATTCACTGATAATCACAATGACCCGGAGACCAACCGTGCAATTTGCTCCATAAAGATAAGAGGAAGAACTGGTGGCTTCCAGTATTTCTCCTTTATGTTCGCCGGTGAGGATTTCTACCTCGACCGTCTGGTAGCCCGCACGGGTACCTTCGCTCGTCAGGTTATCCTCCACGATCGACACCACCCGCGCCTTTTCAAAGGTACGCCCTTCATTAGAGAGCAACACGGTCTTTTCCGTCCGGCCAAGCCACCAGGCAAATCCGGCAAGAAAAATAAAGAAGAGACAGCCAATGCCCGTCTTCAGAAAAACCTGTTTTCTGTTTTTTGTTTGTATCATAAATTTCTGTACTTCTCCTTTATGTCTGAATCTTATGTCAATCGGATAGGGGAGTACTCTTCCCCTATCCGCCTGCGCGGGGCGCGGGCAGCAAAGCTGCCAAAATTCCTCTCGCGCCTCCTGCGCATCATAAGAGCACAGAATGCCCGCTATCGCGGGCATTCCTTTAAAACCTGTCGCTTCATTACTCCGCATTTACAGTCTTTACGATGGTGACGCACTCATCAATCGTCTCGTTCGTATCGCTGCGGTAGGTATTGATTGTAAGCGTGGTGTCCGTTACCTCGATCAACGTATAGGTTGGTACATCCTCCTGCCATCTCGCAGCAATGTAGCTCTGCTGGCGGGCGGTCAGGTCATAATACTTACTGCCGGATGCGCTGTTCGCGGTCAGATAGAGAATGCCTTCCGGGTCGATCACATACGTAGTATCCTCTGTGATGCGCTCCGTGTCCATTATCTCATACAGGTATTCCAGATACGCCTGCTCATCGGCATCTTCCGTATCGTCCGAGATGTTTCCAGGTGCTACGGTGAGCGTCTCTTCACTGTCGCCGTTGTCAATATCCACCTCCAGCATCGCGTCAAACTCATCATCCGTATAGGTCACCGTCTCCTCTACGGCGTCGCCATTCAGGAAATAGCTTCTCGAATATGCATGGTCATGTCCGGTCAGTACAAGGTCAATGTCATATGTCTCAAATGCCGGTGTCAGCGCATAGCGCAGGTTTACGATCTCCGGCTCATTGGAGTGCTCCGCAGAGCCATAAATATCCTGATGCAGCGTCACAATTCTCCAGGTGCAGTCCGGGTTTGCTTCTACCGCCTCCTGAATAAACTGGACATGCTCTGCGGAGTTCGTGTCCTGTGTGTTCAGCATGATAAACAGCGCGTTGCCGTAGGTAAAGTAATAATCGCCGCCCGCATAGCCGTTGTCGCCAAGCTCGCTTAAATTCGGCACATTAAAGTGGTACTGATAGTTCGCATTGTCCGCATCGTGGTTGCCTACCGTAGTCGCCACCGGAACAGATGTGAGGACGGACGGCAGAAGATAACCGGTATACTCAATCTCGCTGATGGTTGTATCTTCAACCTTTGAGGCGTTGGTCTGCACCTGGTCGCCGGCAGATACAATGAAGTCCAGATTGTCGCCAAGAGCCGCGCACATCTCAACTGCCTGAGTCAGCGTATTCGCCCAGTTGTAGCTGTCGCTGGCCACGGAATCACTCTGTACCTCATAAAACTCATCCGTGAGGTCGTCCAGACTCTTCGCCTTCAGTTCATTGGAAGAGCCAATCTGCGGGTCGCCGATAAGCGCAAACGTAAAGCTGTCTGTACTGCCTGTCGTAAAGGACTCAATCTCCTTGCCCTCCACCTGATAATAATACGTCGTGTCAGCTGTCAGCCCCGTCAGTACTGCCTTGTTGCTGGTATATGTCACGCCATCGCTGTCGGTCTGCCCGGTCGCTGTCTGCGTGATTTCTGCAGCCTGCCCATCGCTTAAGTCCTCCTGTGTTCCCCAGATCAGTGAAGTCTCCTCGCCATCTTTGGAATACCACGCAAAATTCATCTGCGACTCATCCTCGCCGGGCGTCATCGACACCAGCGTCCAGTCATCCTCCATCTCTTCCCAGACGCTCTCCTTCCACTCTTTATAGGTGGAATCCGTTGATTCATCATTCACAGTTTTTCCGTCCGGAGCCGCGTCTGCCAGAGCAGTCATTCCTGGGACTGCCGCCATAGCCGCAGCCATCATCAGCGCAATCCATGTGTTTCTCTTTTTCATGTCTTCATCCTTTCTCACTTCTGGTCAAAGTGCAGCCGCGAACCAAGGGCATCTGCCTGTAGTCTGAATGTTAAAAGCCCCGTTCGCAGAGCGATTCGCTATCGTGAACCGCAGCCTGAGCATAACATACGATTGTAAAATGCAAGTCATCTCAACCAGAATTCCGGTTAAAATACTAGTAAATATCTTAGCCTTTTTTCTTACCGGTCAGTGCATTCATGATCAAAAGTGCCGTTGTCGTTATCAATACACAGAGAACCGCCATCGCCATCCCAAGAGAGACGCTGCCCTGCTCAAATTCGCGATTGATATAGGTGGAAACCACGAGCACATTCGGCGGCGCGATCAGACTTGCGGTCACCAATTCCCTGAAAGAAATAATGAAAATCATCATCCAGCCGGTCGCGATTCCCTTTGAAATCATGGGAAAGGTGATTCGTCCAAACACATAAGCCGGACTGCCGCCGAATGTACGGCCTGCCTGTATCAGGCTGTCATTGATCTGTGTAAAAGAAGAAGTGACATACTGCACCGTATAAGGCAGATAAAGAACTACATAGGCCAGCACCATAATGCCCAGTGTATTATAAAGCGGGATAATTTTATAAATCGCATTCCAGAAAAGCATCAGCCCGATTACAAGCACGATGCCCGGCAGCATTTCCGGCAGAAGACTGACAGCCTCTACGATTTTTTTCAGTTTCCCCTTTCCTCTCCGGACCGCCATTACGACAGCCGTACCGATTACGGAGCAAATAGTTGCGGAAGATACTGCCAGAAACAGGCTGGTCCGAATCGCAGCCATACTCTTTTTCGTCGTGAACAATTCCCTGTAATGCTCCAGTGTGAAATTTCCGGCAGCAAGTCCATACCCTCGCAGCTTGATCAAAGATGTCGCAATCACGGAAAAATATGGAACACCAACAGCGATCAGGAGCACCAACACAATCCAGAGCCACGCTGCAAAATGCCGGATTCCTTTTAATTCCGTGCGGTAAGGGCGGCTTCCTTTTCCGCTTACCAGCTGATAGCTCGTGCGCTCCGTGATATGGTTTTGCAGCATCCAGAGAAGCATACAGACACATACCAGTATGGAAGACAGACTCGCCGCACTTCCAAAATCCACGGGTGCCGTCGTTGCGTAACGATGAATATCTGTTGTAAACACATAGAACCCGATCCTGCGGCCAAATGTATAAGGTGTACCATATTCCGCCAGAGTCTTTACAAACACCAGAAGCGCAGCAATCGCATAATTTCCGGTCAGAAGCGGTGCAAAAATCTTTCGCATCCGCAGCCCGAACCCAGCTCCAAATACCGCGCCGCTTTCTTCCAGGCTTGCCGGAATATTGGTCATGGCATTCTTCAGCATCGTCATCATAAACGGAAAAACATGGAGGCTCATCACGAGCACAAGCCCGCCAAAACAAAAGAAATTTTCAGAAAGAGAGCCGGTAAAGGGGAACAGTTGCTGGAACAATCCGCGCTTCTGCATAAACAGAATCCAGCCCATCGACGCTATGTAAGGCGGCGTCATGAACGGAATCATAAAAACGATATCGAGCCATCCATGGGAAGCCAGCTGTGTCCTCGAAAGCAGCCATGCGGTCGGAGCCGCAATCACGGTAGAGCAAAGCACCACGCAGACTCCCAAAAGAAGCGAATTCAGAATCGTCTCCAGATTATCCGCGTCCGCAATCACCGCCCATGCCTGTCCCGGATTGAAAATGCCGTCTTCAAAAACTGCTCTCGCAAAAATCATAACCAATGGGCAGACGATCAAGCCAGTCAAAAGAATCAGAAGGATTGTCAGGCCAATATTTTCTTTTATCCAGATACGTATTTTCACAGCCATTCTCCCTTAAAATGAGATATCAGCACATATGCAACCATATACACAACAATGAAAAAAACTGCATCTTTTATTTGTTCCCAGCCAAAAACGCCATTTTTCAGATAACCATACGCTTTCAAAATCACCTGCGCCACGACAATAACAGCAAGATTTTCAATTAATTTCTTTTTTCCTTCTTTCATATTCATACATTTCTCCCGGTTTCACTTACTCTAAAAAACACGCCCACCAAAGCGCCTCCCAGGTCAGCAGGCGAAACAACCTGCATCAGTTCCCATCCTTCAGAAGCATACCGATTTATGATTTCCTGAGCCTGCTCCAAGTCCTTTTCCCGTGATAATTTCATTTTTTTGTTTAAGTAAACCAGCTTATAATCTTTCATATCATACTCTTTCTCAAAACAGTTTTTGATGCGCAGGGTTGCAAGAGGTGTTTTCCGGCTGTCGCCGGACGCAGCCCACGCGGACGAGTAGGAGACATTTTCGTCTCCTACTCGATCGCAATCCTCTTATTCGATTTTTTTTACTGGCAGATTTCGTTCAGGTTTGCTGCCGTCTCATCCGCTACTTCGATCATCGCGTCCCAATCGGTCGGAAGCTGCGGAATCTCATCCAGCGTTGTGCGGCCTACGCACTCTACATCACTGCGTCCCGGAATCAGATACGCTTCTGCTACCAGCTGCTGTGCCTCATCACTGAACAGGAAGTCAATGAATGCCTGTGCATTCTCTACATTCGGTGCAGTGTTCATAATCATTGCCGGTCTCGGATTTGCTACAGTTCCGCTTTCCGGATAGTAAATTGCCAGCGGTTCACCATCTTCAATCGAAGAATACGCATTGTAATCTACGCCCGCGATCAGAATGCCTTTCTCACCAGTTGTCACTGCTTCCAGCGCTGCCTTGTTTGCACCAGGAACAGTCAGTCCATTATCTGCCCAGGACTGGATAATATCCTCTCCATCTTCCAGGCCAGTCACAAGTACTGCAAGGAAATCTTTGCAGGCACCGGATTTCTCCGGGTCCGGAATTGCAATATCATCGGTATATTCTTCTCCGGCCAGTTCTGCCCAATCTGCAGAAAGCTCAGAATAAATAGTTGTGTTATAAATCACACCCACCGCAGATGCGCTGTAGCCAAACAGCATACTGTCTTCGTCAATCCAGCCGTCTACGATCAGATCCGCGTTTTCCGGCGTGTAGCTCATGATCTTCCCTTCTTCTTTCATGCTCAGGCCATCCGACCAGGATGCGAGGATTACGACGTCTGCTACCGGATTTGCTTCTTCTGCCTCCAGTCTGGCAAGGATTTCACCGGTTGTCCCCTGAAACTGCTCCACCTCAATTCCGGTTGCTTCGGTAAACGCTTCCGCCAATTTGTCTGCCAGTCCGGACGGGCTCGGCATATAAACCGTCACTTTGTTGCTCTCTTCTGCCTGTGCGCAAAGTCCCATCGTCATGCACATCGCACCTGCAAGTACCATTGTTACTAATTTCTTTTTCATGTGTTTGCTCCTTTCAGTTTTCCTGAACAGTTACTATTTTTTCGGGATCAACGTATACACAATACAATTCTCCCGGTGTTACCTTTCTGCTGCTGTGTACCATCCATGTGCGATTTTTCATATCTTCTTTAGCGCCGTCCAAAAGCGAAGCTTTTTTTCCATTGACGGCGCGACCTGCCTCCGAAGCGCAGCGAGGTGGCGTTTCCATATCATACCGAAGAAAAATCTCATAAGAATCTCCAAGGTATTGTACGCCCTCCACCGGAAGATAAAATTCCCTGCAGCCCTGCTTTTTCTCCTCCGAACTGTTTTCCGGTCGGAACAGCTGCGTTTCATTCAGCCAGTTTGACTTCCCCACAAAATGAGCGACAAACTGAGTTTGCGGGTGTGCGTAAACCTCTTCCGGAGCATCATACTGATCAACCACACCGGCATTCAGCACTGCAATCTTATCACTCATACTCATCGCTTCCGTCTGGTCATGCGTGACAAAAACCGAAGTAATATTTCTCTCTGACACAAGTTTCTTCAGTTCATAGCGCATTTCTTCCCTTAAAAGCGCATCTAGCGCAGAAAGCGGCTCATCAAATAAAATACAGGACGGCTCAATCACGATTGCCCGTGCAAAAGCCACCCTCTGCTGCTGTCCTCCAGAAAGCTGGTGCGGATACCGCCCCGCAAATTCTTCAAGCTGTACCGCTGCCAGCGCACGTTCCACTCGTTCCTTTAGTCCGTCCGTCTGCCGTCTTGCCCGAAGCCCAAACGCGACATTTTCAAAAACCGTCATATGCGGCCAAAGAGCAAAATCCTGAAAAACAAAGCCAAGCCCCCGCTTTTCCGGCGGCAGATCAATTCCCTCTTTTTTCGAAAAAACGCAAGTCTCATCAAACCAGATCTCTCCGGCATCCGGAGTCTCCAGCCCTGCGATCATACGCAGCAGCGTGGTTTTGCCGCAGCCGGACGGTCCCAACAGCGTAGTGAAGCTGCCGCTTTCGATCGTAATAGAAACCGGACGGATCACCTGTTTCCCCGCAAACGATTTTTCGATATCAGTCAAACGTATCTTCATTTATGTAAAATACCTCTCGCATAATTAAGGGTACACCGATCAGATGCTGTATATATGAACCTTCCGCCGCTGGCGCAGCCTCCGTTTTTCACGGTTCATTATTTATCGTATCTACAATAACAGCAAAGCAGATTTTGGAATATCATGGGGCCATAAAATTCAGGAAAAATCCATGTAAAAAATTGATAACAGAAGCCATTGCCTCTGTTTTTTCAAAAAGAGAAATGATATACTTTTACAGATTGCAGAGTAAAGGAGAATCCGACAGATTAGCATCGGATGTATAAGAATATGAATATTACAATGCTCGGAACCGGCAACGCAATGGCGACCGAATGCTACAATACCTGTTTTGTACTGAATGATAATGACAACTATTTTATGGTGGACGGCGGCGGCGGAAATACCGTCATTCGCCAACTAAATCATGCGGGATTTGACTGGATGGACATGCGGGAAATCTTTATCACACATCGGCACTCAGATCATCTGTTTGGTGTTCTCTGGATGGTGCGTATGATCTGCCAGGCCATGAAGAATGGAACTTATGAGGGAGACGCGAATATCTATGGCCATGACAAAGTAATCTCTGTCATCAGAAATGTCTCCATGGAGCTGCTCTCCAAAAAAGAATCCTTGTTTTTGGATAACCGGCTTCATTTGATACCGGTCTGTGACGGTGAAATACGCCGGATCAATGAAAGAAACGTTACTTTTTTTGATATCCGGTCAACCAAGGCAAAGCAATTTGGGTTTTGTATGGAGCTGGACGGCGGTGAAAAGCTGACCTGCTGCGGGGATGAACCCTGCAGCCCCTGCTGTGAAAAATATGCTAAAGACAGCAAATGGCTCCTGCACGAGGCATACTGTTTATATTCGGAGGCCGCCAGGTTCTCACCTTATGAGAAACATCACTCCACCGTAAAAGATGCCTGTGAAAGAGCGGAACGCCTGGGTATCAAAAACCTCCTGCTCTATCACACAGAAGATAAAAACATTCTCAACCGAAAAGCTCTGTATATAGAAGAAGGCAGGAAATATTATTCCGGTAATCTTTATGTTCCGGATGATCTGGAAACAGTCGAACTATAAAAACAAGACCTGCTTACACAAAAAACACAAAACCGCCATAATCTGTTTACAATTTTTCCACAGGTCAATCATTTTTTCTTCACAGAGCCATAGTATTCTCTTTATCAGAAAGTTGAAACGCCCCCTCACTTCGTTCGGCGGCAATCTCCGTTTCACTTCGGTCCGCGCTAAACGATCGTCCACTGGACGATCAGCGCCGCATCGACAACGAAAAACGCTTCGCGTTTGGTCGATGCTCAAACAGCAAGTGCTTAAAATAAATCTTTCTTTTTCATACTCGCCGGGGTCACAGGATATGACCTCGGCCCTCCTTTTTTCTGGAAGACTTCTTTTGGGAATGTGATACCCCTGTTTATTACCAGTTTTTCATGATCTCCAGCATTTCGGTCTCGTAGTCACCGAAAATATCTTCGTTGCGTCCGCCGTGGCGCAGATTTGTTTCTACACCGCGCTCTCCGTCTTCAAATTCCCAGATGTGATAGGCAAGTCCGCGGTATTCAAAATCTATACTTCCGCAGCCGTCCTCTTCCGAATAATTATTATTCCAGCCGCGTTCCTCTATAAAAGAACGCACTCTCGCTAATCGTGTCTCTCCATCCATAAAAATCTGTTCCTCCTTCCGGACATGACAATATCATTCTTTCATTTGTCTCTCAATCCATGCCATCAGCACATTCACGACATATTCCTGCTGTTCCCTGGGCAATTCTTTTCCTTTCGGTATCCGATGCCATTTTTCCAGACACCCTCGACAGCAACAGGCCGTTGCGTGTTGTGCAATAAATACCGGATGCCCTGACAGTGAGCCACGCCATTCCGAATCGCACGTTCGTGCGGTGCTGAGCGCCAGTGGCGCTCGTTTAGCACCGACCGGAGCGGTAGCGGAGAGGCGTGGCCTTCGTCCATGATTTGCCGAGGCAAATCACGGACATGAATCATCGGTGTCTGCTTTCCATCGTTGACCGGTTCTGCCGGAGCCAATCTCTTGCTGATAAAATCGTAGGCATGGGAACGAATTTTATCCATGCCCTTGTCCCGGACATACGCTTTGTCAGCCGCTTTCAAAGAAAAACTGCTGCGGAATTTTGATTGATCCAGCCGTGCAAAAAGATTTCCAAAAGGCTCATCCTCGCTGCCCAGCATAGTTCCATATGCTATTCTTTTTTCAGCAACCATCAGCAGCTCTCCCCCGTCCTGATTGTAGGCGTATGGGTGACTGATGACTTGACTAGCGCCGTTACCTCTGCTTACCACTGTAGCCTGACTTTTGCTTTTCTCTGCGTCGTCTCTGGTTGGAGCTGTCTCCGCAAATCTCTGCGAATTCTTCACCGCATCTTTCCATCCATTCGCAATCCGCTCTGCAAGTTTTGTGTTTCTGGATGTTGTCGTCTCATTGTGCGTGGCGTAAGCAATCGCCTTTTTCTCTCCGATCAGTACAAGAATTTTTTTCGCACGGGTCACGCCAGTGTACAGCAGATTCCGCTGCAGCATCACATAATGGCTCATGGTAAAAGGCATCACAACAATCGGATATTCGGAACCCTGTGACTTATGGATGGTCGTTGCGTAAGCGAGAACCAGCTCGTCCAGCTCCGTCACATCATAGGTAACACGCCGCCCGTCAAAGTCCACGGTCAGCTCGTTTTCTTCCGTATCCACGTTTGCAATGATTCCGATATCACCATTGAACACTTCCTTGTCATAATCATTTTTAATTTGCATTACCTTATCATGCAGCCGATACTGTGTACCGCCGCGCTTCAGATAAACGTTGCAGGGATTCATCGCTTCCTGCAGAACCTGATTCAGATTTGCAGCGCCGCAATATGTCCATGATTTGCAAGGCAAATCATGGATGCAGGCCGCGCCATTGTGCGAAGCACAATTTAGGATGCGCGGCTTCCCGTGCCGCGCTGCATCGGTGTCAGTACCTGGATATCGGAAAATGCGTCTGCATGATAATAGGACGGCAGATTCTTCGTACAGTATTTGACAAGCAGATCAACTACTTCCTCGTTGGTCTCCTTTGCGGCAAAGAAAAAGTCAGAAGCGCATCCGCCGCGCAAATCGGGCATCTCACCCTTGTTGATCCGGTGCGCGTTCATGATGATCCGGCTACCCTGCGCCTGCCGAAAAATACGAGTAAGTCGAACGACCGGGATACACTCGGAAGAAATAATATCTTTCAAAACATTCCCGGCTCCCACGCTCGGCAGCTGATCTGTATCCCCGACCAGAATCAGTGTCATTTCTTCCGGAAGTGCCTTCAACAGATTATACATGAGCATGACATCGAGCATCGAGCATTGCATTCATCGAGCATCGAGCATTCATCCAGAATCAGCACATCTCCCTCCAGAGGATGTTCTTCGTTCTTCTGATAGCCTTCGGGCGGCTTATATTCCAGCAGACGGTGAATCGTTTTTGCCTCCATGCTTTGTCCTGCATCGGAGATGCAGGACGTAGGCCGCGCCATCGCGCCATCAGCGCGATTTTGCATGGCGCGGCTCTCCCGTACAGCTTCGGACATTCGCTTTGCCGCGCGGCCAGTCGGTGCTGCAAGGATAATCCGGCACCGAGCCATACGGTAAGCCGAAATAATTCCATTCATCGTGGTCGTTTTACCTGTGCCAGGGCCTCCGGTCAAGACCATCACCTTAGAATCAACCGCCTGCCGGATCGCCTGCAGCTGCACGTCGTCATAATGGATTTTGGAATCTTTCTCAATCTCCTGCATCACTTTTCCTGTGTCCATCGCCACGCGCCGGTCACCCTGCATCAGCCGAACCAGACGTTTTGCACAGCCGGTCTCGGAAAAGTAAAATGGCGGCAGATAAATCGCATCTTCATCTTTTATCACATCAGAAGTGTGCAGCATTTCATCAAGCGTCATTTCCAGCTCCGGAGCTTCCACATCGAGAAGCTTCACTGCAGTTTCGATCAGCTGCTCCCGAACCGCAAAACAATGTCCATTTTCCGAAAGCTTGTTGAGCGTATACATCAGGCCGCTCCGCGAAATGTCCGTGATTCGCGTGCGAATCATGGACGTAGGCCGCGCCATCGCCGACAGGCGATTTTGCATGCGCGGCTCTCCCGTCCGGATAAAACGATTCTTTTCAATCCCCAGCTTCGACGCAATCGTATCTGCTGTTTTGAATCCAATTCCCCATATATCATCCGCCAGCCTGTACGGATTTTCTTCCACAATCTTGATACTTTCGTTGCCGTAAGTGCGGTAAATCTTCGCGGCATGAGCGGTACTGACATCATTGCTCTGCAAAAAGAGCATGATATTCTTTATCTCTTTCTGCTCCTGCCAGCTTTTCTTGACCTGATTCACGCGCTTCTGCCCGATGCCCGCCACTTCAATCAGCCGGTCCGGATCAGTCTCAATAATCTCCAGCGTGTCCTTACCAAACTGCTGAACAATCCGCTTCGCAAACTTCGGACCGACGCCCTTAATTAAACCGCTGCCAAGATACTTCTCGATTCCGTAAGTCGTGGCCGGAAGCGTTTCTTCCCATTTTTCAGCAGAGAACTGCCGCCCATACTTGCCATCGATCTTCCACTGCCCCTGCATCATAAGCACCGATCCGACATGGACATCCGGCCCGTTCTGCGAAGAAAGGCACTTCGCAGAACACTCCAGAATCTGAAGATTCTGTCGTTGACTGGTCGGGTGAAAACCCGCAAGCGCGTTTTCCTTCCGACCAGTCATGTTCCCGACCACCGTCACCAGATCACTGTAGCCTTTTGCGCGGCACTTGATTACAGAAAAACCATTTTCCGCATTCTGATATGTAATTCTCTCAACCACACAGCGAAGATTGTCCATGGTTCCACTTACCCATCCGTTCGTTTTGAAAGTACATGAAAAGTCCTGCAACGGCTGAAACACACCGTTTTTGCTTCGTAAATTGGGGATATCTTATCACAAAACAAGGGGTACTACAACAAGGATTCGCAGAATAGTGCTTTGCAGATTAAGTGCGCAGATTAGAAGATTCGGATTGCGCAGATTAGAAGATTCGGATTGCGCAAATTAGTGATCTGCTAAATAGAGCTTTACAGACTTGCGTTTTGATTTTTTTATCATTCAGACATATTTCGGTCATATTTACGTGTTAGAAAGAATGCAGATGTTGGAAGCTTTACAACATCTTTTCATAACTCACGCCTGGCAGCCCCCACACGCTGCCAGGCACTCCCTCATTTCAAAAATAATCCCTGTTTTCCAGTTTAAGCCCATAACACGTGCAGTTTGTCTCGGCTTCTGCTAAATCGAGGATTTTACCTTGTGCCAAAATATAACAGATAACATAACTGTTGCGCAATCTGCAATACTTTGACCATAGATTACTCCATTCAGGCCTAAAGCTGCGTTAAGCAGATACAAAAGCGGAATCAAAAGGATTCCCTGCCGAAGCACCGAAAGAATCGTGGCCGGAAATGCGTGTCCTACTGACTGCATACAATTCATATTCACAAACAGAAGTCCTATGAACGGCCCGGAAATCATATAGGCTGTCAGCATCTGAACTCCATATCTCACAACCTCATCATCATTGATAAAAAGCCGGATGATTGGCTCACGGAATACGTAAAATAAAAGCACAGAAAGAATTCCTATAATGATGCAGCAAATCTTAGTAAACCGTTCTATATCAAAAAAACGATTCATATTACGTGCTCCATAGTTATAGCCAAAAAGCGGCTGAACCCCATTCGCGACTCCCATCTGCAAAAAGGTTATAAACATATTTGCCTTGAATACAATACCGATAGCTGCCACAGCCGAATTTCCATATGCGACAAGAATCTGATTCAAAATAATCGTTGACACGCTCATCAGTGCTGAAAGAATCGCTGATGGCAATCCAATCGTACAGACCTTACTCATTACTTGATCTTTACATTTGAAATATTTCGGGCTGATGGAGAGCAGCTTTGTTTTTTTCAGATAATACCAAAGATAATATACACATGCGCATGCGTTTCCGATGGTTGTTGCCATCGCTGCACCCGCTGCACCCATACCGAATACAGAAATAAAAATCGGATCAAGAATAATGTTGGTCACGGTTCCTATCATATTTCCAATCATGGCCTCTTTACTGGCACCTTCCACACGAAGAAGCGTTCCTGAGACAGCCGACAAGATAATCAGCGGGGCACCGTAGGATATATGAATGGTATAACCGCGTGCAAAAGCGTAAGTATCTGCATCCGCACCAAACAGCGTCAGTATTGGATTCATGAAAACCAGGAGAATCAGCATTACCGCCAGGCCAATTACCAACGAAGCATAGAACACAAATGACGATACATTTTTAGCACGAGTATCTTCTTTCCTCCCCAGTGCCATCGAAGCTACCGCACTGCCGCCCATACCGAGCATATTTGCTGCGGCCATCAAAAGTATAAAAATAGGATTCGTCAGACTGACAGCCGCGACCTGGAGCGAATCTCCGGTCTGCCCAACGAAAAAGGTGTCTGCCATATTATAGACTACGGTAACCAGGCTGCTGATTACACTTGGCACAGCCATTTTAGAGACCGCACGGGAAACCTTCATGCGTCCCATTAATTCATCATTAGTCGTTTCCACAATTCAACCCTTCTTTTCTATATTTTTCATAGCAGTACAGCAAGCCTGCCTTTAAGCAGCTTTCTCCAGTTCGTATGATACGCGATCGCATACAGGGCAAGGCTTACCGCTGCACCGCATACCACATCTATGACCGAATGCTGTTTCACAAATAACGTAGAAATACTGATCAGGACCATCAGCACTATGATTGCAATCTTACGCCCTCTGTGTTCTTTAAACAGCTTTGATCTTGCAGTCACCAACAAAATGGAAACGGACGAAGACACATGGATTGACGGACATACGTTGACTGGCGCATCCACCCCGCGCACCAGATTTACCAGCACACAGAAAATATTCCTGTTCGGTACTTCTTCCCGGAGATTTAGCCCATTGGGGAACAGCACATAGCAGATCAGGCAGAACGTAATCCCGTTAAACATGATAAACCAAAGCTGCTGAAAATCCTCTTTATCACGCAGCATATACCACACGAGTGACAGGAAGAACGCCGGATACCACGCAAAATAGAACACGATAAAATATTCGCAGAATGGAATCCGGTCGTCCAACGCGCAGTGCAGAATATACCTCGGCTCCATCGTAAAGTCGAGTGCAAAAAACACTACCAGATAGAACGCCAGGTACAGCATGGCGTAGCAGTATTTATGTTCTGCAATCCACTCTTTCAGAATTTCGATTTTTTCCTTTTTCATGAGTCAGCATCCACCTTATCAAATTCCTGCCAGAACCGCAGCAGCTCCTCTTCATATCGTTCCGGCTCAAGCAGATAGCTCTGGCAGTGTCCTGCCCCCGGTACGACCAGCAGCCGTTTCGGGGCAGCGCAGGCCTTGTAATTCTCATAAGTCATTTCGATTGGCACAAAGGTATCGTCCGTCCCATGGATAAACAGCACCGGTGTTTTGCATTCCTGCATGGCCTGTGTGGCGGAATATTCATCCGAAGTAAAACCAATCCGTTCCATGGACAGCTTATCCACATATTTTCCCATCAGCTTGTAATGATAATGCAGATTGTTCTCCGCTACATGCTTCCATTCATCTTGCGGCGAGGTATATCCCGAATCCGCGATCACTCCATGGACGTTCTCCGGCAGACTCTCTCCGGCGGTCATTAGTACGGTCGCCGCACCCATGGACAGTCCGAACAGATAAATTGGAAGTGCTGATAAAGCCTGATTCTGCGAGTTTACCTGCGAATCTTCTTGCGACTTTCCCTGCACATTACCCTGCGCACTTCCCTGCGCATTTACCCAGTCTATCCATTCCAGCAGATCAAAACGTTCCAGTAAGCCAAAACCGATATACTCGCCATCGCTTTCTCCATGCGCCCGCTGCTCGATATAAAGGACATTACATCCATTCTCATATAGAAAATCCGCGATCAGACCAAATTCTCTCGCCCACGAAGATCTCCACCCATGAACCGCGATTACTGTTCTTTTCGGCTTCTCCACCCGATGAAAGTGACCGGTCAGACGGATACCGTCATGAGCGGTGATTTCAACCGTTTTATATTTACTGTTCCGCAGGCGATCAGCAGCAGCATTCTTTGCGTTCTCCAACTCCTGGTCTTTTGCAGAACCCGATACCTGCTGTTTGGATTGACTGGCCGTCTCCGGCAATTCCCTGTTCATTGCCATGTCAGCCAGATTTTTTGATGTATTATGCACAGCCCTCACTACGGCTGTTCCCGTTGCTGCTCCAAGAGCGGCAGCAATCAGTCTCTTTGTTCCTTTTTTCATTCTCGATCATCTTCCTTTAAAACCACAATAGACTCAATACCTATTATATTGTGTCCCCGCTCTTTCGTTATGCAATCCTACCACAAATCTTCCGATTCTTCCACAGACAAAAGACGGACAATGTTCAGTCACGCAAAATATCCGTGCTGCAGTCTGTATCGGTCATTGACACGGTTCGACAATAATGGTATGTTTTTGACAAATGAGGGGATATGAGGGGAACTATTTATGCAGCCGAACAATCAGGAACAACCTCTGCAGACAGTGATGCAGTTTAGAGATCAGGAATTTGGAAATGATACAGAAATAATGGAAGAATCCGTCCTCCTGCTTTCCGAAGAAGATGACGATTTGCCCCATGAGGGCGAAGGCAAGAGCAGTGACGACCTGCTGGACGATGCTGAAATTCTGGAGGGAATCAGCACAGAAGACCCTGTGCGTATGTACTTGAAAGAGATCGGTTCTTTTTCCCTGCTTTCTTCGGATGAGGAAATTGAGCTGGCAAAAAGAATCGCCGACGGAGATGAGAAAGCAAGGGAAAAGCTGATCAACGCGAACCTGCGCCTCGTGGTCAGCATCGCAAAAAAATTTACGAACCATGGCCTTGCCTTCCTTGATCTTATCCAGGAGGGAAATATCGGCCTGATGAAAGCCGTTGAGAAATATGATTACACAATGGGCTACAAGTTCAGCACCTACGCGACCTGGTGGATTCGCCAGGCTATTACCCGCAGCATTGCCGATAACGGCCGCACCATCCGCGTTCCGGTGCATATGCACGAGCAGATCAACCATGTACTGAAAGCCAGAAAATCCCTGGCTGTAGAACTGGGCCACGATCCTTCCTCTGCAGAACTGGCACGGCATCTGAACATGTCAATCCCTCACGTAGAGCAGATCCTGGCCACAGCAAGTGAAACGGTTTCTCTGGACAGCCCGGTAGGCGAAGACGACGGCGCGGAGCTGGGGGACTTCGTGGAAGACCAACGCTCGCTCTCTCCGGAAGAGTCTGCTGTATATACCATGCTGCAGCAGGAGATGAGCAAAGTGCTGGATACCCTGCCGGATCGGGAACGTGATGTTGTCCGCCTCCGGTTTGGGTTTGTTGACGGACGCATATGGACACTGGAGGAAATAGGCGAACAGTACCATGTCACGAGGGAGCGTATCCGGCAGATAGAGGCAAAAGCACTGCGCAAGCTGCGGCGTCCATCGAAGCGATTACAGCTTGCGGATTTCTTATGAGCATGTGAGAAGCGATTCATAGCAATAAAATATCAGTCCGCAGCCTCCAAAAACAGCTATATATTACCCAAAGAAAAGCGGAGGAAAAACTGTGTATATGCACACTAAAAGGCTCGCCGGTCACTTTCCTGTAGTTGGAAAGTGACCGGCGAGCCCGATACCGCTATTTTCTATTTCTTACAGCATTGCCTGATACTTTGGCTGGTCAGCTGCGGGGATACCCAAAGCCTGCATAGCCTGTTCAGCTGTCAGCTTTAAATTTGCCATAAGATTTCGAATATCCTCAACTTTTGTTTCTTTTCTGGTGCTGGCCAACATTCTGTCAGTAATTCTCTCCTGATCATACAATTCCATCAACATATCAACCTCCTCGTATTATTACCATATTGACTGAACAGTACAACAAGCATATCAGTATATAAAATACTCACAGCCGGATTTTCAAATTATCCCTGTCTGATTCAGAAACTCCAAGTTCTTCAGCTGCCTGCTCAAATGACCAGTCATGACGAGACATTAGTCTTTTTATTGCTTCAAGCAATGTATCCAGGCGATTACTAGCCAACATTCTATCAGTAATTCTCTCCTGATCGTACAATTCCATCAACATATCAACCGCCTCCTTTTCATGGCTTTCCAAATACTCTCTTAACACATTCCTGTCTTTACAGATTCGGATTGCCTCACGCATTGTTGCTATCGATCTACCCTTTTCCCTGACCAAGCTATCTCTCTCCTCTTGTGCCTGTAGATAGATTATCATAAAGCCTTCTGAAAAGCAACTTTGCATATTAGAGAAAAATTGGTCCGGAAGCCCACACCCACTCCCTCATTTCTTTAGCAGTTCATCAGGCAATTCATACTCCCGATTTTCGACAACAGCGGATTTTGTACTCGGAAAGCGAAATCCGTTCAAGGAACCGCTCCATCATATAATTTCTCATCAGGATCTGTGCATCTGCTGATTTCTTCTTTGACAGGTTGCGGATCAGGTCTTTTAACTGCTTTGACGTCTTAATCATAGAAGCACCTCTAAATACTGCCTTAAAATCTTTTCAACCCGGAACATCTGCGCATAATTCATTAAATTCCGCAGATTCTTATCTTTGCGTCGGGCATACTGCTTCAACGCATCCTGATACGTCTGTATTTCGATATGGTTTCGGCTACGGATTAAATCACAGATGGTGCGTTCCATATCATAGACGGGAACCGAATGCCCAAATGATGTTTTCATGGATGTGACTCCAATCCCATGCAGCTCTTTTTTTACCGTATATACCGAAACTCCTTCTGCTTTCAGACCGCTGGTATTATAACCTCTTTTTACCGTGGCTGCATACGGAAACGGCTCCCGGTCTGTCAGATCATGAAAAAACAGGGCTGTTTCATGGGAAAAAACAAGCTGGCCGTATCGTAAATGGAGCAGATACAATGCATCCGTCCAACTGTCATCTGACACGTAAATTCCGTGTGCCGCCTTTTTTAAATCTTTTGATTTCACATAATCATAAAAAACCGGCTTTGAAATCCCCATGTCCACGACCTCTGAAGTCCGGAGAATGCCATTGTTTTTCTCCAATATGATATCCAATCGCTCATGCTGCGTCATGCCGCCACTTCCTTTCGTGCTACAATTATAAATAAATATAGCGTGAAAGTAAAGTAAAAAGAATTTAAAATACGATTTCAGTTTTTTGCAGCACCGTTTTCATCAAATCCTCATCGCTATCATCATCAACGAAATAGCGTCCGCACATTGTTCTCTCCGATCCAGTTCTGAACTACAGCTATACTACTATAGATGCTGTCCCGCTTACTGTATATCCACATATACAGACAAGACCGAGAACGGTAAACACTACAATCAATGGTCTGAGTGTTCTTTCACCTGTCCTGTATAAGTGTTCGTAATACCGCGTGATCTTATAAATCTCATCCTGAGTTGGCCTCCGGATTCCATCCAGGCCGCTTATATCAACCCTGGCCATCATACCTCCTCTGCTCTTTCCTATAGCTTTCCATAATTACCCAGACTGTTTTTCAGGCACTCATAATTATCCGCCAGCAAATCTACAATCACAAGCTTTTTTCCATTTTTATACAAAATCAGCTGATACTTTTTCGTCACTTCTACTTTTTCTATTTCTGAAAAGGACACGGTCCGGCTTCTGTGAAGCAGCCTATGGATTTCCATAGTGCTTCCATCCACGCGAATTCTCCAGCAGGAAGCCCATATCATCACCAGAAGTCCGACAGCGGCGACGATCAGAGAAAAACGGAGAAGCCCAACCGTGATCCCCGGAATTCCCCTGATATCGCAAATAGTAAAGAAGACAAATAAAAGCATTCCCATAGCGAACATAGCCAGATAAACATATTTTAACGCGGCAGGTATCTTCACCACATAGTTCACATCACTTTGCCCGGAACCGCTACCTGCACTGTCCCGATTGTGCAAATGGCCGATCACAGCATATATCACGCACATCGTCACTGCATATACAATATACTGAACAGTTTTTCCCATACTTAGCTCAACTCCCCATAAATTCCAAACATAATTCGATTTTTGGCCTATTTCTTACTGCCACTGCTCTCATTATATCAGCCCCTTTCTCAGCAAACAAGAAGAATATCCTCATTTTCGCTATGTAAGCAAGCTCTCCCAACAACAAACAGCAGGAAAAACAGAAGAATATTCGTTGTACTCGTTACTCTGGTCTCACTAATTTCCCCGCATTCTCCATTCTATGTAAAAACAGCTCCTGAATAATAATCAGGAACTGTTTTGTCAATCTATTTTAGTATAGTTTGCTTAATGGAAATAGAGTCTTCGCTATTTCGTAATTTTCACTGTTTTCTTACTACTCCATGCCGAATAATAAGTTTTTCCATTGACCGTCTTATAAGTTCGGATACGCACATAATAAGTCTTATTCTTAGTCAGCTTAGAAATAGCTTTGCTCACTTTCGACGCGCCAGAAACTTTCACCGTTTTATTGCCGCTCGAAAATGTCTTGCTTTTAGAATACTGAATTTGATAGCCTGTTACTTTTGTTGTTTTACTCCATTTCACGGTTATCTTTTTCGAAGCCGTATTCTTTACGCTGGAAAGCGAAACTGCCTTAAGTCGGACGGTCGTTGCCTGAGTCCCGGTTCCCTTGGTACTTCCTGAATAAGGCACTACTTTATAGTAATATGTCGTGCCGTTTTTGTTCTTAACAGCCGTGTCCGTATAGGTCACGGTAGAGCCACTGGTTATTGTCTTAATCGGCGTACTGCTGAATTTTCCAGACTTTGTAGAGCGATAAATATAATATCCTGACGCTCCTGTGATTTTGCTCCATTTAACTGTAATTCCTTTGGATGTATTCGTAAGGCTGGAAATTTTCCCGGTAGCTAAAGTTACCTTGATCGTCACTTTCGTACTTGCGGAATTATATGAGCTTGTACCAGCTGCCTTAACTGTAATTGTCGCCGTTCCGGCTCCCACACCAGTCACGACACCGCTGCTGCTCACTTTCGCAATATTCGTATTACTGGATGTGTAGGTGATCGTTCCTTTGCCGCTGGCTGAAATACGTGTTGTTTTTCCTGCAACTATAGAAGAAGCCGCTGCGCTTGCCGTCAGAGTCTGATTCGCTTTTGTAACCGTAATACTGATAGATTCAGTTGCAGAATTATAATTATCAGTCTCTGATGTGGAAACGTAAATAGTTGAAGTACCTGCTCTAATGCCAGAAATCAGACCGTTGCTGTCCACAATCATCACTGAGGCATCGTCTGATGTATACGATATTTCACCATCTCCGCTAGTGCTTGCACCTATCTGTATCGTATTTCCCGCTACAACTGTTGTCACCGCAGCATTAATATTAATAGTCGGATCTGCTTTTTTTATTATAAACTCTCTTGTAACATCCCCCTCGCAACTGCCTATTCCATTTACATCCACTACCACTATACCTGCAGCTACATTATCATTATAAACAACCGTATAATCCGTTCCTTTTTTTAACACAGTCGAACCATTTTTCACAGTAACGGCAGGGGTTTTTGCAGATCCATCATATGTATAAGCGTATGCAGATAGTGTCACCTCGCACTCATCCAGATTTACGGCAGCGATCTCAAATTCCTCAGTAATTGATCCAGTATAATTGCCAATCCCAGTAATTAATACGGTTCCATTTCCGGCACTTATATTATTGCTATATGAAACTTCATAATCGACGCCTTCTGACAACACTATATTTCCCTTGCTAACAGAAACAACAGGTTCTTTAGCGGTTCCATCATAAACACAATAAGTATAGGCAAGCGTTGCCGAATAAGCAGACATCAAGTCAGGGGCTACTACACCATCGCAGCAATGAATAACCGCACCTGTTATATTCTCATTTCTTTCCTCAACATTAATCAGGTTCCAGTTTTCAATACTCCCTGAATAGTAGATATTGTTAAGGCTGGAGCAATCTTCGAATGCCCCTTCTCCAATTAAAACAACACTATCTGGAATCGTAACGCTTGAAAGATTACTGCACCCCAAAAATGTCGTGACATCTATATTTAAAATTCCATCCGGAAATGTTATATCTGTGAGGCCGCTGCAAAATATGAACGCACTCTGACCTAATGAAACCAGTCCTTGCGGCAGCGTTACTGATGTCAGACTGCTGCATCCCATAAAAGCGCAACTATCTATGGTTCTTATATTATCTGAAAATGTAATATCTGTAAGACTGGTACAATAAGAAAACGCGCAACCACCTATAGATGTAAGAGATTCTGGAAATGTAACGCTTTTCAATCCAGTGCAATTGTTAAATACATCTCCTCCTATTGCGCTAACCCCTTCTGAAATATTTATACTCATCAAACCAGTACAGCATCCAAATGCATAGTTTCCCATATAATCAATATTTCCCGGTATCGTTATACTACTCAAACTGGTACACTCATAAAATGCCCAGTCACCTATGGATATAAGACTATCTGGTAACGATAAACCTGTTAAGCTTTTGCATTTTCCAAACCCATAATATCCTATTTCTGTAAGACTGTCTGGTAAGCTTGCATCAGTCATTTTACTGCAATTGTAAAAGGCATATGTCCCAATATAGGTAACACCATCTTCAACAACCAGCTCATTTATCAAGTTGCAATTACTATACCATGGGGCGTAATCCGTCTCCGAATAATCCGTCATTACTCCAGATCCGCTTATTGTCAGTGTCCCACTGTCATCTAACGACCAGGTTAATTCATCTCCGCATGTACCGCTGGCAACTATACTTGTACTCGCCAACATTTCTGACGATGCCGTTTCTACTTCTATCGAAGCAATAGATATATCAACATCTTCTTCAGTCAAAGACCCATCCTTGTCATTTGAAAAATCGGTCTCTGTCTCCAGTCTAAGTTCTTCACTTTCATCTTCATATTCAACAATTATATCTGTGTCCTCATCCGCAAATGATTCCATAGGTATATTCATTAACATCAATGCTGTTAAAAATAGAATAGCTTTCTTTTTCATACATTCCAATCCTCCAGAATACTTAAACACGAATTCCTATAAGCATGAATATACCATTTTTTATAGATTATTCAAGGTGATTTTGATCTAAAATCATAAAAAGAACTGATAAATTTTTCGCTATTAAGCAGCCCGCAGGCTGCCCAGGCTCTATGCCTGTACGCGAGGAATCACATCAGACCGGCTCATCATCATCGCTGTCTTCACCATCTTCATCATCCTCGTCCATCTCATAATCCTCGTCTTTATAATCGTCTTTCCGGTCGTAATCTTATAGGCGGAATATTCCTTTGTAATGCTGCCTTTCATCTTCGACGACCAGCTTCCAGACACGTCCGAAGCCTGCGTGAGCGGCGCGGACAGATAAAATGTCGTGCCGCCGCTGATGGTAACACTCGCGCCTGCCTTACTTGTTTCACCCATCGTTGTGTTGTGCAGCTTTACGCCGTCTGGAAGATTCAGCGTAATCGTCTGCAGCTCATCTGCGCTGAACGTGATTTCCTCTGTACGCTGTCCGTCACCGTCGATATAAGCAGTTACATCGTCGTTGGAAAACTCCATGGCCACATCAGGGATCTCCGGCTGTGATACGCAATAGTTGTACAGTTCCAATGCCAGAGCCTGACCGGTAGAGTTTGCCCCGGAAAAAGCGTCGCTGCTGCCGTTCGCATAAGCTGCCGCAAGGTGCGTAATAATAAAACGTTTTCCGGTTGAAAAATCCGGATAATAGGTGGCAAAGAAACCATCATCATCGGAGGCCTTTGTTCCGTAATAGCAGACCTTTGCCAGTGTCTTACTGTCGCTCAGCTTTGTGATGGTATAAGTGCCATCGTCCGGTCCCGTCTTTGAGGGCTGCACACAGTAAGCTGTTGCTGTAATGCTTCCGTAGGAAACATAATATGGGGAAGTATAATACGAACCCAGGCCGTAGTCAGCGTAATAATACCTTTCCCCCTTTGTAATCGTAACCGATTCCGTGGAAGATGAGGCAGTCAATGCCGTTGCTGATACGCTGCTGACACTCACGGAATATTCCACCGTCTCGCCAGCATCCAGATCTGTCAGGGCAATCCCCTGCTCCGATGCCTCCGCCAGCACCTCAGAAAGCGTCAGACCGGTCTCCTCATCCACCGTCTCCTGATCCTCGCTCGCTTCCAGCTCGGACTCAAACTCCTCCGTAGTCATTTCCGTCGCGCCTTCGGTGGAGATTTCACTGGAAGCCTCCATGTCCGTCTCTTCAAGGGAGAAAACTGCTGTTCCGGTTTCAGATTCCGTGTCTGCATCTGAGTCAGAGTCTTCGGCTGAATCAGATGCTTCTGCGTCAGAATCAGAATCGCTGCCAGAGTCCTCGTCACTATCGGCAGCAGTATCAGTTTCTGTTTCCGATGCGTCTTCCTCTGTGACTCCTTCTGTAGATTCTGAAGTGCTTTCTGCTGCTTCTTCCGTTTCAGACTCTGCGTCAGTTCCATCCGCTGCATAGCTTACGGCTTCACTCGATGAATCCGCAGCCGACTGTAGGTCTGCCTCCCCATCATCCGCAGATTCCCCATCGCCGGAATCATCATCCCCGCTGTCTGTATCCTCTACAGAAGTAGAATCTGTCTGTGTCTGGGCTTCCGTCTGTGCCTCCTTAACCGTGATGGTTCTCGAAACCCGATAGGACGGATTGCCGCTCGCAGGTACTACCGCATAAACAGCTTTATACGATCCAGCCGTTGCAGAGGAATAAGAATTCCCACTGCTGTCCTTCGCTTCATGAAGCGTAATCTTTACCTTACCGGAATCATAGGTGATACCTGTAAAATCAGTCGAAGCGTCAAAGCTGCTTCCATTTTCCACTTCAATGTCAGTGACCGTCACGATCTCATCTGACTCAAGCTGATCCTTAACCTCATCCAGCTCCGGGTATTCCGACTCAAAGGCCGTGTCCGTTGACGCATATGACATCAGCGGAGAAAATGCGGTAGAAAAAACTGTCACCAGTGTCAGCACACTGGCAAGTACACGTTTCCATGCTTTTTTCTTAAACATAAAAGTCCTCTCTTTCATCTCATTCGTAATTGTGCGGCAGAGAAAGAACAGGCGGCCTTTTACCACAGCCGCCCATTCATGTCATTTTCTTCGAAATGAATATTCTCTGTCTTTGCCAAAAGCATCTTTCTCCTGCCGCTTCACCTGGCAGGATCTTTTGGTCGTGTTGCCTGCCTGGGAGCTTTCCTCGGAGCCTCCGCCGCAGCCGCCCGTTTTCCTTCAAGATCAGAAAGCACGGAGCCTCGCGATTTGTCGCGGTAGAACTCCACCATTTCTTTCAGGTCCGTATTGGGAACATCGCGGATCTCCCTTTTCCAGATGTTCCTGCCGTTCTCATCCTGCCCCTGCAGGACCGGCCTGGAAACCCTTGTCGTTCCGTTTCTCGGCAGTTTCATCCAGACACCCTTTCCAAACTTGTTGTCATGGATCATGCCGGGAGGAACAACAAACCTTGCCCATGGTCTCTTATCTGATGGGTCCGCGTTCGGAATTGATACTTCCACCAGCTGCTTGCCTGTTTTTCTGGAAGTAAAGGGTTCCCCCACAAGCCCCTTGCCGAATTTGATTGTGACTTCATCTGCATCCGTGCGTCCCTGCGGAGCACCTGCACTTCCACTTCCGGCCTCCTGCCATGCCGGTGCTGTTTGTCCTGCCGGAGCCGTTCTTTCATTCCAGTCAGCCATAAAGCACCTCCTTTCCCGCTTTCAGCGTGTTTTTTATCATTCCAAAGCGGCAGAAAAAACAGACGAAACCGTCTGCTGTCTGCCGCCCTGTAGGGTTATTTGTTATTGCCTGCAGTCTGTCAGTTCAGCAGAATGACCATCCGTCGTGACCTGCATTTTGCAGATCTAAGGTTGCCTGTTATAGCCTGTACTTTGCCGGCTGTATGGCTTTAACTCCCCTTTCTTTTTCCAGCTTTTTCAGCTTTTTCAGCTTTTCCGACTTTACTGGCTTTTTCAGCATTACTGACATTACCGTTTTTCGCGTCGCCTCTCCGTCTGGCATCCTTCTCCTCTTCGGCATCCATATCGACCGAATCAAACATCTCGTCTGGCTGCAGCTCCATTTTCCTGTGCAGGAATGCTTCGATGTCAAAAGCATTCTTCGGGTCAGCGTCAGACGTATACTTATAATTCGGATGCTGCGTCAGGTCATACTTATCCGACAAAAACGGACGGACACCACGCAGCTGCAGGATGCATTTCCCGCCATCCAGCACCGCAAGCTCATCTATCGAAGCAAGGTCATGACCGAGTTTTTGATAGTTCTGCCCATACGATGGGCTGTTCCCTCTTGTATTCGAGGTATTGAACATATCAATCGTTTCCTTGCCGAGAGCCGTGTTCAGTTCCTTCAGCGTGGTCGGCTCGGAACCTCCCAGGAAAATCTGGCTGTCCATGTTTCCGATGATCGTATCGGCGTTGTCCTTGTAGATTGCCTTCAGCTGGCTTTTCGCCTGAAGTACCAGACATGCGGAAATCTCACGGCTTCGGATAGTCGCCACCAGCTTTTCCAGATTCGGGATCTGTCCGATGTTCGCCGCTTCATCGATCAGGCAGCGCACATGAACCGGAAGCCTGCCGCCGTATACGTCGTCCGCTTTTTCACACAGCAGGTTAAAAAGCTGCGTATAGATCATGGAAATCAGGAAGTTAAACGTGGCATCCGTATCCGACATGATCAGAAACAGAGCCGTTTTCCTGTCACCGACCGTATCCAGTGCCAGCTCGTCATAAGACGTAATCTCACGCAGCTCGTCGATATCAAACGGAGCCAGGCGCGCGCCGCAGCTGACAAGGATAGACTTTAAGGTCTTGCCGGCAGCTAGCTTAAATTTGGCGTACTGCCGCACCGCGAAATGGTTTGGCTTTTTCCGTTTCAGCTCCTTGAACATCAGATCCACCGGGTTCTCAAAATCCTCATCATCCTCCCTCACTTCCATCGCATTCAGAAATTCGATCAGAGTAGCAAAATTCTGTTCCTCGACTGGTGCTTCGTAATGGATATAACCGATCAGCGCACAGTAAAGCAGCGTCTCCGCTTTCGTCCAGAACTCGTCTCCGGCTTTTCCATCGCCCTTCGTGTTGGTGATGAGCGTGGTAACAAGCTTCAAAATATCCTTTTCCGAATGGATATAGGCGAACGGATTGTAATGCTGGCTCTTTTTGAAATTGATCGTATTAAAAATCCGTAAGCAGTAGCCATGCTTCAGAAGGGCCGTGCCGCACTCGATGACTATGCTGCCCTTCGGATCCGTCACCACGTATGAGCTGTGAAACTGCAATAGGTTGGGCTTCAACCAGAACCTTGTCTTGCCGCTGCCGGAGCCGCCGACGATCAGCACGTTCTTGTTCCGGGCGTTCGCCGGATTTTTAGGGCGGTTTGACATCATCAGCCACTCGGTCTTTGTGAGGATGATGTTATCCTCGAATTTCGGAGCCATGAACGGCTCGATATCCTTTGCCGTCCCCCACCTAGCGGAACCGTATTCCATGTTGGTGCGGAATTTCTTTGCATTTTTCCCTTTCAGATAAACCGCAAGCCACATACCCGTACCGCACAGCAGGCCGACCAGCAAATCAAATGGATGAAAGCTTGGCAGCGGATTTCCAAAGGCGGTGGGAACCGAAATCAAAAGACCGAGGATTTTTTCCCTGGTCGTCTCGCCAGCGGCAAGCCGCCAGGCTTCACCCAGATTGGTTGCAACAAGGGCTATCAGAAAATAGGGCAAAAAAACAGCCAGGAGCTTTGTAGTTTTCTTACTCATAAACTATGCTCCTGACTTTTCTGACGCACTTTGCTCGGAATGGAAGCGGTAAACGCAATCAGCTTCGCCAGCTGCTTCCTCACGCTCGGACGCTTTGCCCTCTGCATGGCCTGCGCGGAATACTCCTTATAAGCGGATGCCAATGCATCCGTATCACGGGCTTTGAAAAAGACGGTATACCGCGGCGGACTGACCGACGAATCTTTCCGGACGGCAAAATCCACGCCGTACTTTTTGGCCACCTTCTCAAATCCTTTCAGATCCGTTTCGGCAATCGGAATCGTGGAAACTCCCTGATTCTGCCCGATCAACTGCTGCACTGTCTGTTTCCCGTGCGGACCTTCGGCAGCTTTCTGGGTCTTTTGCACCTTTACCTTGGAACGGTGATTCAGAAATAATCTGACACCGTTCATCACCGTCCGTGCCGTCAGCTTTGTCGTGCTGATTGCCAGATTGACCGCCCTGTTTTCTACTTCCTCCTGCATCCTTCATCATCTCCTTTCCAAGTTGGTAGAAAATATGCGCTCCCCTATTGCTGGAAATTCTATCCGAAATAAGGGACGCGTACATAAATTTTTTATCCGACAGGGAGCTTCTCAGAGCTTTCCGATCAGATAAATGAAGCACAGCAATGTCACAGGGATACTGGCGACTGCTGTGCCCGTTTCACATCGGTTAATTTTTCTTTTGCAGAGTTCTCCGGCATTTCTTCCCTTACCTGCAATGCCAAGATGCTCCGCCCCATCTTCACGAAGGTCTCCGGAAAGTGAAAGTGCTTTTCATATTTCTCCATCTGATCCGGCGTGAGGGAGCAATAATTCTCCTCTCCCAGGCCGACCACCAGGAAATCCCCGGAAAGAATATCATAGATCTGTCCGTTTGCATCCCTGAGTGCGCGGTTTAGCGGCAGTCCGATGTTCTTGCCCTGTCCATTACAGATGATTCCGGCATCCTCATCGTCCAGATACACTTCCTCGATATCACCTCCCACAGCCGCCTGCAGGTCCTCCAGCTCCGAGCCGACCTGATAGGGTATTGGGAATTTTCCCGGTTTTACCAGCAATACATCGAGTCTGCTTTCCTCCTGCGAGATCTCCTGGCCATCGTCGGTCTTAAAATCGACCTCGGTAAAATTGTCTGCGTCAAGCACATATTCCGAGTTGTAATATCCCTGCCGGACCTTTTCCTCCGCTTCTTCTTTTGAATCAGCTTTCATGGAGACTGTTTTCTCCAGCGTCTCCGTGATCGTGACGTCATACTCTTTCATGAGCTTTCCCGCCTTTCCTTCCGCCTTCATACAAAGCGTTATAATAGGCTTTCATTCTGGCGAGACTCTTCTCCTGATCCGATTCTCCTCCAAACTCTGCCCCGAAAAAAGTATCCTGGTTTCCAGCGTCTGCGGCGTTTTTTCTGAGAACACTCAGAGTAACCGGTTTTTCAACCTCCATAGCGGCCTGTTTCGTAACATTCACTGCAGCCGGTTTTTCGGCTCCCATAGCGGCCTGTTTCGCAGCACCCATTGTGACTGGTTTTCCGGCTCCCATAATAGTCTGCTTCGCGGCACCCATTGCTGCCGTCTTTTTAGCTCCTTTAGCGGCCTGTTTCGTAGCACCCATAGCAGCCGTTCTGGCGACTCCAGCTTTGGCTTGATTTCCAGCGTTCATTGTTTCTCCTTTCCCCCATCCCTGGGTTTCCCATTCATGATTTACAGCGATGCACCATAGGCTGGTGCCGGTCTGGACTGCGGCTTTGGTTTGTGCTGCTCTGCCTTTTCCTTGAGGTTTTTCAGTTCTTCCAGTACGGATCGCGGCTGTTCCTCACGTGCCTGCTTTCGCTGTTCAAACTTATCTGCGAGTTCAAACACCCTATCTACGCAGTCATAATGGTAAACTTTATCGGTAAGCTTTTCCTCCGGAGAAACTACTTGCGCATTCACATCGGCCACGATATCCTCCAGTTCCCTGTATCCGAAAGCTCCGTCATCTTTCAGCAGCAAAACCTCGTGAATCGAAGATGGCAGGATAAAAAAATCCCCTTGCAGCTTTTTCGTCGCCTCGTCCATGAAATCAGGATAAGCAATCACTGCCGCACCATTCACCCCGGATAAGGTGGTGGCAATATAAAACCCGGGAGGGGCACCTGCTTCCTGTTCTGCTGGTAAACCAGAATCCTGTTCCGACAGTCCCATGAGTCTGTTCATCATCGATTCCATCGTAACAATCATAAACGGCTGCTTCTCGGCTGCATTTTCCAAAGCATACTGATGCAGCTGTTCCGGTGTGATTCCATATGCCTCCAACAACTCATTCGTAACCACAACCGAAGCGTCACCTGCTTCATGGCTGCTTGTCGTGACCCGATATATTAATGCCATATCTTCCATGTCACGATGCGGGATTCCTGCCAGAATCTCCCGGTTCTGTTCACGTCCTACCAGCTCTACAGTCAGATTTTCCCTGAAGGTCTCATAGTTGAACAGAACATCAAGATCCTTTTCTTTGACAATCCCTGTCTTTTCTCTTATAAAATCTTCCGCTTTCAAAACAATCTGTCCATATTCATCATCATTTTTCATTTCTGAATATAGATTTTCTGTTCTGAGGACAACGCCGATCCTGCTTCCTTTTGGGGTGGCTGAAATTCCATCGTAAGTTCCCTTCTGAATCTTCTCCAGTTTATTCAGCGTAAATACCATATTCGGCATTTTTCTGGAAAGATCGTCCTGAAGCTTTTGTACAAAGTCTTTATATTCCATCATTTGCACGTTCCTCCTGTTTACAGCTGGATTGCCGGAAGATCACGACCATCCGCGCAGAGCGTGATGGAATTCTCCTCTGCATACTGGAAGATTTCGTAAATATCCCCGCCTGACAGCGACCACAAATCCCCGTCCGGGTCTTCAGAACAGATCACGGCGTTGCCAAACAGATATACTTCCTTGCCCAGCTTGATTGTTTTTTCTTCCGGAAAATAAAGGGTCAACCCACTTTTGCTGTTTTTAAAATCAACCGGCACATAGTAATCGGCAAAACCCGGCAGCATTTCACAGGCTTCCCCATAGGTCAACACCTTCGGCGCACCTCCGGGACAAAGCATCATAACAATCATTTCCGCCTCGTCCTTCTCTTCTTCCGTGTCTGTACAGGCGTCTGCGCTGATATCCTGAACAACCGGTATTCCATCATCATCCGATACAATAATGTTGATATTCAGATCACCTTCAATATAGAGTTCCATTCGATTTTTCCTCCTTCGATTGTTTTCATTAACATTTTTTCACACAAGCTGTATCTGGCACATATCCCGTCCAAAAGACGAAGATGGCACGCAGCGGGCGACAGCCAGAAAACTTCTTACACAGCCCTGTGCATAAAAAAAGGCAGTGAATATTGACTCCTTCCGAATCCTCTCCACTTCCTCTCAGTCTAAAGCATCTGATCCTGCTGTTTTTGTTTCTTCCGCTGCCACTGTTCCAAAAGACGAATAATGGTTTTTTCCATCTGCTGCGGCGTGTATGATCTCGGAAAATACTTCCGAAGGTCCTCCGCCTTAAAAACCACACGGTCCGGGTCGCCTTTCTTCTCCTCGTTCATCGTGCTGCGCATAAAATCCATGGAGCATCCGCCCTCCTGACTCTGCTTTTTCAGCCGCTGTGCCTGCGAGAGAGACGGCGTTGCCTGTGCATAGTCCATCGCTTCCAGAAACTGTGTCTGCTCATCTTTGCTCAGATAAGACAGCTCCACGGCAGGATTAAGAGCAATTTTCTTTTCATCTACCATGTCAAGCAGTTCGGGAATCAGTTCGGTCAGACGGATATATCTGCGAATTTGATCAGGACTCTGTCCTACCTGCTCGCCCAAAAGCTGCCTTGATGTTTTTCCAGGCAACTTCTGTGCAACTTGCACAGAAGTTAAATCCGTCCTTGCTCCCTGATGTTTTATGGCATCCAGCTTCATCTTGTAAGCCCACGCCCGCTCACTCGGTAGAATCGTTTCTCTTTGCAGATTCGAATCCACCATGGCGATAATCGCTTCATCATCATCCATCTCCCGCACAATAACAGGCAGAGTTTCCAGCCCGACAAGCTGTGCCGCATGATGTCTCCGATGCCCGGAAATAATCTCATAGCCACCGTCCGGATCAGGGCGGGCGAGAAGCGGCGAGATCACACCAAACTGCGAAATGCTCTCCATCGTCCGTGTCATGGCTTCATCGTCCACCACGCGGAACGGATGCCCCTCAAACGGATGCAGCTCTGATATGGGAATTTTCTGAATCTGTTCGCGTGTTGCAGCTTCGCGGCTTTCTTCTGTAGAGAAGATGTCATCGTAGCTGCTCAATGCGATGTTTGCGCCTTTTTTCGGCATTCGCTAACACCTCCTTTGTAAGACTCCGATAGGCGGCGGCTACTTTTCCTTTCGGGTCATGTTCATAAATGCTTTTCCCCTCGGCACTGATTTCCGCAGCCCGTACAGAGCGTGGTATTTCCGTGTCGAAGATGTTCAGTTTTTCTCCATAGGTCTCCCGGATCAGACTGGCAATCTCCTTGCTGTAATTGGTTCTTCCATCGACCATGGTCAATAGGATTCCTTCAATTTTCAGTTTAGGATTGATCTGCCTGCGAACCTTGTTCACTGTCTGCAAAAGCTGCTCAAGACCTTTGGCGGACAAATATTGGGTACAGACTGGTATCAGAACATTGTCCGCCGCCGCAAGTACATTGATCGTCAGCATTCCCAGGCTCGGCATACAGTCCAGAAGAATGTGGTCATACTGATAGCGAACCGTGTCCAGGTAGCGGCTCAGCGTGCTCTCGCGGCTCATAGCGTTCACCAATGATACTTCCAGACCTGCAAGACTGATATTTGCCGGCATCAGGTCAACGCCTTCTTTATGGTGGAGAATCCCTTCCCCCGGGCTGACCGGCTCATCGTTTACCATCTTCATCATCATGTCAGACAATGTGACCGATAAATCATCCGGCTGTGGATATCCCAGGCTGATAGTCAGACTCCCTTGCGGATCGTTGTCAACCAGCAGCACTTTTTTGCCCTCACTGGCAAGGCCGATGCCCAGATTCTCACAAGTGACGGTTTTTGCCGTCCCCCCTTTCTGATTGACGACCGCCGTTACGGTTGCTCGTTTTGAAATTTTCATCACCTCCCGCATTTTCTTATGGCTTTTTGGACATTCTCTTATGGCTTTTTCATGAGCTTTTTCATGAGCCATTTCGCGCACAGAAAAAGCTGCAGCTGCACATTTGATGCCTCTCCGCTTGTGCCGCGTCACTCCTCTTTAACGCAAGGATCATTTGTGAAAGCTCATCTGCCGCCAACCAACTCTTTCACCAGATTCTGCTTGTCCTGCCCGATTTCCATGCGTCGATCCTTTCCGCGCACCTGTACCGGTGTGCAAAGCTCCAATATCCGGCTGTAAATCCTCGCATGAAAAACATCTTCGGCATTTTTGATCTCCCCAATAGTGAGATTTGTCGTGACAATCAGCGGTTTGCCTGCCTTGTATCGTTCGTCAATCACCGCATAAACCTGTTCCAGTGCATATTCGGTGTTCCGCTCGATGCCCAGATCGTCAATAATCAGCAAATCAAAGGCCGACAATGAAGCAATATAGAGATACCGCTCCTCCGAATACATGGCTCCCATCTGATTGAGGATTTTCGAAAAGTTTGTCATAAGCACCGGTACCCCACGATCCAGAAGTTCGTTAGCAATACAGGCAGCAGCGAATGATTTCCCTGTCCCGACATCGCCCCATAGCAGCAATCCGAGATTCTTTGTCCTGGCATCCGTCCAGTTCTCGACATATTTCTTTGCAGCCCGAATAGCCGGGCTGTCATCCGCCTTATCAAAAGTCCACCCGAATAATGCCTTTTCCTGTATTCCGGTCGCTTTCAGGCTCATGATCCGGTTGCGACGACTTACTTCTTCCAGTTTCTTTTCATAAGCTTCCTGATCTTCTTTTCGGCACCGGCACATACAGGAGACAACCCGCTCCATCCCTCCCACTCTGATCCTGCACTGCGTAGGAGTATTGCATTTTTTACAGTAAAAAAGACCGTCCTCTCCGACATACTCGTCATCGGATGGGGCGGTCTTTGTGTACCGTCTGAAGAACGCCGCTAAAACATCACTCACAGGCTCTCTCCTTCCTCACATCTGTAATTGTCATGGCTGTACTTTCTTCCTCCATTCTGCTGCCGCTCACGCCTTGCCCAGCACCGGATTGTTGCCAGATGGTTCTTATAAGACTTCCCTGTGGAAGCCATATACTCCGACAGCCGTTCGATCCACTGTTCATAATCCCGTGGAAATTCTTTCTGCAAGGTAAGATAATCAGCATCGCTCAGGAGAACATTCCGATACGCACCATGTCGGTGCCGCGGCTCTCTTTCACACTCTCTATCTATTAAATCAGTATTTATTATTTCTTTACTTAATACTTCTTTAATTAATTGTGTGCGATTTTCCTGCGCAGGTTTTTCCTCCGCAGGATTTTCCAGCGTTGGATTTTCCAGTGCTGGATTTTCCAATGTTGGATTTTCTGCTTCTGGATTCTCCAGTGTCTGATTTTCCAATGCTGGATTTTCTGCTTCTGGATTCTCCAATGCCTGATTTCCCGGAGCTGCGCTTCCTGCTTCTTCATCATCCAAAAGCAGATTTTCTGCTATTGGCTTTCCCGCTTTTAGCTTCTGCGGCCGCTCGTAAATGACATAAACATTATCCCGAAGCAGTCCCTTTTCATCCCGTCTCCGTTCACGGCGGAGATAACCTTTTTCCTCCAGTTCCCTAAGACCGGATGCAATACCACTTCGCCCCTCTTTGCAGATTGCCACAAGGCCATTTACACTGTAAATCCAGCTTTCCGGCAGACTCAAAAAGAGAGACAGCAGCCCTTTCGCTTTCAGTGTCAGATCACTATCCCGAAGATGGTAGTTGCTCATGGTAGTATAATTCGTATTTTTTTCAATGCGGATCACCGGCATACGATCATCACCTCCTCCTACAATAATTCCGGCCAGTTCCGCCAGCATCGCCCTAACGAGAAATGCGTTTCCATTTCAGCCGCGAGAAGTTCGCTTCTGCCGAATGTCTGCTATCGCATCGGCAGTACACCAGCCGATACAGGGAGCGCCTTTGCTGTAGGGACATTGGTAGCACTTGTCATTCACTATCTGCTCCTGCCGGATGATATAAACGCAATTCCGTATGCCGCCGACCTGACAGCCAACCTTCCCGCCTTCCCATAAGAAACAATATCGGCAGTCTTTCGGCTTGTCCCTCGCGTACTGTACCGGTACGTCTGCTGCGTCACTCATTTTCGAGTCACCTCCAATCTTCCTCTTGGGATAATTTTGAGCACAGGCATTTTTTGCCTGTACTTACCCAGCTCAGAATTCTCGATTTGCTACACAAATCGAAACATACTCTGCGCATAAAAAACCCGCCACAGATTCCGTTTTCTGACAAACGGAACAGGATGGGTATGTAGGCTTCTAACAAAGGCTTATGCTCTGTTAGAAAAATCATTATTTCATTAGCTGAATGTTTTGATTCATCTAAAAATTTTAGACAGCTTTGATTCCATGATTCTTCGCATTACAGACGTGCAGGATTGAACAGTAATGGCACAGTTTGCATTTTAATAAAAATGCAGCACCCACCTTTTTTAGACAGAATCTCATGAAAAAAGCGCTTCATTTCAAATATTAGAAAAACGCCCTTTTTCATTAGACAAAATCCTTCAATTATCTAAAATTATTAGATGGAATTATGTAGATTGGATCAGAAATGGCTTTCTGAAAACAAAGAAATGCGGAGGCTTTTCTTCGTTCTCATCTAACGAAAAAATTTTCCCTTCCGCATTTTTATGACGCGTCCCTGGCGGGATTCGAACCCACGGCCTTTCGCTTAGGAGGCGAACGCTCTATCCTGCTGAGCTACAGAGACTTGTGCCTGTCCAGTATACTATAACTCATTAAAAATTACAAGGCACTTTTTTTAATGGATTTTATGTGCTATTCCTTCCCTGCCGCACAGGTTTCCAGATATTTTCTCAATTTTTTCAGTTTCGCTTCTGTAATAAATTCAGAATAATGGAGACCTTCATAGGTTGAATGCAGCACCGGGTATTCTTCTCTTGTCCTGAGTATGTAATGCTCTGAGATCATCCAGAAGATAATTGCCTGGATTTCCTCATACGACAAGTCCTTAAGTGACGCGTACTCAGGTATCTGATCCAGTTTTCGGTCAATGATCCTTTTATTTGAATGGCCTGCCAGAATATCCGTCAGCATTGTTACTCCGTAGTATCGCTTAAGACTGACATTCTGTAAAGCCTGAAGTACTGTAAATATTACATCATTCAGATCCCTGCCATTGTATAATATCGGTGACAGCTCTGCCTTCACTATATTGACATAATCCTCCGGAAGGTCATTCTGCTTTCTCTCTTCTTTCATTTGATACGGCCGCTCCGAATGATTTTGCTTTCCTGCGGCTGTATCTGGCTGCTCCGGATGTCTCTGCTTTTCTGCGGCTGTATCTGGCCGCTCTGGATGTCCCTGCTTTTCTGCGGTCGGATCTGACTGCCTGGCACGTCCCGGCTCTTTCGCGCTCGGAGCTGACTGTCCTTGATTATCTGACCGCCCTTGATTATCTGCCTTTCCTTGATTCGCTGGCTTTTCTGGATCTGGTTCATATCCCATCTGGGCATAGAATGTGTCCTTACTGATTGTCCTTCCGCAGCCGGTCCCTTTTGCGTTATAATTGGTACAGCCAAGAAAATAGCCGCCGCTTCTGTTGGCTTTTACGACCAGGTATCCGTCCTGACAGCGGTCGCATTTGCGGATGGAAAGCTTGCCGCCGTGAATGTTATTCGTCATGAATCCGCATACTTCCGGTTCGTTTGTGCAAATATACAGTCTCAGGCCATAGGCATTTTTGTATTTTAACTGCATGGGATAGCCGCACAACGGACAGGCTTTTTTCGCCGTCTGGATGACCTTCTCCTCGTTCCAGCTGCCCTTCAGAACGACGTTTTTGTAGTCTTTTTTTAATTCCAGCAAGAATTCCGAAGGATTCTGTTCCGGAGCGATGAAAAATACCCGGTTTTTTGTCCTGGTCATCGCCACATAAAACAGCCGCCGTTCTTCTGCGTAATCTATAGAACGGTCCCCCCTGATCACAAAGGCCAGAACCGGATCGTCCTCGATCTTTGATGGAAAGCCGTAGGTCTCATTTTTTCCGTTTACTACAATCACATCATCATATCCGAGTCCTTTGGAAGAATGAGCGGTCATGAATGTAATATCCAGCTTCGGATATTTCACACTTTTCAGTTTTCCGCTTCTGCTGCTGTACTCAAAAAGACCGGAGCGTTCCAGCCGGTCGCCGTCAAAGCCAAACCGGCCGAGCAGCAGGATGGTTCCTGGTTTTTTACCTTCTTTTTTCTTATACTCCATCAGGTGCTCCAGTGCTGTCTGCACCGCATGGGCAACCGCGTAATTTTCACCGCTTCTGCGGTCGCCGTTTTTGCCCTTAGCTGTGCTGTCATACGTAAAAATCAGCACCGGGTCTTCAATGTGCTTCGGCGAAATCAGCTGCTTCTGGATCTGATTTGTATTTTTTTGTATAAAGTTTCCGGCGATGTCGATGACTTCCTGAGAATTGCGGTAGGTCCTGACGATCTTCAGCATTTTTGCGTAGCCCATTTTTTCCTGAAATTTCGTAAACAAAGTGATATCCGATCCGCTGAAGGCATAAATGGACTGCCAGTCATCCCCGACCGCCATAATTTTTGCATCCGTGACCTCGGAGAGTGCTTTTGTCAGGTCAAACCGCTGTCTGGAAATATCCTGGTATTCATCTACGATGATGTATTTAAAATCAAGCTTCTGCTTCATCTCCTTTACATCCCGGAGAATTCTGGCTGACTCGTTGATCATATCTTCAAAATCAACCGCCTTATTTTCTTTAAGCCAGCGCTCATATTCCAGATAGCAGTCGTTGCAGATTTCCAGGAAAAGCCGGCTCCTCACATTCTGAGTGGAATGATACATCCGGTCAAAATCTTCCTCCGTATATCCGTTCACCTTAAAATTAGAAATAAAACGGCAGATCAGATTTAAAAGCCTGCGGATATAGCGGTTTTCTTCACCCGCGACCAGGAGCTTCATGACCTCCTCATTGGATCTTGGGCGCAGTTCGAAACCATTTTTTTCCAGTTCTTCTTTTAAATGTTCCAGAAGCGGACGCTTATCCCGGTAATTGGAAAACGTATAGATTAATGTCGATCCATGCTGTCTGTGCAGACGGACCTTGTCGTTGACTGCTTTTTTGTAGAGTATCAGCTCCTCCTGGCTGTATCTGTCATTTTCTCCATCCTCAGAGATGCCAAAATGCTCCAGGTAAGCACTTCTTCCGTCCTGTGAAATAATAAAATCGGGGGTATAAGGCTTGTATGTTCCTGCAAGATGATATGGATAAAGCGGCTCATATTCATATTCAATCCTGTTCAGATAGAGGAAATTAGCTATTTCCACTTCCTGGTGGGAGCGGAGAGTCTCATTCTGTATCGTTACGGATCGTTTTGTCCTCGCGTCAGTGACCTCGCGCCTGAAATCCTCCAGGTCACTGCGCATAGTGGAATAATTTGCCCTGGCGATATGATTAAAAAAACCGTTCAGATCTTCTCCTTCATAAGGAGCGTCAAAATAAGACGCAAAAAATAAAATCAGCTTATTTACCACATTTTCATTCTGGAGGATGGATCCGCGAAAATAATCTCTTAAAAGAAAATAGAGTCGTGAATTGTCCACGACCCTCAGCTTCTCCTCCGGAGTGTGTTTATGAATAATCGCATTCCCGGCTGAATGAAATGTCGAGATCGGACACTCGATCCCTAAATTCTTCTGGATCTTTTCTTTTAACTCATCTACCGCTTTATTTGTAAAGGATACGATAAGAATCTGGGAAGGGTCTATCTTCTGCTTGTCTGTCAGATATTTCACCTTCGCGGCGATGGTCGTCGTTTTGCCTGCCCCAGCCCCGGCAATTACAAGGCAATAGTCCTCATCGGTCAGAACCACTCTTCTCTGATCGTCATCCAGTGTAATTTCCGGATCTACCTCTGTCAGAATCTGATCCAGGTATGCCTTCTCCTGTATCAAAGCGGCATTCACGTAGTCATCGTTATGCCGGTCAATGTACTCTGCCGTATGGTGATATAAATTCATTGCAGAAATAATTTCATCCGCGGAAATTTCATTTGCGTCAGCAAAAGCTTCCAGCACACCATTTTCCTTCATAATATCAAAGGATTCCGCGACCGTCCGGAACGCCTCCGTCACCGGCGCGTATTCTTTTCTGGAAATATAATGTTGTTCCTGAAAAAGGGTTTCCATTTTCTCCTGGAATTCCCGGAGCTTTTTTATATTTTCGTTGTTAGATTTTTCTGGCAAGTTCTGTGAAATATCGGACTCCGTCGGTTTTTCCGGCAAATGCTGCGGCGTATCGGTTTCCGTCTGTTTTTCCGACAAATGCTGCGGCATACCGGCTCCCAAAGATTTTTTGTCCCCGGAAACCGGCATATTTTCAATATTTCTGAGTTTTTTCCTTATATGATCTGTGCAGCCGCGCAAAAAATTCAGAAAACCCATGAATATTTCCCCATTATCTCACTCAAAGTTGACGTGCCCCTGCAGCCAGATGTTGCCTTTGAATCGCCGTCCGACCTCCGGCTCGCCCAGAAGGTCTTTTTCATTGATGCAGATGTCAAAGCAGAGATCGTTGCACTCGAGGCCCAGCTGGTAAACCTTTTCGTCCGTGGCCGTGTTGACGACGCTCTCGCACTGGCGGATATTGCCCATGATCTGGTACTGATCACATTCGATGCCGTAAGGCATGAAAAAGGTGTCGATGATGGAATAAACATCCTCTGTATACATTCTGCGGGAGATCATGGAATACAGATCCATGTCTTCGATGGTCAGGCTTTCGATCGCTTCTTCATCTCCATTTTTCGCGGCGGAAAGGAGCTGGTTGCGCTTTGCCGTGCTTTTTTGCTGGCGGCTGATCTGATCCATGTCTTTTTTTACCGGCAAAAGGACCATTCCCCCGGTAGAAAGGCCGGAGAGGGTGGCTGACATGCTTTTTCGGAATACGGAATCTAAAAAGGTTTCGCGCTGGTATTGGGCGATATTCTGCACATAAAAGATAATGGAAACGCCTACGCGGCCATCTTCGCAGACGCCGGCGTAGGAGATACCGTCTACACGTTTTTCTATGGTCAGTTCATCTTTTGTAGAGACCTGCGCACCGGTTAAATATGGGAAGTAGTGCTGTCTGTGGAAACCATTTTCATCCAGGTTACCGTAGATCATGATTCCCATATTCGGCGCATATTCTTTGCACATCTGTATGAATGCCGTATTGTTTTCGCCCTTGGCAATTTCACGTTTGGTGAAATCGTAGAAGGTTTCGTCCAGAATTTTTTCGGCTTCCGCCTCTTTGCTTATTGCACCAAAACCGATGGCTCTTAAATATGAATGCATTTGTTCTCCTCTGTTTTGCTTTAGAATTTGAATGCATTGCTTTTCCTTGTTTTGCTTTAAATATAAGCTACATTTATTTTTTTTTGCATTAAAACATTAGTTGTATTTGAGATTCGTTATTTTACCTTAAGGCATAAGTTGTATTTGAGGCTCGTTATTTAGCCTTAAAGCATAAGTTGTATTTATCGTTCTTTATTTTGTATTAACTGGCACCGGAATCAGATCCTTGCCTCCCATATAGGGGCGCAGTGCTTCCGGTATGCGCACGGAACCATCCGCGTTCAGGTTGTTCTCGAGGAATGCGATCAGCATTCTCGGCGGTGCCACGCAGGTGTTGTTTAAAGTATGGGCCAAGTATTTGCCGTTTTTCCCGCTGACGCGGATTTTCAGGCGCCTTGCCTGCGCGTCGCCGAGGTTCGAGCAGCTGCCGACTTCGAAATATTTCTTCTGGCGCGGAGACCATGCCTCGACGTCCACGGATTTTACTTTCAGGTCGGCCAGGTCACCGGAGCAGCACTCCAGTGTGCGAACAGGAATGTCCAGTGTGCGGAAGTAATCTACTGTATTTTTCCACAGGCGGTCGTACCACATCATACTGTCTTCCGGTTTGCAGACAACGATCATTTCCTGTTTTTCGAACTGGTGGATGCGGTAAACGCCCCTCTCCTCGATGCCATGCGCGCCTTTTTCCTTGCGGAAGCAGGGAGAATAGCTGGTCAGTGTTTTCGGCAGCTCTTCCTCCGGGATAATAGTATCAATAAATTTACCAATCATGGAGTGTTCGCTCGTTCCGATCAGGAAAAGATCCTCGCCTTCAATTTTATACATCATCGCGTCCATCTCGGCAAAGCTCATAACGCCTGTCACGACATTGCTGCGGATCATATAGGGCGGAATGCAATAGGTGAAGCCGCGGTCGATCATAAAATCGCGTGCGTAGGAAAGTACGGCGGAATGCAGTCTTGCGATATCTCCCATCAGATAATAAAATCCGTTTCCGGCAACTCTTCCGGCTGCGTCCATGTCGATGCCATTCAGCTTTTCCATGATTTCTGTGTGGTAAGGAATCTCAAAGTCCGGTACGACCGGCTCTCCAAAACGTTCAAGCTCTACGTTCTCACTGTCATCCTTGCCGATCGGTACGGACGAATCAATGATATTCGGAATGATCAGCATAATCTCACGGATGCGTGCCTCTACCTTTTTCTCTTCGTCACTTAATTCCTCAATGCGCTGCGCGTTTGCAGTAACCTGACGTTTGACTTCTTCCGCCTCTTCCTTTTTCCCCTGCGCCATCAGCTTTCCGATTTCTTTGGAAATTTTGTTGCGTGCGGCGCGAAGCGCCTCTACTTCCTTCTTAATATCACGGTTTTTCTGATCCAGGCTGAGTACCTCATCTACCAGCGGAAGCTTTTCATCCTGAAATTTATTGCGGATATTCTGTTTTACTGTTTCCGGATTTTCTCTTACAAATTTGATGTCTAACATCTTACTGTCCTCCATTCATGTCGCTAAAATAGGTTACCGCCTGGCGCAGAGCTTCCTTTTCCTCCGGGCCGAGGACGATATAGGATTCTCCTTTAACTATTTCCTTAATATAAGTATAGCATCCGTCTCTTCCGTGAATTGTATTCAATACAAATCCAGTATCACTCTCATCGAGCATGGCCAGTGCAAAGCTGAGTCTTCCGCCTACATCGGGAAACGCGTCATATTTGACAATGCCAATTTTGTTCGCGGAACGCTTCTGGATATCCTTGATACGATGAATCTCATCATTATTGACTCTGCTCATCTCTGAAAGTGAATCAACCTCCAGAAATTTCTGCGAAAATGCTTTTTCCAGTGACTGCGCATCTTTTCCCTTCATAAAAATGCGGTATCTCTTCATAAATCTTGTCATTTTCATGGATACATGTACCATGTAGAGCAGTACCAGTATCAAAATTCCCATCATGGCAATGACCAGTATCCCAGGGTCAATCCCAATTGAATTTAAAATATTACTTTCCATAATGTTCTCCCCTTATATGCTCCTCCTTCTTCAGGCCTAACCGTGTATCGACCGGAATAAATCCATCAGTCTCTCCAGCTCCTCATTGGAATAATAATCGATTACTATTTTCCCTTTGTTGTTTTTCTTATGCTGGATGGAGACCTTTGTACCGAGCAGTGTCTTCATTTTATCTTCCAGATCCTGATAAATATACTGGCGCGCCGGATCCTCCGTTTCTTTTTTCTCTTTCTTTTCTGTCAGGTTTTTCACTAGCCGCTCGGTCTCGCGTACGCTCATTTTTTCATCAAAAACCTTCATGGCGTACTTATACTGTGATTCTTTATCACTGATTGCGAGCAAAGCTCTGGCATGTCCTGTAGTTATCATCTCATCGACTACCATCTGCTGCACACGGTCATCAAGCTTTAACAGGCGCAGAGAGTTTGTGATGGCAGTCCTGCTTTTTGACACGCGCTCAGCCACCTCATCCTGTTTCAGCTCAAATTCTGTTAGCAGGCGTTTATAAGCGATTGCCTCCTCTATAGGATTCAGGTTTTCACGCTGAATATTCTCAATCAGAGATATTTCCACAGATTCCTGCTTTGAAAACTCGCGGACGATAACAGGCACTTCCTTCAATCCGGCCAGCTTTGCCGCACGCCATCTGCGCTCACCGGCAATGATCTCATAGCGGCCGTTTATTTTCTGGACGATCAGCGGCTGTATCACTCCGAACTGGCGGATCGAGTCCGCCAGCTCTGCCAAAGAATCCTCATCAAATTGCTTTCTGGGCTGATCTCTGTTAGGCTCGATCTCAGTAACCTTAATTTTTAATTCTTCATTTTTGATAACCGGCTTTTGTGTGGACGCGGCAGGCTCTTTTCCGACCTGTTTCGGGATCAGGGAGTCCAGCCCCTTTCCCAATCCTGTTTTCTTTACTGCCATTCTTCATCTCCCCTATGTATCACTTCCTCTGCCAGCAACCGATAGGATTCCGCTCCTGTTGATTTGGTATCATATTTTGTAACCGGCATTCCATAGCTTGGCGCCTCCGCAAGTCTGACATTTCTCGGAATGATGCTTTTATAAATTTTCTGGTTTAGATTTTCTTTTACATTTTCCACGACCTGCAGCGACAGATTTGTCCTTGCATCATACATGGTAAAGACGACACCTTCAATCTCTATCTGCGGGTTCAGCCTTTCCTTTACCAGTTCAATCGTATGAATCAGCTGACTTAAGCCCTCCAGCGCATAATACTCACACTGAATTGGTACCAGAACTGTGTTCCCTGCACACATAGAGTTAATTGTCAGCATATTCAGAGACGGCGGGCAGTCGATTAATATAAATTCATAGCGCTCCTTGATAGATTCCAATGCCTTTTTTAAAAGATACTCCTTCTCCTCGATACCAATCAGTTCTATCTCCGCTCCCGAAAGATTAATATTGGAGGGAAGCAGCGACAAATTATCCAGAATATTTTCCAGCAGACATTCCTCTGCTGTGATTTCTCCCAATAATAACTCGTACACTGTTTTCTCTACATTTTCTTTATCCACGCCCAGCCCGCTGGTAGTATTTCCCTGTGGATCCATATCTACTACCAGCACCTTTCTGCCCGTCTCTGCAAGAGCAGCGGACAGATTGATAGTAGTTGTGGTTTTTCCAACTCCACCCTTCTGGTTGGCAACCACGATCGTTCTCCCCATTCATTTTCCCCCTTATTTTACACACAATCTGATCTACTGCTTATTTTCTATTTCTGTCTTGTTTTTACAGGTTTATCCGTGTGTTTTTCTTTTTATTTGATTATCATATACACCTTTTATACTACTGTTTGTATTCCTGCTTTTCTTTATCATATAAGCCATTATACAAAAATCTCAGGCTGCTTTATCTCTCAACTCATGTAATCTGCCTTACAACTGAAATCAATGAAATTGCAGACAGCTTATTTCGATCGCTTTTTGAGTATAGCACCTTTTTCTTATTTATTCCACAAAAAATGTTTCACGTGAAACATTCCTCCATTTTTCACAAAAAGCATTCATGAAACATCGTCTGTTTCGATCATTTTTTTGTATTCACTGATAGATTTCATCATTTTTCTGAGTTCAGTTTTACATCGGTTCTTATTACCATTGATTAAAGCAAGACAGGTTTCTGTATCTTTATAGATTGCCTGCAAAAAAGAAAGCAGCTTCTCTTTATTAATTTCAGCGTTTCTTATAGCTTCCCCTGATTGTTGTAAATTTGAGGATTCTGCTTTATGTTCTCCAGCTTCTAATACTGATTCTCCACCTTTTTTAATGCCAGAAACGGATTGATTATGCGGTCCAGTAGAAGGAAGATTCTCTTGTTTTTCGCTTTCAGCTGATGGAAGATTCTCCTCTTTTTTGCTTTCAGCTGATGGAAGATTCTCCTCTTTTTCCCCATCCGAAGATGGAAGATTCCTCTGTATTTGGCTCTCCGCAGATGGACTATTTTTCTGTATTTCTATTTCGGCAGTTGAAGGAATTTCCAGCTTTTTTCCTTCATCAGATGAAAACTTCTCCGGTATTTTTATATCAGCAGTTGAGGGATTTTTCTGCATTTCTTTTGTTACGATTGAAGATTTCTCCTGTGTTACACATGAATTATATTCTCTACTCTGATTATTTGACAATACAGATGTTAAACCGCTTTTTACTACTGAGATTGCATTTGATTCTGCTTTTTGATCGTCCTGCGAAGATTTTTCATGATCGCTTGTCTCAATTTCATTTAAAAGATTATTAAATTCATCACGATTTTTAAGCCTTTCCTCCATCATATGGCGAACATAATCAATTTTCTGGTTCAGTTCTCTGATTTCCGTCTGTTTAGCTCTGATTTTTTCATCAATCTGGAAGTCCGTCGTTCGCGGAGAAAAAATATATGTATCAGATTTCTTTTCGCGAAGCATTTTTTCCAAAAGCTGTTCTGCTAAGGATAAATCCCGGACAAGTTCACTCATCTCACATTCAAGCGAGCTTATCTTTTGTTCATTTTCATCACGCATTTTTATAATAAATTCTTTAATCATTTTGCAATTATCCTTTTGAAAATATTTTGAAGCTTGCAATTCACGCAAATACCACCAGAGAGATGATACTGGCTTCCGTCAGAAGCTGTTATTACTTAGTATTATATCTTTTAATCTTTCGAATCATATAATAGCTGTTTTTTATCATAACTCATCAGTATCAAAAAGTCAAAGAATACAGAAAATGTTTCACGTGAAACATTTAAGGCTGAAATATTAAAGATAAAAATAGAAGTGACATAATAGGAAAAAAGATGTATAATCAATTAAGCAACAAAAGAAAATTTTATTTTTGAGAAATATCAGAAATATATGTATATGCATAATAAAATATTTCATAAAAGAAAGAAGGTTTTTTAGCAAATGGCTAATAAAAAATTAAAACTTACTATTTCAACTCTGGCCGTACTTTTCGGGGTCAATAATTATATTGATTCCACCATTGAAGCCAATACTACAAAGACAAATGGAAGGTATTTTAACTGGGAACACGGAAGAATATTTTACAAGGTATCTGGTGAGGGAAAACCGATTTTACTGATTCATGATCTGAATATATTTTCTTCAGAAAATGAATGGATAAAGCTTACCGCAAATCTCTCAGATAAATATAAGGTCTACACCATAGATCTGTTAGGATGCGGAAGATCTGAAAAACCATCACTGACATATACGAATTATCTGTATGTACAGTTAGTTTCTGATTTTATAAAGAAGGTCATCAAAGAACCGCCCATCGTAGTGGTTTCCGGTATGTCCAGCACGTTTGTACTGAAAGCAGATGCTATGGATGAAAATTTAATGGATTCTATCTTTATGATCAATCCTCCTTCTCTGCGATCACTGAGAAAAAATCCGGATAAATACGCAAAGCTTGTGCTTCAATTTTTTAATCTTCCGATTGTCAGCAAGGCGTGCTACTATCTCGCAACCAGAAAAGCAAATGCGGAATATTATCTGTCAGAAAAATGTTTTTTCAATCCATTTCAATTAACGGATGCAACAGTAAAGGCAGCTTATCTGGCGGCGCATCAGGATAAAGGAAATGGAAAACACTTATACGCATGCCTGAAGGCTCATTACCTGAACGTCAACATCACAAATACGAATAACAGGCCTTCAGCCAGAAAAGTGTTAATTTTAGGAGAAGAAGAACCTGAAGCGAAAGAAATCACCATGGAATATCAAAACCTGTATAAGAATCTGGATATAAAAACAATCAAGGCAACTAAAAAGCTTCCACATATGGAAGCTCCTGAAAAAGTAATAAATATTATAAACAGCAAATTGATTTAATGATTTTTAAATTAGGCACTTAAAAACAATTTTTTTGCGCAAGATGGCAAAATTTCGGTTCCGGTTTTTGTCCGGGTTAGGCTTAACAATTTAAGAAATAAATAGCAGCAATTAAAAATATAAACTAAAATTAAAAGTATAAGCTGAAATTAAAAAATAGCAAATCTAATATATCCTTCCTACAAGGGACTCCTGGACGGAGTACCAGCTTTGCGCGGGTATTTTGGCGGAGTCTCTTTTTCTTTACGAATAAAGACAAAAGAACGTTCAATATCTGTTCCGGGAAGAAAGCACTTATCTACATGCTCGATTTTTCCGCCAAGCATATGAATAGCTTTTTTCGCATCCTCGCATTCCTGATCAATATCCGAAGATTTATAGGAAACAAATAAACCGCCCGGCCTTACAAAAGGAAGGCAGTATTCCGAGAGCACAGAAAGATTTGCCACAGCCCTGGAAACACACAGGTCAAATCTATCACGGTATTCGGCATTTCTGCCCGCATCCTCAGCGCGAAAATGAACTGCAATAATATCTTCAAGCTGCAGTTTGTCGATCACATCATTCAGAAATCCCACACGCTTATTGAGAGAATCCAGTAATACCATGTGAAGATCTGGAAAGACAATTTTCAATGGGAGCCCCGGAAAGCCTGCACCCGTACCCACATCAATTATGCTTTTAAAGCCTTCGTCTCCAGTGTCTTTAAAGCCATACTTTTCAAATGTACAATAGATAAGAACACTGTCAAGAAAATGCTTCAGCACAACCTCGTCAAAGTCTGTAATCGCAGTTAGATTCATTACCTTATTCGCTTCTGTAAGAAGCTGGTAATATTGAAAAAACTGGTTCGCCTGATCATCGATAAGCGAGATGCCGATGGTATTAAAAGCAGATTTTATGTCGTGCAAAGCTGGGTCTCGATTGATATCTTGTTTGATATCTTGTTTGATATCTTGTTTGATCCCAAGATTTATTTCACGTTTTACTTCTTGTCTGCTTTTCTGATTGTATGTCTGATTCATTTCATAATTGATCTTTTGATTCATAATAACTCCGATCTAAATACCAGTATCAATTGAACCTGATAAAGAGAGTTCTCTCACCTATCCGCCTGTGTCGGCCGCTTCTTGCTTTAGCTGGTATAATTCCTTTCGCGGCCGTGTGTATAAAAAAGTTATCCACAATTCATCCCCATAAATGTGGATAACTTTTCATTATTTCTGCCGCGTCTATCCGTTTTTATGCTTTAAATACACAAGAAGCACCGAAATATCTGCCGGGGAGACTCCGGCAATCCGGGATGCCTGTCCGATTGACGCGGGACGATATCTGGAGAGCTTCTGCCTGGCTTCCAGCCGAAGACCAGAGATTTCTTCATAATTTACGGATTCTGGAATCCGCTTTGTCTCAAGCTTTTTGAATTGCTCTACCTGCTTCATCTGCCGATCCAGGTATCCCTTATATTTTATAGAAATATTTACCTGATCCTGCACGTCCTCCGGCAGGGAGGGACGGTCCGGGTCGATCGCGGCAATCTCACCATAAGAAAGCTCAGGTCTGCGGATCAACTCTCCTAAAGATGCTGAAGAACGAAGTGCGGTGCTTCCATGCTCACTCAGTAGCTGCTGAACTGAATCCTGATCACTGACGTAGGTATTCTCAACACGTTCGATCTCCTCAGAAATCTGCTGTTTTTTCTTAAGAAGCTTACGATAGCGTTCCTCGGAAATCAGACCGATTTCATATCCGATCTCTGTAAGCCGCAGATCTGCGTTATCCTGCCGAAGCAGGAGACGATATTCCGCCCGTGAGGTCATCATACGGTATGGCTCAATATTCTCCTTGGTGACAAGATCATCGATCAGGACGCCGATATAAGCCTGGGAGCGATCTAATATCAAAGGTTCCTTGCCCTGAATTTTACGCGCTGCGTTAATTCCAGCGATCAGACCCTGCGCGGCCGCTTCTTCATAACCGGAACTGCCGTTGAACTGTCCCGCAGAATAAAGTCCTTCGATATCCCGGAATTCCAGTGAAAGCTTCAGGGATCTCGCATCAATACAGTCATATTCAATCGCGTAAGCATTCTTCACAATCTGTGCATGCTCCAGGCCTGGAACAGATCGATACATGGCGATCTGAACATCCTCCGGCAGGGAGCTTGACATACCGGATATATACATTTCGTTTGTGTGAATACCTTCAGGCTCTATGAATACCTGATGTCGGCTTTTATCCGGAAACTTAACCACTTTGTCTTCGATTGAAGGACAATATCTCGGGCCGGTGCCTTCTATCATACCGGAAAAAAGCGGCGAACGGTCGATATTTTTTCGGATAATTTCATGCGTTTTCTCATTTGTATAGGTCAGATAGCAGGAAACCTGATCCTTCTGTATACTTTCCGGATCTGTTGTAAAGGAAAAAGGAACGATTTTTTCATCTCCCTTTTGCTCCTCCATCCGCGAATAATCAATCGAATAGCCAGCGATGCGAGCCGGAGTGCCCGTCTTAAAACGCCGCAGCTCGATACCCAGGGAACGCATGGAATCCGTGAGATGATTAGCCGCCGCGAGACCATTTGGACCTGTATACATACTCACATCACCATAAATACACCTGGCCTTGGAATAAGTGCCGGCGCATAAAATGGCAGCTTTGCAGTGATAAATGGAGCCTGAATAAGTCTTTACGCCCACAAGGCAGTGATTTTCCACCAGAAGATCAGTCACCTCCAGCTGTCTGATCCGCAGATGCTCCGTCTGCTCCAGAACCTGCCGCATGCTTCTGCTATAGTCTGACTTATCCGCCTGCGCCCGCAGGGAATGGACAGCAGGACCCTTCGACTGATTCAGCATCCGGGACTGGATAAAGGTCTTATCAATATTTTTTCCCATCTCCCCGCCAAGCGCGTCCACCTCGCGGACCAGATGTCCCTTTGAAGTGCCGCCGATATTAGGATTACAGGGCATCAGAGCAATGCTGTCAACACTGACAGTAAAAATAACGGTGTCCATCCCCAGGCGCGCACAGGCCAGAGCAGCCTCACATCCGGCATGTCCGGCACCCACTACCACTACATCTACAAACTCTTCCACCTGACTCATTTTATGAAACCTCACATGTAACATGTCATTCAAATTAAATATCCGTGCAAGTGCAGGCACGGCTACCTGGCATACATTTCATTTCCCCATACAAAATCTTCCGAAAATTTCGTTTACCAGATCCTCCCCAACCTCTTTGCCTATAATCCGCCCAAGGGCGGCATAAGCATCCATCAGATCTATGGAGAAGAAGTCCTCCGAAAGCCCCATAGAAATACTTTCCAGCACTTTTTTAAGACTATTATTTGCGTTTATTAACTCTGACTTTATTCTTGCACTGGTAATATAGATTTCATCATTAAAGGAAAGATTTCCCTGATAAAAAAGCTCCTGCAAGGTGTTTGTAAGTAAATCCAGCCCTGTCTCCTCCTTCGCGGAGATTTCTATTACCGGGTACCGGTCGCAGACAAACGCTCTGACCTGATCCAAGGATACCATAGGCTCCATATCAGATTTATTTAAAAGAACGATAACCTTCTTATCTTTTAATAAGGAAAGAATTTTATCATCATTTTCATCCAGCGCGACGGTAGAATCGACTACATAAAGAATCAGATCTGCCATGCCAGCCTTATCCTGCGCCTTGCTGACACCGATTTTTTCAATCGTATCATCCGTACTGCGGATGCCGGCGGTATCTACCAGCTGTAATGTAATTCCTCCGAGAGAAATAGTCTCTTCAAGCGTATCTCTGGTGGTTCCCGCGATATCTGTCACGATGGCACGCTCCTCCCGGGCAAGCACATTCAGCAGAGAAGACTTCCCGGCGTTCGGTTTTCCGAGAATCACGGTTTGGATGCCTTCTTTCATCAGCCGTCCATTATCAGAGGTAGCGATCAAACGATTGACTGACTGCAGCAAATCCAGGGTCTCAAGCCGAAGCTTTCCGGGATATCCTTCCAGGCTATAGTGCTCAGGATCATCCAGCGCGGATTCAATAAAGGCAGTCTGATAAAGAATCCGCTCTCTCAAAGCATTAACCTCCCTGCCAAGAGCTCCGCACAGCTGCTCAAGAGAATTTTGCAGAGCGTACTCGTTCTTTGCCTGTATCACATCAATCACAGATTCTGCCTGAGAAAGATCAATTCTTCCATTTAAAAAGGCTCTTTTCGTGAATTCTCCGGGTTCTGCCAGACGAGCGCCATTTTTTAAAACCGTATCCAGTACTCTTCTGGTTGCATACACTCCGCCATGACAATTGATCTCCACTGTATCTTCTGTTGTAAAGCTGCGGGGGGCACGCATCAAAGATACCAGCACCTCGTCAACAGTCTTGTCTCCATCCTTTATATAACCATAGTGAATCGTATGAGTTTGTTGATCTGACAGCCTTTTGCTGCCTCCGGCAGAAACAAAAACCAGATCCCCTACCCGGATCGCATCGCTTCCGCTGATTCGGACAATCGCTATGCCGGATCCGCCTAAAGCCGTCGAAATCGCGGCAATCGTATCACTGTCGCCCAAAATTATCTCCTCCTTGCCCGGCATACCTTCTTCTGATATTATAACCTGACCCGGAAAAACCGGAACCGAAGTTTTGTCACTTTGCACAAGGTGTGCCACTGGCACACAGCAACGGCGCAAATTAAAACGACTTACGTCGTTTACTATAAGTACCTGATCATCCATATTTTACAGGAAACGACATCGGTCATTTCCAAATCATAAAAATACATTCGCATCGCTGCGCATGAAAGGGGAAGATTTCTCTTCCCCCATGCTTTTCTGCATTTTCTGCCTGTTCTGTCTTATTCGTAACTGTTCATTCCCTTTGCAGTTATGAAACTATATATTCTCATACGGTCTTAGCAGCAAATGCGAAGACCTATCATGAATAGTTACCCTTATTCTTCCTCATCCGAGGATGTTTCTGCCTGAGCAAATTCACTCTGCGTGCGGTCGATATCAGAAAAATCTCTGTTTTCACGGTTATAGCGTCCGCGCCGGTTATTATACCGGGAATAGCCGCCGCCATTGCCTCCTCTGTCACGATCTCTCTTTAATGTGACTACAACCTTGCGATAAGGCTCCTCACCTTCGCTGTGGGTGGTCACATACGGATCATTCTGGAGAGCGGAGTGGATGATTCTGCGCTCATAAGGATTCATCGGCTCGAGGAAAACCGGACGTCTGGTCTTCTTTACTTTATAAGCTATATTTTTTGCGAGATTTTCCAGTGTTGCCTTTCTGCGGTTGCGGTAATCCTCCGTATCCAGCTTGACACGTACATAAGAATCCTTTCCCTTATTCACAACCAGGCTGGTCAGGTACTGCAGCGAATCAAGCGTCTGTCCGCGCTTGCCGATCATGATCCCCATATCCTCGCCTTCTATATCCAGACAGAGAATGTCATCCTCAAATTCTGCTTTTACTTCCACTTCCATTCCCATCGTGTTAAGTACCAGCTTCAGGAAATCGATTGCGCGTGATTTTGCCTCCTCCGGGTCAGCCGGGGTCCTCGGGATCTTCACCTCATCCTCTGCTGCTTTTACGTCTGTGCCTTCTGCGACAGCAGCGGATACCGGTTTGCCATCCGAAGCATTATCATATACTCTGCCGCCTCTGTCATGTGAACCGTATTGTACAGGTCTCCGGTCTCTGCGGTCATATTCTCTGCGTCCTCTGTTCCTTCTTTCATAGCCTCCGCGGACATCCTCTTCAGAATCTGCGGATTCAGACTGCGGCATTGAGATTTTACCTGTGCTTTCAGAGCCTTCAGGCATTGCAATTTTACCTGTGCTTTCAGAACCTTCAGGTTTTTCAGTATTCTCAGGCTTTTTGGCACTTTCAACAGTTTCAGGTTTTTCAAACACGGCTCCAGCCTTCTTTGATCCTTCTTTATCAGAATCATTACTCTGATTCTTTATGGATTCTTTTCTATCTTCTTTCTTTCCTTCCTTCCTGGAATCCTTCTTAAACTCTTTCTTACTTTCTTTCAGAGAATCTTTAGAATCTTTTGATTCTCTGAAATCCTTTGCCTCTCTTTTTTCTTCTTTTTTAACTTCCTTCTTTTCAGACCTGGAATCAGACCTCGTATCAGACTTAGACTCGGACTTTATTTCGGATTTTTTCTCTGATCTTCCTTCTTTAGTTTCCTTCCTGCTCTCAGATTTCCCTTCTGACCGGGATTCTCTGTTTTCCTTTCTGGACTCTCTTCTATCCTCTTTTTTCGGCTCCTTTTTCGCCTTCTGAGGCTTGTCCTCAAAAATTTCCTTCATCAGGTCTTCATCGGTAACCTTTTTCTTTGCCTCAATCGTGGCATTTCTGCCGCCGATACCAAAAATCAGACCCTTCGAACCACTGTCAATCACGGTATATTCAATATTGTCCCTGCTTGTTCCAAGCTGAATGGACGCCTCTGTAAGGGCATCTTCCACTGTCTTCGCGGATACTACGATAGAATCCATCAAAACACCCCCTATTTCTTTTTCGTTCTTTCATTATATTGCTGCACCATCTGCGCCTTTGAGGCCAGACTGCCGGGCTTTGCCTTTGTACTGCTCTTGTAATAATCGGTAGAATCCTGGATTTTCTTTGCCTTTTCTTCCTCAGAAACCTCCGGCTTCTTCGGAGTTTCAATCGCCTTTGTAGAAATCCTGGCCGTATTCGAAAGATTCTGAGGCGGAAGTCCCTGCTTTGCCCGCTTTTTATTTTCCTTCTCAAGATTCTGCTTGATTAATTCGTCAATATCAATCTTGGAAATGCTTCTGTTTACAAATACCTGCTGCACGCTGCGGATCAGAGCGCCGGCGATCCAGTAGATACCCATACCTACAGGAAGTGTCAGACAGAAGAATGCTGACATCAGAGGCATTACGGTATTCATGGATTTCATGGTGGCGTTCATCGTGTCATTGGAATTGCTGCTCGTGGCATTCTCATTGCCGGTAGAGGCCAGCTTTGCGTTCAGCCACTGCGTCAGCGCAGCCAGGATCGGAACCAGTGCGGCACCGATAATCAGCAGAAAAGCCCTCTCGGAATAAGCGCTCTGCATAATCACCATCGGTGAATCAGCAATATTCAGCCCCAGAAAATAATTCATCCGGTTCATGGTTTCCTGGGTCGAGTTAATCACTGACTCCAGATCCGGAAATGTATCCAATATCTCTGTCCAGTTGGCCGTCTTGAATTTATAAATGGTATCGATGAGCTTATTGACAGTCATCTCAAAATTGCTGACACTTAAGGAGCTCGCTGCTTCAGTCATGAATTCTTCCGCGCCGGATGTGTCCAGCAGCTCGTTTGCCAGAGGAGAAATTGCATTGTACACGGAAGTAACGTAAGCCGGAACATTCCAGATGACCCGGTAAAGGGCAAACAGAATAGGCATCTGAATCAGCAGCTGCAGACAGCTCCCCATCGGATGTACACCATATTTTGCGTAGACAGCCTTGGTCTCCTCATTCATCTTCATCATGGCTGCCTGGTCGTCTTTTTTCTTCTCGTACTTTTTATTAATCGCCTGCAGCTCCGGATTCATCTTTACCTGGAGCTTGGAAAACCTCTGCTGCTGGATCGTCAGTGGCAGCATAAGCATGTAAATGACAATTGTAAAAAGAATAATGCAAAGACCTATATTGGGAATTCCGACTTTTTCCTGCAGCCAGAAAATTGCATTCATAATATAGCCAAGGACGGTCGCGATCGGTCCGATTATAAATGCTGTGCTTTTCGTCAATAACATAATGAATTTCTTCCTCTCATTACTATTTTACGATTTTGACGCGCGAATTGCGGGCCATAAAATTCTCGGCGCATCCCGTTACGGAACAGGATCATATCCTCCCCTGGAAAAAGGATTGCACCGCATGATCCTCCACGCGGCCATCGCACTGCCCTTCAGGGCTCCGTATTTCTGAATTGCCTCAAGTCCATACTGGGAACAGGTCGGCGTATAGGGACATCTCGTCCTCTTCAGGGGCGAAAGATATTTCTGATAAAAACGAATCATGCGGATAAGGATTTTTCTCAACTTTTCCCACTTTCTTTATACTTTTCAAACGTATCTCGCATACATACCTCGCATCAAATACAAGATACCATCCTGAATTGTTACCCTTTATACACTCTATGAAGTCTCCCCAGATGCAGAAGTGAGCTTTCCACCTCCTGGAAGCTCTTATCCTTCACTGCCGGCCGCGCCACGACTACCATGTCAAGACCCCTCTCAAATCCGGCCTCATGCAGACGGTAGCTCTCTCTGACCAGCCTCATAATCCTGTGTCTTACTACGCTGTTTCCGACCTTTTTGCTGACTGAAATACCGATATGGTTCTTCTGCGTGTCCTGTTTCAAAACATACATGACCAGATATTTATTTGCATACGATTTCCCTTTTCTGTAAACACGCTGAAAATCTCCATATTTCTTCAGAGATTCCGAATATTCCATATTAAAACCTTTCAGGCACCGCCATCCTGCGCGGTTCCGCCGGCGGTCCTATTCTGTGCGTAAATAAGGGACCTTCACATCCGCCATCTGCCACCTGGTGAGGCAAACAACAGATGCAAAAATCCCTCTGCCATTCTTCTCAGAAGACTTACGCTGACAAAACTTTTCTTCCTTTTGCCCTTCTGGCGGCTAATACCTTTCTTCCGCCTGCCGTGCTCATTCTTGCCCGAAATCCATGAACTCTTGATCTATGTCTTTTCCCCGGCTGAAATGTCATCTTCATTGTGCGGCACCTCCTTTTTTTATTCTCTGACAGGATCTCAAATCTCTGCTCTCTGGTATGTTTCTGGGGTTGTCCCCCGGTTTTGAAGACATCGTACCAATTATATGCACAAAACCCTTTTAAGTCAAGCAATTCCAATCATTTTTATCGGCTTTTTTATCGAAGGGTTTCACCGGGATTCCGCAGTTTTGCAAATTTTTGTATAGCAAATTATATTACCTTTCTAAATTAATTTCAGCCACTGATTGTCTGCCTCCATACTTTTATCTTTAAGAAAGCGCCAGGTTTGATATCCACACCTTTTTGTTTACGTAAGTTTTCCACATTTTGTGGATAACTTGTTGAAAAGTTTCAGAAATCAGGTCTTCTACGCTAATGGATTATCCGAAAATATTCCTGTTTTCCGGGAAAAAACGAGATGTTCACAAAGTTTAAAACTTATGCACAGCCCAGAATTCTTTTCCCCCGTAGTTGTCGAATTATGTCGACTTCTGTCTTTTTTTTCCACAGGTTTTCCATTCGTTTTCCAGCCATTTTCCACAGGTTTATGCACAACTCTGACCACTGTACATAATATATATCCGTACAAGCTATGTCATAATGTGCCGAAGCGCCTCCAGAATGCCGCTCGTGTCTTTTCAGAAGAACACCGGCAAACCTTTGCAGAACTTTCCGCCCGGATATAAAAAAATAAGATTGCTAAATACTCATTTTTGGTTTAATATTAAGGAAGGCAGATTCATATTTTGGAGAGAAAAAAATGGACATACTCAGAGAAAAATGGAAGGATATTCTTCTGACCGTAAAGGAAGAGCACGATCTTTCCGATATTGCGTTTAAGACCTGGCTGCAGCCGCTCATCATTCATGCGGTCTCAGACCATACGATCACGATCCTTGTCCCTTCCGGACAGGTAGGTGTGGATTACATTACGAAAAAATACACCTTTCCCCTGAAGGTAGCGGTAGCAGAATGCACGGGAAAGGAATATGAGCTGGAATTTATCCTCCCGGAGCAGGCAGAGCAGTCCGATCCAAATCCGAGGGGAAATTTTCCTGTGGAAAATGCTGCCGACAGTCATCAGGTACTCGCGGAGCGCGCCGGGCTGAATCCAAAGTACACCTTTGACACCTTCGTCGTAGGCAATAATAACAAGTTTGCCCACGCGGCGGCGCTGGCGGTCTCCGAGTCTCCGGGCCGGATGTATAACCCTCTCTATATTTACGGAGGAGCCGGACTTGGAAAGACGCATCTGATGCACTCGATCGCGCACTTTATTCTGAACCAGGATCCGTCCATGCGTGTGATTTACGTGACCAGTGAAACCTTCACCAACGAGGTCATTGCCGCTATCCGTAACAACAACGCGACCTCCATGACCAAATTCCGGGAGAAATACCGCAGTGTGGACGTCCTGCTGATCGACGATATCCAGTTTATAATAGGAAAGGAATCCACACAGGAGGAGTTTTTCCACACGTTTAACGACCTCCATAATAATAAGAAGCAGATCATCATCTCCTCAGATAAGCCTCCGAAGGAGATTGAGACGCTGGAAGCGCGTCTGCGCTCCCGGTTTGAGTGGGGTCTGATCGCGGATATCTCCGCGCCAGATTTTGAGACCAGGATGGCCATTCTCCAGAAAAAGGAGGAGATGGACGGCTACAACATCGATGATGAAGTCATCAAATATATTGCCATGAATATTAAATCCAATATTCGTGAATTGGAAGGGGCGCTGAACAAGCTGATCGCCCTAAGCCGTCTCGACAAAAAAGAGATTACGGTCGCGCTGGCGGAGGAGTCGCTTAAGGACATCATCTCTCCGGATACGGAAAGGGAAATCACTCCGGATCTGATTATTTCCGTTGTCGCCGAGCATTTTCACATCACAGTGGAAGATCTGAAGGGCAGCAAGCGCAGCTCGGAGATCGCTTATCCACGGCAGATTGCGATGTACCTGTGCCTGGAGATGACGAACGCCGGCACCAAAAGGGTGGGGGATCTTCTGGGCAAACGGGATCATTCGACAGTGATACACGGACAGAAAAAAATTGCGGGCGAGATAAAGACCTCTGAAAACGCCAAAAATACGATTGAAATTCTGAAAAAGAAGATCAATCCGAATTAAAAGTTATCCACAAAGTTATCAACTTATCCACACCTGAAACCACCGAAATCTGTGTGGAAAGGCTGAGGATAGCGGTGGATAAACTTCCTGCGGTTCAGAAAACCAGCTTCAGAAGGAGCCTGAGGGCCGGTGGATAATTTCAAAGTTTTCCTCAGCCTTCTGCGGCCGTTCCAACAAGGTTATCCTTCCTGCTTTTGCTTTATTTGCAACAAAAAAACAGGTTTTTCACATATCCACAGCCCTTAATAATAAGACTACGGATTATTTATAATTAATAGATAAATGCGCATCCCGCCTGCACATCCTGCGGCGGGTGACGAAAGGAGTTTTCCCATGAAAATCACATGCAGCAAAAAAGAGCTTCTGCGAGCGCTCAATATTGTTACAAAAGCAGTACCGTCCAAATCTACGATGCCGGTTCTGATGTGCGTATTGATTGACGCCTCTTCTGACGTCATTAAATTTACCGCAAACGACATGGAGCTCGGCATTGAGACAAAGGTAGAAGGCATTATATCTGAACAGGGAATCGTTGCCCTGGAGGCGAAGCTTTTTTCTGATATGATCCGAAAGCTGGACGAGGACGACGTTACGATTACCTCTGATGAAAAATACAGTACCGTCATCACCTGTGGAAAGTCGAAATTCAATATCATGGGACAGAGCGGTGAGGATTTCCCATATCTGCCGTTTGTGGAAAAGGATTATCAGCTCAGTATTTCACAGTTTACCCTGAAAGAAATGATCCGGCAGACGATTTTCTCCATTTCCACGAGCGAGGCAAATAAAACGCTGACCGGCGAGCTGTTTGACATCCAGGAAAACCAGCTGCGCATTATTTCTCTGGACGGACACCGGATTTCCATCCGTTCGATTTTGATGAAGGATGCTTATGAAAACAAAAAGGTCATCGTACCGGGAAAGACATTGAATGAGATTTCTAAAATACTGACCGGCGAGGTGGATGATATTATTTATATTTCACTGACAGACAATCACATTCTGTTTGAATTCGAAGAGAATCGCATCGTATCACGCCTGATCGAAGGCAGCTATTTTAATGTAGACCAGATGCTTACCACCAGCTATGGCACCAAAGTGACGGTAAACCGCCAGGATATCATCAGCTGTATCGACCGGGCGACACTGCTGGTGAAAGAAGGGGACAAGCGTCCGATTATTCTGAATATTACAGATAACCTGATGGAAATGAAAATCACCTCGCAGATCGGTACGATGAACGACGCTCTGGATATTGAGCTGGACGGCAAGGATATCAAGATTGGCTTCAATCCGCGTTTTCTGCTGGACGCTCTGCGCGTAATTGATGACGAGGAAGTGGATATTTATTTTATGAACCCGAAGTCGCCGTGCTTTATACGGGATGAGAAGCAGAGCTATATCTACATGGTATTGCCGGTGAATTTTGTGGACTAAAAGGATTTTACTGTAAAAAAGCACACGCCCAGGCACAGTCTGCCCCAGGACACGCTCGCGCTTATAATATCGAGCAGGAGGCGTTTACGCCTGCTGCTCGCAGCGCGGGGCGGATGCTGCGAAAGCAGCAAATACCTTATCCGCCCCTGCGCATCCGGGGACGCAGCGGTACTAAGCTCAATCTGCACCTGTCGGCTTGATTTCGCTAAGGACCGGCGTTTTTTTGAATAGTCCTGGGTCGGACTGTGCCTGGGCGTGAATTTACTGTATATAACGCTATTGATCAAATAGCGGTGTTTTATGCAGAAATATGGATTGTTATGTTCGGTTAAGAAAGGATACTCATTAGATATGGAAATAGTGGAAGTCAGACTCAGGGATGAGTATATTAAGCTTGGTCAGGCGCTGAAGGCGGCGCATGTGGCGGACAGTGGTGTGGACGCGAAGCTTATGATTCTGGACGGGAAGGTCCTTGTGAATGGTGTGAAGGAGATGCAGCGGGGGAAGAAGCTGCGTGACGGGGATGAAGTGGTCTGCGGGGATGTGCGGATACAGATTAAAGGACAGTAGGATCACGCACACGGCTGAGCATTCCCTTATCTGATTAGAAAAGGTGCGGGTTTTTGAAAAGATGATTGTAGAGTCGGTGAAGCTGGATCATTTTCGGAATTATGAGGGGCTGGCGCTGGAGTTTGATCCGGGCACGAATCTTTTTTACGGGGATAATGCTCAGGGAAAGACGAATATCCTGGAATCGGTTTATTTGTGCGGGACGACGCGTTCCCACAGGGGCAGCCGTGACCGGGATATGATTCAGTTTTCGCAGGATGAGGCGCATATCCGGATGCAGATCAAAAAAGGAGAAGTTCCTTACCGGATTGATATGCATCTGAAAAAATATAAATCGAAGGGGATTGCGATCAATGGCTCTCCGGTGCGTAAGGCTTCGGAACTGGTCGGACTTGGTAATTTTATATTTTTTTCGCCGGAGGATTTAAATATTATCAAAAACGGTCCTGCGGAGCGGAGAAAATTTCTGGATATGGAGCTTTGCCAGTTGGATAAGGTTTATCTTTATAATCTTTCCTGTTATAATAAGACGTTGAACCAGAGAAATCATCTGCTGAAGGATTACGCGTTCAGCCGCGACGCGGATACTCTGCTGGATGTGCTGGATCTGCAGATGGTGCAGTATGGGTCGGTGCTGATCCGGCTGCGGAGAAAATTTTCGGAAAAGTTACGAGATCTGATCTGTTCGATTCATGAGAATCTCTCCGGAGGCAGGGAAACGCTGCAGGTCAGCTATGAGAATGATGTGAGTGAAGAGGAGTTTCTGGATAAACTGACTCAGGGGCGGGAGAGAGATATTAAGCTGAAATTTACCGGCACTGGGCCGCACAGGGATGACCTTTGTTTTCTGGTGAACGGCGTGGATATCCGGAAGTTTGGCTCGCAGGGGCAGCAGCGCACAGCGGCGCTGTCATTGAAGCTTTCTGAGATTGAGATTGTGAAGCAGAGCACCTCGGATATGCCGGTTCTTCTGCTGGACGACGTGCTCTCGGAGCTGGATGCGAACCGGCAGAAGTATCTTCTGGAAAATATCCATAGTATACAGACGATGATTACCTGTACAGGTGTCGATGATTTTGTTCAAAATAATTTTCAGATAAATAAGTTGTTTCATGTAGCTGCAGGAGGAGTGGAATGAGTAAAAAAGACGCGGAAAAAGAAGTGAATATGGATACGGTGTTTGATCTGGCAGATTCAAAAGAGACGCAGGCTTCTGGTACTGGGAATGCTGCCGGGGATAAGGAATCCGCGATTGCGGCTGACAGGAATTCAGAAGAAATTTCCGGTAAGTCTGTGGGTTCTGCAGATATTCCGGTTGGCAGCGCCGGTGAGGCAGTGTCAAATCAGGATGAAAAAAAAGATATCGATGAAAGAGAGCAGGAATTTGACCGGGCCGGAGCTTTGGATGCTGACACGGCGGAGTACGGCGCGGACCAGATCCAGATCCTGGAGGGTCTGGAGGCGGTGCGGAAAAGACCCGGTATGTATATCGGCAGCACCTCGGCGAGAGGCCTGCACCATCTGGTCTATGAGATTGTGGATAACGCGGTGGACGAGGCACTGGCCGGTTTCTGCGATCTGATCAAAGTGGATATTCATCCGGATAATTCGGTGACGGTCACGGATAACGGGCGCGGGATTCCGGTCGGAATTAATCATAAGGCCGGCCTTCCGGCGGTGGAGGTTGTTTTTACAGTGCTCCATGCGGGCGGAAAATTCGGCGGCGGGGGATATAAGGTTTCCGGCGGACTGCACGGCGTGGGCGCGTCGGTCGTGAACGCGCTTTCGAATTGGCTGGAGGTGCAGATTTTTCATGAGGGAAAGATTTACCAGCAGCGGTATGAGCGTGGAAAGGTGATGTATCCTCTGAAGGTGGTCGGAGACTGTGAGCCGGAGAAGACCGGCACGGTCGTGACCTTTCTGCCGGACAACACGGTTTTTGACGAGACGGTGTTTGATTTTGATACATTGAAAAACCGTCTGCGCGAGATGGCGTTCCTGACAAAGGGAATCAAAATCGTGCTGCGGGATGAGCGTGAAGAGAAGTCCGTAGAGCGGTCTTTCCACTATGAAGGCGGCATTAAGGAGTTTGTGACCTATCTGAATAAGGGGAAAGCGCCGCTTTATGACGACATTATTTTCTGTGAAGGTATGAAAAATAATGTTTATGTCGAGGTGGCGATGCAGCACAACGATTCTTATACAGAGGGCTGCTACAGCTTTGTCAATAATATTACGACGCCGGAGGGCGGCATGCATCTGACTGGCTTTAAGAACGCGCTGACAAAAACATTTAATGATTACGCCCGCTCGAATAAACTGATAAAAGACAGCGACCAGAGTCTGATGGGTGATGATATCCGCGAGGGACTGACCGCGATCATCAGCATTAAGATTGAGGATCCGCAGTTTGAGGGTCAGACGAAGCAGAAGCTGGGCAACAGTGAGGCAAGAGGCGCGGTCGAGGCCGTGGTATCGGATCAGCTGAAAATATACCTGGAGCAGCATCCGCAGGTCGGCAAGACGATTGTGGAAAAGTCGGTATTGTCGCAGCGTGCCAGAGAGGCCGCGCGCAAGGCGAGAGAGCTGACACGGCGGAAGTCTGCTCTGGACGGACTTTCCCTGCCCGGCAAGCTGGCAGACTGTTCGGATAAGGATCCGGCAAACTGTGAGATTTTTATCGTTGAGGGAGACTCCGCAGGCGGCTCGGCGAAGACGGCGAGAAGCCGCGCGACGCAGGCAATCCTGCCGCTGCGCGGGAAAATTCTGAATGTGGAAAAGGCCAGGCTGGACCGCATCTACGGAAACGCGGAAATCAAGGCGATGATCACGGCCTTCGGCACCGGAATTCATGAGGATTTCGATATTACCAAGCTGCGCTACCACAAGATCATCATTATGACCGATGCTGATGTGGACGGCGCTCATATCGCGACCCTGATGTTGACCTTTTTATACCGCTTTATGCCGGAGCTGATCAAGCAGGGATACGTGTATCTGGCAATGCCTCCGCTCTATAAGCTTGAAAAAAATAAAAAAATCTGGTACGCCTACAGCGACGAGGAGCTTCAGGCGATTATCAACGAGGTAGGCCGCGACCAGAACAATAAGATTCAGCGCTACAAGGGACTGGGCGAGATGGACGCAGAGCAGCTCTGGGAGACGACGATGGATCCCGCAAAGCGCATTCTGAAAAAGGTGACCATGGACGAGGCGCAGTCGTCGGAGATCGACCTGACCTTCACGACCCTGATGGGAGATCAGGTGGAGCCGCGCAGAGAGTTTATTGAAGAGAACGCGCGGAAGGTGAAAAATCTGGATATCTAGTGTAAATGTACGACCGGGAAGGCATAGTGGGGCAGACACGCTCCCACCTGGATTGAATATTTTGTTTTTAATGATATAGCATCTGTAAAGTCAGGTTTCAGCTCTGAGGAGGATGGATTTTGGAGGATAATATTTTTGATCAGATTAAGGAAGTGGACCTTAAGAAGACGATGGAGGAGTCGTATATTGATTATGCGATGAGTGTGATCGCGGCTAGGGCGCTTCCGGATGTGAGGGATGGCCTGAAGCCGGTGCAGCGCAGGGTGCTGTATTCGATGATTGAGTTGAATAATGGGCCGGATAAGCCGCACAGAAAGTGTGCGCGTATTGTCGGTGATACGATGGGTAAGTATCATCCGCACGGCGACAGTTCGATTTATGGTGCTCTGGTGAATATGGCGCAGGAGTGGTCGACGCATTATCCGCTGGTGGACGGGCATGGCAATTTTGGCTCGGTGGACGGCGACGGCGCGGCGGCGATGCGTTATACGGAGGCGCGTTTAAGTAAGATTTCGATGGAGATGCTCGCGGATATCAATAAGGATACCGTGGATTTTGTGCCGAACTTTGATGAGACGGAGCGGGAGCCGGTGGTGCTGCCGGCGCGTTTTCCGAATCTTCTGGTAAATGGCTCAAACGGAATTGCGGTCGGCATGGCGACGAATATTCCTCCGCACAATCTGCGGGAGGTCATTGCCGCAGTTGTGAAGATGATTGACAACCGCGTGGAAGAGGACCGGGAGACTTCGATTGAAGAAATCATGGATTGCATCAAGGGTCCGGATTTTCCGACAGGGGCGCAGATTCTGGGGACGCGCGGAATCGAAGAAGCTTATCGGACGGGCAAGGGAAAAATTCGTGTCCGTGCGGTGACGAATATTGAGACGCAGAGCAATGGCAAAAGCCATATTATCGTGACAGAGCTTCCGTTTATGGTGAATAAGGCCCGGCTGATTGAAAAGATGGCGGATCTGGTGAAGGAAAAGCGGATTGACGGAATCACCGCGATCACGGATGAGTCGAACCGGGAAGGAATGCGGATCAATATTGAGCTCCGCAGAGACGCGAATGCGAATGTCATTCTGAATCAGCTTTATAAGCATACGCAGCTGCAGGATACGTTCGGCGTAATCATGCTGGCGCTGGACGGCACGCAGCCGAAGGTGATGAATATCTATGAGATGCTCCGTCTTTACCTGAATCATCAGGAGGAGGTCGTCACCAGAAGGACGAAGTATGACCTGAATAAAGCACAGGAACGTGCCCATATTCTGGAAGGTTTGCTGATCGCGCTGGATAATATTGACGAGGTGATCCGCATTATCCGCGGATCGCAGAATACACAGGCCGCGAAGGCCGGCCTGATGGAACGGTTTGGTCTGACGGATGCGCAGGCGCAGGCGATTGTGGATATGCGGCTGCGGGCTCTGACCGGTCTGGAGCGGGAAAAGCTGGAGACGGAATATAAGGAGCTGATGCAGAAAATCGAGGAGTATAAGGCGATTTTGGCGGATGAAAAGCTGCTGCTGGGCGTGATCAAGACAGAGATCAGCCTGATTGCGGAAAAATATGGGGATGACAGAAAGACAAAGATCGGATTTGACGCGACGGAATTTTCCGCTGAAGATCTGATCCCGGATGAGACAGTGATTGTCACTATGACGAAGCTTGGCTACATCAAGCGCATGTCGCCGGATAATTTTAAGACTCAGAACCGCGGCGGCCGCGGAATCCGCGGGATGCAGACGCTGGAAAATGACTACATAGAGGAAGTGCTGATGACGACGACGCACCACTACCTGATGTTCTTTACGAATAAAGGGCGGGTGTACCGCATCAAAGGCTATGAGATTCCGGAAGCCGGGCGCACGGCGCGTGGCACGGCGATCGTAAATCTGCTGCAGCTGCAGCCGGAGGAGCGAATTACAGCTCTGATTCCGATTTTGGATTACAGGGAAAACTGGTACCTGTTTATGGCGACCAGAAGCGGCATCGTGAAAAAGACTTCGATTAAAGAATTTTCAAATGTGAAAAAAAATGGTCTTACTGCCATTACTCTCCGCGAGGATGATGAATTAATTGAAGTGAAGTTTACAAATAATAAAAGGGATATTATTCTCGTAACAAAATACGGTCAGTGTATTCGTTTCCATGAAAAGGACGTCCGCAGCACTGGCCGCGCATCAATGGGCGTGATCGGCATGACGCTGCAGGACGGCGATGAGATCGTCGGCATGCAGCTGGATGTGCAGGGCGAATATCTGCTCTTAGTCACGGAAAAAGGCATGGGCAAGCTGACTCCGGTCAGTGAGTTTAAGACACAGGGCCGCGGCGGAAAGGGCATTAAATGCTATAAGATCACAGAAAAAACAGGAGATGTGGTCGGCGTGAAGGCAGTGAACCGCGACAATGAGGTCATGATCATCAGTACCGCCGGTATCCTGATCCAGATGCCCTGCGAGGATATTTCCGTGATAGGGCGCATTGCAAGCGGCGTGAAGCTGATGAACCTGGATACCGATGAGGAAACCGGCATCGCGGACAAGGTCGCGAGCATTACCAAGGTAAGAGAATCTGCCTCAATGACGGAGGAAGAAATCCAGAAGAAGCTGGCAGAGGAAGCGAGAGAAGAAGCAGGGGAACCTGATGAAGAAGTGGCAGAAGAAACAATGGAGGAAACATTAGAGTATTCTGAAGAAGAGACAGAAGAAGACAATGAGGATCCGGTAGAGGAATCAGAAACAGAGAAATTTGAGGAATCGGAAGAAGGGTCATCAGAGGATGCAGAAGAGGAGGAGTAAGGCATAGATTTTCCTATGTTTGTGGCTGACAGAACAGGATAAAAAATGAGAATGGCTGACTATGTTTTTTACAATGCACTTTCAGTATCCTGTATGCAGTATCCTGTATGTCAGCCGGAATGAGTGGAAACTGTGCTCGAAATGAAAATGAAAATACGCAGGATGGCTGCCATATGGATTGCGAAGGTCATCAGCGCTGTGTGCAGACTTTCCGGTAAACAGGGGGTGACGTTTGCCGGAAAGATCGCGCTTAAGGTGGATCCGGATATTTTGAAGGATTTGTCTGCGCAGGTGCGGGAAAAGATTTTTGTGGTCTGCGGCACAAATGGAAAAACAACGACAAATAACCTCCTCTGTTCTGCAATTGAGAAGGAGGTTCTGTCTGACCGTGTTAAAAAAGATATGGGTAACATTTCGTCAGGACAGGATTCTGATATGTCCGGGTATTCTTCTATATCATCAGGACAGAAAGCTGGTGTATCCGGGACGCAGGTAAAGAAAAGAAACGCAAAAGTAGTATGCAACCACACGGGTTCGAATATGCTCGACGGGGTTGTGGCAGCGTTTGTGTTAGCCGCCGGAAACAGTGGCACTCTGGACGCGGATTACGCGTGTATCGAGATTGATGAGGCCTCCACATTGCGGGTATTTCCTCATTTCAAGCCGGATTATATGGTGCTGACAAACCTGTTCCGGGACCAGTTGGACCGGTATGGAGAGATTGACATCACAATGGATATGCTCAACCGCGCGATGGCGATGGCGCCGGATATGAAGATCATCGTCAATGCGGATGATGCGCTTGCGGCATATCTGGCAATGGAGAGCGGGCATGAGTATCTGACATACGGAATCACGGAGCGCGTTTTTTCAGAGGAAGAGCAGGGCGAACAGCATGAGATCCGTGAAGGCCGGTTCTGTAAAAAATGCGGCACACGGCTGGAATATGAATTTTACCACTACAGCCAGCTTGGAAAATACAGCTGTCCGAACTGCGGTTTTGCAAGGCCGGCGGTAGATTTTGAAGCCTTTAATATTGATATGTCAGAAGGGCTGTCCTTTGAGGTGCTGGAGAAGCTGGAAAATATCAGTTTATCCAGGATAAAAGAGGACGCGGGCAATGATAATGAAGCTGAAAACGAAATTGATACTGAAAACTCATTTGATACCAAAAATAGTGTAATGGATGCTGCCAGGTTAGCCGATACTGTTCCGAATGTGGAAAAAATAATACCGATTGGTACAGGAAAAAATATCGCAGGAAAAGCAGCTGCAGAGAAAACAGCTGCAAATAAAAATGTATCTGACAGAAAAGTTCGCAGATATGAGAGCCGTCCTCTTTCGGCTGATTATCATGGATTTTATAATATTTACAATATTCTGGCAGCATACGCCGCCGGACGGAGTGCCGGACTTGCGTTTAAGTCATTTGATGAGGTGCTTTCCTCATTTCATCCTCAGAACGGGCGGATGGAGCATTTTCACATCGGCAGGACAGATGTAGTCCTGAACCTTGCGAAAAATCCGGCCGGATTTAACCAGAATATTTCCGCAGTGATGGAGGACAAGCGCGAAAAAGATATTATTATCGTGATTAACGATAACGCGCAGGATGGAACGGATATCTCCTGGCTGTGGGATGTAGATTTTGATCGGTTTGGGGCAACCGATCATACTCGTCAGAATACTGATAAATTAGCCTCACCTGATTCGAATGAACAGGAAGCATACGGTCAGAAAAAAGAAATGCCAACGACAATTGGGAAAGGCATTCACTCCATCACCGTCAGCGGCATCCGCTGCCAGGACATGCGGCTGCGCATGAAATATGTGGATATTCCCTGTGATATGATCGGGGATGTAAAGACTGCAATTGAGGCAAGGCTTGCGGACGGATGTGGAAATCTGTATGTACTGGTGAATTATACGGCATTATTTTCAACGAGAAATATTTTGGCAGGGATGGGGTGAATCCTGACTCAGTTATAAATCTTCTTGATATATTCATGCAATGAGATATCCAGATCCTCCTCCTGCATGATTTTTTTCATTGTTTTTGTGACAGTCGTGCGGTCGAGTCCGCACAGATAGGCAATCTGCTGGTGTGACAGCGGTGGATAATGATTTTCATTTCCATATATTAAAACATATATGATAGCCTGCCTGGCATTCTGCAATTGAGTGCCAAGCAGGAATTTTGACTGCCTTTCTCTGGTTTTGATTACACTTGTAAACACTGCGGAAGAAAAAGTCGAGGAATGAAGGAATAAATCCTTTATGACTTTGGCTTCAAAAACGGCAAAGCAGCCTTCTGTAAGAATATAATAATGCCAGATTTCCAGGAGTGGATCAGGCTCCGGCATGATATTTTCCGCGTGCAGAATATCGCCCTTTTCCCATAACAAAAATGCCTGTTTCGGCATATCTTCAGCTGATTGACTGGTACAAAGACATCCTTTGATCATCAGGGTAATATATTCAAAAGGTTTTAACGTATTCATTTCCCTGTGCATTTCTTTGCGCAGCTCTTCAATATCCTGATTTTTTTTAAATTTAAACAGATGACAGTTCGGGCAGAGTGCTCTGCGGTCGAAAACACTCAAACTGGAGCAGAATGGATTATTCATATACGGGCAGGTCTGATTCATAGAGGTACCTCCGGTAAAAATTTTGAACTGTCTTAACATGGTCCATTTGAACTACTACGAAAGTGAACTTAAGTAATATATTATAAAATAAATTCATATATTTCAAGAAAAATATTGAAAAATGTTAAAGATGTTACAGTTAATTTAAAATTGAATCTTCTAAATTGTGGTTTATACCACAATTTTCTGTAATTGTGGCTTATATCACTGCTAAAAAGCTCTGAAATATGTTAATAATTATAATTAACATATTTTCGTAAAATTCGTCCCACAGATGGCGGGTTCTTTTGTACTCTACAGGATGGATAAGTAAAAATTACAGCCTCTGCCAATTGCGAAAGGGAGAAGACATTCATGCATATCTTTATGAGAGGGAGAAGGCTGTCATAAAAAAGGAAAGGACGAAAGCAATGGCACAGAATAAAGAGGCTACAAAGGATTGTGTTTTCACAGCATTGGCAGGTTTAATGGAGCAAAAGGAATATAAATATATATCTGTAACAGATATTGCGCGAAAAGCCGGTGTATCCCGCATGACCTATTACCGAAACTACTCTTCTAAGGACGATATCCTGATACAGCATTTCAGAAAAATTTCGCAGCAGCTGCTTATGGAAGCAAAAGAAGATATAGAGCAGTCACTTGTCAGTTTCTTTACCTATTTCCAGAAATACGAAAAGCTGGCCAGGGTTTTGACGCAGGTAGATTTAATGACCCTGGTTGTAAAGTGCTTTTCAGGATTTACAGACTATCTGTACAAGTCGCTTCACCCGGATTTGATGAATACAACGCGGGCCCGCTATGCGGAATGCTATGAAGCCGGAGGACTGTTCTCCATCCTGATTGGATGGCTTTCGGAAGGTGTGGTGGAAAGCCCAAAGGAAATGTCTGAAATTGCGCTGAGTATTTTGGCAGGAGAGTAAGTGCTGCGGCATATGTCATAAGAGTTCTGCGTGCCAGTGGCACGCGTTCAGGAGGGACCGAAGCGAAGCAGAGACCATTATGACACTCTTCTGTCAAGATAATCGAGGATGCAGATCATCGCCTGGCTATGCCCTTCGCCGGGCGGTATTTCACACTATTTATAGATCTAAGCTGTCCAAAATCTTCTTCCGCTCTTGCGCATCATATTTTCTCTTCATTTCGATATTTCCCTCTGATATTCTCATCATCAGGTTTTTACTAAATATATTGCACGAAATCAAAAATTTTATTATCTGTTATTTACACGAAATCAGGAATTTTATATTATTAATGAAAATTTTCGCTGCGTTGACACAGGTTGCAGAGTGCTTTATAATAGATACCAGCTGTGAAGCAGGAAGCAATCTGCATATTCACTGGATGTCCGGAGTCATATATTGCTCCAGATTCCGGCGATTTTGTCGTAAAATTTAGATTAATTTGTAAATAAAATGCAGGGAGAATGATCATGAAGATAACGATCGGGCATCTTTATCCGGATCTGCTGAATTTATATGGGGACCGGGGCAATATTCAGTGTATGAAGAAACGCTGTGAATGGCGCGGCATCGAGGCCGAAGTGCGCGAGTTTCAGATCACAGACGAGGTAGACTTTTCAGATCTGGATATTGTGCTTTTGGGCGGAGGATCGGATCGCGAGCAGATGCTGGTGTGTGAGAAGCTAAAAACAATCTGTGAGGACTTTCATGCTTATGTGGAGAATGGCGGCACGGTAATCGCGGTCTGCGGCGGATACCAGCTGCTCGGGCACTATTATGATACATCGGAGGGGCGAATAGAAGGGCTCTCTCTAGTCGATCTTTATACAGAGCAGGGCAGCCCGCGCCTGATTTCAAACATCGTGATTGAAAATGAAGAGTTTTCCCATCCGATTGTCGGTTTTGAAAACCATGGTGGGAGGACGTTTATCGGGGAGAACCGCCCGCTCGGAAAGGTTTTGTTTGGATTTGGAAATAACGGCAGGGATGGCGCGGAGGGCGTGCTTTACAAAAATGTCGTCGGAACCTACCTTCATGGGCCTTTGCTTCCTAAAAATCCACATATCTGCGATTACCTGATTGGAAACGCTCTGGAGAAAAAATATGGCACAAAGGAGCTGGCGCCTCTCGACGATACACAGGAGCTGGAGGCAAACCGGTATATTGTGGAACGATTTGTGAAGTAAAAAAGATCGACTGAAGAATCCTGTTTTGTCCGGCTCTCATAGTTTGGAAAAGCAGGATATGAGAATTTAGAAAAATTGCACAAAAATGAGCAGCAAAATTTTGTGAAATAGACGAAAATGATGGAAGATGCGCAAAAAAGCTTGCGCGTTTTTCTTTTTTGTGATAGATTGAATTCATCAATTGGAAACGTTACCGACATCGGTTCCGGCAAGGTTTCCGGAAACCTGGATTTCTGGATTTCTGGATTTCTGGATTTCTGGAAGCATGGATTTCCGTAAACGGGAGCGGTTGCTGTGCAGATGCGAATGCTAGTGTACTCGCAGACGATTCCGATCAAAATGGAAAATGTTTCCATGGCAGCAGTGTAGTTCATTTTTTTGAAAGGAAGGGTTAAGGAATGAAGAACATGAAGAAGTATCTTGCGGCGACGATGACCGCGGCGATGGTAGCGAGTCTTGCGGTAGTTCCGGCACAGGCGGAGGAGACCGGCAGCGTATATATGCTGAATTTCAAGCCGGAGACGGATGAGGCCTGGCAGGAGCTGGCGGAGATTTACACGGAGCAGACCGGCGTGGAAGTGACGGTTCTTACGGCGGCTGACGGCCAGTATGACACAACGCTCCAGGCAGAGATGGCAAAGTCAGAGGCTCCGACGATCTTTACGATCGGCAATACTGCAGACGCACAGACCTGGGATAATTACACCTATGACCTGTCTGACAGCGCACTTTACGAGCATCTGACGGACAGCTCTCTGGTCATCGAGTACAATGACAAGGTAGCGGGTATCGCGAATTGCTACGAGTGCTACGGTATCATTTACAACAAGACGATCCTTGACGTGTACTGCGGCCTGGACGGCGCGGTGATCGAGTCCTCTGACGCAATTGACAGCCTTGAGACGCTGGAAGCGGTAGCGGCAGACATCACAGACCGTCTGGACGAGCTGAATGAGGCACTCGCGGATGCGGGGACAGACTTTGAGGTAGCCGGCGCTTTCGCTTCCGCAGGTCTTGATTCCGGTTCCTCCTGGAGATTCTCCGGACATCTTGCGGGTCTTCCTCTGTATTATGAGTTTCTGGATGACGGCGTGGATCTGATCAGCGGCGAGGCAGAGATCGACGGGACGTATCTGGACAACTTCAAGGAAGTATGGGATATGTATATCACCTACTCTGACGCAGACGCAGCGACTCTGGCATCCGGCGCGCTGAACGCGGAGACCGAGTTTGGTATGGGCGAGGCCGTCTTCTATCAGAACGGTGACTGGGAGTATTCCGCACTGACCAACGAGGAGAACGGCTATCTGGTAACGGCTGACGATATCAGCATGATGCCGATTTACTTTGGTGTAGATGATGAGAATGAAGGTCTTGCGGTTGGTACCGAGAACTATTGGGCAGTCAACAGCCAGGCTTCCGAGGAAGACATTGCGGCAACGCTTGATTTCCTTGAGTGGGTGATCACTTCTGATGAAGGCCGCGATTCTCTGACAAATGCGATGGGTCTGACGACTCCGTTTGATACCTTTACGGATGAGTATGAGTCCAGCAACGGCTTTGCGCAGATGGTAAATACCTATGCGGAGCAGGGCAAGACCTCTGTAGCATGGAGCTTCAACGCGACTCCGAACGTAGACGACTGGAGAGCTGATGTGGTATCTGCTCTGACCGCTTACTCGGACGGCAGCGGCGACTGGGATGCAGTCGTATCCGCATTTGTTGACGGCTGGGCAAACCAGTGGACACTGGCAAATGAGGAGTAAATGCTTACTCAGAACAGGTTTTTGTACTTGCTGCGAAGGTCGTGCGAAAACATGAATTGTGCAGTGGAAAGTCCCATTGCGCAGCGGTTTTAAATGGACTTTTCCCTGTATTTTTGAAGGTACTGAACAGTTAGCAGTTAGTGCGCCTGACAATTTAGATACTGGGAGAAGCTGTGACAATAAATGACTGATCACTGGGGGTGGGTGAAGCGTTCACCCGCCCCTTTCTTAATGCGCAGGGCGCGAAAAGAAGTACGCCGCTAAAGCGGCACGGCCGCGCCCTATACGGCGGGCAGGGGAAATCACCCTGCCGGATTGAAACAGCATCGTCAATGGACTGCATGGCGGATGGGCTTTCGCACAGAGGCAGAGGCGGGGTATGCAGACATGAGATGACCAAGAAGGAAAAGGTATACAGGGACGTCCCGCGTCAGCGGGCGAGGCTGAAAAGAAAGCGGGGCTTGTTATGGAAAAATCCATCAGAAAATATTTTCCGATTTTTGTGCTTCCGACTCTGATCGCGTTTACGATCGGGTTTATCGTACCGTTCGTATACGGCGTTTTCCTGTCGTTCTGCAAATTTACGACAGTGACAGACTGGACCTGGGTTGGACTGAAGAATTATACGAGAATCTTTTATGTCAACGGGGTGCTGGATACCACGTTTCTCCACTCTATCTGGTATACTGCGCTTTTTACGCTGGCATCCATGGCTATTATCAATGTGGTGGCTTTTGCGATTGCGATGGCTCTGACAAAAGGGATCAGGGGAACAACGATTTTCCGCACGGTGTTCTTTATGCCGAACCTGATCGGCGGCATCGTCTTAAGCTACATCTGGCTGATGATCTTCAACGCGGTGCTGCAGAATTTTTCCAAGACGATCGTTTCCACGCAGTGGTACGCGTTCTGGGGACTGATTATCGTCGTCTGCTGGCAACAGATCGGTTATATGATGGTTATCTATATCGCCGGCCTGCAGAATGTACCGGGGGAACTGATCGAGGCGGCGAAGATCGACGGCGCGAGCGGATGGCAGAGACTGCGCTATGTCATTATCCCGATGCTAATGCCGACTATCAGCACGTGTACCTTCCTCACCCTGACGAACGGATTTAAGCTGTTTGACCAGAACCTGGCACTGACCAGCGGCAACCCGGGCAAGCTGTCCGAGCTGCTGGCACTGAATATCTACAATACGATGTACGGCACGACCGGATGGCAGGGCGTCGGGCAGGCGAAGGCGGTACTCTTCACGATTATGGTAGCAGTCATCGCTTTGCTCCAGAATAAGCTGACGACAAGTAGGGAGGTGCAGGCATAATGGCAAAGGCAAAAAAACAGATGGAACAGGTGAGCGCGGCCAGAAAAGCAAAACATGGCGGCATTCTTACCGCAGCCTTTACGGTTTTAAGTATCGCGTGGATCACGCCGATCTTTGTTGTGCTTCTGAACTCCTTTAAGCGGAAAGCGTATATTTTCAAATATCCGTTCGGCATCAGCTCAAAATCCCTTTTCGAGGATGGCTTTGAGAAATGGCGGGCCGGTATCGAGAAGGTCATGGTTGGCCTTCTGAACTATAAAAATGCGTTGGAGGATACCGATTTCTTCAACTGCTTCGGGATATCTCTGTTCATCACAGTGGGATCCGTGCTGGCCATTATTCTGTTCTGCTCGATGACCGCATGGTATCTGACGCGCGTACATACGAAGCTGTCAAAGCTCATCTATACGCTCTGTCTGTTTTCCATGGTGGTGCCGTTCCAGATGGTGATGTTTACACTCTCCAAATTTGCGAATATCCTTCACCTGGCTACGCCGTGGGGAATTATCGTCATTTACCTGGGCTTTGGAGCCGGTCTGGCGGTTTTTATGTTCAGTGGGTTTATCCGAAGCATTTCGCTGGAGATCGAGGAGGCGGCGGTCATTGACGGCTGTAATCCGCTGCAGACCTTCTTCCGCGTGATTTTTCCGATCCTAAAGCCGACAACCGTGACGATAGCCATTCTGGAGGCAATGTGGGTGTGGAACGATTACCTGCTGCCGAGCCTGGTTTTGAACGTCAACAAGTACCGCACGATCCCGATTGCGGTGCAGTACTTAAAGCAGAGCCACGGACAGCTGGACTGGGGCGCGATGATGGCAGTGCTGGTGATGGCAATCATTCCGATAGTTGTGTTCTACATGGCCTGCCAGAAATACATTATTGAAGGTGTGGTCGCGGGCGCGGTGAAAGGGTGACGCAGAAATCTGCCCATACAAAATGGGCAGAAGACGGTGTCTGACCGGAGGATCAGCGCATGCAGAATCCGCCGTCAGGCGATGCGGCGGCAGCGCCTCCGGCTTTCAAAGAAAATCGGGACATTGCCTGCGTTGCAGATTCATAAGAATAATTTGTGACAATATTTGCAGTTTCGCAGCTTCGGATTACACATAAGGGCTTAGCTGCGAAAGACGATCAAAAGAAGGGAGAAGAGAGATGAGAACCTGTGGCATTTTACTTCCTGTGTCGAGCCTCCCGTCTCCGTATGGAATTGGCTGCTTTTCTAAAGAAGCGTATGAATTTATAGACTGCCTTGCGCAGGCGGGACAGAGGTACTGGCAGATCCTGCCGCTGGGACCGACCGGCTATGGGGACTCCCCCTATCAGTCGTTTTCCGCGTTTGCGGGTAACCCATATTTTATTGACCTGGATACGCTCTCGCGGGAAGAGCTGCTTGAAAAAGAGGAATATGAGACTCTGGATTTCGGAACATCAAGCCGGAGCGTTGATTACGCAAAGCTGTATCAGACCAGGTTTGCGGTCTTAAAAAAAGCTTTTTTGCGGGCAAAGGTCGGGCAGGATGCGGAATTCCGGCAATTCTGCGAGGATCAGAAGGAATGGCTTGCGGATTACAGCCTGTTTATGGCTGTGAAGAACCACTTTGGCGGCAAAAGCTGGGATGAGTGGGATGAGGATATCCGCATGCGGCAGCCGGAGGCAATGGAGCAGTACTGCGAGAGCTGTCGGCAGGAAATTCTCTATTACAGTTTTCTGCAGTATGAATTTGCAAAGCAGTGGAGCGCGGTAAAAAAATACGCGAATGAGCGGGGCATCCGGATTATCGGAGATATTCCTGTTTATGTCTCGTTTGACAGTTCAGACAGCTGGGCGAACCCGGAGCTTTTTCAGTTTAACAGCGAGCGCCGGCCGGTGCGGGTCGCGGGCTGTCCGCCGGACGCGTTTTCCGCAGATGGGCAGCTGTGGGGCAATCCGCTTTATGACTGGGATTATCATGAGAAAACGGGTTTTTCCTGGTGGATCGGGCGCCTGGAGCACTGCTTTTCTCTCTATGATGTGGTACGGATTGATCATTTCCGGGGATTTGATGAATACTTTGCCATCCCTTATGGGGATAAAACGGCTGCCGGAGGGAGCTGGCAGAGAGGGCCGGGGATGAAGCTGTTTCACGCGATACAGGAGTATTTCAGGCAAAAGAATGTGTCGGCAGAGGAGAAGACGGAAGCGGAAAACACGAAAGCCGAAAATGTGAAAGTGGAAAACACATGGAAAACAGAAGGGCGAGCTGAGGTCGGAACAGCATCAGGAGCTGTGCCTGAAATTGCACGGAGCTTTGCGAAAGATTGCACTAATGAAAAAGAAACCAGATCAGGAGAGCTGAAGATTATTGCGGAGGACCTCGGCTATGTGACGGAGAGCGTCAAACGTCTGGTGGAAGAAAGCGGCTACCCGGGGATGAAGGTGGTGGAGTTTGCGTTTGATTCCCGTGAGGCGGGCGATTATATGCCCTATACTTATACGCAGAATTGTGTGGTGTATACCGGAACGCATGACAACCAGACGCTGGCGGCATGGTACGATGAGCTGACAGATGAGGATCGTGAACTTGCCGCCAGATACCTTTCTCTGAAGGATGAAGACCGGCGTGAGACGGTATGGGCGTTCATCCGCATGACGCTTGCAAGCGTTGCGGATACCGCGATCATTCCGATGCAGGACTATCTGTGCCTTGGCGCGGAAGCGCGGATGAACCATCCGGCTACACTCGGGAAAAACTGGACGTGGCGTCTGCTTCCGGGAGAATTTTCGGAGGAGTTGGCAGATAAAATCCGATGTGCGTGCGGGACGTACGGACGTATTTGATACCCCCATATCTATAGAAAGGGGGCTTAGGCCGCAGCTTACGCTGCATTTGATAAAAAAAGATTGCCCAAAGAAGGTATTGATGGTAAAATGTAAGCCGCGCAATTGAAAATTATGAAAAAAGAATGTAGCAGACAGCTTGAAAAGGATCAAGGTATTCATGGAACAGATCACGATAAAGGAGGTCGCCAGACTCTGCGGTGTAGGCGTCAGTACGGTATCCAGGGCGATCAATAATCACCCGGATATCAATGAAGAGACCCGGCGAAAGGTCATGGAGACCATCCGAAAATACAATTATGTGCCGAACAACAGCGCCCGTAATCTGAAACGTTCGGAGTCGAACACGATCGCGGTGCTGATCAAGGGCATCAGCAACCCGTTCTTTGGCGATATGATCCGCATTCTGGAGCGGGAGACGAATGAGAATAATTATACCTTTGTGCTTCAGCATGTGGAAGAATTCGAAGACGAGGTAGACGTCGCTCTGCGCATAGAGAAAGAAAAAAGGCTGAAAGGCATTGTGTTTCTGGGCGGCGTGACAAACCGTACGGATGAAAAGCTGCATCAGCTTTCCGTTCCGTTTGTCTTAAGTACGGCGGACGCCGCGGACATGGGAGATGAATACCCTTCCGTTTCGGTTGATAATGAAAAAGAGAGCCGGAAAATGGTGGACTACCTCTGTGAATGCGGGCATAAGCGGATTGCGCTTCTGACCTCAATTAAAGCGGATGCCAGCGTTGGCATGCTGCGCCAGCGGGGATATCAGGAGGCTCTGCAGGCGCATGAACTTGTGTACGATGAGAAACTGATCAGGTGGACGCCGGATGACCTGGAGACCTTTTCCATGGAGAGCGGCTACCGTCTGACAAAGGAGCTACTCGATTCAGGAGAAGAGTTTACCTGTATTTACGCAATTTCGGATCGCATGGCGATCGGCGCGTGCAAGGCACTTTTTGACGCGGGGAAACGCATCCCGGAGGACTGCTCGGTGGCCGGCTTTGACGGGCTGGACATGGCTTCTTATTATGAACCGTCAATCACTACAATCCGCCAGCCCCGCAGAGAGATGGCAGAAGCGACCATCCGTCTCTTGTTTGATCTGATCAAAGGGAAGCAGGTGAAGAACCGCCTGATTTTTGAGGGAGAGCTCCTGGCCGGAACATCTACAGCGGCCATCCAAACGCGCAGCGTTTTTTAAATGATGGTCGCGTCCTGCCCTCGCCGGGATATGCCCCCAATCTTCGATTGTGGGGCGCGGGCATCCACGCCCTTCGGGCGGGATATCCGCCGAACGCAGTGAGGTGGCGTCACCCGGCGGCTATCCGTCTGGAAAAAACAGAACAGGAGGAACCACCGTGTCTGTTATTATAAAGAAATATGAAGACTCTTATTTAGTAGAAACCATGCGCATCTGGAATGAGGTGGTAGAGGAAGGCATTGCCTTTCCGCAGCTGCATTGCCTGGATGAAACCGGAGCAGGTCTCTTTTTTAAGGAGCAGACCTATACAGGTATTGCGGTAGATACCGGGACGAATGCCGTGGTGGGAATGTATATTTTACATCCCAACAATGTCGGAAGATGCGGACACATCGCTAATGCCAGCTTTGCTGTAAGATCTGATGTGCGCGGACTTCATGTCGGAGAGAAGCTGGTAGAGGACTGTCTGGAAAAGGCAAAGAGTAACGGCTTTAGGATCATGCAGTTCAATGCGGTCGTAGACAGTAATATCCATGCGCGGCATTTATATGAAAGATTAGGATTTCAGGAGTTAGGCATAATACCGGAAGGATTTCTGATGAAAAACGGCCATTATGAGGACATTCATGTGATGTATAAGAAATTATGATGAATTATAAAATGAGTGTTGACATTCCGTAGATTTATGTTAGAATAACCACGTAACCAAATAAACATTTACTAAAAAACACAACTACGCTTTTGGATCATTCGGATGAGTCGTGAGGCGTAGTGCGTCATAACGCAGTAAGCAAGACACCTGTTCGATTCGGAATGAGGTGTTTTTTCTTTCCCTCTGACTTTATTCGATTACTCGAATCCATTGCGGGGTTGGAACTGCGTAGAGTTTCCCAACAGAGACATGATGCTGCTGATTACATCATGGGGCAGCTCCCGACCGCGCAGCTGTGTTTCCATTTCAGAAAAGAATAGGAGTAAATGTTTATGAAGATGAAAAACGGTTCTATGGTATGTGAAATTTCTGTTGCGTCTGATGCTTCTTATGTTTCCTATGTTCCCTGCGACTATCAAAGGGACACTATCAGCTATGCGGTAAAACGATTCTTTGCCCGATGCGGAAAGCTTTGCCGGGAATGTACCTTTGAGAGCTGGCAGATCCGGATCGGGAAGAAAAGAAAGAAAAGCCAGCATTTTTGCTATCTGATCCCTGCGCTTCTGATGGAGCTTCCTGGCGAATGGGTGCGAGTGACAGGCGTGATTGATGAGAAAGGAGTAGAAGTGCGGAAGATTGAACTCTTCCCGGATTATCCGCTTCCCCTGGCGGTGTAGATTGCCCCCTGGCGAGGGGCATGATCCGTCGGGATAAACGTCTGCCACTGGCAGACATCAACGGTTGATTCTAAACGCGTGCCACTGGCACGCAGCACCCTTATGGCATACCATGCGGCGTATGTTTCGATTTGCGAAGCAAATCGAGAATTCCGGATAGAGGGAGAGGACTCCCTTATCCGATTGTTTCGACTTTCTGTGAAAACAGAAGTATTGTATGTTATGATTTATTGCGCAGGTATGGATGAAGGCTGCAAAAGCGGCGGAAAGGAAAAGATTATGACGAAAGCTTATATTTATGAAGATTATCTGGAGACACAGAAGCATCTCACGTTTGAGCAAATGGCTGAGCTTCATCAGGAACTGGTGCGTGAAGTGGGGGCGGATGAGGAAGCATTTGAATTTTATAATGGTCTGCTTGTCGCGGCCGCGAAATATGCTAATACGAGGGCGCTTTGGAGTACAATGAGCCGCGAGATGAAAATGGAAAAGGATGGAAACCGGATCTCACAGCACACCTCGTTTATTACGAATCTCACGATGCTGGCACGTCATTTGAAGACTCAGGGAAAGCCTGCCGCCTGGAGCTATGAGCTTGGCTGTGATACGGATGGCACAGGGCGAAAACCGGAAGGATATGAACGAAAAGCACTGGGAGATTTTGCATGCTATCTTGCCTTTATCAGCGGAATTAACGCCAGATAAAATGTAGAATACAGGAGCTAAATAAAGGTGGATGTACAAACAAAGAATGATAATAGAAGATAAAGGAAATAAAACAGCAAAATAATGCAAAAAAATAAAGGCAAAAACAAAATTAAAAGGAAAGGTAAAGAAAGCCAAAAGATAAATCCAAAATAACGAAAAAAGTTATGAGGGAGTGCCTGGCGACGTGTGGGGGTCGCCAGGCGTGAGTTATGAAATGACGTTGGAATAATCATCCAACATCAAACTATTTTTTAACATGGAAATATGGCCAAAATGTGTCCAAATTATTAATTATCTTCCAACTGTTATTCTTTGCCAACATACGAATCTCTGCCAACATACTAATCCCTGCCAACATACGAATCTCTGCCAACATGCTAATTTCTGTCAACATACGAATCTCTGCCAACATGCAGTTTCCAGTCACCAGGTTATTCGCCTGTCATCATGCGGATGATTTCCTCATTTGTCCCGCGCATGCCTACCCGGCCGAGCCTTCCGACATTGCGTATCGTGTTTTCTACGCCCTTGACAACGATGCCGTCTCCGTCGAGAAATTCCCCTCCCCGCTGGTACATGAGAAAACCCAAAATTCCCGCATCCACGGCAAAGGCGATTTTCGCGGCGCAGGAAGCTTTTGCACCGGATTGCCATGTTATTGGCAACCACCTTGTCAAACAGATTGTTATTTCTTGATATTTATTTCCGCAAGGGCTTGCAATTTTCGAAGGTTTCCCCTATACTATTATTAGAAATTTTGAGTAACATTGTTCTTTGACAGAATGAGTTAAAAAAAACTCCTGGATGTTTTGGTTTACATGTGATATTTTTGTAACAAATCTGCCAGCGAGAAGCCGGACGTCAGGCGGATCGATTCTGATATGAGGTGAAAAATGAAAAAGTGGAAAGCGGCGACGGCGGGGCTGCTGGCATTCTGGCTGCTGCTACTGGCACCATCTCTGATCATCCTGGCGGAGGAAGAGGCTGCCCAGACGGAGACGGAGGTCCCGGAGTCCTGGTACTATACAATTGAGTCCAATGAGATCGAGGGATGGCCCGAGGGCCCCGCGATAGAGGCGGCGTCTGCCATCGTCATGGACATTGATACGGGGACGATTCTCTACAGCAAGCAGGCGACGGAGAAGCAATACCCGGCCAGCATTACAAAGATTATGACGACGCTTCTCCTGATAGAAAACTGCGATCTGGACGACACGATCACGTTTTCTGAGATTGTCTATGACATCGAGGAGGGGAGCACGCACCTGGGGATCCAGCCGGGAGAAGAAATGACCCTGCGCGACTGCGCGTATGGGATCATGCTGGCTTCCGCAAATGATATCGCGAATGGTGTCGCGGAGTATATTGCCGGCAGCGTCAGCGCCTTTGCCGATATGATGAACGAGAAAGCCGAGGAACTTGGCTGCGTAAATACGCATTTTTCCAATCCTCATGGTCTGTACAGTGACGACCACTACACCTGTGCATACGACATGGCGCTGATTGCGCAGGCGGCCTACCAGAATGAGACCTTCCGCGAGATTGTCGGCACAAAGGAGTACATCATCCCTGAAACAAACCTGTCAGGGGAGGAACGGTCATTTTTGAATCACCATAAGATGCTCCAGTCGGATTCAGAATACTACCAGTCGTGGTGTACCGGCGGAAAGACGGGATACACCTCGCAGTGCCTGAATACGCTGGTGACCTACGGCAGTAAGGATGGCATGAATCTGGTATCCGTGATCTTAAGGGTCAACGGATCGGGAAAGGCTTATGCAGAATCCACAGAAATTCTCGAATATGGTTTCGAAAATTTTTATACAAAAAATTATGAGAATATTAGTTCAAAATCCACTTTTTATGATATAATGGGTCTTGACTATGTCGGCACTGCATCAAAATTCGTTTCTTCCGTGTGGAAGAGGGTTCCTTTTGAAAACTGCAGTGTGCATATCACGCTTCCGAATGGCACTTCAAATGAAGACCTTACTGTTACGGTTACGGAGGCATACGGCAGCACAAGATTTTTTTCATATGAGTATAATGGACAGCCGGTCGGTACGGCGGCTGGTAAATTTAATACAGTATTGGTTCCGATCCGGACACAGTACAGCGTGGGGACGAATGTCGCTGCCGCAGCTGGTTCATCGGAGGAAAATATTCTGATAGAGGGACTGGATGACGTACTCGATCAGGCAAAATTTATTTTGGGTGAAGGTTATCAGTATTTCAGGGCTTACGCGGCAGACCACCTGATTATTGTAGCAGCCGTGGGAGCAGTGATTCTGATAATTTTGATCGTGTTAATAGTTGTATTGATTTTCCGGGCTACAGCAGACGCACGGATCCGGCGGCGGAGAAGATTGGAGGAGGAGGAACGAAGAAAAAGGGAAGAAGAAATAGAAAATATGACTGCGGCTGAGATTGAGGCTGAGCTCAGAGCAGTGATGGAGCAGGAACGTATCCGCAAAGAGCAGGAGGAGCTGGCGGCTGCGGATGCTCAAAGGGTCGCAAAAGAGGCCGAAGAGATGGAGTGGAAAGCCCGCGAGACGGAACGCCTGATTGATGAATTAGAGCAGGAGCGTCAGGAACGGATTTCCTCCAAAAAAGAACAGGGGAATAAATAACAGAATAACGGAAAGCAGAAATGACAGCAGATCATTTCTGAAATGACGCAGGGCTGTATGGAGATGAAGCCTGTGTGGGAATAAACGGATAAGATACCGTTTACCATAAATAATTAAGAAGGGATGGATAAAAGATGAACTGGGTCGCACCAATCAAAGACGAAGAAACACTGGAAAAATTTAAAGCGAAGCTGCGCGAGATGGATGACAAATACTATATTATGTTTGAGATCGGCGTAGGTACCGGGCTTCAGCTGCAGGAGATCCTGAAGTTTAAGAACAAGGATATCCGCGGCAAAGAAAGCATTGAAGCCTGCATCGGGACAAAGAATATTAAGCGGACCTTCCATATTCCGGAGGAGCTGCAGGAAATAATTATGAACTATACAGAAGGCAAGGACCCGGACGCGTATCTGATTCTGGGACACGCCAGTTCGCCGAGCCCATTGTCAAGAGAGCAGGCTTACCGTGCGCTGAAAGCGGCAGGCAAGAGCATGGGACTGGCTTCGATCGGGGCTCAGACAATGCGCAAGACGTTCGCGTGGCGCTATTATAAGTCCACAGGAGATATTTACTACCTTCAGAATCTGCTGAATCATGCCTCACCATCCATCACATATCGCTACATCGGGGAGAAGCCGAATGTGGAGGTCTATCTGCGTAAGATGACGCCGGAGGAGAATGAGCGCAGCCGTTATATCCTTTACAAGGATGGCAATGGGAAAAAGCGGATTGAGTCTCTAAAGGCGGTGCTCTCAGAGATCGGTGAAGAAATGGACAATCCTCTGAATAACGACGCATACTATGGAAAGGTTGACTGTCTCCTCAAGGAGATGGAGGACCTGGTAGCTAATTTTAAACAGACGAAATAAAAATGTCTGTAAAGCAGGTTAGAAATAAGTTTTAAAGCTTAATTCAAAGTAAAACGGTTTACGTTGCTTACTAAAAAATAAGGAATATTTCCCCGCCTCCAGGACAACAGAGGCGGGGAATTCCATATATATTTTTGCGAATAAATGAAGTCTGAGGGTTTTGTAGATACATTTTTGCGAATCCATGAAGCCTGAGGATTCTGCAGATACATTTTCGAGAATCCATGAAACCGAAGGATTTTGTATGGAGCTTTCGGAACAGATGAGGTCGTTAAAGATGCCAGGGTACGGGATACTGTCCTGAACAGTTATGTATTTTCAAATAACACTGCAGAGAATTGGCAAAGCGTAATAATTGGAATGGAGGAATGTTGCAATATGGAAAGAATCGCGAGCTTTACAATTAACCACCTGAAGCTGCTCCCTGGATTGTATGTGTCCAGAAGAGACCGGAAAGGGGATTGTGTCATCACGACATTTGACATGCGCATCACGGCGCCGAACAAAGAGCCGGTGGTGGATATGCCGGCGCTGCATACGATTGAGCATATGGCTGCCACCTGGCTCAGAAACAGCGCATGTAAGGATGATATCGTTTATTTCGGACCGATGGGATGCCGCACAGGGTGTTATCTGGTGATGTTTGGTGACCTCAATCCGGAGGACATCCTGGATCTGGTGACAGATATGTGTGATTTTATCATTGCTTATGAGGGAGAAATCCCCGGGGCACAGCCGGATCAGTGCGGCAATTACTCGGAGCAGAATTTAAATATGGCAAAATATTATATCCGAAAATACCGGGACGAGCTGACTGGAAACAGGCGGTTTGTCTATCCGAAATGAAAGGAAGCAAAAAGACAGTGATTCCTTATGCTTCCTGGGAATGGCGGTGTTCGCGGCGTCTTGCCTGTACCGCCTCTTTTTTTTCGTAAATCAGTCCGGCGTCCTCCTCGGAAACTGGTTTTATTGTTTTGACTGCGTAGGTCTGCTGGTCCGCATTCTGCCGCAGACGGATTTTTCCCTTCAGATAACCATGCTCAGGACACCACGCGAGGCAAAAATGGTTGTGTCCGCCGGCAGAAAACCAGCGGATTTTCCTGGAGGCCGCCCGTCCGCAAACAGGGCATTTCATGGATGTGACAATGCGGTCCTTCATAGCCTGGTTTCTTGAAGGAAAAAGCCGCGAGACAAACTTATCATAGGTGCTGTAATGCAGATAGATTTCCTGGCTTCTCGTACGAGGTGTGCGGAAATAGTCCACAGATGAATTTTCGAGGATTTGGGAATTGGTAAGCTTTTGCATGACCAGGGACGTATAGATCGCGTCGCTCAGCGCGCTGTGGAAGGAAACATCCTTCGGGAGCTGCAGAAAATCGACAGCATACTCCAGGGATTTCCGTGATTTGCGGTCTTCGTAGGCAATGCTGAAAATTTTCTGAATATCAAAATACAACAGCGGAAACGGGAACGGACTTTCCATACTATAATAGGAAAGATTTCGCTGCAGCTCGGTCAGGTCGGCCGGCCCCCAGGTGCAAAAGGCGGTATCAACCGCACTGGTTTCGCGGCACCACGCAAAAAAATCAGCCGCAACCTCTGGAAAACTTCTTGCTCCTTCGAAATCCATTGCCCGCAGTGATATGACCTCCTTCGTTCGAAAGTGCAGGGAGGTGTAGACCTGAGGCCGGACGACTTCGCGGAACCGCCCTGTGACCTCGCGCGATTCGTTCAGCCGTACGGCTCCGATTTCTATAATTTCAAATGGAAGCGCGGCGACTTCCCGCGCTTTTCCATATGGACATTGATTCCATTCCAGATCAAGTACGATGTAATTCATGGCTGTTACCTCAAGAAGCATTTTATAATGATTAATTTTTCTGCCATATATGCAGGGGATAACCGTGAAGGTCAGTACCCCTCCGATACTGGTTGCAACAAGCTCGATGCCTTGTATGCTTTTATCATGGTAATTAACTGCATATCTGCAGCTACAAGTATACACAAAACAGAGGCACATTTCAAGGGTTCGTCAATCTGTATATAAAAATCGCGAAAATTCGTCAAAATGCCATGTTCCCTCAAAATAACAAAATTTGATAAGCAGAATTCACAACAAGATAGAAAAATGTTTGTATAGTTATGGTATGGCAAAAAAAAATGGAATTTAGTATACTGTACCCATTACAGAGGCGCTGATCATTCAGCAAAACATAACGAATCAGGGAGGATTCAGACATGGCAAGTTTAAGCTTATCCCATATCAACAAGACTTATCCGAACGGGTTTGAAGCAGTAAAAGACTTCAACCTCGAAGTAGCGGATAAAGAGTTTATCATCTTCGTAGGACCGTCCGGATGCGGAAAATCCACCACGCTCCGTATGATCGCTGGTCTGGAAGAGATCACGGCTGGTGAGCTGAAGATCGGCGACAGAGTTGTAAATGATGTAGAGCCGAAGGACAGAGATATCGCAATGGTATTCCAGAGTTACGCTCTGTATCCGCATATGACCGTATATGATAACATGGCATTCAGCCTTAAGCTGAGAAAAGTTCCGAAGGATCAGATCAAAAAGCAGGTAACGGAAGCTGCAAAGATCCTTGACCTTGAGAAGCTCCTTGACCGTAAGCCGAAGGCTCTTTCCGGTGGTCAGAGACAGCGTGTTGCCATGGGTCGTGCAATCGTTCGTGAGCCGAAGGTGTTCCTGATGGACGAGCCGCTGTCCAACCTGGATGCAAAGCTTCGTGTACAGATGAGAACTGAGATCTCTAAACTGCATCAGAGACTGGGTGCTACGATCATCTATGTAACACATGACCAGACTGAGGCTATGACGCTTGGTACCAGAATCGTTGTTATGAAGGACGGCGTTATGCAGCAGGTAGACAGCCCGCAGAACCTTTATAATAAGCCGGGCAATCTGTTCGTGGCAGGATTCATCGGATCTCCGCAGATGAATATGGTAGACGCTACCGTAGAAGTAAAGGGCAACGATGTATGCCTGAAGGTTGGCTCAACCAGTATCAAGCTTCCGGCTGAGAAGGCTGAGAAGGTAAAAGCTTACAATGGCAAGACTGTTGTTATGGGTATCCGTCCGGAGCATCTCTCTGATGAGGAAGACGCGATCGCGAAGGCAGACGGTGCCGTACTCGAAGCAAAGATTGAGGTTTATGAGCTTCTCGGTGCAGAAGTATATCTGTACTTCACAGTAGAAGGTGCTAACTTCACCGCAAGAGTAAACCCGCGTACACAGGTAAGGACCGGCGATGTTGCGAAGTTCGCTCTCGATGTATCCAAGATTCATGTATTTGATAAGGATACGGAGCTTACAATCACAAACTAATCCGGAAGGAAATGTTGTATATCAGTGGGGGAATCGCTTTTGCGATTCCCTTTTTTCCTTATTTTTCGAAAAATAATTCAAAAAATAATTGTTGACAAATAGGAATCACATGAGTATAATGATTAAGCGCTGTTGAGGCGGCGGACAATTTTAGGGTTAAAATTAGAGATATTCAGATTCTGGAGAAGTACTCAAGAGGCTGAAGAGGCGCCCCTGCTAAGGGTGTAGGTCGTTCACGCGGCGCGAGGGTTCAAATCCCTCCTTCTCCGTGACATGGTCTGGCTGATGGATGGCTGATGAATCAATAATGGCTCACAGTCAGGACATGAAAAAAAGTTAAAAAAGTTGTTGACAAAGACATGAAACTGTGATATAGTTTCAGAGTTGCTCCGCTAAAGAACAGGCGAAAGAGCGACAGAACCTTGATAACTGAACAGTGAGACAACCTTGAAAAGATTCTAAGAAAGT
>JAJQEO010000105.1 GCA_021201665.1 Lachnospiraceae bacterium | reverse complement strand
TTTCCCTTCCGCATTTTTATGACGCGTCCCTGGCGGGATTCGAACCCACGGCCTTCCGCTTAGGAGGCGAACCATTTAATGGCAAATCCGAATCAATCCTGGTCAAAGAATCTTTATGTATCAAGGCTTTTTTCAAGTTCCGAAATCATTCTGGAACATTTTGCAGCTAACAAAATCAATCAAAATCAATCCTGATTATTAGCTGGATATTAGCTGGCTAAGAAAGTTGCAGCATTTACTGGCGAACGTAATACTTTCTTAGCTGGCGACATATTTTTTACAGCCTTATATAATATTTTTCGACACGACTTGATTACATTCGGCAAAACCTTTATAATAGAGGCACGAATTGCAGATAGGAGAACATCATGAGCAACCGTATTGATAAGCCTATGCTTTCAGCAGAGCAGCTTGTTGCCAAAATGCGAGATGAAAAGGGCATCACTTTTAAATACACATCCGAAGAAGTTGCAGTAAAGTATCTGACGGATGTTAACAATTATCTTCGCACTGCTGCATACCGGCAAAACTATCAAAAAAATATTAAAGGCAAAAATGCCGGGAAATACATAAACCTTGATTTTGCATATCTACAAGAACTATCTACGATTGATATGCACTTCCGGTTTATCATTTCCAAAATGTGTTCTGATATCGAACACGCTTTGAAAGTTCAAATCGTTAAGGATATAGAGGCAGACTGCAACGAAGACGGGTACTTAATTGTCAAAGATTTTCTTGACCAATCGCCCTACATTTTGGGAAAGCTTAATTCAATGTTAATGTCTCCATTTACCGGTGATCTCTTGAACAAATACTTTACGGTACAATACATCGTAGCACCTGGAAAGCCGCGAAAAGAACGTAAAATTTCTGCGTATGATGACTGCCCCGTTTGGGTTCTATGTGAGTTTTTAACTTTTGGAGATGTCATTCGTCTTTATGAATTTTACCATAAACGCTCAGGCTCACCTGCCATACCTTCTGCAATTTTAAGCCTTGCTAAAAATTTAAGGAATGGTGCAGCCCACAACAATTGCCTATTGGCCAATTTAAAACATGGAGCTTCTGTTGCTCCAAAAGATATAAAGCTGGCCGTTCAGAAAATTTCATCCATATCCAAGGATCAGTCAAAGAAAAAATTGTCATGCCGACCTATGCTGGAATTTGTAGCCCTTCTATATCTTTACAAGGAAACCGTCACAGAAAAAGTGTCGCGGCATCGCATAAGAGAACTAAAGGAACTCTTTTTTGTTCGTATACCAGAAAAGAGAGGCTTCTTCCGACAAAATGAATTGATTATAAGTAACTACGAGTTTGCCTGTAAGGTCATATACGGATTCTTTCCGCAGAACCTTTGATGCCGCCCGCTCAATTGTTAAATTTTTTGAAAGGGTTGACTTTTAACTTCAAAATGCATATACTAAGGGCAGTATTAAAAAACCTTTCGGGTTTTTGCATGGGACGGCGTTGCGACGGTGTCCCTAGTTTTTTGTCAAAATCTGTCTCTCCGCAAAAGAAAAGTGGGCCGCGTCAACCGTTTTTCGGTTAAATCTGCCCACTATGTATTTCAGATATTCTTTGCCAGCATTTTCAGGATGGATGCAAGTTCCGGAGAGCTTGCCAGCTTCATAAGTGTCTCAGCATCAAGTCCGCCGCCTGTGCCTGTCTCTGTGGCGGCTTCGTCTGCCGCGGGTTCCTGCTCCTGCGGATTTTTGTCCTCAATCCCCTTTTTCCCATAGAACGCTTCTTCGAACAGCTCGGCGTTATGCTTCCTGTCCTCGTCGATGATATGCGAATACTGGTCTGTGACCATTTTCGCCTGTGCGTGGCCGGAGTCACCCTGCACCGACTTAATATCACCGCCGTTCAGCTTCAGTTTGTAGGTGATGCTCGAATGCCGGAGACTGTGGAATACCACCGGGGGAAGATCGTTCGCCTCAATCAGCTTTCGGAATGCAGACGTAATTGTCGCCGCTTGCAGCGAATTGGCAGGTCCCGCCCTCCGTTCCTCGCGACACGGGCACTGATGGTATGCTGACCGTCAAATACATAGTAGCAGCCATAGTAGTATTTCATTCCTGTGACTGTGATGTACTTCTCTCTCATTTCGCCCCCACTCGTATAATAAATTCAAAACTATACGTTGTCCTTTCTGCATACTTCGTAATATTCACATAGGAGACAGCAACTGCTGCATTGACGATCTCCCCGGAATTTTGCCCGAATCCAGAATATCAGTCTCGACATAAGTTCCTCCCGTTTGCCTGATCCACTTTCGTAAATATTTTTTCATATCACTGCGTATCAAAAAATGGAATCAGGAAAGAAATATTTTTTCTTTAACCTGCTTCCATTATCGCACTTTAGGTGTCCAATAAAAAGGCTTTGCTATTCGAACTGTCGTTCTTTTTTGAGGCTTTTTCGCACGTTTTTGCCGGGCAACTGTCAATCAATCTCTTTTTACATCAAGTATTATCATGTTTCTTAAATCATCAAATATTCATCACGGATTGCAATTCTTGCACGGCTCATATCCCATGCTGATCACGTCCTCCCGGCTCCCTGTGTATTCCTGTTTGTTTTTCTCGCTCATCTGGCTGACGCTGGGACAGGAAGGATAGTGAAACTTTTTTGTGTTCGTGTTTAAAATATAGGTGAATTCCGAATCATCGGATGAATTCACATCTGCATCTGAATCTTCGTCGCCTGACAGATCCGTTCCATTTTCCGAAACTTCTCTTTCCACGGCTTCACTCTCCCCGGTTTCTGCCTCGGCCTCGCTCTCCGCATAGCTGTCTCCTGTCGCATAATCAATCACAATACCCGGCTGAACGTTATAGCAATAAATATTAAACTGTACGCCTTCTCCATTATCCTCAACCGACATGGCTTCCATCAGGACACCACTTGCCACAAGATTGTCTCCATCAAAAATCGGTGTCACCCTGTAAAGGACATGATTGTCCGTCTCCTGAACGTACTCTGCTACCATGTCTTCATACGGAAGCATTCCCTCGACATTCAGATACCTTGTTCCCGTGATCAGGTTTTTCTCATTTGCATTCTCTCCGGAAAGCTGATATCCGATCAAATGGCAGCGGTTGTACAGGTAATTCCCGTCTATACCTTCATATTTCACCGTGTGCCAGCCGGATGGTTTGATCGGTCCTATCTCCCCTCTTTCTTCGGTCGGCATAATATCCTGGCCTATGTTGGCAACAGCAACGCCGCATCTTCCCAGAGAATCCAATTCGCTGTAAAATTCATAAGAAGTCGTAGTCAAATCCGCTTCATCAAAGAACGGAATGTTGTCATTGATCACCACATAGGGCGTTCCCGAATAATCCGGAATGTCGGCCAGGCCTATTGTTACGGCAGATTCTGTAGCAGCAATATCCGCAGCAACAACAATATCTGATTCGTAAGCGCCGCTGTCTTCTTCTGCGTATCCGACGATGCCCCCAGATGGAAAGGCCAGCAAAGCAAACACGCACATCCAGACCAGAATGCCGCGAGTTTTCCTATTAAATATGCCGTCAGTTTTCTTTCGTTTCATTTTCATTTGTATCATTCTTTCTAAGCTCGTCCATATATCCCGCCGTGATAATGCCTGCGGGCAGTGCAACGACTGCGATGCCGATGAGGGAAGACAGCATCGCAACTACCCGGCCAGCTACGCTCACTGGATAAATATCTCCGTAGCCTACTGTCGTCAGACTTACCATTGCCCAATAGAATGCCTCGAAAAATGTTTCAAAAGTGTCTGGCTCCACATTGAAAATCACAAGAGCCGACAGCAAAACATATGCTGCTGCCAGTGTGCATACCGCCAGCAGCGGTACACGTTGATTTCGAATCACGTTCACAATGATCGTCATGCTTTTCGAATAACGGAACATTCGGAATGCACGGAACACTCTGAATGACCGAAGAAGGCGAAAGATCTTGAGCAGGCGCAGGCCACTGTTTACCGGCAGGAAAGTAGGGAAGATTGACAGGAGATCAATAATGGCCATTGGAGTGAACGGATAACAGAGAAAAGATTTTTTCCCTTTTTTCAGCTTCAAATCCGCAGTTGCCAGCCTTAAAAGATAGTCCGCAATGAAAATGACCGCGGCCAGCTTATCAATCAGATCAAACGCAGCGGTTGTCTCCTTAAACGCCAATGGCACCAGACTCACAATGATTACCGCTATCATCCCATAATCATACACGGTGCTGAGAATGTCTTCTCCGTTTGTCGGTTCGATGATTTGATAAAATCGTTCTCTCTTTTTCACGGTTAAATCTCCCTCGTGTTGCACTTCCTTTAAAAAACAATCAGTACGACCACTCGTCACTCGTTCCGCCGAAGCAGTTTGAACCGGTGTCCTATTAAACAGTTTATGCCGGTGTCGCGTCCTGTCTTTTCTCATTGGTACTGTTTTGCCAGGCGGTCAATTTCTTCTTTTACTTCTGCGACCACCGAGTCCGGGCCAACGATTTTCGCTCCGGCTCCCAAGGCCATCACCCAATGGATGAACTGATTACTCACTTCGACTTTTACATTGACGGAAAAATGCTGCTCGTCCTCTTTGATGATGCTGACCTCTTTTCCGAAGCGGTCAATGATTGCTCCGACAAGATAGTTCTCACAGCAAATCTTCACAGTTTCTTCCCTGCCGCCGTACATCCCGAACACTTTCCGCGCGTAGACGGCCATGTCAAATTCTTTGAACTGCTCTTTTCCTTCACGGCGGTCTTTTGTGCTTTTGATGTTGAGCATCTTGTCCACGCGGAAATGTTTGATTTTACTCGCCGCGCTGTCGTATGCGATCAGATAATAGTTTTCGTCGTCCCAGCTGAGCGCCCAGGGGCTGACCTGATAGTACGCGCCGTTGTGCCGCAGCTCCATTTTCTTTTGAACATTCCACTGAAAATACTGGAAACAGATCTGCTCGTTTGCGGCAATCGCGGCGTGGATCACATCTACATTTATATAGATGTTTTTGTTCATGGTCTTGATCCGGTTCGCCACATATACCTGACGGTGAAGTTTGGATGCTTCATGCTTACTCGCCAGGCTCTCGATCTTCTTGATCAGCTCGTTGGATTTTTTCGCCGTGATGAATTTTGCGGACTGCACGGAATCCACCAGCAGCTTCAACTCGGCCAGCTCGAACTGACGCTTCCCGACATGATAAAAATATGTCCGGTTGCGCTGCTCTCCGATGATGTCCATGCCGAACTGGCGCAGACTCTCCAAATCGTTGTAAATGCTTTTCCGCTCAGCGCTGATCCCATACTGATTCAGAGCGGTAAGGATGTCCTGCATACTGATTGAGTGTTCCTCATCCGTCTGCTCCAGCAGAATCTTCATCAGATACATGATCTTTAATTTCTGGTTTGCGCTCTTTGCCATTTCTGTGTCCCTCGTACTTTCGACATCTCATACTTTTCAGGAAACTCACTGCAGCACAGCATCTCATATTTTTCAGAAAAATTGCTGCACTCCGACACCTCGGTATATGATTCCTGATTATATGCCAGAGCGGAACTGTGCGCAAGATAATTCGATGTAAGAAAAATTCGGTATAAAATTTTCAAGCCGCTTCTATGCCAGGAATAATTCGGTATAACATTTTACGTCACCGCGGTTCTGCAATTTTCTCCATCGCATTTCAATACAATTCCTCAAATATTCCTCCACTTTATCCACTCACTCCACCACGTTTTTCACGCATGATGCCAAAGAATGCCGTGTTTTTGCTGCTTTTCGGCGTTACGTTTTTGCGAATTTCACTGTTTGGCGAGCAATGACTTCGTGCTACGAAGTCACCCCGCTTCGCGGTTTGCTCGTTGGGGAAATCTCCGCTTCGCTCCGGTCGGTGCTAAACGCGTGCCACTGGCACGCAGCACCCCCAATCCCCTTTGAACAGCACCTCCGGTGCTGAGCTGCGCGTTCCTTCAGAACGCTTTGAGAACAACAAAAAAGTAAGCCCGCGACCATCGGATATTTCCGAAAAGTCGCGGGCAGTGCCGCCTGTCGGCATCATACTTTTTTATTGTTCCATGCCGGTGTCGTGCAAAATTTCCAGAGCAGACGCCGCCGGCAGCCGTGCATTTTTTTACGACCTGTTTCAAGTACTGGCCGGTCTCTTTCAAAATTTTCCGTGCTTCGCTGTAGGGAATCACGGATGCAGACCGGGCCATCAACGGCAGAAATTTTTGAATGCGAGGCTCTCCATATGCACGGCAACAACCATCCGTCACAACCATCATTTTGTTTTCAATATCAATCGGGCTGGCCTATCAGCATTTTCAGTTTCCGCATATAGCCGATGCTGTCAGCGCAGCCCTGAAAATAGATCGCTTCCGTTTCCAGGCCCCAAAGAGTATCCCGGTTGTCAGCAACCGTAAGTAAAGCCTCACACTCCTCAACGGTCAAACTACGCGGTTCATTACCATCCATTACAGCTTTCACGTTCGGATATTTTTCGTAAATCTCATTCACTTCATCCACAAGTTTTTGATACTGGATGCTGGATGTATCAGGTGCGCCGATACTGCTGAGATACTCGGTAAACTCTGATCCATACTGTTCAAAAAAATCCTGAAACTCTAACTCTGTTTTCTTCATCGAATCCCTCTCCTTCTGATTTTTAGCTCCACCCGGCAGCCGCAATCGGTCTCTTCTATTTCAGAGCGGCGGTTGGATGAAAGTATCTTCATCTTATTATGAAAAAAGTTCAGCGTCAATTTTGTCGCGCGCCCCATCAAAAAGCCTGCATAACTATTCCAACAAGTCTATCTCTGCTTTTTTTGCAAAATCTGCCCGCTTCCCGATACGCTCAGACTGTTTTTCTTCTGACAGGCTCTCAAACACACCCTCGTATCCATCATCCAATAACGGAGTGTCTTTTCCAATAAGATACAGCTTCATCTCGATCCATTCCCGCCATAAATCTTCAAATAACGAAATGCTGTCTGTATATGTCGCTCCATCCTCAAAACCACGCGGCGGCGAATAGTATTTCAGCATTACAAAGCCGTATCTCCCGGCATCAACTACAACCACATCCCACACTTCGTACAGCTCAGCAAAAGCATCCGCCACCTTTTGACATTTTATACGTTCTTCCTCTGTGATATAAACTTGTTGTTCCATGTTCCTCACCCCACTCTGATTTTTTGACTCCATCCGGTAACCGTGGTCGGTCTTTTCGATTTATCGGGACGGTCGGACGGTTGCATCTTCATCTTAATATGAAAAACGGGCAGCGTCAATTTTGTCGCGCTGCCCTTCTGTGATCCCGTTGAAATGGTTTTTGAAATTTATGCCGATTTTTCAATACGTATTCCATGCTTCTCAAGACTTGCGTCAAACCTGCTGCGATTGTCTGTCAATAGATCTACGACAGCAACTCTTGTTTTTCCCCTGTACAGGACAAGCTGGAATTTCTTCGTCATCTTCACTCTGTCGATCTCGGAAAATGTCAGTCGCTGCGTCCGTCGCAGGAATCTGCGCACTTCGAGTTTCTCGCCATTCACTTTAATATGCCATGCATCCGACCAGAGAATCACATACAATCCAATAAGGGCAAATATCAAAAATACTCCCAAATGGCCAGTCGTCGCAGATGGAACTCCTCTGAGAATGAAAATGAAAAATATAATAAATAAAATCATTCCCATGGCAAACATAGCAATGCCAGCCTGTTTCAACGCCTTTGGCACGCTTACAGTATAGTTATCATCATCCTGTTCCGACTTTTCCGCTTTATCGTTCCGAGTATAAAGATGATTAATAATGCCGCCCAAAATACTCATGGTCAAGGCATACACAATATATTGAATCATAACGCACCACCCTCCCTGCAAATCAGATTCAGCAGCATTCATCAAAACACAAAACCGCCACAATCTGTTTACGATTTTTCCACAACTCAATCATTTTTTCTTCACAGAGCCATAGTATTCTCTATTTCAGAAGCAAACAGCAAGTGCTTTAAATAAATCTTTCTTTTTCATACTCGCCGGGGTCACAGGACATGACCTCGGCCCTCCTTTTTTCTGGATGAATTCATTTTGGAATATGAAGTCCCTGATCATTACCAGTTTTTCATAATCTCCAGTATCTCGGTCTCGTAGTCTCCTAAATCTGTGGTAAGGAGGGGTGCTGCGTGCCAGTGGCACGCGTTTAGCACCGACCGTAGCGAAGCGAAGACCGCTTGCGGGAGGATTCCTTGCCACCTACGCACCTGCCCATCGCCGAAGGCGATTCAAATGCAGGTGCTCCATAGTCTTCGTTGCGTCCTCCGTGGCGCAGATTTGTCTCCACGCCACGCTCTCCGTCTTCAAATTCCCAGATGTGATAGGCAAGGCCACGGTATTCAAAATCGATACTTCCGCAGCCGTCCTCTTCTGAATAATTATAATTCCAGCCGCGCTCTTCAATAAAGGAACGTACCCGTGCTAAGCGTGTCTCTCCATTCATAATAATCATTTCCTCCTGTGCCGAATCAAAAATATCTCTGTTTTAGTTCTCCGTTTTAATTCTCCGTTTTCAGTCTATTACGTTCGAAAGCCCGTCGTTTTTAATTGAACGGAAGATCCTCATCCGGCACATCATCCGGGATCTGCATATACCCATCATCGTCTGATGTCGTGCCAGGCATCATATTCGACATCATGCCCGATATCTTCTCAGCGTATTTCTTTGCAGCCACTTCATTCGCGATCCTGTTTCCCTCTTTGGTTCCCAGGAGCATGATGGGAGGCTTCATGCCAATGTCGCTGAATATCCCACATGTGTATTCATATCCATACCCCATCTGTTCTCCGACAAATCCTTTCAGGCCGTTGATTCCTTCGATCAGACTGTCTGAAAAGAAAAATGCGTAATCGTCATCCCAGAAGAATAAACTCTCATCGTCGTCTTCGTCATCCAACCCCATTTTATCAAAGCGGAGAAGACTCTTTGCCATCTCCTTTGCATCCTTCTCCGAATAAGAGAAACGATCCATCAGTTCTTTTGCTACAGCAGCCTGCCGTTTCCGGTCTATGTACGGATTCTTCTTCTTTTCACCAAGCATTTTGCGGAGCATAATGTCCTGGTTTGCCCAATTGATGGCTATCACAAATAACATCTCCTCGAACACATCAAAAGTATATCCTCGCGAGGGGTCTGCCAGCTTTTCCAGCATTCGGTTCACCTTCGTGCGGACAAATTTTACTCCCGCCGCCATATCGTCCTGCATCCCGACATATTGAGCAAATCCTTTGAAAAAACCATCCGATAGACACGAATCCAGAAAAATCTCAAAATCCGCATCGGTTGCAGAGCCGCCCTGCGCGAAGCGCATCGGAATGGGCGGCTCGACCTGCCCTCGCCGGGTGGCATCCTCGCCCTTCGGGCGGGATATCCGCTGAGCGAAGCGAGGGGGCGTTTCCATATCCGAAGGATAACAGGCGCGCAATCCGGTTGCTATTGTCTGACTTGCGATTTGCTGCAGATACAGATGGTGCTCGTTTTTCGTATTTTCATCAATTCCTACTATCCTGAACATAGTGTGCTCCTTCCAGCCATGTACGGTCACAGACAATCACAGGTCGTTTATTCTTCCCGCACCTGTCTGTTCCTCCTGGTCCTGCTTGTTCTTCCCACTCCCGCTTATTCTTCTCATTTATTCCATTGCTCTATAAACCCGCAAAGAATAATTCATAAAAGTCGTCTTCTGCTTCCAGCATTGGTGAATTCTCACCGCCGCCGTTAATTGTCGTGTATCTGCACAGCAGATGCGCGACGTAGGCCACGCCATCACGCGCAAGCGTGATTCGGAATGGCGTGGCTCTCCCGTGTACTTCTTTTCATCGCTGCATAGAATTCTTCGCCTGCAGTAATGACATCCATTTCATACACCGGATACCCAAGCTCCCGACACTTTGCGCAGAATGCCGAGAGCGGATTTTTCTCTTTCCTTGTCTGCAGGAATTCATCCCGAAGCTTCGCATCCTTTTGTGCTTTTCTTTTGATCTCGTCCAACATCTCTGCTATTTCCATAATGTACCATCCGTTTCTTCACTAAAATGTTTCTTCGCTGATAACGTTTGCTTACTGGTATCGTTTGTTTACTGATATCGTTTCTTTACTGGGCATCGACCGCATCAGATAATTTTCCCATGCAGGTGATCTATCTCGTGCTGAATAATCTCTGCTGTCCTCCCAGTGAATTTCTGCCGCTGTTCTTTAAAATTGACATCCTGATATTTGACTTCGATCTCTTTATAGCGGACGCACTTTCTGACGCCGATCAGGGACAGGCATCCTTCTTCCGTCTGGTACTGTTGAGATTTTTTGGTGATTTCGGGATTATACATTATAAGATTCATAAAGCCAACGTTCACGGCAATAATTGCCTTATTCACTCCGATCATGTTTGCGGCCATTCCAACGCACTCGTTCTCATGTGCCTTTAAAGTGTCGAGTAAATCCGTTGCCGTCTGACGGTCCTCCGGCATCGCCGGTTCTGCTTTTTGTGAGAGGAAAATTACATCCCTCATAATCGGCTTAATCATATCTGACTTTTGCTCCTTCCGCTTTTTTCACCAACGTTTGGTATGTCTGCTTTCATCTGCCGCTCGATCCATGCCATCAGCACATTCACGACATATTCCTGCTGTTCTCTGGTCAGCTCTTTTCCCTTCGGTATTCTGTGCCATTTTTCCAGGCAACCTCTGCAACAGCACCCGGTCGCGTGTTGTGCGATGAAGACCGGATGACCTTTCATCGGTGTCTGCTTTCCATCGTTGACCGGTTCTGCCGGAGCCAGTCTCTTGCTGATAAAATCACAGGCGTGGGAACGAATTTTGTCTATGCCCTTGTCTTGAACGTATGCTTTGTCGGCTGCTTTCAGAATAAATCTGCTGCGGAAATTTGATTGTGCCAGCCGCGCGAAGAGGTTTTCAAAAGGGGCATCCTCGCCGCTTTGATTGCCCTGACTGACTTTGTAAGCGATTTGCTTTTCAGCCACCATCGGCAGTTCTCTTGCATCCTGATCATAAGTATTTGGTTGAGGATAGCTGTAAGACCGACTCTCGCCGTTACCCCTGCCTGCCGCTGTAGCCTGACTTATGTTTTTTTCTGCATTGTCTTCACCTGAAAGCTGTCTTGCGCGAAGCGATGGGGCGTTTCCATCGTCTGTCTCCACAAATCTCTGCGCGTTCTTTACCGCATCTTTCCATCCATTCGCAATCCGCTCGGCAAGCTTCGTGTTTCTGTATGTCGTCGTCTCGTTCCGTGTGGCATAAGCAATCGCTTTTTTCTCTCCGATCAATACGAGAATCTTTTTCGCGCGGGTCACGCCAGTATACAGCAGATTCCGCTGCAGCATCACATAATGGCTCATAGTAAACGGCATCACGACAATCGGATACTCAGACCCCTGTGATTTATGGATGGTCGTCGCGTAGGCAAGAACCAGCTCATCCAGCTCCGTCACATCATAGGTGACGCACCGCCCATCAAAGTCCACGGTCAGTTCATTTTCTTCTGTATCTACTTTTACAACAATTCCGATGTCGCCATTGAACACCTCTTTGTCGTAATCATTTTTAATTTGCATTACCTTATCATGCAGCCGATACTGTGTACCGCCACGTTTCAGATAAACGTTGCAGGGATTCATCGCTTCCTGCAGAACCTGATTCAGATTTGCCGCGCCGCAGGTGCCGCGCTGCATCGGCGTCAGTACCTGGATATCGGAAAATGCGTCCACATGATAATAAGAAGGCAGATTCTTCGTACAATACTTGACGAGCAGTTCCACAACTTCCTCGTTGGTCTCTTTTGCAGCAAAGAAAAAATCGGACGTGCGTCCGCCGCGCAGATCGGGCATCTCACCTTTGTTGATCCGGTGTGCATTCATGATGATCCGGCTCCCCTGCGCCTGCCGGAAAATGCGGGTAAGTCGGACAACCGGGATGCACTCGGATGAAATAATATCCTTCAGAACATTTCCGGCTCCCACGCTCGGCAGCTGATCCGTGTCACCGACCAGTATCAATGTCATTTCTTCTGGAAGTGCTTTCAGAAGATTATACATGAGCATGATGTCGATCATCGAGCACTCATCCAGAATCAGAACGTCTCCTTCCAGCGGATGTTCTTCATTCTTCTGATAGCCTTCGGGCGGCTTATATTCCAAAAGGCGATGAATTGTTTTTGCTTCCATACCCGTTGCTTCAGACATACGCTTTGCCGCGCGGCCAGTCGGTGCTGCAAGAATGATTCGGCATCGTGCCATACGATAAGCCGAAATAATTCCATTCATGGTAGTCGTTTTCCCTGTGCCAGGGCCTCCGGTCAGGACCATCACCTTAGAATCAACCGCCTGCCGGATCGCCTGCAGCTGCACGTCATCATAATCGATTTGAGAATCCCTCTCGATCTCACGCATTACTTTTTCTGTGTCCATCGCCACGCGCCGGTCGCCCTGCATCAGCCGGATCAGACGTTTTGCGCAGCCGGTCTCTGAAAAATAAAAAGGCGGCAGATAAATTGCATCCTCGTCCTTGATAACATCCGAGGTGCGAAGCATCTCATCAAGCGTCATTTCCAGCTCCGGAGTCTCCACATCGAGAAGCTTCACTGCTGTCTCGATCAGCTGCTCCCGAACCGCAAAGCAATGCCCATTTTCAGATAACTTGTTGAGCGTATACATCAGGCCGCTCCGCAAGCGGATAAAACGATTCTTTTCAATACCCAGCTTCGATGCAATCGTGTCTGCTGTCTTAAATCCAATTCCCCATATATCATCCGCCAGCCTGTACGGGTTTTCTTCCACAATCTTGATACTTTCGTTGCCATATGTGCGGTAAATCTTCGCGGCATGAGCGGTGCTGACATCATTGCTCTGCAAAAAGAGCATGATATTCTTTATCTCTTTCTGCTCCTGCCAGCTTTTCTTGACCTGATTCACGCGCTTCTGCCCGATGCCCGCCACTTCAATCAGCCGGTCCGGATCAGTCTCAATAATCTCCAGCGTGTCCTTGCCGAACTGCTGAACAATCCGTTTCGCAAATTTCGGACCGACACCCTTAATTAAACCGCTGCCAAGATACTTCTCGATTCCGTAGGTCGTGGCCGGAAGCGTTTCTTCCCATTTTTCAGCAGAAAACTGCCGCCCATACTTGCCGTCAATTTTCCACTGCCCCTGCATCGAAAGCACCGAGCCGACATGGACATCCGGCATGTTCCCGACCACCGTCACCAGATCACTGTAGCCCTTTGCGCGGCACTTGATTACGGAAAAGCCGTTTTCCGCGTTCTGATATGTAATTCTCTCAACCACACAGCGAAGATTGTCCATGGTTCCACTTACCCATCCGTTCGTTTTGAAAGTACATGAAAAGTCCTGCAACGGCTGAAACACACCGTTTTTGCTTCGTAAATTGGGGATATCTTATCACAAAACAAGGGGTACTACAACAAGGATTCGCAGAATTGAAATTTGCAGATCGGCATTTTGATTTTTAATTATTCAGACATACTTCGGTCATATTTACGTGTTAGAAAGAGTGCAGATGTTGGAAGCTTTACAACATCTTTTCATAACTCACGCCTGGCAGCCCCCACACGCTGCCAGGCACTCCCTCATATCAGAATCAATTATCTAAGTTTAATTCGGCTATTCCCTTACATTTCAATCGTTTTGACAAAAAATCACTTTTTTGCCGATATGGTTTTCACAATGCATAACACGACTCCTTTTCCAAAATCAAGAGATCAAAATCGCTATTCACCAACTCACGCAAAGCTACATCCAGGCTCTCCCAAATTTGAACATGTTGGATGCTGTCCCTTTTTATAGGCAATAATCTTTCATGCAAAATATCTGTGCTGCAGTCTGTATCGGTCATTGACACGGTTCGACAATAATGGTATGTTTTTGACAAATGAGGGGATATGAGGGGAACTATTTATGCAGCCGAACAATCAGGAACAACCTCTGCAGACAGTGATGCAGTTTAGAGATCAGGAATTTGGAAATGATACAGAAATAATAGAAGAATCCGTCCTCCTGCTTTCCGAAGAGGATGCCGAACTGCCCCATGAGGGCGAAGGCAAGAGCAGTGACGACCTTCTGGGCGATGCCGAAATTCTGGAAGGAATCAGCACAGAAGACCCTGTGCGTATGTACCTGAAAGAGATCGGTTCTTTTTCCCTGCTTTCTTCGGATGAGGAAATTAAGCTGGCAAAAAGAATCGCCGACGGAGATGAGAAAGCATGGGAAAAGCTGATCAACGCAAACCTTCGCCTCGTGGTCAGCATCGCAAAAAAATTTACGAACCATGGCCTTGCCTTCCTTGATCTTATCCAGGAGGGAAATATCGGCCTGATGAAAGCCGTTGAGAAATATGATTACACAATGGGCTACAAGTTCAGCACCTACGCGACCTGGTGGATTCGCCAGGCTATTACCCGCAGCATTGCCGATAACGGCCGCACCATCCGCGTTCCGGTGCATATGCACGAGCAGATCAACCATGTACTGAAAGCCAGAAAATCCCTGGCTGTAGAACTGGGCCACGATCCTTCCTCTGCAGAACTGGCACGGCATCTGAACATGTCAATCCCTCACGTAGAGCAGATTTTGGCAACAGCGAGCGAAACGGTCTCTCTGGACAGCCCGGTAGGAGAAGACGACGGCGCGGAGCTGGGGGACTTCGTGGAAGACCAACGCTCCCTCTCTCCGGAGGAGTCTGCTGTATATACCATGCTGCAGCAGGAAATGAGCAAAGTGCTGGATACGCTGCCGAAACGGGAACGTGATGTCATCCGCCTCCGGTTTGGGTTTGTGGACAGGCGAATATGGACGCTTGAAGAAATAGGTGAGCTGTACCATGTCACGAGGGAGCGCATCCGGCAGATAGAGGCAAAAGCACTGCGGAAGCTGCGGCGTCCATCGAAGCGATTACAGCTTGCGGATTTCCTGTGAGCCTGAAAAAGCATTTCAGATCAATAAAAAGCAAACCCGTAGCCGCCAAAAACACTGGATTTTCGACAGCTTCGGACATATAACACTTAAGAAAAAATTCCGAAATTTATTTCTCCCCGATGATATAATAGCATTTTTGAGGAGGGATGGTCATGGAATACAAATATCAGGAGGAAAATCCAAATAACAGCACGGACAAAAATGATCAGCCTTATAATGTTGACAAAGTTTCTCACAATAGTAGTAATGATTCGATGGACGAATTTAGCAAACATATATCCTCGCGCAAGCCAAAGCCGCAATGGAAAATAGCCCGTCAGCGTTCCTTACGGAGAAAAATTACAGTCATCCTTTCTGGATGTGCTGTACTACTCCTGATTGTACTGCTAATCCATAATTTCCTTTTTAGCTCCGTTAAACCGGTTCCATTACTTAATGAAGACTGGGTAACTGTCTCCCTGCTACCGGAAAATCAGTATTCCCGCCCTGGGATTCAAATAGACCAAATTAATGCAGTCGTTGTACATTATGTTGGAAATCCTGGAACAACGGCTGAAGAAAACAGAAGCTATTTCGCAGGACTTGCGACTTCTGGTGCTACTTACGCAAGCAGCCATTTCATCATCGGTCTTGAAGGAGAAATCCTTCAATGTGTGCCTATGGATGAAGTTGCCTACTGTTCGAATAATCGAAACTATGACACTATTTCCATTGAATGCTGTCATCCGGGCGAGGATGGTGCCTTTACTTCCGAGACATATTCTTCTCTGATTCGCCTGCTTCGTACTTTATGCCAGATGTACCATTTAACCGAAGAAGATATTCTCCGCCATTATGATGTGAGCGGGAAATCCTGCCCATTATATTACGTTGAACATGAAGACGCATGGGAACAGCTAAAAAAAGATGTGTTCAGCTAAAATTATAGGAATTTTACAATTCCTGTGTAAAAAGAAGCTGGAGAACTATTCCTGCAATCAGCAGATATGCTATACCAATACTTATTTTTGAACATATTATTCATACCAACACAGTGATTCCTGTAGCCATAAAGGGGGCATGACTACACATTCGCAAAAAAGATTCCACAGCCGCCGAAAATACAAGATTTTCGACGGCTGTGGAGGCTGTGAACTGTGTACACTTGTCTTATACTACCTGTTCTTTTTTCTTCTGCTTCCACTATTTTGCTCTCAATATCAAGAATCTCCTTTATATGGCTTGCATGCGCCATTTGTTATCCAAAAACCAAACGCCCAAGGCTCTTCACTCCACTAGCCACCCTACCTCCCACCTTTTTAAGAGTATTTACTGCAGCTTTCCCTACATTCTTTGCAACACCAGCCACTTTCTTCCCAGCTGAATAAATCTTCTCACCCACTTTAGATCCACAGAAATAGCCCACCATGCCGCCAACAAATCCTGTCACTACAGCTACCGGAATCCCTACTACTGGAATCAATGCGGCCAGAGAAGCACCCAGCGCCGCTCCTTTTACCATGCCCCACAAGCCGCAGGTCATGGAGACTGTCACCCTCCCCATCTGATCCAGTCCCTTTGTCGGAGTGATTTCACCAGATGCAATTTTCATCAGTATCTTCACATTTTCAATTCCCACACAGGCAATATTGGCAATCACTCCGGCAGGCGTCGCTTTTGGAATAAAGCGGATGATTCCCTTGCGAATTGCCACCTGCAATGTTCCTGCTGTCACGGTTTTAAGTGAAGTGTCTGCTCCGGTCGTAATGGCAATTTCAACCAGCTCATCGGAATCCACAGATTCACCGCGCATCAGCTTAGCAGCCACATTAAGACCGGTCGAAACAGCAGCTGCCTGTAGTGCCATTACACCTGCATTCTTTCCGATAGACATGGCCAGGTCTCTGGTCTGATAATGACTGTAATCCAATTCTGGAAGAACGCCTTCTTCCTGTGCAGTCTCCTGAAGCTGTTTCAAATCACTTTTTGTAAAACTTTTCCCTTTCGCCCCGGCAATTTCAATGTGATCAGTAATCGTTTTCTGGGAGCCTTTGCTTTTAAAATACTCCTGTACTTCACTCAGTTGTTCAGATGGAACGATAATACGCTGATTGGCATAATCGCCGCCTTCAATCAAGGCTATGGTCGCCTTCGCATCCTTTCCAAATTTCAACTGGTAATTCTGATATCTACCGGTATCCAGATTCCATGCCCTTACATCGACCGAATTAGCAGCATGGGAGTTCAACACATCCACACGAATGTTTTTTCCCTGTGCAAAGCCACTTAATTCCGTAGTTTTGGCAACCATCTTCTCTGCCAGGAGTCCGTCCAGATTTGGGTTTTGATTGACACGCACATGGCCATCTGCTGTCACAGTCAGTGCATCCCTTAATTCCATATTTTTTGTATAAAGGACATCATCCAGTGCCTGCAGACGCGCACCATACTCCTGCACTGCCATTCCAACGGAAGCATCCTGAATCCGGTCTGCCAGCCAGCTTTCTTTCGACACTCCCTGTTCAGATGCTTTATTTACGGAAGCAAGATTTTCATCAAATGTATGAATTGCCTCTACAATCTCTTCCGAATCCGTCCGGGCCTCTTCCTCAGTAATATCTGGAATTTCACGATGAAACATCTTTGCAAGCCATTCCTGATCCGAAACTGACGGATCTTTCTCCTTATAGGATTGCAGATTCCTTTTAAACAGTTCCTTTAATGTATGTGCTTCTTTTTCTGTAATATACTCCGCTTCTTCTCTGCCCTTTTCGGCTTCTGCTGATTCACATTCTGCTGCCGTTTTTGTACTCGCCGGGTTTTCTTTGATTTCCGATTTGTTTATATCCATACCTGCTACCTCACTTCGATGCATTCTTAAAGTTTCCTGTTTCATAGATTTTGGCAAGACGATCCAGATCCTCTTTCATGATTTCCGAAAGTGAATGCGTATTCCGAATTGCCACCAAAACATCCTGTGTCTGGATTCGATCCTTATCATCCGCAAACGCGCTTTCGATTGCATCCTTTATCACGCCCTCGATATCCGCTCCGCTGAAGCCTTCTGTCTTTGTCGCTAATTCGTTAAGATCGATCGCGGCAAGATCCTGCGGACGCCGCTTCTGAATGTGAATTTCAAATATCCTTCTCCGTTCCCCCTTTTTGGGCAGACCGACATAAAAGATTTCATCAAAGCGCCCCTTGCGCAACAGCTCCGGGGGCAGTTTCGTGACATCGTTTGCCGTGGCAACTACAAACACCGGGCTTCTCTTTTCCTGCATCCAGGTCAGGAAATTACCAAACAGACGAGTAGTCACCTCTGCTCCACCGCCAGTTCCGCCAATCCCTGCGAATGCTTTCTCTATCTCATCAATCCACAATACACAAGGGGAAATCGCTTCCGCGAGCGAAGTCGCCTTTCTCATATTTTCTTCCGACTCGCCAACATATTTCCCCATCAGCCGCCCCATATCCAGGCGCAGTAGCGGCACTTCAAACAAGCTTGCGGCGGCTTTTGCGGTCAATGATTTTCCACAGCCGGATATTCCCGCAATCAGGACACCTTTGGGCATATCTACTCCAAAAGCTTCCGCTTTGTTCAGGTTTTTATATACTTTTGCTTTACGCCGAAACCATGTTTTCAGATTCTCCAAGCCACCAATATCATTAATGGTTTCTTTCAAAGGAATCATTTCAAGAATACCTCCTCATTTTGTCAAGCACTTTTTTGTTGAAAAATAAGGCTTTTTTTAGATCG
>JAJQEO010000101.1 GCA_021201665.1 Lachnospiraceae bacterium | reverse complement strand
CCGCCTTGACACCCAGCCCGCCCTCTCCGTCCCGATCCCTGCCTCTCCCCGCCCCCACACGCCTAACCGCGCCTTGCCTGCCTTGCCTAGCCTTGACACACCTCACCTGACCAAGCCCAACCTAGCCTCGCCTTGCCTGCCGCGCTGTATCAGTACTCAACATGGAAAGCACCATAAGTGCCTCCCCTGGCTTTTCGCCATTCTCCAATTCCCTGTGTAGCCCCGCCGCAGTTGATCATTTTCAAAATTTCCTCAAGCGTTTTTTCACTGCCTGCGTCATATGTGATGTCAAACTCGCAGGACCAGGGAGTAAACATGGGTCTATATCTGCTAAAAGGTGCCCCGTCCCCAATCCGGAGCAGGTCTTCCCTCATTGCCGGAGCACCCGCCTTGATTTCCACCAGGCCATCAGGAACACCCTCATCACGGATAAAGAACAATGACCTTGCAGACACCTTCGTCGGCACATTTTTCAGTATTTTTGCCGCCGCATCAATCGCAGCGGTTTTGATGACGACAGCCGGAATTCCGAATCTCACGCCCTTGCTGCACGCCAGAAGGAATTCATCCAACGTCTTTGCATTCCGTGCCCCTGCCGCAGCCTGTGTCGAACCGGGAAATTTAATCTCGTCCGTTATCCAGTAAATACCGCTGATAAATTCCTCCAACGGAGTTGGTTCCTTCATACTGACATCTACAGGCACGTCTTTCCGCCTGTTCACATACCGATGGGTGATCAGTGGGCTGTCGCCCACAATCTTCGCCCTTGCGGTCTTAATATCATGTACTCTGCTCACTGTTGCTGCCATTCCTGCCGCCCCTTCCTTTATGTAAATCCCTGTCAACCATGCCTTACCTTGCCTTACCGGGCCTCACCGTACCTAACCCCACCTAGCCGAACCATGCCTGCCTCGCCTCACCGTGTCGGGCCTTACCATACCTTGCCCCGCCGCACCGGGCCTCGCCGTGCCTGCCTTGCCTTGCCATGCCAAGCCTCGCCAAGCCGGTCCGCACCTTGCCTAACCTTGCCTTGCCTCGCCTGCCACGCCTTACCCAGCCATACCTAGCCCCGCCCCGCCGCACCTTGCCAGACCATGCCTTGCCTGCCGTGCCTTGGAACTTCTATATCAGTCGGCTTTGTGTTAATTGCCCACATGAAACATTCCGTATTGACCAGAGCGTTCCACTCGCCATTCGCCGATGCCGCATGTGTATCCGCCTGCATTTATCATCGTCAGCAAATTTTCCAGGGAATAGCCGCCGTTTGCGTTATAGGAAATCGTCACATCGAAATACCAGTTACGGAACTCTGGACGATAACGCAGATCCGCCGTTCCCATGCCAACTTTGACCATGTCCTCACGCATTCTGGGGGTATCGGACTTGATCTCGATCAGCCCATCGATGTCGCTGTCCAGGAAAAAAGCACCTCTCAGGCTCACCTTGTCCTTCGCCCAGCCCATACGGTATGCCGCACTGATTGCAGCATCCTTGAGTGCCGTAGCGGGGAATCCGAACCTCGCACCCTTGGCGCAGGCTTCATTGAATTCCTCGACCGTGGTCGCATTGCGAACCTCATCCGCAACAGCGGCGGAGTCCGGATATCTTTCCGGATCAGTCAACAGATATGCTGCGCTCTTGAAATCATCCACAGGGTCTTTCGGAGACTTCTTTGTGCCGCGCTTCTTGCCCTGCTGCGCGTCCAACATTTCCTTCTTGGCCTTTTCAGACCACTTGTGCGTGATGAGGGGAGTGTCCCCGATGATGCGAATCTGCACCTTCTGAATGTCCAACGGACGGATTTCGATAACTTCTGTTGCTTTCTTTGTAGCCATAGTTTTTACCAACCTTTCTGAATTTGAATTTTTGAATCATCGTAGCTGCGGCTCATCTGCCACCCTTTAAATAAGTATGGGGTGATTGTCCGCCCACCCCATGCGGTCGAGATTATTTCATCTCTTTCAGGACAGACCCCAGGATGAATTTCAGAAACTCCTTCTCGTCCTCCGGCATCTCCGAAATGTGCTTCACGCCGCTGTCCTTCTTCTCGTCCTTGCAGGCATCGCACCCACAGGTGTCCTCGGCTTCCTCTTCGTCCTCACCATCATCGTCGAAGTCCAGCTCCATCTCTTCATCCACATCCGTGTTGTAATAGGTGGTGCTGTGGCAATCCCCGAAGTGGAAGTTCACAGACTCAATGTTGATGGTGACCGGTGTCTTTTCCAAATCCTTGTTACTCATGTTTAAAAAACCTCGCTTTCTTCATTTACGAACTGCTTTTTCAGCCCGCTGTACAGTTTCGCCGCCAGCTCGTCTGGCTCCGGCATGTTACGGATTTTGATGAAGTTCTCCTTCGCAAAATCGATCTCCGTCTGCATCCCCTCGCTGACCCTGTCCCCGAAGGTCCACAGCTCATCACACATGGACAGCCACTCGATTCCGAGCTGCATCCCTTCCTCTCGCTCCTCCGGGTCATCGTCCGAAAGGAACTGCGTGAAGTAGGCGTGGGGAGCCATCGGCATGTAGCCGCACAGCGTCAACAGCTTGCAGGCTTTTATAACTCGCTCTCTGTTGGCCTCCGTCTCCCATCTGCGCTGTGCCGGGTCTTCCGATACCGGCCGATGCGGAGTGCAGACATAAACTTTGGTGGGTTCCCTAGATTTATCCCTCATCCGTCTCATCCTCCTTCTCTTCCATCTCCGAAATCACAACCTCCCCGACTGCGGAGTGGGGTGTAATTACCAGAACCTTCATGCCATCCCCGAACAGGAAACGCACCAGCCTTGCCGGGAGAGTCATCTCGCCGCTTTCCACAACCTTGCGTTTCCTGCCGCTTGGGATCATCACATTGACCCTGAGTTTGTTTGTTAAGAACATTGTCTCATTCACCTCCTGCTTTATGTATCCGAGGGGCTGTGGTTGTTTGCCCCTCTAAGTCATAGGCAATGAAAAATCTCAAAATGGGCAACCTTCAGAGAAATTTTTTTATTTTTTTCAGACACCCTCTCGAATGAGCTGCTTAATCCTCTGCACACGGTTGTAAACAGTCTTTCTGTTTATATGGAGGTCCTTTGCGACATCAGTCATGCTCTCATCATCCAGCATCACCCTGCGGTAAATGACAGAAAGCTCTTCCGGCAACCGAGCAACTACCTCTCTCAGCCTTGCCACATCATCAGGAACCGCCTCTTCCATCTCCACAGCACACTCCGCAAACAGGTGGCTCTGGTCTGCATCCATATCACCCTCATCCGAATCTGCGAAGTAATCGAGTGAGGCGTGATATCTTGACGGAAGCTCCTCATCAGGATGCTGTTCTTTCCACTCGTCAAGAATGGGCTTTTCCCAATCTTCGACAGGTGCTTTCGACTGCTTCACGTTGTTGTAGACCTCGTTGTCATCCATCCGGTGCAGCATAGCAATGTCGGCCTCGGTGACACCATCAACTCCCGGCGTCAGCACCATGCTTGTCCCATCTGCAAACCTATAGGTGAATGTGTTCCTCGCATCGCTTCTTGTTTTCCTTGTCTTCATAGTTTTTTCGTCCTTTCCGCCTGGTTCGAGCGGATTGGGCGAGGACTATGGGAAAACAAAAACCCCGGAAGCATTTCTCACTTTGGAAATACCTCCGGGGCCGCAAAACAAGTCTGAGCATGACAAACCAAGGGGTATTTCATACCGGGTCCCCAGTGTCCTTCAACATTCCTTTGAAGAACACCCGTGAACTCGTTTGAGAAATATCCTCGCCCTAATCATGAATCAGGCTCGATATTTGATTTTTTAATGTGCCAGGGAGCTTGCCGCTGTGGGTTTGTCCCTGTCGATGGTTATATGATAGCAAAACTCGAATCCGAGTCACAGCCACACAAATCATGATTCCCTTCTGAAAAATCATGAAATTTCATGATTTTTTGTTCCTCCTGTTCCGTGGATTCACCTCCACAACAGGGAAATACCGCCCGGCCATCAATAACCAAGCGGTATCTTCCTTACTTTCTTCTGGCAGCATAGCCTTCGAGCATAGACATCATCCACTCAAACGCCTGGTCTTTCGCATCTTCATCCAGGCTTGCGAATTTCCTTGACAGCTCGTCCATCCGTGGATCACTTCCTTTTCTTTCTGAGCAACGTGCCGGCGCAAGCTGATCTGGCGTCGTCTCTAACACATCTGCCAGATCATATAGCGTCTGAATCCCCATTTCGTGCTTACCGCACTCATACTCGGAGATGGTCCTGTTGGTTACCGAACCGCCCAGCTCCTCTGCCAACTGTGTCTGTGTCATATGTAATTCTTTTCGCCGTGCTTTAATCCTTTCGCCTGTAAGTTCCAGGTCAGATTTCCATTCTTTTTTCGCCAACAAAACCACCTCCTCTCTTTTTCTTCTCTAACCGCTGTGCGGTTTCATCTGGTTTGTTGGCTCTCTATAAGAGGGCCTGTAAATTTCGCGTGTGCCGAAACCATCCACTGATATGTTAGTTATAAATTCTGTTTCAAAAAATTCTCCTTCTATAACAAGGACAATGTTGCGGAATTTCGCAACCAATTTTATAACGGAACAATGCCGCCTGTGTCCGAATGATAGAAAATATCGTAAGTCGATAGATACAAAAAAGCCGGACAGACAAACTACCGCAAGACCATAAAACCCACTCAGGGTTCCATGATTGCAATAATTGTGTCTGCCCGGCTTCTCTCAATGCGGACTCCGTCCCGCACGGTTGGCTCTAATGCAGCCTGTCTATTCTTTTGTACAGCCAAACGCTGACTCCCTCTGGCTTGCCCACATGATTAAAGCTCTCTCCTTGCGTGATTCCAATGCTCCGGTGGAACGTTCCGTTTGCACGATCACGGCCATGTGGCAGGGTTGCCTAGACCTGTTTGGTCTGCTGTTATCCTCATCGATCCAAAGCAGGCGGCTTTTTTCGATGACTTCTTTTGCCCCTCGAATTCTTAGGGCTCGTTATCTGGCTTGCCAGATTCGTAAATGTGATACTACTGGTTGCCGTCTTTAAAACGACATCCGTGCCAGAGCGCTCCATCTTACAAAACAGGCTGTCATCTGTGCCTCTAATTTCATATTCCGTTTCTACCATGCTACTCCCCCTCGTATAATCAGTTAAACGGTAATTCCGGATTCTCATTCATAAAATTATCAATCGCATTCCTTACCGTCTGACTCAGCTTCAAGTCTCTTTCATGCCGCGCAATCGCTAAATACAGCGTATCCACATGCCCCAGCAGATTAGGTGTATTTTGAGGCAGTGTATTGCAGATAGGAACCACGTTCCAGCAATAATCACTGTCATCCGGCGGAAAATCACTAACTGCACAATTCGGATTTACCTCCCACCTTTCAAAGTAGACTTCGTAAAATAATAGTGTTTGAAGTCGAACAAATCCGTTCTCATCCCACGGATTATTCGGGTCTATGAAATCCCCTCCCAAACGAAAAATGTACATTTTGGTAACAGAGTCCAGTTCACACACGAAACCACTACCAGCCAGCCATACTTTATTATCTGGATAGAACGCCGAACGTATCCTGTTATTCCCATCGCACCACAGCTTGCCCATACTTCGATCGTCAAACTTCTTTTTTCTTATAATAAGCTCCGGTTTTTTCTCTTCTCCATCCTTCTGGTCGGTTTTTGAAGCCTTAACCGGTTCAAGTTTAATGCCGTTCATCGCAATATTGTCTGTGTCATCACAGTTACGAACCAGGAATAGTCCTGGACCATCACCATGCATCGCCCTGTTCACATCAGATATAGAAATGATTCCCCACTCCATCATATTCGAATCCACCTGCTGTTTCAGTCTTGACAGGAAATTTGCAAAGTACTGCATATTATCTGTAGCCATTGTGAAATCCCCTTCAATCAATGCGTCTACACTCACGCTCAATATTCTCGCCAATCTCCAAACAAAATCAACTCCCGGAGAAGTATCAGACTCCTTTTTGCTAAGTCGCGAGAGATATCCGGCAGACATTCCCACACTAGTCTCAACCTCTCCAATTTTCATTCCCCGCTGCTGGATCAGCACGTTAATATTATCCAGTAATTTTTGTCGGTTAAACTCAAGCATAATCGCCACCTCCTGTATGCCAATTATATCCATCTTGTAATGAATTGTCAATATCATGTTTGAATTTTTTTCTTTTCTTGTATTCTAATTCAATATTGAACCAAACCGTTTTCTATGAACTTTTTTCTCCTTTGTAAGGCTGTCATTCAAATTTTTCATTTCAAAACTTCACATTTGTTCCTAAAAATCTATTGACACGTTCGTTCCTATGTGCTACAATCATTCAAGAATACACGTTTGGTATCTCCTATTCTACACAGTTGCAGAGGGTTTGTCAATAGGATTTTTTCACATTCGTGCAAATTTATTTACACTCTCGTTCCCCTTTGAGGAACATCCCCTTATAGGGGATAGAATCTCCCTCATGTATAGAGGAAACGAACAATCGTGTTTTCGCAGCTTGGAATCCACGATTAGCAGGAACTGTAGCTGGCAGAAAACACAGGCTGCGCCATACATGGCGCAAAAGACAGGAGGATGACAGTCATGGCAGAAATAATCAAGGAAAACGCGCCATATGCGGAATTTGCAAGGAGACTCCGGGCTCTCAGGGAAGCGTCCGGCCTATCACGGGATGAACTGGCATCGAAATGCGGGGTTGTCGGACGAACAATTATTAACTATGAGAACGGAACACGCATTCCCTATGCAGATGTTGCTGCGAAAATGGCGGCAGTCTTCGGCCTTACAGTGGAAGACCTGATTGGAATGGAAAACTACGAGCAGGAGCAGATGAAGTCCAAAGCCCTGGAGAACCTCCGCGAAATGTATGGGAAGAGGGGTGAGGTGCAGGCGGCCGCTCTGCTTGAGGGCACCAGCAGCCTCTTTGCCGGCGGCACACTGACAAGGGAGCAGCAGGAAGATTTCATTCTTGAAATGCAGAAGCTCTTCATCATTGCCACAGAGGAGGCCAGAGCGAAATATACACCGAAGAAATACCGCACGCCAGAGAAGGCAGCCGCATCGCAAGAACGGTTGAAGAAGGTAGACGAGATAAACGAGTATCTGGACCAGAAGAGCACGCCTCCTTTTTTTGACGACAGTGACGATGATGAATAATCAGCGTTAATCGTTGCATTGAAAAGAGGTGGCGACCCTTGAGAAATATTTTCCAGACAATGGATGACTTGATAGAAACCACGGGGACGTCAGACCCCACAGAGCTGCTGTATGCTCTTGGCGTAAAGAGAATAGAACCCCTGTACAGTTCCGTCATTGCGTATGTTTCACGCTACAAGAACAGCATGGTCGTGGGCGTTAATGTAAAAATGCCTGAAACAGACCAGCTTTTCTCTCTGATGCATGAATGCGAACATGTAGCCGACCACATTCCCTCCGGCGCGATGGAGGCAAACCATCAGGAGACGGCTTTTTTCACCATGGACAAAAACATTGCTGTAGAAGAACGGGAGGCTAATTTGTGCGCCGCGGAGTATCTCATCCCCACGAAGGATGTCCTGGAACTGACCGGCTATAACTGTTCTACAGTCCGCGAATACAGGGAATTAAAACAGGAAATAGAATCGCTGGCACGCTCGTATCAGCCATCTGCCAGGGCTTTAAAGCAGAAATGTTCAGAACTTGAAGAATTAGAGATTGAAATGTCAGAGTGCCAGTGCATTCACACGAAAAAACAGATTGCAAGGATTCTCGGATACCGCACAGCTTACATCGCATACAAAATTGAAGCATTAAGAATAAGAGGATATGATATTCCAGAGCTTGAGCTGCCAGACTCACAGCATGTATTTGGATTGAGATAAGTACAGCCGGTTCAAGCATCAAAGGCTTAACGAGATGTATGATCATCTGCATGACAGCATGTGTTACGGCAAAAAAATAACCCCTGTGGGAAACCCGGATATCACTCCGGCATCATCTCCCACAGGGGTCTTTTCAATTTTACCAGCTCAGTTCCCCAAGCACCTCATCGATCCGGTTCTCAATAATCCCTTCGACAGCTTCCTTCCAATGCTCGAAAGCCTCTCCCTCACACGCATCCGCGCTGTACCGCTGCCATGCTTCGTTCAGTTCAGCTCCAATTGCTTCCCTCTCCTCATCATCCAGCTCATCGATTGCCTCGCTCAGAATCCCGTCAAAGTCGAAATCAAGCCAGTCAATCGCCTCCTGCAGCTGATCCATCCGCTCCTGCAGAAGTTCTCCGCTGCTCCCTTCTTTCAGCCCCTCCGGGATGTTTTCATACCGCTCCTCCACCCCATCGTAAATTTCCTGCAATGCCTCGGCCACCGATTCCCATACGCCTTCCTCAATCGCATAGGTCTCCGCCCAGGTCTCGACAAGCTCCCCGACTTCCCTCGCATACTCCGACCCCGTTACCTCATAAGATTTCAGCCCGCAATTTCCGCAGCGGATGATCGGGCTGTGGAAATTCAGGATTCCCCTGTAATACGGCGATCCGGTTGGAATGGTCTGGCGGCATTTGCCGCAGGTGTATGCTTTCCTCGACTTCTTGATGTACTGTACTTTTCCCATGGTGTATGCTCCTTTTCTATGTTGTTTGGTTTGGTTGCTGTTTGTTTGGCTATCGCTTGTTTTGTGACGGCTGTGTTGTTCACAGCTCCTCTTTTCTTGTAGGAGCATATTACCGTCATGTGCGAAAAATAGCCAGTTGATTATGATTCATAAACTGCACAAAGATGAGTGCGAGAAATTGTGTGGTTTTTACTTCGGCATCTGTGACTCGTCGGAATTTTCCGACAGTTAGATATAGCTAACCCCACAGCAAAAAAATAGCCTCTGCGGGAAAAATCCCGGAAAGCTCCAGAACAAATCCCACAGAGGTTATTTTCAAAAATTCATGATTTTTCAATTTTTGCCGAATTACAGCGCTCTTATTCCACCGTCACTGATTTTGCTAAATTCCGAGGCTTATCCACATCCAGCCCCTTTGCAACGCTCACATAATATCCAATAAGCTGCAGCGGAATCACAGCAAGGCTCCCGACAAAGTGTTCATCTGCCTTCGGTGTATAAACCGTAAAGTCCGCCAGGTCTTCTATCTCATAGTTTCCATAAGTAGTTAAAGCCATCAGATAGGCGCCCCGACTCTTAACTTCGACCATATTGCTTACGGTTTTCTCGTACAACTCCGGCTGTGTGAGTGTCCCAATGACAAGCGTTCCGTCCTCGATAAGGCTTATTGTCCCATGCTTCAGCTCCCCTGCAGCATAGGCTTCACTGTGGATATAGCTGATTTCCTTCAGCTTCAGACTTCCCTCAAGGCTTACCGCATAATCAATCCCGCGCCCGATAAAGAAGATGTCCTTCTTGTTCGCCTGCTTCGCCGCGAACCACTGCAGGCGTTCTTTATCCTCTATGATTTTCGTTATCTTATTCGGTAACGCTTCCAGTTCTGCTATGTACCTGCCGTATTGCTCAGCCTGAATTTCACCCTTCACATACCCGAACTGCACAGCAAGGCAATAGCAAGCGATCAGCTGTGTTGAATATGCTTTTGTGGTCGCTACTGCAATCTCTGGACCGGCTAATGTCAGGAATACGCTGTCCGCTTCCCTAGCAATGGAAGAACCAATCACGTTCACAATGGCAAGCGTCCGTATCCCCAGCTCTTTCGCTTCCCGTAACGCCGCAAGACTGTCCGCTGTCTCCCCGGACTGGCTGATAACTACAACAAGTGAATTGGGGGCTAAAAGCGGTTTCCGATACCGGAACTCTGACGCCAGCTCCACACGGACAGGAATCTTCGCAAGATCCTCGAACACATATTGCGCCACGACTCCCACATGGTAAGCGGAGCCACAGGCTACGATGTGAATAGCGGAGATGGATTTAATGTCGTCGGATGAGATGCCGACTGTGGTCAAATCGATCTTCTTGGTACCTTCCTCTCCCTTCACCACAGAATTTAATGTATCTGCTACCGCTTTCGGCTGCTCGTGAATCTCCTTCATCATGAAATGCTCAAAGCCGCCCTTCTCGGCAGCTTCCGCATCCCAGCGGATTTCCACAGGCTCTTTCTGAATCTCGTCACCGTCCAGATTATAGAAGGTGATCTCGCCCTTCTTCAACCTCGCCATTTCGAGATTGCCGATATAGTACACGCTCCGTGTGTATTTCAGGATTGCCGGGACATCGGAGGCGATATAAGACTCGCCGTTGCTCACGCCCAGAATCATCGGGCTGTCTTTTCTGGCCACATAGATTTCTTCCGGGTAGTCCCTGAACATCACAGCCAGGGCATATGAGCCGCGGATTCTCACCATCGAATGGTTGATGGCGTCCACAGGCGTGTGTTCATATTTCTTATAATAATAGTCAATCAGCTTGACCGCAACTTCGGTGTCGGTGCCGGAATGGAAAGAATATCCCTTCCGCACCAGCTTGTCCTTCAGCTCCTGGTAGTTCTCGATGATGCCGTTGTGTACCGCCACGACGTTCATGTCATCAGAGAAATGCGGATGGGCGTTCTCCTCGCTCGGCTCCCCATGAGTTGCCCATCTCGTGTGTCCAATTCCACAGGTGCCGTGGATAGCGTTGCCACAATTTGTTTTCTCGGATAATGTTTTCAGCCGTCCCTTGGCCCGGACAATGTCTACATCTGATTCTCCGTCACGGATTGCCAGCCCTGCTGAATCATATCCCCTATATTCAAGTTTACTCAGCCCGTCCAGAAGGATCGGGCCTGCCTGGTGGTTGCCATTAAAACCTACAATTCCACACATATGTTACTCCCCTTAAATCTTTTTTTCTTAGATATTTCTTCTTGCCTGCATGGTCATTCTTTCGATCCGATCGCATTCACTACTTGGTCAACATATTGTTAGTGCCTGCGTAATCGCCATACTCTCAGCACAATTCCCGCCAGCGCCGCTCCAATCATGCACCCCAAACCATTATGGAGCATATCATCCCATTCAAAAAGACCTCTGCAGGTAATCAACTGTGATAATTCAATAATAGCAGAGAGGCCGAAGCCGATGAAGAATGCTATTCGTGTCTTGATTCGGAATAAAAGTGAGAAGAATAAACCAACAGGCACAAACAGTAAAATATTCAGCAGAATCTCCTTAAAATGGAATAAGTCGTGATGGACTATTACATCATACCATGACCAGAATGGTATTAATTCAGCTTTGGGTGATGATGCCGGAGTCCTGACTATAAGGGTTATCAGTAAGATGAAGAAAATGTAAGTAACAAAGAGGGAGATAAGTATGGAGTGCGTCCACCTCCTCTTTGCTATCACCATGCTCACTGCTATGCTCGCTGTAAATACCATAAAAAGGAAAAACCAGTGAACGGCAGAAAAATAATAGTCCAGAATGTAATATGCTGTTTCCAAATTATTCTCCCATCACCCATTTCTCTTACTTTATCACAAACGGCTCCAACGCCTTATAGAGTTTCTGATCATAGCCGGCCTGTTGATATTTCTTTTTCAAGTTGAGTTTCGGTCTTTCTCCTCTCCGCCGCTGCTGCAAATATCTTCCCAACAGCACAAAAAGAGCGACCGGAATCAAAACCGGATGTTTCTCACACGGTGGCCAGTGCTGCCTGCAGGCGCTTCTCAACACTCTGAAAAAACTGGTAACTCTGTTAGACGAATTGGCATCATTGAACAGTCTTTCGCCGTATTTATCCGCCATCCCACCAAAGTTCCCCTCTATCAGTATCTGTTCGATCACTTTCGCTGCCGTATCTTCATTGTATTCCAACGCCCAAGGAGCTTTCTCTCCCGGCATATTGAGATAATCAATGCAAGCTCTTGTCATAACCCCTGTGAACGTCAGAAGGCCAAAATCCAACAGCAATGGCTTAAGCTTCGCCCACAGAGTGTCCGTCATCTTTTTCTCTACAAATACAGCCCAATCACAAAGCTGCCGCAGCCCCAGACCGCTAGTCAGAAAATGCTCCAGCTTATGGAGAATAAGCACCAGTGCCTGCTGATCATCAGCTAGCATCGGCAGGCCATCTACTGTTTGCTGTCGTTCCAGAGCATCGTCAAAATACTTTCGTATTTTGTGGGTAATCTCAGATTTTTCATTCAGAAATAATCCATTTGGCTCCTTATGAACCTCCACGGTAATGCCGCCCTTGTGTATTGTCATGTGGCAATGATGGGCTTCATCCAGCACATTACCGTAGCCATTAGCTTGCAGGATTCTCACAGACTCCATCTGCTGCTCTGGTTTTACGAGAATATCGATATCTCCCATAATGCGGAGAGCCGGATCTGGATAGCAGGCGGCCGATGAACTTCCTTTGAGAATCACACAGGGGATATTCGAATCATTCAAAAGCCTTATGACTTGCCTCTGTTCATATAAGAGATGCTCGTTGAACATGATGTGGTGTAAAGAATTTTGCTCCCACAAGTCTGATACGGAATCGGGAATGCAGGAATGCTCCTCTTCTGTAAGTGCATCCCAAATCAGGATCGTCAGCGCCTGATTCGACGCTTCATGATAAAGAGCAGACCAGTCAACTGCGGCTGGATCAAACTCTGCGGACGAATGAAACAGAGCTCTGCTTGTAAGTTGTAAAAGCCTAATTTCTGTTTCATTCATCTCGTTTACACCCCTTCTGCTCTCAACTCAATCTCTCCAACTTTATTAAATGTCTTTTCTCCACACCATCTTTTCAACCACTCTCGTATAGCTTTGAATAATCTTAACAACTTTCGTGCTTACGTTCTCCTCTACATAATCCGGCACAGGAATCCCGTAATCACCGTTCTTATTCATCTCCACAGCGGTCTCTACTGCCTGGAGAAGCGAAACTGTGTCAATCCCAGCAAGGATGAAACAAGCCTTATCCAGTGCTTCCGGACGCTCTGTGGATGTCCTGATGCACACAGCTGGGAACGGGTGGCCGACTGATGTGAAGAAGGATGACTCCTCCGGCAGCGTCCCGGAATCCGAAACTACAGCAAACGCATTCATTTGCAGGCAGTTGTAATCATGGAATCCCAATGGCTCATGCTGGATGACTCTCTCGTCCAGTTTAAAACCACTCTGCTCTAACCGCTTCTTAGAGCGAGGATGGCATGAATACAGAATCGGCATGTCATACTTCACAGCCATCTTATTGATCGCTGTGAAGAGACTGAGGAAGTTCTTCTCAGTGTCGATGTTCTCTTCCCGGTGAGCAGAAAGCAAGATGTACTTACCTTTCTCCAAATCAAGCCGACTGTGGATATCGGAATTCTCTATCTCTTCCAGGTTGTTATGTAGCACTTCCGCCATCGGAGAGCCGGTCACATACACACGCTCTTTCGGAAGACCACACTCATGAAGGTACTTTCTTGCATGCTCACTATAGGCAAGGTTCACATCCGAAATGATGTCCACAATTCTTCTGTTACACTCTTCGGGTAACTGTTCATCTTTACAGCGGTTCCCGGCTTCCATGTGAAAGATTGGAATATGAAGTCTCTTCGCCGGGATTGCGGAAAGACAAGAATTGGTGTCTCCGAGAACCAACACAGCATCGGGCTTTATAGCACTCATCAGCTTATACGAGCAGTTGATAATGTTCCCAATTGTCGCTCCAAGGTCATCTCCAACGGCATCCATATACACATCTGGCGGGTCGATTTTCAAGTCATGGAAGAAAACCCCATTAAGGTTATAATCGTAGTTCTGTCCGGTGTGGGCAACCTTGACCGAGAAGTACTTCCTGCACTTGTTAATCACAGCAGCCAGTCTTATTATTTCCGGGCGTGTACCTACAATAATCAAGAGCTTCAGCTTGCCGTTTTCTTCCCACGCCACATCTTCAAAATTAGTTACCATAGTTTCTATTTCTCCTTCAACTGTGTTTATCACACAGCGTATTTTCTTTCCTGTCTACCACAGCCCCTGTGGTCATCATTCCCACAGTCTCGCATACTCCCCATGCTCACACTCCCCGTGTGATCATCACACAGGCTCATAAAACGTATCCGGCTTCTCCGGATTAAAAATCTCATTGCAGGTCATTACTGTAACCAGATTCTCTGTATCGCTCAAATTTATGATATTATGTGTCCATCCGGGAATCATATGGACGGCTTCGATTTTATCCCCTGATACTTCAAACTCGATCCTCTCCCCGGTGACTATATTCCTCTCCTGAATCAGCCCGTGTCCGCTTACCACAATGAAAAGCTCCCACTTACTGTTATGCCAATGCTGCCCCTTCGTGATTCCCGGCTTACTAATATTGATACTAACCTGCCCACAGTCTGCTGTGTGGAGCAATTCTGTGAAGGAACCTCTATCATCACAATTCATGTGGAGAGGATACTTGAACTTGGATGTGGGTAGATAAGTTAAGTAGAGGGAATACAGCTTCTTTGCAAAACTCCCCTCCGGCATTTTCGGCATCATCAGGGTTTCCGGCTGCTGCTTGAACTCCTCTAATAAATCTACTATCTCACCCAATGTCACCTTATGTGTAACAGGGACACAGCAGTATCTCCCATCGTCCTTCAACACAGTCTCCACGCCGTCAAACTCACAATGCTGCTCTTTCCCTTCCAGAAGATCGTACATTCCTTCAACCAAATCATCAATATACAATAATTCCAGTTCGGTACTCCTGTTGTTCACAGTAAACGGCTCATCGTTTGCCACTGCCCAACAGAAGGTGGACACAGCGGAGTTATACTTCGGACGACTGTGACCCATCAGGTTCGGGAAACGGTATATATAGACTTTTGCGCCGGTTTCTTCTGCATAGGAGAAGAACAGTTCTTCTCCGGCTAACTTACTCTTCCCATACTCGGAATTCCCAAAACGCCCCGCTAAAGTTGCCTGGATAGAAGAAGAAAGCATGATCGGTGCCTTATTCCCATGTTTCTTGAGTGTATCAAGTAAGGTGGACGCAAAACCGAAGTTCCCCTTCATGAAATCTTCCACATTATCCGGGCGGTTCACTCCCGCTAAGTTAAACACAAAGTCGGCTTTTTGGCAGTAAAGGTTTAATTCGTCTGGTGTGGAGGTAATGTCATATTCGTAGATGTTCTCTATATGGAGATTCGGTCTTGTACGGTTCTTGTTTTGTTGTATATTTCGTAGGTTGGCTGTCAGGGCTGTTCCGACCATGCCCTTTGCGCCGGTTATTAGGATGTTCATATGATTCTCTCCATTATTGGGGAGGGTACTCACCCCTCTTTGCTTCTTCTCATTATACAGTTATCTCTTCCAACCCTCAAGTGCTTCTTTCACATAGTCAGTAGTCAGAATCTTCTCCACAGTTCCGTCTACATCTAATCTCTTCGTGTTGTGAGATGTGTACGCCTCATTTGCCATTGTGTGTACCTGACCCTGGACGAAGAACTTATCATAGTTTAGGTCGCGTCCATCAGGCAACACTCTGTAGTAGTCACCCATATCCACACTGCGGACGCATTCCTCATTCGTCATGAGCGTCTCATACAGCTTCTCCCCATGGCGAGTACCGATGATGCGTGTGCCAGTGTCTCCGAAAAGTTTCTGCACAGCTTTCGCCAAATCGCCAATCGTGCTGGCATCGGACTTCTGAACGAACAAATCACCCGGCTCACCATGTTCGAAAGCAAACATTACGAGGGCCACAGCTTCATCAAGATTCATAAGGAAACGAGTCATGTTCGGGTCTGTGATAGTAATGGGGTTGCCTGCTTTAATCTGATCGATAAATAGCGGAATAACAGAACCACGAGAACACATAACATTACCATATCTGGTACAGCAAATGGTTGTCTTCCCAGCAGCAACTCTTGCGTTCGCTCCGATGACCTTTTCCATCATAGCCTTGCTGATGCCCATGGCGTTAATCGGGTATGCTGCCTTATCTGTGGACAGACACACGATTCTTTCCACACCGGCCGCAACAGCTGCATGGAGAACGTTATCTGTTCCTTCAACATTAGTTCTCACCGCTTCCATCGGGAAGAATTCACAGGACGGCACCTGCTTTAGCGCAGCAGCGTGGAAAATATAGTCCACACCCTGGACTGCGTCCTCCACGGAACGCATATTGCGAACGTCACCGATATAGAATTTCACTTTTGCTGCGTTCTCTGGATGCTTCGCTTGCAGCTCATGGCGCATATCGTCCTGTTTTTTCTCGTCGCGCGAGAAGATCCGGATTTCCTTTAAATCGGAATCCAAAAAGTGCTTCAAGACCGTGGAGCCAAAGCTACCAGTACCTCCCGTGATCATAAGTGTTTTGTCTTTGAAAAATTTTGATGTAGACATTGTATTAGTCCTCCCCTATCTTAATCAGCTCTCATCCCTTATTCAGTCAGATACTTCGCCTCTAGCGCCCTAAAGTTATCCAAGTATACACGAACGCCTTCTTCAACGTTTCCGCTTTCCATAAGGTTTACGCATTTTAAAACCATGTTCTCATATATATCAGCAAGAATTGAATCTCTATCGCAGTCAGCGTTAATTCGCTCCACAATCCTCGGTGCTTTTTCGTAATATTCCTCCATCAAAACATGAAGGTTCTCGTCCTCGGCAGACAGCTTATCTCTGAACTGTCTAAGAACCGTCATCTCATGGCAATCATCCGCAAGTCCTTTATATTCAACACAGGCTGTGGTGATATAGCATCCACCGCCAGAGGAACTGTCATCAGATTTATTTCCGCCGGCACGGTGCTGACCATCACGATAATAGCCCTCACTATCATAACCGCCTTCTCCAGCATCTCTCCAGTAACCCTCAGAGTCGTAGCCGCCTTCATCCGCATTTCTCCAATAACCCTGAGAATCATATCCACCTTCTCCTGGTTCCCTCCAATAGCCTTTGGCATCATAGCCACCCTCACCATCTTCTCGCCAGTAACCTTTTCCATCGTAATATCCCATGCGTATCTACTCCTCTCATAGAGTTATTTCTCCATCAGGCTCTCACCTGTGGCTAGAATTTCATTCGGTTTATCACAGTGGGCGATTGCCCCTGGTCTTTCTGGAACCGTGACTGTGTATCCAATCACAACTCCATCTTCAATCTCTTCTGTTGCTTCTATATGATAAGGGTGCTTCCCTCCTGCATTCTTCTTTACTATGTACCAATCTTCAATAGGTAATGGAGCCTCGCCCTTCATCACACCGGCTTGAACGGCATCCTCAAGGCTTTCCTTAACACCACACATATCGCAAACTATGATGGATGCTCTTCTTGATACAGCGTGGGTGTGAAGAGAACCAGGCATCTCATCTCCACAGCGTGGGCAGTATGAACCATCGTGCTGCTCTTTCGCCTCTTTATTAATATAGTAGAGAGCTGCCTCGTGAGGTGTAGCTATATGGCATTCATCTTCTTCATACGCTATTCCGAGGGTCGATCCTGTCAGCCAGTCCACATGAATTGTTCCTATATCATCAACGGAAGTGACCACTCCAGCTGTGCCAATTGGAGGTGCTTGTTCATCCACCATTTTATCGAGGATGACCACAGTTCCAGCCGTGTACTGCCCTCTTGATTCTTCTACTGTTTTCTTATCTGGATAATTCATGCTGTCACCTTCCTCTTCACAGCTTTATTGATAAACTGAAAGACCGGATGAATGGCGATGGCAAGAATTAGTGTAATAATCGTACAGAGAAGCATATAAAGCAATTTATTTTCTATGTATATCACATCGCTGTGGAGCAAAGCGAGCGGTATTCCTTGCATGACATAAATATCAAACGAGTATGTTCCAATACCCTTCATCAGTTTGTTATTAATACTAACACGCATCAGTAACAACAAAGTAAGTACACAGAAAAGTATTATAGTGCAAACTCGAATGGGTATAATGTAATAACTTAGGACAAGCGAACACACAAATGTGATTAAAAACACACCAGTAAACAACCCCCAACTTTCCACGCATTTACTATCAATTTTTTCTTTATTATTCGCCCAGAAAATTCCAAGAGCGAAAGAAAATATTGACTGAAACCAAACAATACCGAGTTGCAGTACTAAACAAAGAACACAGATAAAAACTAATCCTATCACAATTGCAAGAGTTCTTTTTCGTTTAACCGTTGAATACACTAACCAATATAAAAGATATAGAGCTAATGTCAGTTGTAAATACCATCCCTTTGAAACAACGGTTCCTCCAAAAACAAAGGACGTTATGATTAATTTAACTGTGATTTTGCTTTTATCAATCACAAAGAAAAAAGCTAAATAGATTCCAACAAGTAATATGTATTGCAAATATAAAGGCAAAATACGCTTTGATGGCAAGTTTACAATGTATTGTTCACCTTTATTTAGATATGAAATTTGTAGTCCATATCCAGAAAGGAAAAGAAACATTGCCACAGATAAATAACCAAGTGATTGTAAACAATATGCGCCTTGACCGTTGATAGAAACCCCAGAATGCTGGTATAAATGATGTATTAAAACCAGAATAGCAAACAACCCTTTTATACACGTTGTACTTTCTAAGGTTAAATAATCTCTACGGGAATACCCCCCCCCAGGATTTTTCTTATACAAACGAATCATATTATCCTCTCTCTCATGTAATTTACTTAGTAAGTATTCTCCTCAGCTTTCGGAACACCAGACGAATATACTTCCTCACCTCTGCAACTTTCAAATTTGCTGTTCTAATACTACTACCTGTAGCCTCATTTACAATTTCAATTATATCGGCTGCCATAGAATAATACACTTTACGCTGATAATGGTTCGGACTGTTCGTAAAATCGTTTTCCTTTGTAATATATCTATTTACATCAAATAAATATGTGTTTCGATACAATTCACAAACCTCTTGTGCTAACGAATTATATTTCTTATGCACCAAATGACGGTTTTTATAAGCCGGGTTCTCGTTTCCCTTAAACTCAGTCTCCGTGCCAGTAATAAAATATAGTGTTGTAG
>JAJQEO010000006.1 GCA_021201665.1 Lachnospiraceae bacterium | reverse complement strand
CTACTTGTCGTGGCTTTCAAGAAGGTTTTCCCTGGCCGGGGTGTGACCTGTAACCCTGCAAGATTTCTTGCGGCAGTCTCTGACTGTCGCATTTTTGTGCTTTCCCTGTGCGATACTATTCCCAGAGAATTATACGTACCGGAGGGGATGAGAATGATCTGCATTCAGATGGTGGACGAGGAGCCGGATGCGCGGGAGTTCCTGCATCAGTTTCAGAAGTTTTTTGAACCGTCCATGGAGGCACCATTTCGTGACCCGGAGAGTGCCGGCTATTTCCGGGAAGTGCTTGGGGCGGAGCTGGGTGATGATTGGTATTCGGTTCCGGAGCCGAAGGTAGATATGTCGGACTCGGAGACGGATGAGTCAGAAGCAGAGACGAGTGGGCCAGATCTGGAGGCATATGAGCCAGCCCCAGAGGCAAGTTTGTCAGATTCGGAGACAGATGAGCCAGCCCCAGAGGCGGAGGTGGTAGCTCCTGAAACAGATGAGCCAGCCCCACAGGCGGATATTCCAGATTCAGAGACGGATGAGCCAGATTCAGAGACGTGTGTACCTGATTTGGAAACGAATGTACCGGCTTCAGAGACAAATATGTCAGATCCGAAAGAGGATGTGCCAGAGCCGGGGGGTGAGGGCGGCCGCGCCCGTTTGGCGTTTGGTGATCTGCTGTATGTGCATAAGATCGCGCTGCTCCTGATCGGCAGCTCTCGCGAAGGAAGCTATACGCCATTTCAACTGGCCAGACGTCTGGAGAAAAGAGCGTGGCTGTACCTGGCCTCTCTGCCGTTTGACATTCTGATCTGTATGCGTCGCTATAGTGATGGAGTGGAATTATTAAGAGGTGTGGACTATTTGGTGAGCGGATATCGCTATCGCGGCCGGGAAATAGAGGTGAGCGTGACAGACCGCATTACTCTTGGCAGGAAGGATGATTTTTTTACGAAGCTGGAGCCGCATATAAAGTTTGGGGCAGGCTATGGCCTTTGTATGGGGAAGGACGGACGCTATTATATGGGTACCTGGGAATTTGGATCGGCGGTGCGGTATTACTGGCTGAACGATATTCCGGATACGATAGCGCATCTGGCAGCAGGACGGAGGAACCGGGAACGCGGGAGTCTGATGGGTGAGCCGGTGGAATACAGTCTGTTGGACTATGCGAAGCTGGCATTGCAAAATCCGTTTCATCTGTCCCGAACAGATTCGATGACGCTTATGCCCGGTAGTGAGAAAGAAAGAAAATGGATGCATTCGGTCTTATTCAGTGAGTTCGGGATGAAGGAATCGGAGTTTCCAGACATTACAGAGTTCAAGGTGGTTAATCATATGTATTCTTATCCGGATCCGGTATCGAGAACACTTCCGGTCTTTCTGGCGGATCAGCATGCGGATGGCTCCTGGTCGCTTAGCCAGGAGGTCACATATAAAAATCCGGAATTTGATGAGATTCTTGCGCAGGTAGTATGCAGTCTGCGAAATCAGGCTCTGGAGCGGTATATTCTGGTGGTGGACAGAAATATAGAACTGGATGGACCGGATGGCTTTGAAGATGCGCTCTGCGGCTTTCTTCTGAAGCAAAACAGTCTGGAGGTTTTTGGACGGGATATGGCACTGAACCGGTTTGAAGAGGCACTTCGGGAAGCGTTTGCCTCGGGGAAGTATGAGGTGCGCAACAAATGGGAGACTTGATGGGGAAAGTGCCGGGAGTTTTGAACGAAACACTGTTGATAAAGAATCTACCGGAAATCAACAGGAGGCATTGAACGGTGCACCAATGGGGGAAACCGTCGGGAGGAGTGACGCGATGATATGGATCAAATACTGCACGGACAGCTGGAGAGAACGGCCTGTCAGCGCGGAGGCATATTTTGAAAGACTGTCGAGAAACATGGGAAGGAAAAGAGATGGGCGGGAGACACCGCTTCGGGATTCTTTGAGCAAAATCTATATGCGTGATTTTATGTATGCGCATATGACAAAACGCGACTGGTTTTCGGTCATTCTTTCGGACGGCAGCAGGATACCGATGTACGCGCTCCCGCAGATGGACCGGTTTGTACTGGCGGTGCTGGATGACTCGCAAGGGGGAAAACCGGAAAATTCAGAGAATCCAGAATATTTACGGGATCCAGAATATTTACGGAATCCGGAACATATACGGAATCCGGAACATATACGGAATCCGGAACATTTACAGAAGCCGGAATATCCACAGAAGCCGGAATATTCACGGAAGCCGGGACATTCATGGGAGCCGGGACTTGCGTGGGAGCCGCTGGATGATGCCAGATGGCATTTCCTATCTAATCTGGGCTTTATTATCTGGCTGGAGGCCACCGGCGAGGATTTCAGAAACGCAGGTGACCGGCTGTGTGGAAATGAGCCATATGAGATTCTTGATTACCCATTTTATGGAAAGCATGTTGACGTGACGGTTCTGCCCGGGAGGCTGATTGAACAGCCGGAGACTTATGAGAGAATTGATGAGTCCAGGCGATATGTGCCGGAGAGTGCGCTATACATCGGACCGGACGGCGATTATTACACGGACGGCGCCAGCTTAAGAGAGGCGTTTACCAGTTGCTGGATGACAGATATTGAGGATACGATCAGAAGCCTTTCGTGTAAAATAAAACGAGTCTGGTATCTGACTGACATTACACGAGTATGGAAGTGGAAGGATTTTATACAGAAAATTGCGGAAACGGCAGAGATACGAAAATCATCAGCGGAAGCATCTGCGTATCTTTTGGAGAACATAGAATACACAGAGAGCACGAAAAACGCAGAGAGCACGAAAAACGCAGAGAACATGAAAAACACAGAGAGCACGAAAAACACAGAGAATCCCCAAAATGCAGGAACCACCGAAAACTCTGCGGAGCAATTCTCCAATTGCAGAATCATCACCCACATGATTTCCATACCGCCCACGCCGGATACTTGGGTGGCTGCCTGGAAGATTGATAAGAAGCCAGACGGCACTTATTATCTGCATGGAGGCTGTAGTGAGCCTTACGCCGGGTTCGGGGCAATTATCCGGCGGGCATTGAAGGAGCGCAGTGCGGAATATGAGCGCATGGAGCTGCTGGTGCTGGACGACTACAGTGATGGACGGCAGTTTGAAGTGTTTTTTGGCCTCAAAATATGTGCGGACTGTATCGAGATTTTTGAAAAGAATCTGGCCGCGAAGATGTTCCATGATGCGCTGCAGGAGGCCTGGCAGTCCGGATACTGTGAGACGCAGACCCCGTATTGCGAATAGGAAATCCGATGCAGCCTGGTATTTTGGCGATTTTCAGACAGGGGCGAAGAAAACCATGGGCATTAAACTTATTGTTTATTCCCGCGAAGCAACGAGCCAGGTAGCAGGAGCCATAAGGTATCCACCGGCAAGCCGGTCCCCCTTATGGCATAGCTTGCACGGATATTTAGATGGGAGTGAATATAACTTTGAGCAGAATTACGTTTCGTATGGACACAGAGGAGGCACGCAGGGAGCGGGCCGGGCGTGCCGAAAAGCTGCAGGCGCAGCGGCCAATCCGCATTCAGATCGTAGCCGAGGAGCCGGATCCGGAGGAGGCTCTGGAGCAGTTTCAGAAATTTTTTACACAGGCCGCTGAACCGCCATTTCGGGATCCAGAGAGTGCCGGGTATTTCCGGGAGGTGATCCGCGGGGAAATGGACGACGACTGGTATTCGATCCCGACGCCGGAGCATGATAAGGTCTGGGACAGCCCGCGGATGGCATTTTGTGATCTGAATAATGTTCACAAAATTGCACTGCTGCTGATCAACAATTCCCGCAAAGGCATTTATACGCCTTTTCAGCTGGCAGGCCGCATCGATGATAACGCATGGCCCTATATGGCTTCCCTTCCTTTTGATATTCTGATCTGTCTGCAGCGGATGAGCAGCTGGGGGCATTTTTCCAGAGAGGTGGAATATCTGGTCAGCAATTACTGCTATAAGGGAAAAGAGATGGAATTGACGGTGACCGGCCGTGTTTCTCTTAGCGAGAGAGAGGAGGATGAATTTTTTACGGAGCTGGAGCCTCACATTATGTACGGAGCCGGGTATGGTCTTTGTATCGGAAAAGACGGTAAGTACTATATGGATACCTGGGATTTCAAAAGAGCGACGGAATACTATTGGCTAAACGACATTCCAGATACGATCGCTCATCTTGAGGCAGAACAGAAAAAAACAGAACCCTTCCATTTCATGGGAGAGGCAAAGGAATACAGCCTTCTGGATTACGCGAAGCTGTCGCTTCGCAGCCCGTTCCGGTTATCCAGAATGAGTTCTGCAAGCAGGGCATTTGGAGAGGAAGATGAAACGGAATGGATCTGTTCGGTTTCATCCGGAGAGTTCGGGATGGAGGAATCGGAATTCCCGGATATAGAAACCTTCAAGGTGATCAATCAATTGTATTCCCTGCCGGATGTTCAGACGAGAAAACCGGTGCTTTTCCTGGTTGACAGGCATGCCGATGGTTCCTGGTCGCTGGGACAGACAATGACTGTCAAATATCCGGAATTTGACGAGTTGCTCGCGCAGGTGGTATGTGAGCTGCGCACACCGGATCCGGAACGGTATATTCTGGTGGTGGACAGCGATGAAAAGCTGTATGGGCCGGATGACTTTAAAGACACGATCTGCGGATTTCTTCTGAAGCAGAATTCACTTGAGGTTTTGCAAAAAGAAATTGCTTTAAAACGGTTTGCGGATGCTCTCCGGCGTGCGGAGTCCTCCGGACGTTATGAAATACGGAACAAGTGGGAGGACGAATGAAAAGAATGAGACGAGGTAACAGTGAAGGTACTGTGAATAGTTATAATAAGGGGGGCAGAACGGCGGAAGAGCAGAACGGCAGAAGGAAAGAAAGTCGGAATAAAAGAAAACGGATGGATCAGATGCAGGAAGGGATGGAATTATGATACGGATAAAATATTGCGACAGATGGCCGGGAGGGGGACGCTATACAGCCGCCAGGTGTTTCGAACGCCTGACGGATAATATCGGCAATCCGAGAAACCGGGCCGAGCCGCCGCTTCGGGATACGTTGAGCAAAGCATATCTGCACGCGTCTATGGGTGCGCATATGGTAAAGGAAGACTGGTTTTCGGTCGTTCTTAAGGACGGAAAAAGGATACCGATGTACGCGCTTCCGCGAAAAGACCGGTTTGTGCTGGCGGCCTTGTATGATTCAAGGACAAGGAAGAACCCGGGAATCGCTCTGGAGAGCCTCGACTTTGTCAGATGGCGTTTTCTTGCAAATCAGGAATTTGACATCTGGCTGACAATCACTGACTACGAAATCATAAATCTGGATGGGAATCTGACAGGTTACGAGCCTTGCGTGATCATGAATTTTCCTTTTTATGGGAAAAGCGTAGAGGCGACGGTTTTGCCTGTACCTCCGCTGGAGGCGAACTGGGCAGATCTTTGCTGGGAAGAAAAATATGAGGAAATTCATGATCCATGTCATTTGACGGAGAACGCTCTGTGTATCGGAGCAGACGGACACTATTATACAAACTACTGGAGGCTGAAAAGTGCATTTTGGAACGCATGGCTGAAGGATATTGAAAAAACGAAAGAGATGCTTTCGTGCAAATGGAAAAATGACAGACGCTGGTACCTGACCGATATCACACGGGAATTGACGGCGGATTCTTTTGTGCGTATGTTCGCGGAAAATGGAGAAGAGGTGTACTTGTCAGATGCTGCAAGAAAGCCCTGGCTGGGCGTTCCCTGCCGGATTATCACACATATGGTTTCCGCGCCTTGCGCAGCGCCTGGGACTGTGAATGTCTGGAGAATTTTTAAACGCGAAGACGGATCCTACTATCTTTGCTCAAGATGGGAGAACGCTTTTGCCGGGATTTGCTCAACGGTCTGCGAAGCATTGGAAAAGCGCATGAAGGATTTTGAGTTCATCGAACTGCTGGTGCAGGAAGAAAGGATACTTTCGTGGAATTTTACAATCATATGCGGTCTTAAAATCCGTGAGGACTGTATCGAGATTTTTGAAAACAATCTGGCAGCGAAGATGTTTTATGATGCACTTGACGAGGCCTGGCAGTCCGGGCACTGCAAGATGCGGACTTCTTATTAGCAGAGAATCCGCAAAACTCCTTGCCCGGCCCTGCGCATAAAAATGTACCGGGCGCCTTCACGGCGTCCGGTACATTAGTTTCTCATATTCTTCCATCGGCAGCGGCCGCGAGAACCAGTAGCCCTGCCCTTCTTCGCAGCCGGCCTCTTTGAGGATGGCGATCTGCTCATCGGTTTCTATGCCCTCGCAGATGACGCGGTATCCCAGCCCCTTGACCATGGAGATAATCTGCTTCAGGAAATAGATACCTTTTTCGCTGGATTCGCAGCGGGTGATGAAGATGCGGTCGAGCTTGACGGTGTTGACCGGGATGTCGGTGATCGTATTAAGTACTGAGTAGCCGGCGCCAAAGTCGTCCAGCGAGGTCAGCATGTTGACATTCTGGAGATCCTGGAAAAGGTTGACGACGTTGGTGTAGTCAGAGACTGTGGCGGTCTCGGTGAGCTCGATTTCTGTGAGAGACGGGTCGACGTCGTATTTTTTCAGAATGTCCAGATAGTGCTTCACCGTGTTGCTGTCGGACGCGTGAAGGATGGAAGCGTTGATGGAGATCGGCACCTGCCTGCGTCCGAGCCTGTTGTTTTTTGCCAGGAAAGCGGCCACCTGCTCGAATACATAAAAATCCAGCTCGGAGATTTTGCCGGTGCGCTCATAAATCGGGATAAAGGAATCCGGTGCCATCACTGTGCCGTCCGGCTTGATCCAGCGCACGAGAGCCTCCGCGCCGATGATAGAGTAATCATTCAGAGAGAATTTTGGCTGCAGGTAAACCTTGAATTCGCCGTTTTTCATGGCGGAGGCCATGTTATCGATGATCTCATTTTCCTGCGTCTGCTCCTGGTGGATCTGTCTGTCATACAGGCAGGCCGACGCGTCGGACATACCGGAAATCTGGCGGCGGGCAAAGTTAGCCGCATCAATAGCGGCCGAAGCACTGCTGCAGTCCGGCTCGATGAAATAGATACCAGAGCGGAGCCGTAAATTCACATCCGGGAAAAAGGAGGCGTGCGCATTGATAAAATCATCATTGATCTGCTGGACGGATTCGACTGCCTTATCACGATCCGTCATATAAGGCATGAAAAGGACAAACTGGTCAGAAACAATGCGGGAAAAGAAGGAGTTTTCCGTGGTTGCCATTGAGCTGAAGATGCTGCTGGCAAAGTCCCTGAGCAGAAAATCGCCCATGCGGTAGCCATATTTTTGGTTCAGGTATTTAAAATTAATAAAGTCCGTGTAGACGAGCACATAGTTTTCCTCCGGCTTCCTGGCGAGGATGACGCGCTCGGTCTCTTCGCGGAATTTTGAGAAGGAAATCAGCCCCGTCAGTGAGTCGAAGCTTGGGGAAGAGACCTTTTTGGTTTCTTTATTGTTAAGAGCCTGATTTTTTGCCAGATGCGCGGACAGAATTTTGGAGAGCAGGGCGATCTGGTGTCTCTCGGCGGTTGTCCACTGCCGCTTCTCGGAGCAGACGACATATGAAATCGCGCCGGTATATTTCCCCTCGCAGTATAAGCCTGCATAGAGCGTCGTTTTCGCTCCTCCCTGCATCAGAAGCCGGGCAGCCCCCTCGGAGTACATGGACATATCGTCATACTGAAGGACTGTGGTGCCGTCCCGGTCATAGCTGTTGTAAAGGGTGAGAAAATCTTCTTTTTCAAAACGGGATTCCACAGGCAGAGCCTCCGGGATCCCGTCGGCCAGCCATTGATACTGACGGTCGGTGGTACGGCTTCCCACATTGATCTCAATCACCGTGATACGGTCCAGCGCATATTGCTCGCCGATGATTTCCAGGACCTGACGGATAGCGGCGTCGAAGCTGTTTCTCTTTTCCAAAATCTCCAGGACAGTGGCCAGAATGTCAGACGGATGGGGCAGGGCAGTCCGAAAAGAGGCGGTATGCAGAGCTTCGTGCAGACCTGATTCCTCATAGCGGTTCAGGCTGTCGCAGAATTCAAAACGGTTGCGCCCATGCTCCTTCGCGTGGTAAAGCGCCCAGTCCGCGTTGGAAAATAATTGGTTGTAGGTATAACCAGATAAATTTTCAGGGAGAAAGCAGACACCGATGCTGCAGGTGATAGTAGAATCGTTTTCCCGGAAACGCAAGGCGCGCACGTTTTTCAGAAGCTCCGTAGCCTTCTGTACAAGAGCGGCGTGCGGCGCATCCTGCATCAGCACGACAAACTCATCGCCTCCGGCGCGCATAATAACATCTGTCCGGTTAAAGGTTTTGACAAGAAGACTCGCAAACTCGGTCAGCACGATGTCGCCAAACAGGTGTCCATAGATATCGTTGATTGTTTTAAAATAGTCAATGTCTACGACAAGCAGCCCGCATGAGGCGAAAGGATTTTTAAACCGCAGGTACTGGTCGATCTTGTCCCGGCCGTAGGAATTATTATAAAGCATGGTCAGAGAGTCACGCTGCGCCTTTTGCTCCAGAATCTGCTCGCGTTCCCGATCCAGGGTGACGTCCGTGATCGTGCCGATCAGGGAATGAGATTTCGGAACCGAAGGATCATCTGCGGAGGCCGATGTATTTGGCGAGAGAGCAAGGACACAGAAGGAAGAACGCCCATTTGCGTCCTGCATTTTTACTTCTACCGGGTCAAAAGTATTTCCGTGCATCAGGTCAATGACACGGGGACGGTCATTTTCAGAGACCTCCGTGTGCTCATCCAGCCGCGCAAGATAATCCGGCAGATACCGCTTCACCTTCAGGTCGCCGTCATAGATCACCATCCTGTCATTAAGGGGACAATATTCAAAAATAGAAATGCCGGAGCTTTTCAAAAGCCCTGCGAGCTCCCGGAGCATGCGCGTATTGGAAACCAGCTCCGCGTAGTCAGTGGATTGTATATTGATAGAAGTATCTGTAGCTGGCATTTTCTGCCTCCTTGAATCTGGCCTGCCTGATTTTATAATCCTGATTGAATTTATAGATCGAACAAATGGATAGCTTTTGTCTTCCTGATTTTACTCTCTTTTTTCGTATTCGTCAATTCATTCGTGAAATTGGACTGCGAAAAACCTTTACATCAAATCGGAGGCGTGATAAACTGAGGACAAACAACAATGCAGCGGTGAAGGGCAGGTAAATATGAGTAAGGATATACATACAGAAGCGGTGGACGCTCTCTTTGAAGCGATATTGTCCCTGGAAAACAAGGACGAATGCTACCGCTTTTTTGGTGATGTCTGTACGATAAATGAGCTGCTTTCTCTTTCTCAGCGATTTGAGGTGGCACGGATGCTCAGTGAGAGCAGGACTTATCAGGACATCGCGGACAAGACCGGAGCCTCCACGGCAACGATCAGCCGCGTGAACCGGTCGCTTAACTACGGCAACGACGGATACGAGATTGTGCTGAAACGGCTCGGGACCGAAGAACCCGGGCCTCAGTGAGCAGTGTTCCTCTGACTGCGAGGCGGCTGTATGATGAAAGCGGGATGCTTTCTTTAACGCGAGACGGCCGCACATCGATGGCGAGGCAGCAGCCGGTTCCAGTCTGCTGTGAAGCTTCTGTCTGTCCGGGGTGCTGCCGGGGCAGCCTGTCACTATGGAGGTGCAGCCCGGGACAACTTGCGCATGTTGTGATGCAGTTTATCACTCCGGAGGCGTTTCATCCGCGTCACTTTCAGTAAGCCGGTCGATCATCTGCTCGATGACCTGTTTCTTCAGATATATGTCGATGCTCAGCATGCAGATAAAGGAAAAGAACTGCAGGGTCTCGCGGTCCTCATCCGCGCAGTCCTCAAAGGAGTTGGAAGCAGCGTGCCAGGATTCCATAATGTCGTGACAGATGCTGCTGATCCACTCCTCGCTCAGCTCGTAGGCCTCCGCGTAAATCTCATCAATGGAGATTTCGTCATTTGAGTCAAAGAAACGATCTGTGATCGGCTCGAGGATCATCCGGATGTCGGTCAGCGGCAGGAAGTCTTTAAAATAGTAGATAAAAATCAGAAGAAGCAGATGCTCTTTCGTGTAGCGTTTTTTCGTTGGATGAGGCAGAAGCTTTTTCTTTGTATAATTATTGATCATGGTTTTCGTCAGGATCTTGTCATCCTTATGGCGGCGGGTATCGCCGAGATGATCGTCAATAAAGGTGGTGACCTGGTCCATATAAAGGTCAATATCAGGCACCTCTTCGGGCCGGATGTGAGGCGTGCTGGCGATGCTCCGCAGTATTTCGGTAAGAAGCTTTGTATGGTTCTGATTCATTAGGATCACCTCGTGTATATTCAGGACTCCCGGACACAGGGAAACTGTGGTTTATCAGGTCGGGTATCGTATGGTTTTGCTGTCATTATATAGTTTTAAAAACCATATGACAAGGGAAAATATCAAAAATCGAAACAGGTAATCAAAAAAACCCTTAAAATCAGCAATTTAGGGCTTGACATAATAAGAAGAGAAATGCGGAAGACATTGAGAGAAGGTATGCGGCGATGAGAACAATGGAGTTTAAAATGGAGAGGGAGGGTCTGGTGAAGCCCGGTGATCGTGTCCATGTTTCCGAGGGCGTACTCCCTTTGAGCTGGTATTATACCATAGAGCCGGCAGTGGCGATGTCTGCGAATTTCACCAACCGGGAGCGACTGCGCACAAGGGAGGGCACGGTCAGGGAAGTGCGGACGGACGAGAGCGGCTATACGGTCTTTGCAGAGTTTGAAGAATAAGCTGCAAACAGTCAGCAGTTGCGGTATGCTGTTCGGAACGGTGTACAGCTGTACCCGGGCGGCAGAAATACAGACTCGCGGGTTTATCTGCAAGAGGTTTAGGCCAGGACCGGGCAGAAATACAGGCTGCATGAGCTTATCCGCGAAAGGTTTGCAATGAGACAAAACAAAAACGAGCAGAAAAAGAAAGGAATACATACCTATATGAGTATTTACGATTCATTGAATCCCCAGCAGCTGGAGGCGGTCCGGCATTTCGAAGGTCCTCTGCTGGTGCTTGCGGGAGCAGGGTCAGGGAAAACCAGAGTGTTGACGCACCGTGTCGCGTGGCTGATTGAAGAAGAGGGCGTGAACCCCTGGAACATCCTGGCGATCACCTTTACCAATAAGGCCGCCGGAGAGATGAAGGAGCGTGTAGAGCGGATTCTGGGAAGAAATGAGAGCCGGAGCGGTGATCCGGACGGAGCAGGCAGGGCAGACGGAACATCCACTGCGAATCCGCAGCCGCAGGCGGGCAGGATCAACGCGGTCTGGGTGGCGACATTCCACAGCACCTGCGTGCGCATTTTACGGCGTTATATCGATCGCATCGGGTACAGTACCCGTTTTACGATCTATGACGCGGATGACCAGAAGACGATTGTCCGCGATGTGTGCAAGTATCTGAAAATCGATACCAAGCAATACAGAGAGCGCACATTTATGAGCATGATTTCATCGGCGAAGGACGAGCTGATCACGCCGGAGGAATATGCTTCCATGGCTTACGCCAGCGAGGATCTCATGATGAAGCTGGCTTCGAAGGTTTACACGGAATACCAGAAGCAGCTGTACGCGAGCAGTGCGCTGGATTTTGACGACATCATCTGCAAGACGGTGGAGCTGTTTTCCACCTGCCCGGATGTGCTGGAAGCCTGGCAGGACCGGTTCCGTTTTATCATGGTGGACGAGTATCAGGATACCAACACGGCGCAGTTTAAGCTGATCAGCCTGCTCGCCGCCAAATACCGGAACCTCTGCGTGGTCGGCGACGACGACCAGTCCATCTACCGTTTCCGCGGCGCGAACATCGGAAATATTCTTAATTTTGAGGAGGTTTTCCCGGATGCGAAGGTGATCCGCCTGGAGCAGAATTACCGCTCCACGCAGAATATCCTCAATGCCGCGAACCATGTGATCAAAAAGAACACCGGCCGTAAGGAGAAGACCCTCTGGACGGCCAACGGCGTGGGCGCGCAGGTGCATTTCCGCCAGTTCGAGAACGCTTTTAATGAGGCGGAATATGTCGCGGAGAGGATCAGCACCATGCTGTGCCAGGGGACGGCCTCCTGCAGAGATTTTGCTGTGCTTTACCGGACCAACGCGCAGTCACGGATGTTCGAGGAAAAATTCCTGATGGCGAACATCCCTTACCGGATCGTCGGTGCGGTTAATTTCTACGCCAGAAAAGAGATCAAGGACATCCTGGCTTACTTAAAAACTATTGACAACGCGGATGACGACCTTGCCGTCCGGCGCATTATCAACGTGCCCCGCCGTGGCATCGGCGCCACGACCATCGTGCGCGTCCAGGAGTATGCACAGCAGGAGGACATCAGCTTTTACCGTGCTCTCTCGGAAACGGCTCAGATCCCGGACATCGGCAGAGGACGGACAAAGCTGGAAGACTTCGTGCGGATGATCCAGACCTTCCGCAGTAAAGCGGAGGAATACAGCGTCCGCATGCTGATCGAAGACATTCTGGAGGTGACTGGTTATCGGAAGGACCTGGAGCTTGAAGGCGGAGAAGAAGCGAAGGAACGGCTGGAAAACATCGACGAGCTTTTGAATAAGGCGGCTGCCTACTATGAAAGCGCCGCCGCGCCGTCCTTATCCGGATTTCTGGAAGAGGTGGCACTGGTTGCGGATATTGATGACGTTTCGGAAAGCGCGGAGCAGGTGCTGATGATGACGATCCACAGCGCGAAGGGGCTGGAATTTCCTGTCGTATTTTTGGTCGGCATGGAGGACGGTGTCTTCCCGGGTTATCTGAGCATTAACTCCGACGACCCGATGGATCTGGAGGAGGAGCGCCGCCTCTGTTACGTGGCGATTACCCGCGCGAAAAACGAGCTGTTCCTGACCGCCTCCCGCTCGCGCATGCTGCACGGAGAAGTCCGCTACAACCACGTTTCCCGTTTCGTAGAGGACATTCCGCCTGAGCTTTTGAAGGTTGATAAAAAGTCCGGCCGGGCGCTGGAGACGGCGACGGGTAAAAAGCTGTTTTCGACAGCCGATTCTGCCGGGGATGCTTCGGGGAATTCTTCAGGGCAGGGGCCGACAGGCTCTTCGTCAGAGTTTGCCGTTGGATACTCTTTGGGGAACAGTTCGGAAGACTCCGCAGCGAGCCCTGTAGCTGCGTCGAAGGCTTCCGCATATACGCCGGGGAGCATGGCTGATGGCTCCGCGTCTTCATCTGCTGATGAAACATTTTCGCAGGATGATGCGGAGCATTTTGCAGATGGGAGCGGCATGCAGACACTTTCGGGCCAGCTCCGGAGCGGTCAGTCCAAGAGCAGTCAGCCCCAGACCAGGCAGTCCCAGCGTGCCGGCAATCAGAACCAGAATGCCTACCGCCAGGCAAGAGAAGCATTCCACAGCCGGGCATTTGCGCCGCGACAGTTTCAGGTAAGCAAATCCGAATCTCTGGATTATACCGTCGGCGACCGTGTAAAACATGTCAAATTTGGCGAGGGAATCGTTCGGAATATTGTCGAGGGCGGGCGAGACTACGAGGTCACTGTCGACTTTGACCGGGCAGGAACCAAAAAGATGTTTGCCGCATTCGCGAAGCTTCAAAAAATTTAAATTTATATGGTAAAAATGAATTTCCTGTGATATACTAAGCGAAGCTATGAAAAAGAAAAGAAAGGACGTGTGATTTATGACAAGAGTAGATGATTTAGTAGCTGCATTAAAGAAACATGATGAAGAAAAGAAAAAAAATACGGCACTGTGGATTTTTGCCATTATCGGAGCTGTAGCAGCAGTCGCCGCCATTGCTTATGCGGTATACCGCTATTTCACGCCGGACTATCTGGAGGATTTCGAGGACGATTTCGACGATGATTTTGACGACTTCTTTGAGGATGACGACTTCCCGGAAACTAAGGACGACGAGTCCGGGGATGAGGATGAGTCAGAGAACGGGACAGAGGAGGATCCGTCAGAGGACGAGGCAGAAGCCGATGACGAGACCGGAAACGAGTCCGACGAGGCAGAAACGGCTAAGGAAGAAGCCGCCGAAGCAGAAGTACCCGCTGAGGAAGAAACCAGCGGCGCGCCGGCTGAAGAAAGCGCAGAAGACTGATAAAGTGCCAAAGACCGTCAAAAGGCCGGCAAATGATCGTCAAGAGACCTGACCACAGCCGCCAAATGATCTGCAAGAGACCGATAAAAGGCCGCCAAATGGTCTGCAAGAGATCATCGATTAAAGGCTGACAAATTTGTAAGGATTAAAAAAGGTAAAATGAGGTGGGTTTCCCCACCTCATTTCTTTAAAGACATTGAAGGTTTTCATTAAGAGCCTTCATCAAAGGATTTCATTAAGAGCCTTCATCAAAGGATTTCATTAAGAGCCTTCATAAAAGGATTTCATTAAAGGCTTTTATTAAAGGCTTTCTTTGGGAGACTTTTTTGAGGAATAGTAAGGAGTGTAGCAGCTTACTGCTCCGGGATGAATTCCTTTGACGTGGTTTTGGATGAGTGGAAGGGTATGCCCTTGCCCGATGGAGGAAACGCACTTGAAAAAAGGACAGATACTGGAAGGCACGGTGGAGCGTGTCGATTTTCCGAACAAGGGAATCGTTCGGACTGACGAAGGAACCGTCATGGTGAAGGATATCATTCCCGGGCAGACTATCCGCCTGACTATCACTAAAAAAAGAAGTGGGCGCGCCGAGGGACGACTGCTGGAGGTGCTTCAGCCATCCGCCCTGGAGAGCCGCCCTGCAGTATGCGGAAATTTTCCGTCCTGCGGAGGCTGTACCTGGCAGACAATCCCCTATGAGGAGCAGCTGTCCATGAAGGCCGACCAGGTAAAACGACTTCTGGAGCCGGTGCTGCGAGACGCGGATGGCAGGAGTGGTGAAAATTCGGAATGTGGATACAGGAGCAAAACAGAGCTTGGGACATCTTCTGAAAGCGCCGCCGGATCATCCGCCGGGATGTCCATGGAAACGCATTCGGCAGGCTTGCAGGCCGAATTCGATCAGATATTCAAGGGCATTCTGCGCAGCCCGCAGGAATTTGCCTATCGGAATAAAATGGAATTTTCCTTTGGAGACGAGTACAAGGACGGGCCGCTCTGTCTCGGCCTGCATAAACGGGGGAGCCGTTACGATGTCCTGACTGCTTCGGACTGCCGCCTGGTACATACGGATATGACCAACATTCTGAAAGAGACCCTTGCGTTTTTCCGGGAGCGGCAGATACCATATTACCACAAACTGACGCATGAAGGTATTCTGCGCCACCTTCTGCTGCGCCGTGCGGAAAAGACCGGCGAGATCCTCGTCTGTCTGGTAACAACAGCGGAAATAAACAGCAGCCTGCTGCAGCAATATGCCATGCGGCTTCAGAACCTCGCGCTTGACGGCCGTATCGTGGGGATCCTTCATATGCAGAATAATTCCGTGGCAGACATTGTGCAGAGTGAGAAGACCACAATTCTGTACGGACAGGATTACTTTTATGAGAATCTGCTCGGACTGCGCTTCAAAATCACGCCCTTTTCCTTCTTCCAGACCAACTCTCTGGGGGCGGAGGTACTTTACAGCACGGTTCGCGCGTTTGTGACGGGGAAGCCACAGACCGTAATTTTTGACCTTTACAGCGGTACGGGTACCATCGCCCAGATCCTCGCGCCCATAGCAAAAAAAGTCATCGGCGTTGAAATTGTAGAGGAAGCAGTAGTGGCTGCACGCGAAAACGCTGTGATTAATGGTCTTGACAACTGTACATTTATAGCAGGCGATGTCCTGAAAATCCTCGATACCATCCCCGACCGCCCGGACTTTATCGTACTCGACCCGCCGCGTGACGGGATCCACCCGAAGGCATTGCAGAAAATCATCGCCTACGGCGCTCCCCGGATCCTCTACATTTCCTGCAAACCAACCAGCCTCGCGCGGGACCTGGAGGTACTGCTGGCGAATGGATACCAGGCAGAACGGCTTTGCTGCGTGGACATGTTTCCACAGACCACTTCGATAGAGACGGTATGCCTTCTTCACAAACCATTTTAGACCCGTTCCGCAGTCCGAAATTCTATGTAGATCTTATGATTGATATGAAGGATTATTATCGGATTGTAGGACGGAAACGTTAAAAACTGAATAATGAGATTTTTACAGGAAGCTGTCAGTATAATTTTTAAATTTGCTGGCAGCTTTTTTCTTTGAAAATCGCAGATACCACGCCTAATCGCGAAGAAGTTCCGGTTTCGGTTGACGTGGTTCTATAAAGCGTTTGGCAATTGATTGATTGCTGGGCGCTTTTTTCATTCAGGGAGAAAGTGAAGACAGGTAACCGTAGTTTGGTGTCCGCGATGGATACCCTTTTTCATACAGAACAGGAGGGCAATTATGCTTACACATTTTATTGCATTTTTCGCAGGCGGCTTTTTCGGAGTCACTGTTATGTGTCTGTGTTTTGCAGCAAGCGAAGAGGATCGTAGGAATGGATGCTATGACGAAAAGGGGGATATAAAAGAATGAATACTCAGATTATCTGCCTCGGAAACCAGAAAGGCGGAGTCGGAAAAACCCAGACTTGTGTGAATCTTGGTGTTGATCTGGCACGGCAGGGTAAGAAGGTTCTGATTGTGGATCTCGATCCCCAGGCTAGCGCAACAATTAGCCTGGGTTTTCCTCGTCCGGATCAGCTTCCGGTTACGGTATCAACGGTGTTAGGAAAAATTTTGACGGATCAGCCAATTGATCTGGGAGAGGGAATACTGCATCAGGCAGAAGGTGTTGACCTGATGCCAGCGGATATTCAGCTATCCGGTATGGAAGTTTCTTTGGTGAATATGATCAGCCGGGAGACAGTACTGCGCCAGTATCTGGATACAGTGAAAAGTCAGTATACGCATATTCTGATCGATTGTCAGCCATCGCTGGGAATGCTTACTGTCAATGCTCTGGCAGCGGCCACGCGCATTATTGTGCCAGTTCAGGCTGAATATCTTCCAGCTAAAGGACTGGAGCAGCTTTTGCAAACAGTCGGTAAGGTCAGGCGGCAGATTAACCCGACATTACAAATTGATGGGATTCTTCTGACCATGGTAGATAAACGGACTAATTTTGCGAGAGAAACGGCGTCACTGATCAGGGACACTTATGGAAGAAAAATCAATGTATTTAAAACGGAAATTCCGTTTTCAGTAAAAGCAAAAGAAGCAACTGCAGCAGGCATGAGTATTTATGCTTACGACCCAAAAGGGAAGGTAGCGGGAGCGTATATGGAATTGACGAAAGAGGTGTTGAATCTTGAAAAGCAGCGCGAAAAACATAAAACTTGCGTCCGTCGATGATCTTTTTAAGACGGATGAAGGACGGGTGGATGATGAGAGAGAACGTGTGCAGGAGATTGCGATTTCTGAACTGCATCCTTTTAAAGATCATCCGTTTAAGGTTTTAGATGATGAAAAAATGATGGAGACAGTTGAGAGTGTGCAGCAATACGGTGTTCTGGTTCCGATTATCGCAAGACCATCGCCGGAAGGAGGATATGAAATTGTTTCGGGGCATCGCCGGCATAGAGCCTGTGAACTGGCAGGGAAAGAGACAATGCCGGTGATTGTGCGTGATTTGGATGATGATGAAGCTGTTTTGCTTATGGTGGATAGTAATCTGCAAAGGGAAACAATACTTCCGAGCGAAAGAGCGTTCGCTTTCAAAATGAAACTGGATGCGATTAAACATCAGGGGTCAAGGGCAGATTTAACTTCTCCCCAAGTTGGGGAGAAGTTATCATGGGCGGTAAATCAAGTCGCAGATGAAGCAGGAGCAAGTAAATCACAGGTTCAAAGATACATTCGTCTTACAGAACTGATTCCCCCACTCCTTGAAATGGTAGATGAAAGAAAAATAGCCTTTAATCCGGCATATGAATTGTCTTTCCTGAAGCCAGAAGAACAGCAGATGTTGATTGAAACTATGGACTATGAGCAGGCTACGCCCTCACTATCCCAGGCACAGCGTTTGAAACAATTCAGTCAGGATGGACGCTTAACGGAAGATTCGATGCTGGCCATTATGTCTGAGGAAAAGAAACCGGTTCAGGACCGGGTAATGTTTACATCAGATGTCCTGAGACAGTATTTTCCGAAAGATTACACGCCTAGGAAGATGGAAGAAACGATTATCCAACTTTTGGAGCAATGGAAACAGAAACGGCAGATGCAGCAGAAACAGCAACAGAAACGGCGTAATTCCCGGTGAACTATTTACGCGACTATTTTCAGTGCTGTTGTGATGAACTTTTTTGAGCCAGTGTCGGATGCCATGGCTTCTGGCACTGGTTGTTGAAGCCATATGAAACAGAAAAATGTAATTACTCAGAGCAAACCACAGAAGAATGGAAGGAGATTTTGCTATGCGCGATACAACGTACAATACTGCGAATGACAGGGAAAACAATGAAATTTTATTCAGGGATGCGGAGCATGAACGGTTCTGTCTGCAATCGTTAGAAAAATGCAGGTGGTGTGATGTTTATCACGAAGCGTTGGTTTACTGTCTGGGTATTGACCGGGATACGCGGGAACACATAGACAGTATCTATGATTTCAGGAGCGGCAACGTGAAACCGGAATGCCTGCATGAGGGCTGGCAGACAAGCGGCAGTATGAGAACCATTCGGATGGCTTTTAACCTTTATTGCGATGGAACGCCAAGTGTATATGACATCGCAGATTCGGAAGATAAGCTGCGCGAGTGCGGTGAGTATTCAGTGAGCGACCTGTTCTGCTGTGGTTATGCGAAATACTTTTGGGAAGCAGTGAAAATCCGCTATCCGGAATACTGTGGCTGAGCGGAAGAAGAACGAAATGATTGGGTGTGGGCTGCATTTTAGATGCAGGCCGCGCCCACTCCAAAGAAGACAAGTCAAGGCTCTCGAAAGAAATGGAGAAGTGATATGGAGAATAAATTCGAGTTTGATTATTTCCATGAATACGAATCGGAGCAGTTCTCTTTTTACCGTATCCCCAAGCTGCTGTTTACGGACAGCTATTTCCGGAAACTGTCCTGTGATGCGAAGGTGTTGTATGGGCTGATGCTGGACCGTATGAGCCTTTCCCTGAAAAATCACTGGGTCGACAGCGAAAGGCGGGTATACATCATTTTCACAGTTGACCAGGTGACAGAATACCTGAACTGCGGGCGGGATAAGGCAATGAAGATTCTTGCGGAACTGGATACGAAAAAGGGGATTGGTCTGATTGACCGTGTGAAACAGGGATTTG
>JAJQEO010000115.1 GCA_021201665.1 Lachnospiraceae bacterium | reverse complement strand
GGCCGGACCGTAGGCCGCGAAATTAGTCCCGAAATACGGGAAGTTATCGTATATACTACTGCTGGTGTAAGCATCAACAAATAAATACGATATCTGTACAGTTTTCTTAAAAAACGCCTGCCACCACCCTTTTCTTTCACTCTTTTCATGCTGTTCCCCCCTTATAAAAACAGTAATTTGAATATTTTGGCTGTGGATACAAAGATTATTGTATGTTAGCTCTTCTTCTCAATAACGATATTATAGTAAAACTTTTGCATAATAAAAATGATTTATTCAACTTAAAGATGGACTATATTCCTATCTGTTTTCTAAAATTCTGTTTCTTTTCTCCAATACCTTCCAAATCAGCATGCTTCTATTTTGTTTTTTTCATCATTTTGCTCCTAAGCAGTTCCTGACACCAGTCCGGCAATCACTTTCATCTCTATCTCCTGCTCCGGCAAAAATTTATCTGACTCGAGATATCGGTAAATCGCTTTCCGCAAAGCTCTTGCCTCAGGATATTGCTGCAGATTCTGCAACCCCATTGACGAAAGCAAAAGCCGTCCGCCGGAACAGCGGCATTCCAGAAGCTGTGTCATTGGGCGCATATAGGCGTAGCTGTCCATTTCCGCGACAATGGATTTTTTATATTCCGGCAGAATGATGGCACGCTGGGTCGCCATCGGCCACCACTGCCAGTCTGTATGAAATTCCGTTGGAAAATACTCAAACAATGGATGCGCCGCGTCAATCAGCTGACCCATACCCCCTTCCTGTGCCGGGAATGTTCCCACTGACCAGAAATCAGTCGTAAACTGTGTCTTTATGGATGACGGGAGCGCTTCCGCAGTCGCAGGCGGCGTCAGATAGACAATCCCGCCGCTTTCCAGGACTTTTTTAGCCGTTGTGTCGAAGACTGCTGTCTCATATACTTTTTCAGGACATGTCACTTCTGTTTTCGAAGATGGATACACCCAGATCGGGTAGCTGTTCCTGGCTGCTCCCACCTGCACATGCAGGAAAAATTTTGCAGGATACTCCACAACAGTGCCATCCAAACGTACGACATTTCTCCCATCAGCGGAAAACGAAATGGCAAGCTCTCCCACTTCTGTCAACGTTCCCACAGGGCAATGAGCCTCTGGCAGATTTCCGCGCATAAAAATATTTCTATCTAATACGCTATGCCCCGGCTGCTTTTGCTCAAGCTCGAAACGAACAGGCGCACAGATCTCCCGTTTCCCATAGTTAGCGACTGTGAGCTTCACCTTTAATACTTCATCTGACTCAAACGTATAGCGCGGAAGCTCTGCTAATACCAGTTCGCTCCGGAAAAAGGCCTGGAAACGCTCCGGGCAAGCAAACGGCCAGGGCTTCGGCTGCAAATGAGAATTCAGCATCCCCACAAGGGCGGTTCCCTGTCCCGGAAAATCCTGCAGTCCGAGCAGAGATATGCCAGACATTTCACGGGTACGCATTACCGCCTCTATCTCCTCCCGATAGCCAATCAGAGCCAACTCTCCTGTTGCTTCCACAAACCTGTTCCATTCCTTTAAAAGTCCGCATTTCTCTGCCCTTTTCTGAATCAATCTCAGATTGTCCGGCCTGGAGATTCCGTGAAAATCCTCCAGCTCTCTAAAATCAGGAAGTGATTCAAACTGTCCAACCTCAAAACCAAATACAGGCTTTGCGTATGTTCCTCGAAGCTGCTCCATCGCCTCATCATAATTCACGCGGGCATCCGGATACCGATTGTTGATATGTCCCTGAATGCCTTTCTCTTTTTCTATTGCCGCGGATGTTCCGCGCAGCATCTGTCCGCAAAAGCACTGCGCTGTATAGAAGTCACTTTCCCTGTCGCAGCCTTCCGTCCCATAAAATCCATTGGAGGCATATGAGTACAGGCGCGTATCATCCATCTCATGCGCCTGTGCGAGCATCTGATGCATGCGCACAAGACCTTTCTCATGCGCCCAGAGTTCATTTCCAAATGTCAGCATGACAAAAGATGGATGATTTGCCAGCATTTTCAAAATCTGTGTCATTTCCGTCTGATAGCAGGCAAAGCTCTCCTCATCCTCAAAAGCGTTTTCCGGATTCCAGTGCGAAAGCTCTGGCTGCATCAGCATCCCCAGCTCATCTGCCGCTGCAAACGCGGCTTCTGGCGGACAATACGAGTGAAAGCGCATACAGTTGACCCCATAGGATTTGTAGCGTTCCAGGATCTCCAGCCAGGCGTTTTTGCCCATCGGCGGATGTCCTTCCTCCGGAAAGACCGCGCAGTTCGCCTCGCCGCGCAGAAATATCGTCCTTCCGTTCAGGGCAAGCCGACCGGCTCCGTTATCGCCAAAGTCCCGCACTCCGAAGCGAACGGTCTTTTCTGATCCGTTTGAAAGCCTCGCCGTAAGCAAATACAGCTTTCCCTCGTACTCATCCCAGCGCAGAGTCCTGGGGGAAAGAGCGAGTTTTTCTATCATAAGCTCTGTGCGCCCCGCAGATACCGTCACCGGTATAGTGAGTGGTAAAACAGCAAATGCCTCTGATGAGAGCTGCAGCATACCCGTATATTCATGCGCGGCAGACATTTCTATTTTTACCGTGAGCGTATCGTTCTTCGTATAGACCTGTACTGCCTCCACAAACACATCTTCCTCCTCCCGCAGGCGCAGATAACCAAGTACACCGTTCCAGTTGGTCTGTGTCTCGTCAGTCGCCGCTGAAGAAAATACGATTGCGTCATGCGGAAGACCGGGATAGCTGTTATCTGACAGAAGCATAATCTCATGCTCTCCGTCCACTTTTCCGGTCACTTCAAATACCTGCGGAGTGCTGATAGACGGAGGAATAAAATGCGGCACCTCCTGCCCATCCAGGAACAGTCTCAGCACTCTGGCTCGCTCCGCTTCCAGAAATACCCTCTTTCCGGGTTTTTCTGTGCAGCGAATTCTCTTTGTCAACCTTGCCTCGCCTTCAAAAGTATAGTTTCGCGTATAGCGGGTGGCGATCAGATTTTCTGGATTAAACCAGCCCCTTACGTCTCCGTGATGGTCTGCCGGATGCCACTGGTTACTTCCGGTATCCCGATAGCCGATTCGATTTTCATCCAACGTCCCCGGCAGGGTCATTTCACCGCAAAAGCCATCCGGCAGCTGAACCTTCCAGTTTCCTTCCAATGAGTATTCCATGATCTTCTCCTGTATAATATGATTCGAGCGACAAAAGGGCATGATACTACGGATTGCTCCGTGCTTCGCACTCCCGCAATCCTTGTATCATAATATTCCTGATACAACTCGCAGGCAATCTTCAATATTTCTATACACTCAGCCAGAAGTCAGCGCACCTGGCTTTCAACATATATTCCCTGCATTGCGATCCCGGGCAAAACTCTGAAATGCATCCGGTCAGATTACCAGCTCCAGATGCTCCAGCGCCCCCTGGTAATCTGCCTGCTCACTCAGAATTTCCTTCAGCAGCCTGGCAGCTTTTTCCATTTCATACAGCCCGATGCTTCCGAGCGCGCGAAGGTAATTGCAGTAAAGGCGGTTTCTCTTTTCCAGGTCTTCCTGATAAATCTCAATCTCCGGAAGCGATACGGCAAAGAAATCATACTCTACCTGGTCAAATAAATGCGCTTCCCCATAGGCGTTCAGGCGGTGGAACGCCTTTTTTGCCGCCGCCTCTCTTCCCAGTGCGCGATTTGCCAGCCCCTGATAAAAAATATAATCCGACGGCTGATCATTGTAATACAGCACTGGCTCAGGTTCCTGCGGTCCTCCTGCCGCCAGCTCCAGATACACCTCCGCTTTTTCTGTGTTTCCCATCATCCGGTAGGCCATCCCCATATAGTAATGCGCCTGATTGTCCGGCACATTCGGCAGTTTGCCCTCTCCCAGTATTGTCGGATAGGTAAGTGAGGCTTCCAGCTCCGCCAGTGCCTTTTCTGGCTGCCCCTCCTTCAGATGGGCGAGCGCGAGATGGATTAACGCGTATCGGTACTGTGTGCTCACCTTGCCTTCCCCGCCCTCCCAGGGATGAAACTGGTGTGATAAAATGGCGTCCAGAGCCTCCTGATATCTTCCGGCGCAGTTTTTCAGCATGATATTGCGCAGATACAGGTCGTCCCGTTTCCTGAGAATACTTTGATGCGATTCCATCGTCTCCAGCCGCTCCTGTATGGAAAGGTTCGCTTTCGCGGCAAGCTGATCATACTCCAGCCACATGCGCGGATAGGTTTCATCCAGTTCACATGCGTGTCTCATTGACTGCATGGCTTTTTCCGTATCCCTCTGCCTGTTATAATAAGCGATGGAAAGATTCCGGTGGACCATTGCGAAGCTGTCCTTCTGCCCTGCCGCAATTTCCCAGTGCCTTATCGCGTCCGTGTACTGCTTCCTGTCATAAAACAGATTGCCCAGATAATAATGAGACATAGGCGCAGCCCACCGCGAAGCACAATATTCTAAAATCTCGATCTCCTCTATCCGATTTGGAAAGCAGCAGTCAGGGCTGGCTTCCTCTGCCCTCATACAGAGCTCCCTCGCGCGCTCTTCATCCCCCATCCTTCCGAATACAAATCCCTGATAATACAGGCACAGAGGATTCTGTTCAGGAGAAGACTGCAAAATATCCAGGGTTTCCTCATACAGTCCTGCCTTTATGTAAAGCAGTGACACTTCCAGATAATTATGTGCTTCCCGGCGCATCTTCTTTTTCCATTCTGCTTTTGGTGATGCGAGCCCCGTTTCCCCATTGTTTTCAAGCAATGCCATTTCATACAGACACCCCATATGGAGCGGGTCGATCTGCAGGCTTTCCTTTAAAAATGCTTCCGAAGAAATCCCAAGCTTCCGCAGCATAGCTGCCCTGAGCATACGCGTATTCATATTGTGCCAGCCGCGCAGCATGGATTTTTCCGCAAAATCAGCGGCTTCCTCATATCTGCCCTCCCGCGACGCCAGGCATCCCAGCCAATAAAATCCCGCGCTTTGTGTCTCAGCACTCCAGGTCGATTTGAAAAATGCGTCAAAAGCCTTTTTTCCCTGGCCGCTCAGCGCGTATGCCAGGCCGAGATTAAAATAACATTCCCCTGAATAAGGATTCGGATTTTTCCAGGTCTGTTTTTTGACCGCTCTCTGAAAATAAGGGATGCTCTCACGGATTTTCCCCCGTTTTAGAAGAAGAAGCCCATATCCGTTGTTCAGGCGGATATCCGTCGGGTCGCGTCTCAGCCCTTCCTGATAGTAGTCCGCCGGTTCTCGTGTCGCGTGGCGGTACTGCTCCAGATGCGTCGCCGCCAGATACAGCTCCTCCAGAGACTTCAGTTCCGCCGGTTCTTTCAGCGGCTCCGCAGGCTGCGGGATCGGCTCAAGCTTCTTTTTATAGGGCGTGTACGCCGCAAGCAGCCGGTTCTTCCAGCGAACCTCTATCCGATAGTCCGCAGCATCGCATGCTTCGCCGACCTGATGTCCTACATCACTCACTTCGCCGACCTGACACGCAATGTTTCCTTCATCTGTGCCGCGTTTTGCCATCGGTGCCGCCTGCCCGCTGCAGTCGCCAGGCGTCGGCCGGAACGGAAGTGGAGACTCCATATGAGATGGCATTTCCACATATCCCGTCACACAGGTCTCGGGACTCAGATCAACCACCTTCCTGCACAGCACCTCCGCAGCATCGGCCGGAGCGAACTGTAAAACGTCTCCCTCCCTGTCGGTGCTTTCTGCTTTATAAATCACAACCTCTGCTCCCGGATATTCCCCTGTCGCGTAAATCTTCCAGCACAATGTCCGCTCACCTTCCTGTGTCAGGCCGACTACGGCGTCCTTTGTCGCGTTTCCGACTCTGCCGACTCCCTTATAAGGCATGAAATACTGCACGAAGGTCTTTTCCTCCTGCGGCTTCAGCCAACTAAAGTCCGGCTGATTGTCCGTGAAAACACCGGTCATCAGCTCGATATAGGGACCATCCGTCTCTGTCAGATTCCAGTCCCACATACGCCCAAAATCGCCGCAGCCCCAGGTCCACTGCTTTTTTCCGGGAGAAATGTGATGGTCGGCCACATGCAGCAGCCCCGCCTCCCTGCTCTCATCATAATTGCCGATAAAATCAAAATCAGAATGTGCCGCCATGTAGGAAGTCGGAACCTTCACATTTTTATATCGGGAAATATCTACCCCGGCTGAATAGTCCCATTTATAATACTCCCCGGTCGCGATCGGAAATGTCGACACGGCACGTTTCCCATGATCCATCACAGCATAAACATCCGGCGGAAATACGGAAAAGGTATAGTCATTTACCGGAACCGCCGGATTTGCCCACCACAAAAAGGTCTGCGGCAGATCGGTTCCATTGTAAAGCTGCCCGCGGATTTCTATATAGGCCTTCCCGGGATAAAGAGAAATCTCAGCCATCCCCTTTGTGCCATACATTTTATCCGTCTCGCTAAGATAAACCGTACAGGATCCGTCTTCCTTCTCCTCAATCATATAGTCCACAGGCGAAAAGGTAGATGGACGATGGTGCTGCGGCCAGTTGAACTCAACCCCGCCGGAAATCCATGGCCCGGCCAGCCCAACCAGCGCCGGCCGGATCACATGGTTGTAATAAACAAAATCGTAGCCATTTGTCTTATCATACGCCCGGTGAATTCTCCCTCCCAGCTCCGGCAGAACCATCACCTTTAAATATTCATTTTCCAGAAATACCGCGTGATATTCCACATCCGTTTTTTCATCCGAAACCGTTTCCGTCACCGGAAGCGGATACACTTTCCCCGTGCTTCCCTGGTAAGCTCTCTTTTCAATAAAAAGAGGACTTTTTTCCGGTTTCCCCGCCCGATAGGTCGGGAGCACTACAGTCTCCTCCCAGATTTTTGCAGAAGCATTTGTCCTCATGCCGCTCTCCCTCCTGTTAATTTCCATATTTTACAGCCTCTTTAAAAAACCACTGCACAAAGCAGATAAAATAAAGAACTGTCGGCTAACAACTCATGCATCTTGCACCGCCTGATACGCGAATCGCAGGTTCTGAAAGCCCCGCCGCAGCCCGGTTTTACTTTTTGCTTCGAATTGCATTGATAACCGGATTTTAGCATAAGATGATCACATGAGAAAATGGCATATTCTGATTAATCATGGACTATCTTCCACATATGTGTTATACTTACGCCATGGAAAATTTCAGTGAATGGAAAAAAGACGGGTTTAAAGGTGAGCGCATGATTGTCCTGCCCACAGAATCCTTCCAGGAATATGTCGAACATCCGCAGGTCAGACGTCTCTATCTGACGGATGTCGGATTCTTTCCAAACGCAGCACACCATTACCGGGAGAGAAAGGCCGGTATTGAGGAATATATTTTCTTTTACTGCACGGAAGGAAGCGGGACAATCCAGATTGGCAGCAAACAGTATATTCTCCATGAAAACGACGCTTTCTGTATCCCCAGATACGCGCCGCACTGTTATTATGCCCATCCAGAAGACCCATGGAGTATTCTATGGGTTCATTTCAAGGGCACAGATGTCTGCTATTTCCCGCTGGAGGACCGCAATATTGTACATTTCTCCACAGAACACGCCGCGAACCGCATGCATTTTCTGTTTGATCTGCTCTTCCGCGTTCTGGATGGAAATTATACGCTCGGAAACTTTATCTACATCTCTCAGGTGCTCTCCCTGATTCTCGCGGAAACCTATGACCGGGAAAAGAAAGGAGCCGCTTACGAGCAAAACAGACATATTTCGGATGTCATCCGCTATATGTACCGCCATATTGGGGAAAATCTGACCCTTGAGCAGATCAGCCGGGAATTCGATCTGTCTCCGAGCTACCTGAACGCAATCTTTCAAAAATATACGCAGCACGCCCCCATGAATTTCTTTATCAATCTGAAAATGAAACAGGCCTGCCGGCTTCTGCGTACAACCGATCTGTACGTTTATGAAGTCGCCCAATCACTGGGTTATACAGATCAGTACTACTTTTCAAGATTATTTAAAAACACCGTCGGAATATCGCCAAAGCAATATAAGAACAGCGACTATTTCCATTACAGGGAATAGCTGTCTGGCAATAACTGCTTTATTTTCGTATCGCAGCGATCGCGGCCGTAAAGTCCTCGACCAGATCCTCTGTATCTTCAATGCCCACGCTGACACGGATCAGATCGTCATATACCCCCGCAGCCGCTTTTTGCTCCTCGGACGCATGTACATAGATGGTCGATGCCGGATGAATAACCAGTGTCCGCACATCCCCGATGTTCGTGGCCTTTTTCGCATATTTCAGGCTGTCCATCAGCTGATACGCCTTTTCCTTCGAGCCGACGCGCACGGTCAGAATGCCGCCGCCCTTACCGCCAAACTGGCTCTCGGCAAGCGCCCGGTACGAACTTTCCGGCAGTGTCGGATAATTGACGGAGAGGCCGCCGTTTACGCCTTGTTCGTCCTGTTCGCTCTTTTTGTTCTGTTCGCGGACCTGTTCGCTCTTTTGGACCTGTTCGCGGGTCTGTTCGCTCTTTTTAGCCTGTTCGCGGGTCTGTTCGTGGACCTGTGCCTGAGCAAGTTCGAGAACCTGTCCGTGAGAGAGCCGCGCAATCTCTTCGGCGAGCGCGCGCGCATTTTGACAGATCCGCTCCATCCGCAATCCCAGTGTCTCCAGACCGACCACGTTTAAAAAAGCGTTTGCCGGAGCCAGACAGGCTCCCATATTTCTCCATATCCCATTGCGCAGCTTTGCTGTGTAGGCAAATGGTCCGTAGGAAAGATAGCGCTTCATGCCGGGATAGCGTTCCGAATCCCATTGAAAACTCCCGCCATCCACGATGATGCCGCTGATGGAATTTCCGCCGCCGTTGATGTATTTTGAGGAGGAATGCACGACAATATCCGCACCGTATTCAAACGGGCGGATCAGATATGGGGTCGCGGTGGTCGCGTCCACAATCAGCGGAATGCCCCTTCCGTGCGCAAGCTTCGCCACCGCGCGGACATCCATCACATCCAGAGCCGGATTGCCGATCAGCTCCCCGAAAATGACCTTTGTATTGTCATGAATCAGAGGCTCTATCTCCCGGGCAGTCATATGCCGGACAAACCGCGCCGTAATTCCAAAGCTTCCCAGATCCCCGAGCAGGTCAATGGTGCCACCAAACAGCCCGCTCGCCGCAATCACCTCATCCCCCGCCTGCAGAATATTCAAAAGCGACATCGTGACAGCTGCCATCCCCGAGGAACAGGCCACCGCGCCGACTCCCCCTTCCAGCTCACAGATCCGCCTCTCAAATGCGTCCACCGTGGGATTGCCGATCCTGGTATAGGCAAATCCAGGCGCCCGGTTCCCAAAGACCTTTTCCAGCGCCTCCGAGCTTTCGTAAGTGAACGCGCTCACCTGAGAAACCGGCGGCAGCGTCGCTCCGTTCGGATAGGATTTCGACATTCCATGCAGCAGTTTTGTTGAAAATTTCATTTGTTTTTATCCTCCATATTTGCAAAGCGACCGTCCTTCGTCCGTATTGTCGAATATTCCGCAGTAATGGTGTCACGAATACGGCTCTTTCTGCATTATTACAATGTTATTTCTAAGGATAAAACAGACCATTTCTGTTCGTCAAAGTCCTTTTTCCGATAGCCAGTTATCGGAAAAGGAGATAATCAAAAAATCGCCCCTCCCTGCGCGTTGCCGTGGCCGTTAATGAATTTTGTAAGGAGATCCACCACAAAATCAGCCCCCAGCTCTAATGGCTTCTGATTCAGAAGAGACGCAAAGGTGTTGTCTACCGACAAGAAACGCTACCGAAAATTGGAAATGACATGATAAAGATTCACTACTGTAGCTGCGATTCCAGACATTCCCATAATCTCACAGATCGTCAGCACTCCGTAATATCTCCTTTGCCTCGCTCGTGTTCCTTAACATGTATTAGTGTCTATTATTAATTATGTACTGTCATTTTTATTTTATTTAATTGTATCTTATGCATTTACATATTTTTGTGATTATGTTACGATGCATATCAGTCAGTTTTTATCACACATGGGAAAGGAGCCTTTGGCTTATGGACGAAATCAGCCAGATTTTTGACAGGGTTTTTAAACGTATTTTTACATTTTCCGATAAAGCGATCACGAATCTGATCAACGGACTGTTTGGTACGGACTATCCGCCAGACAGCCAGATTGAATATTCGAATCGAGAAAATACCAGAACCGATCTTTCGCACACTTATTCCGACCTGTTTATCATTATCAACCGAAAATGGCACTACCATCTGGAAGCACAGATGTACCATGATAATACCATTGTCATGAGGGTCTTTGAATATGGATTTTACCATGCGCTGGAGACCCGCGAGGACAACTTTACCCTGCGTTTCCCGGAGCCGGTAGTGATCTATTTCTGTAACGCAGAGAAAGTTCCTGAGACAAGCAGTATCCGCGTCATATTGCCGGATCAGCAGGAATTTACCTACACAGTGAAGAACTTTGCGTACCTGGCGCATGACATTGAGGAACTGAACCGGAAAAAGATGATCGTGTTTATTCCGTTTCAGATGGTACGGGTGAGGGATTTTCTGATTTCAGACGGAAAAGCGCGTCTTCTTACAGAAAATGAAATACAGGAATTGAAAAATTTTATCGACTCTGATATACTGGGAAGTATAAAAGCAAATCTGCAGGTTGGAAATATCGATTTGGATGATTACAATCAATTACTGGAGCTATTGAATCAGCTCTACCAGCAAATCATCCTGCAGTACCAGAAGAAAGGAGGCGATAAGGATATGAAACCATTGCTTCCGGGAGCGATGGAGCTTCCTAATGATAAATACCGTTTTCGAATTGATGAACTCGAAGCAGAGAACGCGAGCCTTCAGGAAGAGAAATCGGCCCTCGCGGAAGAAAAAGCGGCTCTCGCGGATAAAAATGCGGCTTTGGAGCGTGAACTGGAAATCCTTCGCCGCAAGCATAAAAATTGAAGGCGAAAAGCGCCCATGGCGTTGGTAAAATGCCATAAGCGCTTTTCTTCTTCCCGGAAGTTCCAGTATCTCTTCATTTTTTAAGTTGTATTATATAGCTTTTATTTTTTCATTTGGTATATTTGTTTAACTGTGTATCAGCATCCCGCCCAGCATACATTACACGGATAACCGTCACTGTCCCCATACTGTCATCAAGGATATATAAAATTTCTCACAGCCCGACCGCCCCAAGTGCCTGATCCAGGTCCCGGATGATATCCTCCGGAGACTCAAGCCCGACACTAAACCGGATAAAGCCCTTTCTGAATTTTTCCGGATACAGGTTTATCCGCTCATCATAGCTCGGCTGCGGGAAAATCAGACTTTCATCGTGCCCCAGGGAGACTGCGAAGGTGATGATCTTCAGCTTTGCGCAAAGCCGCTCTACTGTTTTGTCATCCGCATTTACGCCAAAGGAAATCACTCCCCCGAAGCCATTTTTCATCTGCCGCTTCGCCAGCTCGTGTCCCGGATTGCTGAGAAGTCCCGGATAAGAAACGAACGTGATGTTTTCCCGCTGCTCCAGCCACTCAGCGATCCTCTGCGCGGACTGATTGATCCGTTCCATGCGCAGCGGGAAGGTAACGGAGCCCCGGAAAATCTGCCATGCGTTAAACGGACTGATCACCGCCCCGACGTTGACCTGGGCTTCATAGCGGATGCGGTCCATCGTCTCCAGGTCATTTGAAATAATCGCCCCTCCCTGCGCGTCGCCATGTCCGTTGATGAATTTTGTCAGGGAGTCCACCACAAAATCAGCCCCCAGCTCTAACGGCTTCTGGTTCAGAGGAGACGCAAAGGTATTGTCAACCGAAAGGACTGCGCCGTTTTCGTGTGCAATCCTCGCAATCGCCGCGATGTCTGTGATCCCTACGGTCGGATTATCCGGCGTTTCAATGTGGACCAGCCTTGTGCCTGGAGTGATCGCTCTTTTTACCGCCTCCAGGTCTGTCATATCTACCATAACCGTCTCCACGCCGAATTTTTTATTAAACAGTTCATGAAACATCCGGTAGACAGCCATGTAGCTGACATTTGGATACACCACCCTGTCTCCGGATTGCAAAAACGTCCAGAACAGAGCGTGAAGCGCCCCGACGCCGCTCGCCAGCACGATCGCGTCGTCCGCGCCGTACAGAGCCGCGATTTTCTCCTCCAGCCAGTGCTGGTTGGCATTTCCGTTTCTGGAATACATCAAAAGATCCGTCGAAGAATAATTGACCTGCGAAAGGTCATCCGGCAGCTTATAGCTGTTCGCCATGTGCAGCGGCCTGCGGACAGCGCCGGTCCCTTCATCGTAATCCGTACCTGTATGTATGGCCTGTGTGGAAATATCGTACTCTCTGAATTTATTCTCTTTTTTTGCCATTTTAGAAGCCTCCTGATTCAGATTCCGGGCAGTTCGTGCGCGGGAATCACAGTGATAGGAACACAAAATTTATATTCTCTTTTCTCGCGCAATGATATGAACGCAAAATTCATATGCTTGTTTCTCGCGTACTTATAGTATCATCATTTATCCCACTATGTCAATAGGTTAAATAGGTATTTATGATCAACTTCAGATGGTGCGGGTGAGAGATTTTCTGATTTCAGACGGAAAAGCGCGTCTTCTTGCAGAAAATGAAAGTTATCGCCTGACTTGACTCCCTTTCTTCTGTGGACTATAATGATTCCATTCGCCTAAGTGGCTACAGCCGCCCCTATGTGTCCCTGCGCAGGCAGGATCTGTATACTTAAATAGAGCGGAATCAAGATAAATTGAGGTAAAAAACATGGTTCAGAATTTACATGAGAAATATCAAAAATTACAGGATTACCTGAAAAGCCTGGGAAGTGTCGCCGTTGCTTTTTCCGGCGGCGTGGATTCTACGTTTCTGCTGTATGCGGCACAGGAGGCGTTAAAAGATCAGGTAATTGCGGTAACGGCTTCCTCCTGCTCTTTTCCCAAAAGAGAGCTGGAGGAGGCGAAACAGTTTTGCCGGGAGCATCATGTACGGCACTTTGTCGTCGCCTCGGAGGAGCTGGACATCGAAGGATTCCGGCAGAATCCGAAAAACCGCTGCTATCTGTGCAAACACGAGCTGTTTGAAAAAATTCTTGCCCTGGCAAAGGAAAATAATATCGCTGCCGTCGCCGAAGGCTCCAACATGGATGACAATGGGGATTACCGTCCGGGGCTGATTGCCGTGAAGGAGCTGGGGATCGCCAGCCCTTTAAGATATGCTAAGCTTAACAAAGAGGAGATCCGCAGCCTGTCCAGAGAGTTCGGGCTCCCTACATGGGACAAGCAGTCCTTCGCCTGCCTTTCCTCGCGGTTCGTATATGGAGAGACCATCAGTGAAGAAAAGCTGCGGATGGTAGATCAGGCCGAGCAGCTTTTGCTTGATCTGGGGTTCCGGCAGGTGCGTGTGCGGATCCATGAGAACATCGCCCGGATTGAAATCCTGCCGCAGGAATTTGAAAAGCTGATGCAGGATAAAGTCCGGCTGAGCGTTTATGCAAAATTAAAAGAATATGGTTTTTCCTATGTGACACTGGATTTGATGGGGTACCGGACCGGGAGCATGAATGAGACGCTGAAGGCTTCAGAGCTTTGAATGGGATTGCGGCCACATTCTTTCAATCACCAATCGGATAGGGGAACGTCTTTCTCCCCTATCCGCCGCGCCAGGCTTTCGCCGGAATAATTCCTTACGCGGCTGTGTGATCGAGTAGGAGGAGGCTAGACGAACTCCTACTCAAGTCATCCTTGCACGACCGTGATGGTATTCTTCAGCATCCCCATCCAGCACGTATAAGTATATGTCCCTGTTTCGGCCGGTGTAAATTCGATCACATTTTCTCCTTCCTGCAGGGTTACCTGCAGGTTGTATTCCGGAATCACGAGCGCGTTGTTGCAGCCATTCAGGCTGGACGCGTCCGCAGTGATCGTCCAGACGACCGGAATCCCCGCCTCCACCACGATATCGTCAAATCCGTTAACATGGAGGGTCGTTGAGAGGATCTGTACATTGTTTTCTGTATCCACCATTGCCGTCATCGCACTGCCATCTGATGTGCCGGAAGCTGACAGACCGGGCAGAGAAATCCCCAGCAGGGCGAAATTATTCTGCAGCATGAAAAGCCCGAATATCAAGACAAGAACCGCGCTCACACGCAACATCCGGCTCTTCCATTTTCTTTTTAAAAAACCTGCTGTCACTCCGATGATCAGCATCAGCGGAATCGTCCCCAGGCAAAAAAAGAGCATGGAAAGCGCTCCGGCGACAAATCCGCCTGCGGCAATCGCGTATAATTGCATGGACTGCAGCGGCCCGCAGGGCATAAACGCGTTCACGAGACCGATCGCGAACGAACCGCGTCTGCCAAAAGAAGCCGCGGCATTTGCGGCAGATTTGGGCATTCTCAGGGTCAACCTTTTCAGAAATCCAAAGCTTCCAAGCATATTGACGCCGGTCAGTACCATGAAGGCACCCGCAAGCACACCGATCAGGCCGCGGACACGAAGCGTGACAGAGGCCGCCTCGCCGATCAGTCCGAGAATACCGCCGACAAGTGTGTATCCGGTCAGCCGCCCGGCATTATAAAGAAGGCTTTTGCGCACCGGCGCACTTTCCTCTCCGGCCACACTCTGTGTCAGATTGATTCCGCCGCACATGGCTATACAGTGTACCGAGGTAAACAGGCCGATCACAAAAAGCACAGCATAGCCGACCTTTTCCTCGCTGACAGTCGGGAATCTCTGAAAGATCTGCGTCAGGCCGCACTGGGTCGCGATCACATAGAGACCCAGAATAATAACCAGGATATACAGCGTATCCTGGTTCCGGCCCCGAGCGGCTTCCTGTTTCTGCTCTTTCTCCTGTGTTTTTTCATCCTCCTGCCATTTCTGATCTTCCCGCTTTCGCGGGGCGTCCGACCGATCGGTCTGCTCCAGTTCGCCGGGCGCATCATACCCGACCGCACACACAGCCTTCCTGATCACGTCAAGTGTCGCAGGCTCTCCATATTCTACCCTCAGGCAATTGCTCACACAGTCAGCTATTGCGTCGCTGACGCCTTCTACACTCTTTGCCGCGTTTTCAACCCGCCGCTCACAGGCTTCGCACATCATGCCTTCCACGACAATAACTGCCTGAACTTTTTTTCCAGTATTTCTACTCATACAAACGATCGATCCTCTATGTGTTTCTCAGGTTTTCTCAGGCCTTCTTCCAGTTCGTGAAGGATTCTTTATATCCATCCAGAAAATCGCTGGAAATAGTAATCACACCGTCTGATTCCTCATAGTATTCTTCCGTCACCGGAACCGGATTGCAGCCGCCCGCTTCCAGGCCAATGTCATCCCTGGAAAAGACATTCCCGCAGTTCTGGCAGATGAAAGAATCCCCTTCCTGTACAAAATATGCGTATGGTGATCCCTGACACACCTGACAGGTATTCAGTGCCAGGCGCACAGATCCATCCGAAGCGGTCACCGCCAGTACCTCAACCGTGGTGCCGTCCGCATCATAGTCATAATAGGAGGCTGTCTCGCCAATCTCGTCTGTATCAATAACAATTGTTCCTGTCGACTGATAGTCTGCCGTCTGAGCGTCCGATGTTGAAGAGTTCGAAACCGACTGTTCTTCGCCGTTCCCATTGCCGGCAAATCTCGTGACGGCGACTGCCGCGACCGCAGCTACGACCACCACTCCCGCTATCACCGGCAAAATTCTGCTTCTATTTTTATTTTCTATGTTTTTCGCATTGGATGTTCTCTCATCGCTCTGCTTTGCGACATTGTTTTTCGCAGACTTATTCTTTGGGTTTGTCTTCTTTCCAGACATTCTATTTTTCTCCTTTTTATGTCCATCAGTGCAATGCGCCGCCTTTGGGGCAATCATGTTCATCCATGATGCTGAATGGAATTCAGGAAATCCCTTGCACGCTGTGTAGCCGGGCGAGTAAAAAATTCCTCCGGAGTATTTTCCTCAAGAATTTTCCCCTCATCCATAAAGACAATGCGGTCGGCCACCTTTCTCGCGAAATTCATTTCATGAGTGACCACCACCATCGTCATATTTTCACTTGCCAGTTCGCTCATTACGGCCAGCACTTCCCCTATCAGCTCCGGATCAAGCGCGCTGGTCGGTTCATCAAAAAGGATTGCTTTCGGATGCATGGCCAGAGAACGTGCGATCGCCACACGCTGCTGCTGCCCGCCTGATAACTGCGCCGGTACCTTGTCTGCCTGATCCTCTACGCCGACCCGCTTCAACAGCTCCATAGCTTCCTGGCGCGCTTCCTTTTTCGACTTGTGAAGTACGTCCACCGGTCCGACCGTCACATTTTCCAGAATCGTCTTGTGCGCAAACAGGTTGTATGACTGAAATACCATGCCAATCTGTGACCGGACCCGGGCAAGCTGTTTCCCTTCCTGCGGCAAAGGATTCCCGTCAATCAGTATCTCGCCTTCGTCAATCGTCTCCAGACGGTTGATCGTGCGGCAGAGGGTTGACTTGCCGGAACCGGAAGGGCCAATGATGACTACCACCTCGCCTTTCTTTACAGAAAGGCTGACATCCCTCAGCACATACAGAGCCCCAAAATGTTTTTTCACATGCCTCAGCTCGATCACAGGCGTATCCGCCGCCTGATTCCCTGTATTCTTATCGTTTTGCATACCAGAGCCGCTCCTTACTTGTGTTTCGCTGCTACTTTACCGCGGCGACTTAAGACCTGTCGCTAAACCTCCATGTCCGCTTTGCAAAGCAAAACGGCTTACGTCGTTCACTGTAAATATAAAAGCTGCTGCCCCGCCCGATGCGCTATTCGCATAGTTTTTTCGGCAGCTCCTTATTGCTGTTTTCCTCGTTCAGACAGCGCCACCGATATCCGGTTCAGGATGTAATTGATCAAAATATAGATCACCGCCACGACCAGATATACAGACAGAAGCGCGTCATAATTGCTGATCAGAGCCTTTGCGTTCTGCATCAGATCCGCGTATGTCACCACATAAGCAAACGTGGTATCCTTCAGTACAATAACAAGCTCAGAGATCATCGCGGGAATCACATAACGGAATGCCTGCGGAAACACGATTTTAAAGAATACGCTCCGATCCCGCATGCCAAGGGAAAGCGCCGCCTCCGACTGCCCGCTCGGCACCGCGTTCACGCCGGAACGCAGCACCTCCGCGACCACGCCGGACGCGGAGATCGCGACCGGCAGTGTAATCTTCCAGTAGGCCGGCAGCGTAATCCCAAGCTGAGGTGCGATCAGGAAAAAGAAATAGATAAACAAAAGTGTCGGAACCCCTCTGGTGAACTCAACCAGAACGGTTCCTGCCGCCCGCGCAGGCCGATATCTGCTGATCCGGCATAGCATCATCGCCATCCCAAGCGCAAACGTGATCACTCCGGCTCCGGCAGCCGCCTTTAACGTCCCCGCCAGACCCTGACAGATAAATCTCCAGGTCGTGTATCTGGTAAACAGCGTCCAGTATTTCGCGTCAAGCTGCCCGTTTATATAAAACAGCCGGATTACTGCCGCCAGCAGTCCGGCAAGAGCGACAGCAGATACTGCTGTAACCGCCGTAATAATTTTCTGATTTCTCGGGCCGGGAGGCTCGTAAAGCACATCCCGGATGGAAGTCTTCATCCCACTGTTCATCGCAGAATCCTCACCTTTTTATCAATCCAGCTTCCCGAACAGCCAATGATCAGCGCACTCGCGCAGTACAGCATCGCTGAAATCGCGAACGCGGTAATCCCGCCAACCGCACGCGTGTTGATATAGGAAACAATGCCAGTCAGATCTGTCGGGCTCAGCGGAACCTGCGACGCAAGCGCGGTGGTGAGCATGGTACCCACCAGCAGATTGGTCAGCTGCAGCACCGAAGTACGCAGTGCCTGCGGCAGCACCAGGTTTTTCACCAGCTGAAAGAAAGTCATCCCAAGAGAGCGCGCCGCCTCAATCTGGCCGACCTGTATCGTATTCATCCCTGCCATCAGGTATTCCGAGCAAAATGCGGACGGAATCAGCGAGCAGGCGATCAATACGCAGGTATAGTAGGACCAGAGAAGCCCGATGTATGGAAGCGCATACACCAGCAGGATCAGCAGTGCTGCTCCCGGAATGTTCCGGAATATCTGCACATAGAAGTCCCCAAACAGACGCAGCGGGCGGATGGGGCAGATCCGTATGACCGTGACGGCGATCCCGATTGCAAAAGCGATCAGAAATGAAAAAAATGTCAGCCTCCATGTTGTCAGAAGAGCCAACAGATATTTATCCCCATATTGAGAGAGAAGAGTCCCTACAGACATTCCACATCCCCTTCCTGTTCCGAATTTTGAAAAGGGTTCCTGAAAGTGACCATTCCAGGAACCTTTCCCGTTGGATTTTATTATGAGCTGCTGCCCTTCCCCATTTTATGCTTTATCCTGGGCTGCTGTCATTCCAGGAGAGCCGTGTACATCATTTATAGTGGGTGGTAAAAGCATAGGGTTGTTCGTTATGAAAGCCATGCATGTCACTATCCCACTGCCGGAGCTTCCGGTGCGGTATCAATGCCGGTACGGTCGCCGAGGCTGATCTGCCACAGGCTTTCCCATGTGCCGTCGTCAATGATCTGCTGTAAGAAATCATTCACGAACGCTACGCCATCCGAATCAAGCGGCAGGCCAATACCATAATTATCCTCCGGTCCGAATACATCGCCGGCGATCTCATATACATCCGGGTTCTTTACGATCGCGTTAAGAAGCAGTGTATAATCCGTCACATATGCATCTACACGTCCCTGCTCCAAAGCCACGCGCGCTTCCTGATCGGTTTCAAATTCCTGAACAACCGCCTCCGGCGCGTACTCTGCAAGGATATCCGGACCAGTTGAGCCCGCCTGCGTAGCGACGTTCTTCCCGGCCAGATCGTCTACACCCGTAATCTCCGTATTTCCGGCCAGCACCAGCACTGCCTGCTGTGAAGAATAATATGGGCCGGCGAACGAAATCACCTCCGCGCGGGCTTCGGTAATCGAGTATGTCGCTACCACGACATCCACCTGATCACTCTGCAATACAGCCTCTCTTGTACTGGAATCTACCACCGTAAATTCATACGCGCTCTCATCTCCTAGAATGTAGCGTGTAAGCAGCTGATAAATGCCCGCGTCGAATCCGCGGAGACTGTTGTCCGTCTCATCAAGCTGGCTGAACAGATAAGACGCCTGTGCGCCGCCGATCCGGAGCACTCCGGCCTCTTTTACTGCCGTGGCCCACTCGCTCGACGCGATCGTCTCATCATCTGCGACAGGTCCAGATGCAACCAGCTCGTCAAACGCATCCTTATCAATCGCAATAGAAATATCCTCTGTTTCCGTCTCTGTTTCTTCCTCAGCAAAAGCCATTGTAGAAAGACCAGTCGTAAGTGCAGCCGCCAGAAGCAGCGCTATTGTCTTTTTATATGCCTTCATATTCATAATCCTCCTTAATCCTGTGTTGTTATTTATAGTAACGGCATAAGCCGTTTCACTTTGCTATACTTTCAGTCCAGTGGTCCGTCGTTCACTCGTTTCCATATTTTCCCACATGTCCAACAGGAAATTATTTGCTGTCGGATGGGGCTACGGCAATATTCTTTCAACAGCCCTGCATACCGCCCGCTGATACAAAAATGCGGCTCATAATCTTTCCTCATTTCCTATTATTTAAGTATGATTACTGTGTTAATCGTTTGTGTTTGTAATCATACACGAAAAAGCACCTCTCGTCAACCCGGTTATTCCGATAACTGGTTATCGGTTTTTCCGATAGCACAGGCTTCGGCAGGTGCGCGTAAAATGTCATACCTTTATGTCCATCAGTGCAATATACAGATGGTGCAGGCCGCACCGTTTTACAGCTACTGGGAAGTCAGTTCTTCTTCGCTTTCCTCCTGCCTCCGTCTGGCCAGCTCCAGACCTTTTTTCACAAAGCCATCCTCAAATTCCCTGCGGACCTTCCATGCATACCGGTTTTCCGGATTGACAAATTTATCGTCTTCAAAATCAAGGATTTCCTGCACCTCTTCCGGATAATCCCGGTAAAAATCTCTCATAAATCCGATCACGTTGCGCGCGGCATGCGCCACCGAGTAAAACTCTCCATTTGGCACGGTGATGCTAACGGTTTTCAGGTCGTAATGCGCCGCGTTCTTATAATTCTGCACCGCCTGCACCTGGTCGCGGTCTGAAAAGGGTTCATCCGGCGTCGAGGCCAGCCAGCAGAGAAGCAGTTCGGCGAATGCGGCATCCTTCTCTTCCAGACCGGCGGGCACAAACGGATTCAGGTCAAACATTCGCAGTTCAATGCGGTTGACTCCGTTTGCTTCCAGCGATTCCAGACGGTTCGGCCCGGCAGGCTTCAGGCGCACCGGATAATATAATTCCGTGGGCGCCAGTATCCACTTGTGCTGCACATAGAAACGAAAGCTTTCCACATAAGCGTGCATGCTGCTATAATCAAATACCGGCGTAAAAGCATTCCAGTAGCCCAGTTCGCTGCAGCGCACCGAGGCCAGTCCCTGAAACACGTCACGGTCGTACCGGCCTTTCTCCACATAAGAGCAGTCCAGCAAAGGGCTGGCCGCAGTCACCGCTGTCAGGATCCAGCCATAAGCGGCAACACGTCTTGCCAGCGTCAAATATAATTCATTTTTATATTCGATAAAGCTTTCTTTCCCGCTGCGTGCAAAATCAGCCCGCAGTAGCTCGTCATTGAAGGAATAATTAAAATGAATCCCGCAGAAGGTCATCTTGTAGCGGCCGTACCGTTCTGACAGATATTTCCGGTAGGTTGTCTTCCCTGTCTTTCGTCCGCCAAATTGTGCAATCGGAATATCCTCTTCGCTGCGGATATACGGCGGATTCGAAAATGGCCAGAGGTATTCATGGGGCGAAAGCTGCGCCAGGGTGCGCTGGATTCGTTTCGTGTGCTCCGCCAGCTCCTCCAGCGCCGGACGCACTCCCGGCTGCACGGATGTATTGATCTCCGTCTGGTTTTCGCAAAAATCACGGACAATATAGGGATCATCCGGAAACGGATGCGGGCTGTGTGAGAGGAAGCCCTGCTCATCTATGCGTAAGCCTTCCTTTTCCAGTCCGATGTTTCCGGACAATAATAGTTTCTTTAATTCCGATGAGTCAATCTGCAGCATATATCTTTTACCTCAGACTTTCCTTATATCTGCGGCGGATTTCACCCGCCCGCCAGTGAAATTTCACACTTACATGTCGCACTTTCGCCAGGTTATGCCCCTCGCCGGGTGGCATCCTCTCTCAAACCAGAAATATATATCATCGCTCCGATCTGCTTTTCACATCATGCACTTCTAAAACAGCTCGTTTCAGCTGCTCCAGTGCCTGCTCCAGCGTAGCCCGGGGACAGGCCACGTTTATCCGCTGAAAGCCTTCTCCTGCCGGACCGAAAATACTTCCGCTATCCAGCCAGAGCCGGGCTTTATAAACGACCAACCGCTCCAGCTCCGGGCCGGTCAGCCCCAGCGCGCGAAAATCCAGCCACACCAGATAGGTCCCTTCCGGCTCTGTCATGCGTATTTCCGGCAGCTCCCTGTCCAGATACGTTTTCAGGTACGCAATATTTTGTTCAATATAAGCCAGAACCCCCTTGTACCAGGTCTCCCCGTATCGGTAAGCCGCCTCGCCTGCGGTCAGGCCCATGGCGTTGAGCTGACTGTAGCCGGCGGCGGCAATCTGCCTGCGGAATTTTCTGCGCAAAGCAGGATCCGGGATAAACAGATTGGACACCTGCAGGCCGGCCAGGTTGAAGGTCTTGGCCGGGGAGGTACAGGTGATGGAAATCGCTTCAAATTCCGGCTTCAGGCTGGCGAATACCAGGTGACGGTTCTTGCCAAAGACGAAATCCTGATGGATTTCATCGCTGACCACCAGAATCCCGTGTTTCAGGCACAGCTCCCCTATGCGCAGCAGCTCCTCGCGCCGCCATACCCGGCCTACCGGGTTATGAGGACTGCACAGAAGAAACAGCTTCACATGATTCTCCACAATCTTTTTTTCGAAATCCTCAAAGTCAATGTGATAGCGGCCATCTGCTCCCAGTACAAGATCGCTGCTGACCACGCGCCGGTCATTGTCCGCAACGACCTCCGTGAAGGGGTAATACACCGGCTGCTGGATGAGGACACTGTCCCCTTCGTCCGTAAATGCTTTCACCGCCATCGCCAGCCCGAAAACCACGCCCGGCGTTTTGACCAGCCACTCCGGCTTCACCTGCCAGCCGTGCCTGCGCTCCATCCACTCCGCTGCCGCTTCAAAATAACTCTCTCCGCTCTCAGTATAGCCGAAAATGCCGTGAGCCACCCTTTCCTGAAGGGCATCCAGCACATAGCTGGAGGTAGGAAAGTCCATATCTGCCACCCACAAAGGCAGCACATCCTTGGGTTTCCCCCGGCGCACCGCAAAATCGTATTTCAGACAGTCTGTCTGATGCCGGTCGACCACTCTGTCAAAATCCAAATTACGCTCTCGCTGCATGTTTTCTCCTTCGCCCGCGTGGTTTTTCTCTGTATACATAATTTTGTCTTTCATCTGCACAGTTTATCAACTGTAGGTTTGGATTTATCCCATACCCGCACATTCTGTGCGATATCCGCATGATTCTGTACTCTGTCCACATGATTTTGCGGTATATTTACATGGTCATGTCCTGCAAACATTCTGCACTCAGGCCGGTGCTTCAAAAGAATCCATCGCCTGTGTTAAATCCCGGATCAGATCTTCTTTTGTCTCAATACCCACAGACAGACGCAGCACCCGGTCCGTGATGCCATTTCTCTGCTGTACCTCCACAGGCACGTCGGCATGAGTCTGTGTGGACGGATAGGTCAGCAGCGTCTCCACTCCGCCCAGACTTTCGGCAAATGGAATCATCCTGGTGCTTTTCAGAAGGTGAAGCGCAAGCTCCCGGCTCTCCACCTCGAATGTAATCATACTGCCGAAGCCGCTGGCCTGCCGCCGACAGATCTCATAGGCTCGTGTACCCGGGATGCCGGGGTAACAGACTTTCCGCACCCGGCTTTCTGATGACAGGAAGTCAACGATCGCCTTGGCGTTCTCCTGGGCCCGTTCCATGCGGACAGGAAGGGTCTTAATGCCTCGTAGAATCAGCCAGCTGTCAAAAGGCGAGAGCCCGGAGCCCACCGTCTTAAAGATAAAGCGGAGCTGTTCGGACACCTCCGATGAGGATGTCACCAGAAAGCCTGCCAGGGTGTCGTTGTGCCCGCCCAGAAATTTTGTCCCGCTGTGGAGTACAATGTCCGCCCCCAGAGTCAGCGGCTTCTGAAAATAGGGGGACAGAAACGTATTATCCACGATCAGCAGTAACCCATGCCGTCTGGCTGCCTCCGCCATACTGCGGATATCTATCACATTCATCATGGGATTGGTGGGCGTTTCAATCAAAATAGCCCGGGTATTCTCCTGGATATAAGGCTCCACATCTTCCTCGGCACAGTCAATATGGCTGAACAAGATGCCGTTCTTCCGGCTGATCGAACGGAACAGACGGATGCTCCCCCCGTACAGATCGCTGTCCGTGATGATGTGATCCCCCGGATGGAACAGCTCCATCAGCGCAGACATGGCCGCCATGCCGCTGGAAAAAGCCAGGGCGTCCACGCCGCCCTCCAGGGAGGCAACCACCTGCTCCAGCTGCTGCCGGGTGGGATTTTGCATGCGGCTGTAGTCATAGCCTGTACTCTGCCCTACCGCCGGGTGGGCGAAGGTGGCTGTCTGATAGATGGGGAAGCTGACAGAGCCGGTCTGTTCCCCTTCAAATTTCGCGCCGTCCCCATAAATACATTTTGTTTCAAAGCCTCTTTCCATTTATGCTGCTCCTCCTGCAGTTTTTCACAGCCGTGATGGCATTTATCAGCATTTCCATACAACAAGTATAAGCAAAAGCTACAAAACCTTTTCATTTCTGTTTTTACGAAAAGAAACGGCATTTCACCGTTTCTTTTCGCGAAAATTTATAAAAATAAGCTGTTTCTCTGCTGATTATTCTGTCTCGGACTCCGTCTCCGCTTCGCTGTCCTCTTCTGTAGCCACAACTCCGCCTTCTACTACAAGCTCTTCCTCATAATCGCTGCCGTAGGTCTCCAGCAGGGTTGCCTCATAATCCGCATGGAAGAATTCTTCCTCTCCAAGGGCTACGATCTCCTCATTCAGCCAGTCAAGCAGAGTCGTATTTCCTTTTGACACAGCCGGAGCTATCGTATCCTGACTTCCGAGTGAAGGAATCCCAACCGTGTAGCCTTCGTTCTGGTTTGCAAACGCGATTACCTCAGTATTGTCGTTTGCCCATGCCACACCGTTTCCATTTTCCAATGCTTCCTTAGCTGCCACATAGGTATCATATTTCTGAAGCGTAATGTCCGGATAATTCTCTGTCAGATAGGTCTCAGCCGTCGTGCCGGAAATAACGATTACCGCATCGTCCTCACCCAGGTCGTCCAGATCTGTAATTACGTTGGAATCCGGTGACACAACCCCCAGAGCCACGTTCATATAAGGCAGAGCAAAATCTACTTCCTCCGCGCGTTCTTCTGTCACAGTAAAATTTGCAAGGATAATGTCTACCTTACCAGTCTGAAGATACTCAATCCGGCTTGCGGCCTCTGTGGAAACATATTCCACTTCCACACCCAGATCCTCCGCAATCCGCTCAGCAAAGTAAACATCGTAGCCCTGATACTCACCATTTTCATCCACATAGCCGAAAGGATTCTTATCGGAAAATACTCCGATTTTCACCGTACCGCTCTCCTGAATTTCCTCCAGTGTGCGGTAAATCGCGTCGTCGTCTGCAAGCGCTGTCATGGAGCCTGCAGCCAGTGCTGCCGTCATAATCAATGCCACTGCCAGTTTTCCTGTTTTTCTTCTCATAATAAACTCCTCACTTTCCGGCTTTCGCCATATGATGATACAAGGGACACAAGGAGCAATCCGTAGTATCATCCCCTTTTGTCACTCGAATCATATGATAGTAAACTTGTTTTGCGCCAGACGCAAATCCGCATTTCCTCATGCGTCTGTATGCATCCTTTATAGAAAACGAATCTCTCCGTTTTGCTATCCTGTTGTGAAACGTGTTCTGGTGCAGCCTGAAAACGAATGTCAGGCGCGCTGTGTATATTCATTCTGTCGCAGGCTCCCGGGATGTTTTCTTTTTGGGGCTGTCAAATACGAAGGTGTTTAAAAAGCTTTTGGCGCGCTCAGTCTTCGGGTACTCGAAAAACTCTTCCGCCGTCCCTTCTTCCACAATTTCACCATGCTCCAGAAAAATCACCCGATCCGCCACCGCTTTTGCGAACTGCATCTCATGCGTCACAATGACCATGGTGCTTCCGCTTTCAGCCAGCTCCAGCATGACGTCGAGCACCTCCCGCACCATCTCCGGATCAAGCGCCGCCGTCACCTCGTCAAAAAGAATCAGCTCCGGATGCATACAGAGCGCCCGGACAATCGCCGTCCGCTGCTTCTGTCCCCCGGAAAGCTCCCGCGGATAATTGTTTCTCTTTTCCAGCAGGCCGACGCGGTCAAGCAGCTTTTCCGCCTCTTCGGTCACTTCCCTCTTTTTCCGCTTCTGCACCAGCATTGGTGCTAAAATAATATTTTCCAGAATGGTTTTATGCGGAAAGAGATCATAGCTCTGGAAGACCATTCCTATCCTCTGACGGATTTTTGTCACATTCGACGCTCTGCCATCCACCGCTTCGTCATCCAGCAATATTTTACCGGACTGAATCGGCTCGAGCGCATTCATACATCGGAGCAAAGTACTTTTTCCGCACCCGGAGGGACCGACAATGACAAGCACCTCGCCCTGGTGAACGGTCAGAGAAAGATCATTCAAGACCACATTTTCACCATATGCTTTTGTCACATGTTCCAGCTTCAGCAACTCTTCCATGTCAGACTCCCCACCGTTTCTCCAGATATCCCGCAAACAGACTGATCGGCCAGCAGATGATAAAATACAGGAAAAATACCGTCCCATAAATTCCAAATGCGGCGTTTGGCGAAGACATCCGGTTCGCCTCAATGATCTGCTGTGCCACCTTTAATACCTCAACGACTCCGATCATCATGACCAGGCTGGTCGTCTTGATCATCCTCGTGATCAGGTTGATTGACAGGGGTACCAGCCTGCGCAGAGTCTGCGGAATAATAATATGCAGAAAGGTCTGGTTCTCCGTCATTCCCAGCGCCGCGCTGCTCTCATACTGGTGCTTTGGGATGCTCACAAGCGCTCCCCTCACCAGATCCCCCATTTCAGCCGTCCCCCAGAAGGTAAAGACAATGACCGCGGAAAGCTCGCCGGATAAGTTCCACCCAAACATGCGCGTGGTTCCAAAATAAACCAGAAACAAAAGCACCATCTGCGGCATGATTCTCACAATTTCCAGATAAAGTCTGCTCAATGCTTTCGTGACCGGATTTTTCCATGTCATCACCACTCCGAGCAAAATTCCAAGCGGAATACACAGCAGCACGGATATCAGACTGATCTGCAGCGCCACTCCAAGGCCGCCCAGGAGACGAATCATATTTTTCCCTTTGAACAGGACATTAATCCCCAGCTCAGTCACCAAACCCGGCATAACGCAGCCTCCTTTCCAGAAAACTGCCCGCTATCGATACCGGCAGCAGAACGATCAGGTAAAACACGACCAGCAGAAACAGGCATTCCGCCGTTTTATAATAAAGGCCGATCAGATCCTTTGCGGTAAACATCAGATCCATCAGGCTGACTGCGCTGAAAACGCTGGTCTCCTTCAGCAGGAAAATCACGTTTGCCACAAGAGCAGGTACGCTGATCTCCAGTGCCTGAGGAAGTAAAATGTACCAGAAGGTCTGCATGCGGCTAAGCCCCAGACTTAAGGAGCTTTCCGACTGGATCAGCGGCACTGCCTCCAGTCCGCTTCGAAAGGATTCTGCCATATAGCTTCCGCCCAGAAGGGCAAGCCCCAGCGTTCCGCAGAATTGGGCCGTAAGCTTAATACCGATCTTTGGCAGACCGAAATACAGGAAAAACAGCTGTACAAGAAGCGGCGTATTTCGAAACACCTCAATATATATTTTCACAATCTGCGACAGCACCGGAATATGATAATACCGGATCAAAGCACAGACCAGGCCCAGCACGGTCGCCAGTGCAATCCCCATCCAGCCAATGTGCAGAGTCAGCAGCATCGCCTCACGGTATGCAGGAATATAATCAATTATCACTGTCCAGTTCATAGATTCTTCCCCAACAATATTGCTGTCCCTTGTATTCCTATTTTGCCTACTATTTTAATAGGATTTACACTCTTATGGTGGTAATCATACAACCAAACCAAATATGCGTCAATTTCAAAAAAGCGATAACTGGTTATCAGTTTTTCTTATAACCAGGATGCCGTCTCTCTTTTATCCCCTCAGGTATCTCGCGTTATACTCCGCATTGATCTCCCGGATTTCCATCTCACCGTCGATATACCGCTGATACATCTCGAAAGGACTTCCTCCTCCCAGCCAGCAGGCGGTACAATTCTCGCACCCGCCGCCACAGTCCAGCGACTGCCGGATGATGGCTTCCCTTTCTTCTTTCGTTGTATCTTTAATCAACACACTTTTCATGTCAGGCATCCTCCATACTTACACATATTAAGGCCGCTGTCGCAAATACACTTGTCTATTCTGCATCGACCAAAGCGGCAATTTGAAATCTCCGCGCTATGCCGGCAGATGCCGATGTGAGAGTCCGCTCGTTTCGGCGGCAATGATTGTGGCAAACATCGTACACTATGCCGGCGGCGCCGATGATTGCGGCAGGCACCGTACACTATGCCAGCGGCGGCAATGAGTGCGGCAAGCATTGTGCACTATGTCGGCGGCGCCGATGATTGCGGCTGGCATTGTGCACTATGTCGGCGGCGGCAATGAGTGCGGCTGGCATCATGCACTATGTGGGCGGCGGCAATGAGTGCGGCTGGCATCGTGCACTATGTCGGCGGTGACAATGCAAGGTCCCGTACCACTTCTCCTGCAATGATCAGTCCCGCCACGGCAGGCACAAAAGCATTGCTGCCCGGCACCTGTCGGCGTTGCGTACATTTTCGGGCGGTTCCGGGCGGACAGATACAGTGCGTGCGGCAGCTGATCGCCATGTCGTCAATCGGCTGCATCGGCGGCTCCTTCGAATACACGACTTTCAGTTTTTTAATCCCGCGTTTCTTCAATTCCCGCCGCATGACCCGAGCCAGCGGACAAATACTTGTTTCATAGATATCTGCTACCTCAAATGCAGATGCATCCATTTTGTTTCCAGCCCCCATACAGCTGATGATTGGCGTTCCGGTTCGCTCCGCCTGCTGTACGAGCTCCAGCTTTCCTGTCACGGTGTCGATCGCATCTACAACATAATCATATTGTGAAAAATCAAACTGCCCGGCAGTCTCAGGCGTATAAAAGGTCTTATATTTATTGATCTGTGCATTTGGATTGATCAGACGAATCCGTTCTTCCGCCACATCCACCTTATATTTACCGACGGTGTTACGGAGCGCGAATATCTGCCGGTTTAAATTTGTCAGACAGATTTTATCATCGTCAATCAAATCGAGTGTCCCGATTCCGCTTCGCGCCAACGCTTCCACGGTATAGCCGCCCACCCCGCCGATTCCAAATACCGCCACTCTCGCATGGAAAAGCTTTTCCATGCATTCCTTTCCTAAAAGAAGTTCTGTCCTCGAAAACTGATTCAACATTTTTTCGCCACCAAAGTCCATGCCTTCATTTGAGTAATCGCACTAACTATTCAGAACAGTACCTCGCACTCGCTGCGAGGTACGTAAGAAAACGTATATTTAACAGGGAAAAGCCCTCGCCGGGTTATGCCCCCAATTTTCGATTGTGGGGCGAGGGCATCCCACACTTCGTGCGGGATAATCCCCATCGCGAAGCGATTTTAAATGGGCTTTTCCCTTCGTAACTGTGAAGGTACTGAACAGTTACGAGTAATCATTCAGAACAGCATTGAAAAGAAAAGCGTGGAGCTGTGGCCTGCTGTTCCGAATAATTACACTTCCCATCTTTACCAGGCTACATCCCAGATCACAACTCCGCGAAAATCTGATAAATATACTTCATATTCTCTTCATTATCCAGGTAGGTTTCTCCATGGTTCGTTCCCTTGAAAGCAAGACGCCCATCCTTATAGGCCAGAAGTGTTGTCATGGGAACCGGTTCCCATCCGCCTGGTCCGAGCGGCTGCGTGGAAAAAAGTACCTGCCCTTCCCCAGACAGCTGATACAGCGAATTCGCATAATTTGTATGAACATACTCATACTCGCCATCTGAAAAAATCAGGTTCAGCTTATTACCGGAGGCCATTTGGCAGACAATATCGTCCAGCAGCCGGAAGCGTGTGGCCGCACCCGGCTCCCCTCTGCTGCATATCTCCCGGTCCATCTGCTCCAGAAAATGCAAAAGTATCCGCTCACTGTCCGTGTCCCCAGACTGCCTGGCCGCCATTCCATTCAGCGGTTCATATTCAAAAATTGTGCCATTGTGAATCAGCGTCCAGCGCCTGCCCGAATAGTCCTTCCCTGTAAACGGATGGCAATTACGATACTCAACATTTCCAATCGTCGCATAGCGGATATGCGCCAGCGCGATCCGTCCCTGCACCGGTACGGACAGACGTTCCCGAAGGTAGTGGCTTTTATCAGCCCGCAGCGGTTCCTTCTCAATAAGAGCCTCATTACCGTCCAGCAGAGCCAGCCCCCAGCCATTTGGATGACAGTCGCTGTGGCTGTAGAATTTTTTTAAATATTCATTCAGCACCAGTTGGCTTTCAGAACAACTCCCAAACAACTCGCACATACCGACCCGCCTTCCATGGAAACTATCTGCTTTTATTGCTTATCTTTCTGCTTTGTCGCTCGCGTAAATCTACTTCCCTGTATATAAGGGCGTCGAATAATAGCGGTCGCCGCTGTCCGGAAGGAGCACGACGATCGTCTTTCCCTTATTTTCAGGGCGCTTCGCGACCTGAATTGCCGCATACAGGGCTGCCCCGGAAGAAATTCCAGTCAAAATGCCCTCTGTTTTTCCCAGCAGCTTTGATGTTTCAAATGCGTCATTATTTTCGACCGGAATCACTTCATCGTAAATCTCTGTATTCAACGTTTTCGGCACAAATCCGGCGCCGATTCCCTGAATCTTGTGTGCGCCCGCCCTGCCCTCTGAGAGTACCGGCGAGGACGCCGGCTCCACAGCGATAAGCTGTATGTCCGGTTTCTGTGCTTTTAAATATTCACCCGCCCCGGTAATCGTACCTCCGGTACCGACGCCGGCGATGAAGAAATCAATCTGTCCGTCTGTGTCATTCCAGATCTCCGGGCCTGTCGACCTGCGGTGTTCCTCAGGATTAGCCGGATTGTCAAACTGGGCGGGAACGAAACTGCCTTCGATCTCCTGCGCAAGCTGCTCCGCTTTGGCGATCGCGCCCTTCATCCCCTGCAGGCCGTCTGTCAGCACGACCTCTGCTCCGTATGCCTTCAGAATATTTCTGCGCTCAACACTCATCGTCTCGGGCATGGTAAGAATCACCCGGTATCCCTTCGCCGCCGCAATCGCAGCCAGCCCGATCCCGGTATTTCCTGACGTCGGCTCAATAATCGTGCTTCCCTCCCGGAGCAGCCCTTTTTCCTCGGCATCCTCAATCATGGATCTGGCAATCCGGTCCTTCACGCTTCCGGCAGGATTCAGATACTCCAGCTTCGCAAGCAGAGTCGCCTCCAGATCATTTTTCTGCGCGAAGCGCGCCAGTTTCAAAAGCGGTGTCCCACCAATTAAATCTGTAATGTTTTCATATATTCTGCTCATTTTCTAATCCCCACTTAATATATAGGTTTTCTTGGTATATGATGAGATTACATCAAGAATGGCATTTTGTCAACCGCTTTTTATGGGTTTTTGAGATTATGGGCTTTTTATGGGTTTTTGAAATCTCCCAGGCATCAATCTTGCATTGAGGAAAAAACTGCTGTGAATAGTAACGTTCTCCCGAAGCCTGGTCAAAAAATCTACGGTTTTGATGGCATATGCCAGTAACTGTTCTTGACATCTTCCTGCGCCGGTAGTATGATACTCCCAAATTTGAAGCTCGTGGTGGTGAACTGCCTATTGGCTAAAGCTGATGGGATTGCGGCCACATTCTTTCAAAATCTCAGGCCAGATGCGCACACCTGCCCCCAGATGCTCACACATGCACTTTGCGCTTTACTTCGAACAGTACCAAATCGGTGCCGTCGGCATCTAGTGTCACTGGCGTCCGGCGCCGCTGGCATCCGGTGTCGCTGACATCCGGTGCCGTCGGCATCTAGTATCACTGGCATCCGGTGCCGGTGACATCCGGTGTCACTGGTGTCCGGTTTCACCGGCGTCCGGCGTCGCCGCAGGCGCTTTTCATGCAAATGCTCTGATACGAAAAGAGAGGGTACAAAATGTCAAGACCAATCAAATGCAGAACCGTCTGCCGCCTTCCCCAGACGCTGGAATTTATTCCGGCAGGGAGCGAAGATCATAGCAAGGATAAAAAAGAGGTAAAAGAGACCATTGTCCTGACTGTAGATGAGTATGAAACGATTCGCCTGATCGACAAGGAGGATCTCACACAGGAGCAATGCTGCAAGCGAATGCAGGTCGCACGGACCACGGTGCAGAAAATCTACGATTCCGCCCGTAAAAAGCTGGCAACCGCGCTGGTAGACGGCCGCCCTATCAAAATTGAGGGCGGCGAATACCTGATCTGCAATGGGCAGAACCGTTATTGCGGTATCAGTGAATGCTTCAAACAGGAGCTTTACCAGGCCTTTCAAAGGCCGAAGGACAGCGCCATCACGAGAATTGCCGTCCCCTGCGAAAACGGACAGATTTTCCAGCACTTCGGCCGTGCCGCACAGTTTAAAATCTATGACACAGAGGGTGGAAAAATCGCAGCCTCCGAAGTCGTCAGCACCAACGGCCAGGGACACGGCGCACTGGTAGAAGTCCTGAATGCTCTGCAGACAGACATCCTGATCTGCGGCGGGATCGGATGCGGCGCACAGACCGCGCTCGCCTCATCCGGTATCCGGCTGTATGGCGGCGTGACCGGCGACGCAGATAGCGCGGTGGAGGCTCTGCTCGCAGGAACGCTTGCTTATGTCCCGGACGCGCGGTGCAGCCGCATTGCAAAACTATAATACAATGAAAGCCGCGCATCTGAAAATCGCTTCGCGATTGGCGCGGTGCCGTTCTCGATTTTCTTCGAAAATCGGAACATTGCCTGCGTCCATACTCGCTGCGCGAGTACGAACATACAATGAAAGCCGCGCAACAAGCTGGTTTCCCCTACAGAAAAGCGTTTATTCGTCTCCTGATCCGCTCAAGCAGTCCAATTCTGGCACGTCCTTCAGAAGCGGTTCGGCCAGTCCGGCTCATCCGGGAGGCGGCCGCCTCCCAACGCCCCTCTTCCTGCTGAAGCTGTATGTACAGGTTTTCCATCTCATCGCGGAAAATATCCGCAATCTCCTGCTTCAGCTTTTCATTCTGCTCTCCGACTGCTTCGCTGACCAGATCACGCAGCATCCTCTCAAACCGCAGATAATTATCTGCCTCTGCCGCGGGGATCACTTCGTATTCGCTCCCGGAGGAAAATTCAGCCGCCGTTTCCTGCGTGTCTTCCATTTCCCGTTCTTCCCGACCGCCTCGCGTATTCGCGTTTTGGCCGCCTGGCGTATTCGCGTCCTGGTCGCTTGGCATATTCGCCTCCTGGCTGCCCCACATATTCGCTTTCTGGACACCTGGCATATTCAGCATATTCGCATTCATGCCTGCGTCCACGCACTCAGTCGAAGTTCCAGCCGTTATTTCCGGCTGAATGCCTTCCGTCTGTCCAGACAAACGATCTGACCATGTATCTTCTACCTGTTCAAACACTCTCTCCGGCTGCGTTCCTTCCATTTTCCCATACAAACGCTCCGGACGCGCTCCTTCCATTTTCCCAAACAACCGCTCCGGACGAAAGCTATCCGCACCCTCCGCTGATTCATCCAGCATCAGCCGGATCGCCTTCAGCTGAATTCCCTTCTCCTTCAATGCCTTCACGCGAAGGAACAGCGCCAGATCCTCCTCACTGTAAATGCGATGCCCCAGGGCAGTTCTTCTGATCGAGATCCCCAGCTCATCCTCCCAATACCGCAATACATGAGAAGCTACGCCGGTTCTCTGCACCGCCTCCGTCACCGTAAAAAACTCCTGCTCTGCATTTTCATTTTCCCTTATATCCCTTATATTCTCCCTCATCATCAGATACGCCCCGCTATTCCTGTCTGAACCAGTTTTTTCCATTTGTTCCCCTGCGCAGTCAAAAATTCCCATAACAAAAATCGGAATACCATTTCATTTCGCTATAACAAGTATATGAGGGATGAATTAAAAATAGAACCCTTCACCGATTTATTGTTTTGCTGAGTAAATAAAGCAGTAAAACCCGGAAATACGAAAAGATTAAAATATGAATCTTTTCTTGTAAGATCAATCTATTTCGGTTATAATATTAGCCATGAATAATTTTGATTTTTTAAAGTCCCCCCAGGATATAAGCATGTCCCTCGCAAAGCGAGTCAGCAGCAGGAGAAAGGAGAAGAAAATCACACAGGTACAGCTGGCAAAATACTCAGATGTAAGTCTTGGCTCCATCAAGCGTTTTGAGCGCACCGGCGAAATATCACTTTCCTCGCTGATCAAAATCGCGTTTGCATTGGGATATCAGGATGATTTTGACGCACTGTTTGCAAAAAAAGGATATGCGTCCATAGAGGAGGTCATCAATGAAACAAGATGATACAGATAAAAGGGTGCTTTCTGTCTTTCTGGGAGAGCGAAAGGTCGGGACGCTCGCGTCCACAGCGAACCACCTCACCGCTTTTGAATATGACGCTGAGTGGATTCAGAACGGTTTTTCCATCAGTCCTCTCTCACTGCCCCTTCGCAAGGAGGTATTTATCCCCAAAGGATATGATCCGTTTGAAGGTACCTTCGGAGTGTTCGCCGACAGCCTTCCTGACGGCTGGGGCCGACTGCTTACCGACCGCATGCTGCGGAAGGAAGGGGTGGATCCAGATTCGGTCGACGCTCTGAACCGTCTGGCGATCGTCGGCTCATCCGGCATGGGCGCACTGACCTATCAGCCGGAAAACAGCTTTGGAAGCGAAATTGCCGGCAGCTCCCTCGACGAGCTCGCGCATGAATGCACACTGATCTTGCAGTCAAAGGAAAGCGAAAACCTCGATGAGCTTTTCCTGTTGGGCGGCTCCTCCGGCGGCGCGCGGCCAAAGGTCTATTATCAGATCGACGGGGCAGAGTGGATTGTAAAATTTGCCTCCTCCATCGATAAACCGGACATCGGGCTGCAGGAATACGAATATTCCCTCTGTGCCCAAAAATGCGGCATCCAGATGGCCGAGACACGCCTGCTGCCCAGTAAACAATGCTCCGGCTACTTTGCCGTCAGACGCTTTGACCGCACATCCAGAGCATCCGGCACAGACAATGTGGAAAACACGGACACTGCAAAAGGATCCGAAAATGCAAAAAACACTGACAACACCAAAAGTGCAGGTAGTGCAACAAGTAAAGACAGCAAAAAAAGAACAGACAATACAAAAAGTACCGACAATACAAAAAGCGTGGGCAGTAAAATAACAGCAGGCAACGCAGAAGCCGTCACAGGACGAATTCACATGATCTCCGCCAGTGCCCTGCTGGAAACCTCGCATCGGATTCCGAATCTCGATTACCATATCCTGATGCGCCTGACACTTTTGCTGACAAATGACTACAGCCAGCTGGAACAGCTTTACCGCCTGATGTGCTTCAACGTCTTCGCGCACAACCGCGACGACCATTCCAAAAACTTTTCCTATCTTTACGATGAGGAAGAAAACCGCTGGCGTCTGGCACCAGCCTACGATCTGACCTGGAGCAGCTCCATCGGCGGCGAGCATGCCACAACCATAGACGGCAACGGCGCCAATCCCGGACTGCAGGATCTCCTCGCCGTCGCCCGCGCCGCCAAGCTCGACCTCAAAAAAGCCAGACGGACCGCCGAAGCGATCCGTGAAATCGTATCTACAGATTTGAATAAATGGTTATCCCCCTCTACTTCTTCATATTCGCAAACTTCGTGAACCTCGGCAGCCATGCGAGCTCGACGGTCCCGATGGGGCCGTTTCTCTGCTTGGCGATGATGATCTCCGCCACGTCCTTTTTCTGGGTGTCGTGGTTGTAATAATCGTCGCGGTAGATGAACATCACGACGTCGGCGTCCTGCTCGATGGCTCCGGACTCTCGCAGATCGGAAAGCATCGGGCGGTGGTCCGGGCGCTGCTCTACTGCACGGGAGAGCTGGGAGAGCGCCACGACCGGCACCTGCAGCTCCCTGGCGATTTCCTTTAAGGAGCGCGAAATATCGGAAATTTCCTGCTGCCTGGAATCGGAGCGCCTGCTGGCGGTCATCAGCTGCAGGTAGTCGATCATGATAATGTCCAGCTTGTGCTCCAGCTTGTATTTGCGGCATTTGCTGCGCAGCTCGGATACGGAAATGCCAGGCGTATCGTCGATGATAAGGTTTGACTTTCCGATGACTCCGGCGGCTTCTATGAGGCTTGTCCAATCATTGTCGCTGAGGTTGCCGGTACGCAGTGCCTGAGAATCCACCCGGGATTCCATAGAAAACAGACGGTTGACCAGCTGCTCCCGGGACATCTCGAGGCTGAATATTGCCACAGTCAGGTTGCTTTTGAAGGCCATATACTCGGCGATGTTCAGCACAAATGCCGTCTTTCCCATAGACGGACGCGCGGCGATCAGCAGCAGATCCGACGGCTGGAATCCTGAAGTCTTATAATCGAGATCAATGAAGCCCGTCGCAAGTCCTGTCACGCTGCCTTTGGAGCGGCTGGCCGCCTCGATCCGGTCAAGCGCGTTGAGCACAATTTCCTTGATGGGCATGAAATCCTCGCCCGATTTCTGCTGAAGCACCTGGAAAATCTTCTTTTCCGCATCCTCCATGATCGCCCCGGTGCCATCCTTTCCGGCATAGCAGGCCGCGGCAATATCCTCGCAGACTCGGATCAGGCGGCGCAGCTGCGCCTTCTCGGCGACAATCTGCGCGTGGGCCCGGATGCCCGACGAAGTCCACATGGAGGTCATGATATCACGCACATATTCCATACTGCTGATCTCAGGCGGCACATCCTTTTCCCGGAGGCGGTTTTGCACCGTGACCAGATCGACCGGCTTATTCTCACCGTGCAACTCAACCATTGCTTCGAAAAGCAGGCCGAACTGCTTCTGATAAAAGTCGTCCGGAACCAGGATCTCCGACGCGATCGTCACCGCATCCCGGTCCATCAGCATCGCGCCGATCACTGCCTGCTCCGCCTCCGTATCATGCGGCATGACACGTTTTAAAAGATTATCTTCCATGGTATCGTTATTTCCTTATATTCGTATTTCCTTATATTCGTATTTCCTTAATATTCCTGTATTACTGTTTCTCCACTACATGTACCAGAGTCTCGTTGATTACGTCAGGTGCGTTGATGTAAACGATCGGTTCTTTCTCTACTACATGCACCAGAGTCTCGCTGGTTATGTCAGGCACGTTGATATAAACGACTGACCTCTATTTCTCAACAACATGCACCAGAATCTCCGTCGTCACCTTCGGGTGCAGCTTTACCGTCACCTGCGTCACGCCCAGCGTTTTGATCGGCGCATCCAGCAGGATTTTCTTCTTGTCAATCTCATGGCCGAGCTGTTTCTGAACCTCTTCGGCGATCTCTTTCGAGGAAACCGAGCCGAACACGCGTCCCTTATCGCCCGCCTTGACGGCCACCCGGATTTCCTTTCCGTTCAGCACCTCGCCCAGCTTCTTTGCCTCCTCGAGGTTCTCCTTCGCCACCTTCTCAGCGTTAGCCTTCTGCAGCTTCAGATCATTCAGGTTTTTACCGGTCGCCTCTTTGGCGAGTCCCTTCCGGAAAAGCACGTTCCGCGCGTAGCTCTCGCTCGCCTCCACAATTTCTCCCTTTTTGCCAAGGGATTTTACATCCTGTAGTAGTATTACTTTCATAGCATATTGCTCCTTTCCAAAACCTTCTCAGCAAATTTCATACAAATGTCATCGCTGCAGTTCCCCGTATAATTCCGCATCTCCCACTTCATCCTTATACCGCCGCGGACTTCATATCCAGCTTTCCGGCTGCTATTATCGCTAAATTGCTCCCTCTTTCGTCATCTGCGTCAGCACCTCTTTGAGCATCACACGGGCCTGGTCGGTATCCACCCCGGCAAGCTGTGCGCCGGCGATGTTGATGTGGCCGCCTCCGCCCATGCGCTCCATGATAATCTGGACATTCACCTCATCGATCGCGCGGGCGCTGACATAAATTTTGTCGTTATACTCCGTCAGCACGAAGGACGCCTTTACGCCGATGATATTCAGCAGCTCGTTCGCCGCCTGTGCGCCGACCACGGTCGGGCTGTCAAGCCCCTGTGCAGGGCAGACGCTGATGGCGTAGCTGTCCATATACAATTCCGCGTGCCGGACCGCCTCCGCCCGCGCCTTGTAGGTCGCCATATCATTGCGGAAAACCTTGCGGACTCTGGTCACATCTGCTCCGTTCCGGCGCAGGTAAGCCGCAGCCTCAAACGTGCGCATGCCGGTCTTTGCCATGAAATTATTCGTATCAATGATGATGCCGGCGTAAATACAGTCTGCCTCATAGGGTTTCAGGCGAACGCCGTCCTCGTAATACTGCAGAATCTCCGTAATCATCTCGCACGCGGAGGACACAGCTGAGTCAATGTAGGAAAGCGAAGCATTCTCAATCTTGTCCGTGCTCTGGCGGTGATGATCAAGCACGACAATCGTTTTTGTCAGATATAAAAGCTCTTCACACTCCACCATGGACGGACGGTTCGTGTCCACCACCACCACGACTGTGTTCTCGTTCGTCAGCTGGAGTGCCTGCTCATGATTGATAAAGACATCGTCCGCATATTCGAGGTTGTCCTTCAGCGTATTTATCCAGGGACGGATGCTGCTCGTGATTTCACCCAGCACGATATGCACCGGCTTGCCGGAGCGCATGGCCGCGCTGCAGACACCGACGCAGGCGCCCAGGGAATCGTTGTCCGTATTCTTATGACCCATGACAACCACACGCTCGCGCGTACCGATCAGCTCGCGGAGAGCCTGCGCCTTGACTCGGGCGCGCACCCGGGCGTTGCTCTCGGAGCGCTGTGTTTTGCCGCCGTAAAACGAGATTTTGTCCTGATCCTTGACCACGGCCTGATCTCCTCCGCGGGCAAGCGCCATCTCGATCGCGACATGAGCCGCGTCATAATTCTCTGTATAATTGCCATTGTCCGTACCGATGCCAATGCTGATCGTCATGCTCATGGAATTGCCCAGATTGACCGTCTTGACATCCTCCAGGAGGGAAAAACGGTCTTCCATCAGCGAATCGAGGCTCACGCGGTTCATCACCAGCAGATACTTGTCCTTTTCGAGATTTTTGATCAGGCCGCCCGCGGAAATGATATACTTTGTAATACGCCGCTCTACCAGCGCGCCCAGCATGGAACGCCTTACGTCCTCAACGCTGTCCATTGCCTCATCATAATTGTCTATATACAAAAGCCCGACCGCCGGCTTTTGCTCGAAATTTTCCTGTTTCAGCACGGTCAGCTCCGTGATATCCAGGAAATAAAGCACGATAATATCGCACGTCTCTCCTTCCGGCTCGGCAATATCCACTCCGGCGAGCATTTCCTTAAGCGGAACCCGTTTCATCACTACCTTGTATTTCCGGTCTCCGTAATCAATCTCCTCGCTGGTTTTCTCCTCATTTTGGGGAAAAGCGGCGGCTGTCAGCTCCGGAAAAACGGATGAGATATTTTTATGGCAGTCACTGCCGCGCTCTGTCATCTGGCATAACAGCTCATTCAGCCACGCAAACCGCCCGTCCGGCAGCGCCAGTCCAAAGGGAATCAGCATCCCATTAAGGAGATCCTTTTCCACGCCGCCAAAGCGCTGGGAAAAATCAATCAGCTCCAGCAGCACCCTCGGTCTGTAGTAAAAATCGAGTATCAGTATGGTCAGATAAAGCACCAGCGAAAAACCGCCGACAATACATCCTGCGAGCGTGTCCACGTACAGCGTCCCCGCCGTCAGAAAAAGCAGCAGCAGGCAGAGCAGCACGCACCAGTACCAATGCCGTAAAAGTCTGCCGCTGTATCTCAGCTGCGCTTTATTCCCCATCTTATCATCCTTCATGCTACAAACTCCTTCCTCCACTCCCGCGGCAGATTTCTCCCGCGGTCGTGTGCAGGCAGCTATTTCTATGATCCAGACATTCCATGCGCCGGTCGCCGTATGCCTCCATGTAGCTGCATACGCTGCCGTTTCAGCTTTTTTCTGACTGGCATATATGTCAGCCGCTCCCGGCGGAGACATACGCAGCAGCCATTGCAGCAGCCATTTTCGGCGAAGGCATACGCGGCAGCCATTCCAGCAGCCATTTTCGGCGAAGGCATACGCGGCAGCCATTCCAGCAGCCATTTTCGGTGAAGGCATACGCGGCAGCCATTCTCCGGTCGCTCCAGCGCACCATCACGGACAGTTTACCACAAAGTCAGCATAAGTGGAAGCAAAAAATCTTATAATCATACAATCGGCCACGAGAACCCCATTTACTGAGAACCCATTGGCAGTGAGCCCATTACACGTAAAAAAGACCCGCATACCATCACTGATATGCGGGCCGTTCCACGTATGGGGAGGAGAGACCGGCTCTCCTTAACACCCCATTCTAAATCTTAGTCCTGTACGTACGGCATAAGCGCCACATGACGGGAACGCTTGATCGCTACAGTCAGCGCGCGCTGATGCTTCGCGCAGTTGCCTGTGATCCTTCTCGGAAGAATCTTGCCTCTCTCTGATACGTATCTTTTCAGCTTGTTTACATCCTTGTAATCGATCTCGTTGTTCTCTTTTCCACAGAATACGCAGACCTTTTTCCTTCTGCGGATGCCGCCGCTGCGTCTCTTCATCGGCGCGTCGCTCTTATCTTTATTAAATGCCATTGCCTTAAATCCTCCTGTTTCTCATCAATTGAACGGAAGCTCTTCGTCGATCCCGTCCGGGATATTCATAAATCCATCGCCTGCGGATGCCTCTGACGGAGACGGTGCCGCTGCCGGCTGTGCGGCCGGTCTGGAATATCCGCCGCCCTGTCCCTGGGACGCCGCCTTGCTCTCCGCGAACTCCTGATCCTCCACGATCACATCAGTCGTGTAGACCTTCTGGCCATCTCTGTTTGTATAGCTGCCTGTCTGGATCCTGCCCGTGACCGCAATTTTAGTCCCCTGCCGCAGGTATCTCTCAGCAAACTCCGCGCCCTTTCCAAATACCACGCAGGGAATGAAGTCAGCAGTCTGCTGGTCATTATTTCCATCGCGGCGGAATCTGCGGTCTACCGCCAGTGTATATCTGGCATATGCCGAGGAATTCTCCCCCGCCGAGTAACGAACCTCCGGGTCTCTGGTCAGACGTCCCATTAAGATGACTTTATTCATAATATATACCTCTTTTCGATCTTATGCACTGAATTACGCATCCTGTCTCACGCATAAGTATCTGATGACATCCTCCATGATCCGGATCCGTTTCTCGATCTCTGCCGGACATGTAGGCTCTGCATCAAAACGAACGAAGTAGTAATAACCTTCACGCATCTTCTTGATCTCGTAAGCGAGCTTTCTCTTGCCCCACTCTTCTACTTCCGTCACAGTACCGCCGAACCGGGTCACCAGCTCCTTCACCTTTTCAATCGTGGCGGCTCTGTCTTCGTCTTCAAGCTTTGCGCTGACAACGACTGCCAATTCATACTTGTTCATGCTTCGTAGCACCTCCTTATGGACTTTTGGCTCCCTGACCGCGCGGCTCATAGCGGGTAATCCCACGCCGCGTCCCGCAGGGAACAAGGAAATATATCACAGTTGCTGATTCTACCACAGGATTCCGGTGAATTCAAGCGTTTTTTTACAGTTTCCAGCTTTTTAGAGCTTTTTTACAGACAGGCTTTTTACAGACAGTACTTTTACAGACAGTTTTTTTGCAACAGTTTTTTACAGCGATTTTTTACTGCCAGTTTTTACAGCCGTGTGGTTTTTTCTCAGCCGTTTTGCCGGGTCTCAGCATCTGCCTGCGGATGCCGGATGCTGCGGCAGATACCGCTGACTTTCAGCCGGCAAATTACCCTGGCCCGAACCAGATCCTCACAGCGCTATCAGACGCGTCGACGCTGCAGACGGCACCCATCGGTATGGTTCCCATCGGGTGTTTGTGTCCGCTGCAGAGATTCGTGACTACGGGTACTTTGTAATCCGCAAAACGGTCGCACAGGAAATCATCGATCCGATAGCTCCTGTCGTAACGATCATTGGAACAGTCTTCAAAATTTCCGATCAGCAGGGCTCGTATGCCTTTTGTCATTCCCGCCTGCTCCATCTGCGTGATCATCATGTCCAGTCTCGGGATGGTTTCCCCCACATCCTCAACAAACAGGATCTTCCCTTCCGTATCCGGCTGATAAAACGTTCCCACGGAATGTGCCAGAAGACTGATGTTTCCTCCGGTGACAAGTCCTTTTGCCTTCCCCGGGTGCAGCACTTTCATGGGATCTCCCGGCGGATTCTTAAATTCATAAAAGTCCGTCATACTCATGTTCAGTGCCTGCCAGAGACTGCTGCGGCTGTACGCATCAAAGCCTTTCAGCATATTGCTGACCGCCATCGGCCCGTGAAACGTGATCAGACCGCAGTATTTATTAAACACGGAGTGATAGTTCGTGTTATCGCTGTAGCCAATGAATACCTTCGGATGGCGCCGGATCATTTCCAGATCCAGATATTCCATGGTATGGCTGCTTCCATATCCGCCTCTGGCACAGAGAATCCCCTTCACGTCCGGATCCGCGAACATGGAATTGATATCCTCAGCCCTGGTACGCGCGTCTCCGGCGAGATAGCCGTGAAAATTCATCTGGTTTTTTATTGTTTTTCCAAACCGTATCCGGTATCCCGCTTTTTCCAGATATGCCGTCAGCGCTTCGCCCTCATCCAGACTGATCGGAGACCCCGGCGCGACCACGCCGATCGTGTCTCCCGGCCGGATCCGCTCCGGCATTCTAAGTGCTGTTTCCTGCATGATCAAATGCCCTCTTGTTCTCTTTTGGTTCCATCATCCCGCATATTACCATCATCGAAAGCCCATAAGACTGAGGCCGGCCTGTTTCGGTATCGGTTAAAAAAAGCTTCAGGCTCATTCTGCTCTCTTCACTTCCGTCACCGTCTCCCGGCTGCCGTATCCGCGCACATCGGACTCCAGTTCTCCCATCTGATTGTCATACGGATCCGCGGGAAAAAAGCGTTTGGGATTCGCGAAGGGCTGCGCAAACGCATTGTTTGCCGCCATACGGAACGGATCCAGATTGCCGAAATAAAAGCGCCGCCGCTCCTCATCGCCATCGCTGTACGCGCTTCCGCCTAAGGAAGGATCCGCATACAGCCATCCATACGGCTCCGCGTAAAACATTGCCCAGTCATGCGCACCGACTTTCTCCCGGCCGCCGAAGTACAGGCCAGACTGCCATTTGGCCGGTATGCCGCAGATCCTGCAGAGTGTGATAAACAGCAGTGCCTGTACCCCGCAGTCCCCCCGCAGATTTCTCGCACAATACTGCGGAATGTCCGGTATCAGGAAGTATTCCCTCATATAAGAATACTTCACGTGCGTCGTTATATAATCATAAATGGCAAAAGCTTTTTCAAGCGCATCGTCCGCCGCAAAAAGGCGCACTGTGCCCTGTGTTTCGCTGGCGCAGGCCGTTTTTCCCGCATTGCCGATATTCGCTGTAATCTCCTCCGCCAGCGCACGCAGATAAGGAGAAAACCGGATATGCGGGTACTGCTCTTCAAGGTAAGGCGCCAATTCCTCCAAAGCGGCATATTGCCCGGATTCCCGAAGTCCTGCCTGCCATATATTTTTTCTTTTCACTGCCTCCTCATAATCCTCTCTGGAAAAATCATGGTAGTCCGCAGTCACCGTGTATTCATACTCCGCAAAAAAGTCCTGGTTCTGTTGGAGCGTATCCTCAAAGCAGATGGCCCGGTACAAAGAATCCGGCCGGTCTATAGATACCCTGCAGTCGGAGTGCGCAAGAAGCTTTACATCCGAAATCTGGTGCAGCTCGGCCGGAAGCGGAAGATGCGCTTTCAGATGAATTCCCGGATAAAAAAGCTCTTCTTTAAGGCGAATGGAAGAGCGCAGCCGGAACCTGCAGCTGGTGTGCTTTTCCCTTTTTATCCTGTGAATCTCCTCTCTGAGCAGTTCTCTTTCCCCCGCTTCCGGATCCTCCTTATGCATTCTGTTCCTGATCGTTGCATCCATCCGCATGACGTTCCGAACGAGATTATGAATGTAATGCTTTTCCCCGTCCAGGAAAATCCATTCTGCGAGTCCCTCCTCATCCAGCCGCGCCAGATCAGTCTCGCCAAAATCGGATATCTGATCCTGAAAAAGCGCAATCGCCTGCTCCTTTGTATGAGGAAAATTCTCCCGCAATCCTTTCAGGAGGCGCTTTTCCAGGCGCAGCCGTACTTTCAGTGCTTCTGCCACAGGGCGCTGCAGCCAGCGCCCGATCGCCTCTTCCGCCGCTTCAAAATCTCCCTGCTGTTTATATTTCTCCACCTCATCCGGCAGCTCGTAAGAGAGCGCATTCAATTCCTCATGAGAAAATTCTTTCATCTGAAATTTCCCCCGTATTCTTAACTGTTCAGTATTTTCGCAGTTACCCGTATTCTTAGCTGTTCAGTACCTTCATGGTTACTCTTATTCTTAACTTTCAGTACGTTCACTGTTACCCGTATTATTTCTGACTGGCATTCCAGTCTCTGATACAGATATAGTAAACGACGTAAGTCGTTTTACCCTTTTTTCGCAGCAGATCGGGATCAATGCCTCTGCGGCGCCACTGAAATTTTTATTTGTGACTTTTCTGGTACAAATCCCGCGCCGTCTCCGCCATCAGCCGTTCATAGTCCGCCACATTCGTTTTGTTTCCGAGAAAGCACAATACAAACGGTCTTTCCCCTTCCACTATGGCCACGTCATGCGTGACGCCGCAATCCTCACCGGTTTTGTGCGCGATCACCGGCGCATTGGCAAGGGTGTGCAGGTAAAACGGGATCTTGCCGTTCAGCCGCTGGTGTGTCAGGATCTGATACATTTCTTTTGACGCCTCCCGGGAAATCAGTTCTCCTTTATAAATCTTCTCCAGCAGCCATGCCGCATCCGCCGCTGTCACATAATTCTCGATTCCCTGTGCGGCCCGTTTATCGTCAAACATTTTTCTGCGGAACACGGTCTTTTTCAGGCCGAGCTTATCAGCCAGAAACTCCGCAAGCCGTTCCTCCCCGACCAGGTCAAACAAAGCATTCGCCGCGGTATTATCGCTGACGATGATCATCAGCTCCGTCAGATCACGGACACTGACCGTGCGCTCTCCCTGAAGATACGTCAGCACTCCGCAGGACGGCACGCAGTCTTCACGGCGGATCAAAATCTGGTCTTTCGGAGAAAAGGCGTCCTCCGCAAATCCCTGAAACACTGCCGCCATCAAAAACAGCTTGATCACGCTCGCGGCAATATGCGGTTCCTCCGCCCGATAAGAAAACGACTCCCCGGTTGTCAGATCTTTATATACCACGCTGATATTGCCAGGCATCGCGTCCAGGCGCCGCCGTAGGGCTTCAAATTTTTCATCTGGTTCATACACTCCGAACGACAGGTTCGCAGACTTGCCGGCATTTGTAATGGATTCTCCCTGACCGGAAGTTCGGCCTTCTCCACGCGAGCTTTCAGGAACGAACCGTTCTGCCGCCGGGCAAGGCGAGATCGCTGATGATGCAAAGATACTCCCGCAGGCTGTGACAGAAGCAGCCAGATCTGCCCGGTAATCCTCATCCGCGGGGGTCAGGCTGTTGACGGTGACATACGGAGTCTCTTTATAACCGGTCGAATGAATATAGCGCCCTTCCCCCAGATAGATTGCCACGTGCCCGGGGAAAAAAATCAGGTCCCCCGGTTTCAGCTGTTCACGCGGTATTTCTGAGATCGGGTATCCACGCTTTATATTCGCGTCGCGATAAATGAGAACGCCATTTTCCAGATAACTCATAAATGCCAAGCCGGAACAGTCCAGCCCCAGAGAGGATTTTCCTCCCCAGCGGTACTGTACTCCAAGATAAGAACGGGCGCTTCGCACCACGCCATTGCGAAAGTGCTCCTCCTCCGGAGGGTTTTCCAGAAATCGTTTCCGGAAGTATCCGGTTCGTCCATGCTCTGTCTCGCTCTCCGATGAATCCTCTGTTTTCCCTTTTTTATTTCTTGCTGGCATGGTTTCCGGCTTTGTCCGTATCTCCATCTGCTGCAATTCCGGTTCTGTCCGGGTCTTCATCTCCAGCAGATACCCGTCATCATCCAGACGCTTCCGCAGATAATTTTCACGCATGTGGCCGACAACCCCGGCCGCCGTGCGTACAAGACACCAGCCGTCCTGATCGGCCGACGCTTCTGCCGAATTTTTCCCTGCCAGATCTTTTCCTGCAGTTTTTTTCCCTGCCGGGTCTTTCCCTTCCGGACTTTTTCCTGCCAAAGTCTCCGTCACTTCCGGGCGTTCCTGCTCCATATCGGTCACCCGCTCCACGATCGAGTTTTTCAGCAGGCGCTCCAGAAGCAGTCCCTGCACCTTCGGCTGATCCAGCACATCCGCCGCAGGGACACCAATACGGAAAAAACGGGTGCCATCCTGCCTGCAGACAAGCGTTTCCCGGCTGATCAGGACAATCTGATCTTTGTACACATACCCTTCGTATCCATAATGGGTCTCAATTTTTACCCAGCCATTTTCCTCTGTCTCTGGAAAAACCCGAACCGCCCAGCCGGAAAAAATCTCATCTTCAATCCCGCTGTAGTTTCTGCCAGGCAAACCCGGATGCACAGGCACCCCATTTCCTTCCGGCACTTTTTTCTGAGCAGGTACCCCATTCTCTTCCAACCCTTTTTTCTGTACAGGCTGCTGCCCCATTGCATCTCCCGGTTTTCCACGCAGAAAGCAGCTCTGTGCTGTCACAATCCCATATCTGGTCTGCATATCTATTCTCCCATGTCGTCCATACCCGCACAACGGATATGGTCTCAGATCATGCCTTACGCACCAGTAATTATCATGCGCGGCTTTCCTTACATCATCTGTCCGGATTTGAACCGCAGACACAGAAGTCCGCAGGCACTGTTCTGATCCCAATCCCGGCATCCTCATTCAGGTAAATTTTCGGGCCGCTGTAGACCGGGCCGCCTTCATACGGATCCTCAGCACACAGAGACGGGCCGTCCAGATCAGCCATGGTAATGCAGCTTCTCGCAGCAGCCAGATGCGCGCCTGCACTCACGGAAACCTTACTCTCCAGCATACATCCAATCATGCAGCTCACCTGATATCGATCCGCCAGATCACAGATACGCATTGCCTGATAAATCCCGCCGGTCTTCATCAGCTTGATATTGATATAATCTGCAGCGTGCTCCTCAATAATGCGCTCCGCATCTTCGTAAGAAAACACGCTCTCATCCGCCAGAACCGGCGTATCCACCGCCTTTGTCACCCGCTGCAGTCCGCGAAAATCATGACAGGAAACCGGCTGTTCTACCAGCTCGATCCTCAGTCCTTCATCTTCCATTGCCCGTATCGTGGAAATGGCCTCCTCCGCTGTCCAGCCCTGGTTCGCGTCAATGCGCAATATGGCTTCCGGTCCGACCGCCCGCCGTATCTCACGTACCCGCTCGACATCCTTTTTCCCGCCTTTGCCGACCTTCACCTTCAGAATACGGAAGCCGTCCGCGGCCGCGCGCAGGCTGTCACGTACCATTTTCTCCGTCTCATCCACACTGATCGTAATGTCCGTCTCAATCTCCGAACCGCCGGATTCTGCCTTAACAGCCGCACTGCTCCGGTTGCCGGATTCCGCTTTGGCAGCCCCGCTGCCTGGATTTCCTGACTCCGCTCTGGCAGCAGCACTGCCCGGGCTGCCGGATTCCTCTCTGGCGGCGCCACCGTCCGGTTCGCCCAATTCCGCTTTCGTGGCCGCACTTCCTGATTTGCCCGGCCGCGGCGTCCCGCCGCCCTGTACGCCGGACAATACCCGATAGAGCGGCATCCCCATCTGTTTCGCGTAGAGATCATACAAAGCGATGTCCACAGCAGCTTTCGCCGACGTATTTTTCGCAATGGATCTCTCCATTTTCCGCATAACAGCATCCAAATCCAAAAGATCCATCCCGATAATGGACGGAGCAATGTACCCGCGGATCGCCGCTTCAATAGATTCCTTCGTATCACCGGTAATCACTGCCGTAGGCGGCGCCTCCCCGAATCCGAAGCTGCCGTCCTCCGCCGTAATCCTGACAATCAGATCGTGGATCCCGTCCACCGTCCGCAGTGCCGTGCGAAACGGCGTGATCAGCGGAATATGGACATAGCCAAGCTCAATTTTCTCAATCTTCATTCCTGTCTTCCTCTAAAAAGCCTGCGCGGCTGCTGTGTGCCAGTGGCACACATTAAGCCCTCGCCGGGTGGCATCCCACGCTTCGCGCGGGATATTCAACGACCGAAGCGTAGGCTACGTACGGCAAAAGCCGGAAAAATTCCTCTCGCAGCTCTGTGCATCAAAAGCCCCCGTACCATCTCACGGCGCGGGGGCTTATCGGGTAAGGGCAGCTTACGGTATCTGAAGCTGCCGCGCATGTTCCTTTACAATTCCATTTACAGTGCTGTCACATACGTAAACACGAAGTTGCCGCAGGAATATACAAGCCCTTCATAATTTGTATCGTCAAACAGATAGCTGCTCATGCTGTGAAGGATCACCGTTACCGGAAGGTCTTCCGCCAGGATTGCTTCCAGCTCTTTGTAGTACTCCCACTGTTCGGCCTGATCCGCGGTGCTGATCGCCGCGTTGTAGGTCGCGGTGTATTCCTCGCTGGAATAGAAGGAGTTGGCGTTCTCTGTGCCGATCAGGCAGCTGTACATATTGGAAAGATCGGTGTAATCCATGTACCACCCAAAGTATGCCAGATCATAATTGCCTTCTCTTCTTGATGCGGAGAAGTCCTCTGTCTTTTCTACAGTAATTGTATCGATTCCGAGCACTTCCTTCCAGTCGTTGACGACCGATTCCGCGATCTCCTTACGGCTGTCGTTGTTTACGATATAGGTCAGAGCCGGGAAGCCCTCGCCGTCCGCATAGCCGGCCTCTGCCAGAAGCTCTTTTGCCAGCTCGCAGTTCGCTTCATAATCCTCTGTATCATACCACGGATCCGCGTAATCAGTAAAGTCCACACCCTCATCATTTGTGTAGCCGCTGCAGGCAAGCGTATAGCCGAGCTCATCGTTCAGGTCACGGATGGAAATGATCCGCTCACGGTCGATTGCCAGAGACAGAGCTTTGCGGACATTCGCGTCCTTGAGCACGTCATTGCCGTTCTCGCCAAGGTTGAACATCACACAGTAATTGTTATTTCCTGCCGTATAGAAAAGACCGTTGCCTTCCATGCGCGCCGCTTCCTCATCCGGACACATATCGGAATACATGATATCCCCGCTCTCAAAGGAAGCCAGAGCCGTACTTTCCTCAGACATCAGCAGCCAGTTGATCGTGCCTACGGAAATGCTGTCCGCGTCATAATAATCCTCACGAAGCTCCATCACGACCTGTGCCTCATGATCCCAGCTGACCATTGCATACGGGCCATTGTAAACCGCAGCCTCCGGATCCGTCGCGTACGCATCGCCATACTCCTCCACATAGTCCGCTCTTACCGGATACGTAGACGGAAATGCCAGTACAGAGGGAAGGAAGCTGCACGGAGCGTCCAGCGTGATAACTACGGTCGATTCATCCGGCGCCTCATACGAAGCAGCAACGTCGGAAAGCAGGGAAGAATAGTCGCCGCCCTGTGCTTCCAGATTTTCAAAACCAAAGATGAAATCATCCGCGGTCACCGGCTCCCCGTCCGACCAGGTAATATCATCTCTCAGCGTAAAGGTCCAGGTGAGACCGTCCTCACTCGTCTCAACAGAAGCCGCCTGTCCAAGCACGACATCACCGTTTGCGTCCAGCTTGTAAAGGCCCTCAAACAGGTGACGGCAGGCAGAAAGGCCGTTCAGGTAGCTGCCCGTCGCGGTATTCAGCTGCATGGAATCCTCGCTGCCGCCCGTGACAGAAATCGTGATCTTCTCCGATTCCTCCGCCATCGCACTCATCGGCAGAGATGCCGCTGCCATACCGAGCGCCAGAACCGCCGCCAGCATTTTTTTCGACTTTTTCATAGTAAAATCCTCCTTTTTATGGAATTGGGTACGCGTTCAGAACGGAGCGAGCCTGTTCTGAACAATACTACTGTTCCTATCAGATAAAGAGTTCTCTCTTATCCGATGCGCGGGCAGCACGGCATAAGCTGAAAAATTCATTCACTGCTCCGCGCATATAAGCTTCCCTGCGCCATGCATACGGAAGTTTATATCACATTTGTTTTGTAACTGCTTTGCGACTGTTTTGTACCTTCACAGCTTCATTTTGCAACTGTTCCGTACCTTCGCATCTTTATTTTTTCATCTTCGGATCAAGTGCGTCCCGCAGACCGTCGCCAAACAGGTTGAAGGAAAGGATAATCAGGCTGATCAGCGCCGCCGGGAAAATGACCCGGTAAGGATAAGACGTAATCCCGTTCAGCGCCTCCGAGGTCAGGGAACCGAGGCTGGCCATCGGAGCCGACACGCCGATCCCCAGATAGCTTAAGAACGCCTCCGTGAAAATCGCGGACGGAATCTGCAGCATCACGGTCGCGATGAGCTGTCCGATGCAGTTCGGAAGCAGGTGCTCACGGATCAGTCTCCCCTTCGTACAGCCGAGCGCCTCTGACGCCGTCACATAATCAAAGGTCTTCAGCTGCAGGATCTGGCCGCGGACAATTCGCGCCATTCCGACCCAGTACAGGCAGCCGTATACGATAAAGATCGCGATCAGGCCGGAGCCGATCTTCTGCAGGCCGCCAAGGAAAGGCACCGTCTCTATCAGGGTATCCAGCGGATCGCTGATCACCATTTTAATGACGACGATCAACAGAATCTCCGGTATCGAATAGATAATATCGACAAGGCGCATCATGATAATGTCCACCCTGCCTCCGATCAGGCCGGAGATGGCTCCGTAAATGCTGCCCACCACCATAACGATCACCGCAGATACCAGACCGACCGTGATGGAGATTCTGGAGCCGATCATGCAGCGCACCAGGATATCGCGGCCTAAGCGGTCCGTGCCGAACGGATGCGCCAGGCAGGGCCAGAGTGCTTCATCCCCGCGCACCTGCTGATCGTAGGTGTACGGAGAAAGCATCGGACCCACAAATGCGAACAGCATCAGGATCACGATCATCACCAGCGCAGTCATCGCGATGCGGTTCGCGCGAAGCCGCTGCCAGCTCGCCTTCCAGTAGCCGATCTCCTCCGTCTCCAGCACTTCCTCCTGAAAATATCCCTCTTCAAGAGGGGTGAAGTCCTCCGGAGCTATTTTATTCTGAAAGCTTAACGCATTTACCTTCATAATCATTCCTTCTACGTATATGTCATACATTCGTCATCCGCCATCCAAATCCAGGACACAGGCATTGCTCCGGCTTTCACGGAAAATCGTAAAAAGCGCAGGCGTTGCTCCGGCTTTCACGGAAAATTGCCAAAAGCACATCCGCATCACGCACAAGCCGATCATGCATGCGGCGGGTTTCCGTTTTTTTGAATCAGTCCAGCTTGATCCTCGGATCCACGATTTTGTACAGAATGTCGCACACCAGATTCATGATAACGATGAGTGCGGAGTAAAAAATCGTCACTCCCATGATCATTGTATAGTCGCGGCTGCTGATCGAGCTGACAAAATAGCGTCCCAGCCCTGGCACATTAAATACACTCTCAGCTACAAAGCCTCCGGTCAGGATGGAGGCGGTCAGCGGTCCGAGATACGTAATGACCGGAATCAGGGAATTTTTCAGCGCATGCACGAAGACGACGACAAATTCTGACATTCCCTTTGCCCGCTCGGTGAGCAGATAATCCTGATTCATTACCTCCAGAATACTCGCCCTTGTCAGGCGGGTCAGATAGGAGGTCGGATAGATCGCCAGTGTGATCATCGGCATGACCCAGCCGCCCGGCTTGCTGTAGGTCACAGGCAGCACACCCAGATTCACTGCCAGAAGAATCATCAGCGCAGAAGCTACGACATAGCCCGGCATGGAAATCCCCAGAGAAGAAATCACTCGGATGATGGAATCCGGCAGCTTATCCTTGCACAGTCCCGAGATGCATCCCAGAGTAATCCCGCAGACAATTGCCAGCAGCAGCGCCCGTGCGCCGAGGGAGAGCGATACGGAAAAGGATTCCGTGATAATCGTCGTCACAGCCCTCCCCTTCTGCAGGACGTAGCTGGTTCCCATATCTCCGTGAAACAGGTTTTTCAGATAACGGATGTACTGTATGTATACCGGCTGATCCAGTCCGTATTTTGCGATCAGGATCGCCCGGCTCTCTTCTGACGCTTTCTCCGACATAAACGGATCACCCGGCATCAGGTTCATCAGGAAAAACGTGATCGTAATGATCGCAAAAAGGCTGATGATTGCGAGCAGCACTCTTTTTATGATATATCTGGCAGTCTGCATGATTCCTTCCTTTCATGCTTAAACATTTTTATACGGTTTTCGCGGCAGATGCGGCGCAGATGCGGCATCCATATTTCTTACAGCTTTCGCAGCAGATATATAATCCATATTTTCATGCGTTTTTTGCGGCGGACGCGAAAGCCTGTTCTGTATCGCTGTGCGCAGCTAAGCCGTTTAATGCTTTCAGTTTTCTTCTCCCGCATTGCACCTTCATTGGCATTTATGGCACGCAACTAAATGTCCCTCGCTCTGCTTTGTCAGCTCCGGCATCGCTTCCGCGCAGATATCCCCGGCATAGGGGCAGCGCGTACGGAACGGACAGCCGGACGGCGGATTTAAAGGACTGGGCACCTCCCCCTGCATCCGGATCCGTTTGCGCTTTGCGCTGATATCCGGATTCGCGATCGGGATCGCAGAAAGCAGCATCTGCGTGTAAGGATGCAGCGGATTCCGGTACAGCTCGGCACTCCCGGCCAGCTCCACCAGATGTCCCAGATACATCACGCCGATGCGCTGACTGATATGCTTCACGATCGCCAGGTCGTGCGCGATAAACAGATACGTCAGCCCTCTCGTCTCCTGAAGCTCCTCCAGCATGTTCACGATCTGTGCCTGGATCGAGACATCCAGCGCCGACACCGGCTCATCACAGACGATAAACCCGGGATTTACCGCCAGCGCACGGGCAATCCCGATCCGCTGACGCTGTCCGCCGGAAAACTCGTGCGGAAAGCGGTTGTAAAACTGACTGTTCAGACCGACCAGACTCATCAGGCTCAGAATCTTCTCCCGCCGTTCTTCCTTCGTACTGTACAGCTTCTGGATATCCATCGCCTCGCCAATGATATCCGACACAGTCTTGCGCGGATCCAGGGAAGCATAAGGATCCTGAAAAACAATCTGCATCCGGCTGCGGTATTCCCGCATATTCTTCCCTATGATGGACTCATGATCGTAAATAATGTCCCCTGCGGTCGGTTCCTCAAGCCGCAGCACCGCGCGGCCCAGCGTCGTTTTACCGCAGCCGCTCTCACCCACGATCCCCAGCGTCTCGCCCCTGCGGATGAAAAAGCTGACGTCATCCACGGCCTTCAGATCCGTCTTCTTCACAAAACCGGTACGCACGGGAAAATATTTTTTTAAATTCCGAACCTCCAGCAAAATATCATTACTCTCCGGCCGTTTTTCCTTCAGTTCTCCCACTGTACTGTCCTTTCTGCCGCCGCGAATCCTTACACGGCCGTTCTTTTTCAAACGCGTTTCTGTCCCCTCCGGGACTTAAGATCTGTCGCGGAATTATATGCCCATCTTGCCCCGCCTGATACGCAAATCGCAAACTCAAAAAGCCTCAACGCAGTTCGCTGCACGAAGTGTGGGATGCTGCCCGGCAAAGGCTCTTTTTCGTCTCGCTTCATACGTTCTTATGTCTGTCGCCAGCGCTTCACATTTTTGCATCGCGCACCATTTTCCAGCAGGCTGCACAATGTGTCCCGTCTATCTCAAACAGAGGCGCGTCTTCTTTAATACAAATCCGCATCGCGTCGCCGCACCGGGGCGCGAACGCGCAGCCCGGCTTTACACCGCTCATGTCCGGCGGATTTCCTTTGATTGGCTTCAGTTTTTCACTGACATCACTCTCAATATCCGGTACCGACTCCAGCAGCCCCTTTGTATAAGGGTGCCTGTTGTCGTAAAAGATCTGGCGGCTCATCCCTTCCTCAATGATCTTTCCGGCATACATGACCACGATTTTATCGCAGATATCCGACACCACGCCAAGATCATGCGTAATAAAAATAACTGCCATCCCCAGCCTGTCCTTCAGCTCTTTGATCAGATCGATGATCTGCGCCTGAATCGTCACGTCGAGCGCCGTAGTCGGCTCATCCGCGATCAGCAGGTCCGGATTGCAGGACAGCGCCATGGCGATCATCACGCGCTGACGCATACCGCCGGAAAATTCATAGGGGTACTGCTTCAGGCGTCTCTCAGGCTGATTGATTCCCACCATCTCCAGAAGCTCCAGCATCCGCGCTCTGCGGGCGGCAGCATCCATATCGGTATGTTTTTTTAAGGATTCATTCAGCTGATACTCCACTGTAAAAAGCGGGTCAAGGCTCGTCATGGGGTCCTGAAAGATCATGGCAATCCGGTTTCCCCGAAGCTCCTGAAGCTCTGCTTTCTCCATTTTCAAAATATCTCTGCCTTCAAAGAGGATCTCTCCGCTTTTCACCAGCCCGGTGTCCGGCGTCAGGCGCAGAATCGCGTGGCTCGAAACCGATTTTCCACTGCCCGACTCCCCGACAATGCCCAGCACCTCGCCCCGACGAAGCGTATAGCTGATGCCGCGCACCGCCTGGATCTCACCGGTCTTATTAAAAAAAGAAATGGCCAGATCCTTTACTTCCAAAAGCACATCGCTGTTCTGCTCTCCCATGGTTCCTCCTTATGGCGTGGGCTTTAGCCGCAAAACTCCCTCGCCGGGTTATGTCCACAATCTCCGATTGTGGATGCGGGCATCCCACGCTTCGCATGGGATAAGCCTTGCCCGGCTCTGCGCATATAATCGGGCAAGGCGATTAAGCCCTTACTCGTGCGCACAGGGCGCGGCCGCTTCAGCGACAGATTACGCACCCCTGCGCATAGAAAAGCGCAGATACCCATTGTGGGGCACCTGCGCCGCACTTCTCAATCTGTTGTCTGTCAAATTTGATATATGGTAACTGCTCAATACCTTCACAGTACGAATACAAATCCTTACAATATTCTCCTTCAGCAAATGAGCGAATGGATTTGCGCCTTTCATCATACTCATACAGTCTTCGCAGCGAGTCCGAAGATCTGTCCTGATTAATTGCGATACATGTGGTTTATGATACTCGCAGTAAAATCGATTGTCAAGAAAAAAATCCGCATATATGCCATGGCAGTTTATACGCTGACAGTTTATACAGTATTTTACAGTTTCCGAAACAGTCTTTTACTGCTTTTTACGGTTTCCGAAACAGTTTTTTACTGCTTTTTACTTTTTCTGAAATGTTTTTACTGTTTCCTCAGTCCCCGCGCATTTTTTTCAACAAGCTTCCGCGGAACCATGATCTGATGGGCGCAGCCCATACATTTCAGGCGAAAATCTGCCCCGACGCGGAGGATTTCCCACTCCTGACTGCCGCAGGGGTGCTTCTTTTTTAGTTTTACGATGTCGCCCACTTCAAAATCCAAACAAAACACCTCCGGTCTTTTTCTGGATGACACATTTCTTAAACGTGCAGTGCTCCCAGCACCGTCCCGATTTTTTCCTGTATGAGCAGATCAGCATGCCGGTCGCGCGGGGTCGGCGCCATGTTGATCACGACCAGATGGCGTCCCTGGAAGTAATCGATGAGTCCGGCCGCCGGGTAGACCGCAAGCGATGTGCCGCCGATGATCAGTACGTCCGCCTGAGAAATATAACGGATGGAGTCCTGCATCGTTTTCTGGTCGAGTCCCTCCTCGTAAAGGACGACGTCCGGCTTGATCACTCCGCCGCAGAAGCAGTGCGGCAGACCATCTTCGCTTTGCAGAAGCTCCTGCATCTGCTTTCCGTCAAAGCACGCGTGGCAGCGCTGGCAGTAATTGCGGTGAATGCTTCCGTGCAGCTCCAGCACCCTTTTGCTGCCGGCCTTCTGATGAAGACCGTCGATGTTCTGCGTCACGACTGCCTTCAGCTTGCCACACTCCTCCAACTCGGCGAGCTTTTTATGCGCAGCGTTCGGCTCCGCGTCAAGCACCAGCATTTTGTCTCGGTAGAAGCGATAGAATTCTTTCGTCTGCCTCTTAAAAAAGGTATGACTCAATATGGTCTCCGGCGGATAGTCGTATTTCTGATGGTAAAGTCCATCCACGCTCCGGAAATCCGGGATACCGCTCTCGGTTGAAACCCCGGCTCCGCCGAAAAAGACGATGTTGTTAGTATTGTCGATGATCTGCTGCAGCTGTTCGATGTTGTTCAAGATTCTTACCCCCATTTCCATGTAGTTCTCTCAACCTCTTTGCTTTTTCCGTTCTCCGTGTAATTTTGTACTGACCTGTACTACGCTTAGTGACACTACCTTGTGGCACTGCTCTATTTTGCTCTATATTGTTTTATTCCATCCTGCATGCAATCAGTTTGTTTTTATTTATATATTCCTTGCGGATACCAGTATCCTTCTACTTTGACGCGTACATCTGCACAAGCTTCCCCTGCACGACAAAGCGGGTCGCCGAATCGCCGGTACAGGTGGAAAGAGTCACGACCTTGTCGTCTGTGGAAATGGTCACGTTACTGTTGTCCACCTCGGAGTCCTCCATCGCCGTGTCCAGGAACTCCTGGAACTCTTCGTCATCTGTAAAGACAGTCTGGTAGGTCTGCCCCACCTTATTCACAACGCGCGCTGAAAAGATCCGGTACTGAAAGATGATGTCTTCCGTGAAAATCCAGAAGTATTTGCTCTTATTATAGACCTCCTCGTCCCGGAACTTCTTCAGAGAACCGAACATGGAACCGTTTTTCATATTATGCCCATAGATAATCGTGTTCTGATCCGTGAAATCGCTGTTATTTTCGAAGTTCACAAAGAGGCATCCGGCAAAGAGATATTCCTGTTCGAAGGACTGATGCAGGTAATAGTCATTGTCTTCTCCCTGCACGACCGGATAGCTCAAGTCGAGCGCGCGAATCTTCAGCCAGCCCACAATATCAGAATTTACTTCTTTCAGGGACTCAAAATCAATCGGGTTGACCATAGTCGGAAGATTGACCTCCTCATCGTCCACCTCTACCGTCTTCACCTCCCGGCCGCTGACGCTCTGCGGTCCCTCATTTTCAAACGCCTCTTCCAGTGCGTCCAGGTCCTCCGTCTCCGTCTCGTCGGTCGTGTAGGTAGCCAGATTGGCATACTCATCGTCCGCCTTCTGATATTCTTTGTAATAGCCGTAGAGCTTATATCCGGCAAAGACAAATACGCCGAAGGCCACGACCATCACAATAATGCTCAACACATCGCCGGCCCTGCTTCTTTTTTTGCGCGGCTTCTTACCGGAGCCGTTGCCCGCGCCGCCCGGATTTCCGCCATAACTGCCGTTGTTCCCGTTTCCGCGGCCGCCGTAGCCGCCTCCGCCATAGCTGTTTCCGCTATAACCGCCATTCGAGCTGTAGCTGCTCACACCATAGCCGCCGTCCTGGCTGTAGCCATATCCGTTTCCGCCATAACCGCCATCCTGACCATAGCTGCTTCCATTATAAGCACCATTTGAGCCGTAGCTACTTCCACCGTAACCGCCAGCTGTTCCGTAGCCACTGTCTGCTCCATAGCTGCTCCCACCATAACTGCTTGTGCCATAGCCGCCGTCCTGGTCGTAGCCATATCCGTTTCCGCCATAACCACCGGAATACCCGTCAGAATAACTGTCATTTTGCCAGTTTCCGTCGTGACCGTTGTTTTTGTTCCTTTTCATCGCTTTCCCCCTTTGCGGCCGGCGCGTCCACCGGTACATTCACGATAAAGCGCGTATTTTTCCTGTCGCTCACCGCCGATATTGCTCCGCCGTGCATCTCCACGATCCGTTTCGCGATCGCGAGCCCCAGCCCGGCGCCCCCCGTTTTACTTGATCTGCCGTCGTCGACACGGTAGAACTTTTCAAAAATCATTTCCAGTTTTTTCTGCGGAATCTGCGGCCCCTCGTTCGTAAAGACGATGGTGATCCCTCCATTTCCGCCGCGTGCCTGGATCAGGATCTGAGAACCCTCATTTCCATACGCGGCCGCATTTTTCAGCAGGTTGTCAAAGACGCGGGCCAGCTGCTCCGGGTCGCCCCGCATCAACAGGCCCTCCTGAACGTCAACCACACAGGTCATGTTCTTTGCGTTCAGCAGCCCATAATTTTCATCCTCCAGCTGCTCCAGCATGATGGAAAGGTTGATTTCCCGCTTTTCCAGTGTAATGTCCTGCGCGTTGAAACGGGTAATCTCGAAGAACTCGTCCATCAGTTCTTCCAGCCGAATCGCTTTTTCCAGTGTAATGTGCGTATATTTTACACGCTCCTCCTGCGACATCTCCGGATGCTCGTCCAACATGGTCAGATACGCCGTCACAGAGGTCAGCGGCGTCTTCAGATCATGCGCCAGACAGACGACCATCTCGTTCTTGCGCTGTTCACTCTCCACCGCCTGCTGAGCGCGCCAGGAAAGGCGGCGGCGAAGCTCGTTCAGCTGCTCTGCCATCGGCTCCAGCTCGCCAGGGAGCAGGATGGATTCCGGAGATTCCGAAAGAACGATGTCCAGTCCGCCGCTGACGCTGTTCAGGTAACGCACCATCCGTCTGAGTGAGAGCAAAAAAAAGATGAAAAACATCAGAAAAAAACCGCCCAGCACAAACAGCATCTTCCCATTAATCAGCAGCCTGGTGTATACTGCGGCCGCATACTCCTCCGACATGCCAAGCTTTTGCAGGATCTTCAGTATCAGACTCTGAAAGGTCTCCCCTCCAATTCCCCTTGTAAGAAAGGTCAGCAGACCATAGCCGGCCGCTACCGCCAGGATACTGATCAGCGCAGAGCGGAGCAGCATATTCCGCCCGATTTTTCCATATCTGTTTTTCATTTTTCACCCGATTCCCCTGTTTTTCAGAATATCTGCTTCTCAATTATTTCCGAATAATCGCTTGCGAATCAGCCATTGAATGTCCGTACTCGCTGAGCGAGTATGGACGAAGGCCGCGCCAATCGCGAAGCGATTTTTTATTGCGCGGCTTACATTGTATAAAGCCAATGAGATTGCCGTCGGCTTATTTCTAAACACAGAATCAAAATCCCAGGCTGACATATCGCCCCGCTGCCGTTCAATCAACCAAACTGCGAATGACTATTTATCGATTTTATACCCGACGCCCCAGACGGTCTTGATAAAATCACTTTTCCGATGCCCGTCTCCCATCTTCTCGCGCAGATGGCGGATGTGGACCATCACGGTGTTGTTGCTGTTTTTAAAATACTTTTCCTTCCAGATCTGCTCGAAAAGCTGCTCGGAACTGATCACCTTTCCGCGGTTTTCACACAGCAGCCAGAGAATATCAAACTCAATCGGCGTAAGCAGCAGCTCCCGCTCGTTGAACACGCACTCGTGGGTGTCACGGTTCATCAAGAGTCCGCCAAAGTCAATAATATTGTCCGGCAGGCTGCCGCCGCTCTCATTGTATTTCGTATAACGGCGAAGCTGTGCCTTGACGCGGGCGACCATCTCCAGCGGATTGAACGGCTTTGGTATGTAATCATCCGCGCCGAGTGTGAGTCCGTTGATCTTGTCCGTGTACTCCGTCTTTGCGGTCAGCATAATCACGGGGAAGGTATAGCTCTCACGGATTTTGCGCAGCACCCGGAAGCCGTCGATATCCGGAAGCATCACATCCAGCAGCGCCAGATCAGGCGGCGACTGCGCAACCCGGTCAAGCACCTCGCGGCCGGAATAAGCCAGCTCCACCTCGTAGCCCTCGTTTCGCAGATAAAGTCCAATGACCTCCGCGATCTCCCTTTCGTTGTCCAAAACCAGTATTTTGCTCATGAAACGTAAATGCCTCCTAAAAGAACATTGAGCTTACTGCAGATTCCCCACTGTCCGCGGATACGGCAATACATCGCGGATGTTGGACATGCCGGTCAGATACATCACGCAGCGCTCAAAGCCAAGGCCAAACCCTGAGTGGCGGGTGGAGCCGTATTTGCGCAAATCCACGTAATACGCGTAATCCTCCGGCTTCATCCCCAGCTCGGCGATCCGGCGGGTAAGAACCTCCAGGTCATCCTCCCTCTGGCTGCCGCCAATGATCTCTCCGATGCCCGGCACCAGGCAGTCCATCGCGCGCACTGTCTTCCCGTCCTCGTTCAGCTTCATATAAAATGCCTTGATCTCCTTCGGATAATCGGTGACAAACAGCGGGCGCTTATAAATCTGCTCGGTCAGATAGCGCTCGTGCTCCGTCTGCAGATCGCTGCCCCAGGAAACCTTGTACTCAAATTTATCGTTATGCTTGCTCAGAATCTCCACCGCCTCGGTGTAAGTGATCCGCCCAAAATCAGAGCTGAGCACATGGTTCAGCCTCTCGAGCAGCCCCTTGTCCACAAAGGAATTAAAAAACTTCATCTCCTCCGGCGCGTTTTCCAGCACGTAGCGGATGATGTATTTGATCATGCTCTCCGCAAGGATCATGTCGTCCTCCAGGTCCGCGAAGGAAATCTCCGGCTCGATCATCCAGAACTCCGCCGCGTGGCGTGCGGTGTTGGAATTCTCCGCGCGGAAGGTCGGCCCGAAGGTGTAAACATTCCGAAACGCCTGCGCAAATGCCTCCACGTCAAGCTGTCCGCTTACGGTCAGGTTGGTCGGCTTGCCAAAGAAATCCTTTGAAAAATCAACGGCTCCCTTGTCGTCGCGCGGCGGATTCTCCATGTCGAGCGTCGTCACCTGGAACATCTCTCCGGCGCCCTCGCAATCACTCGCCGTGATCAGAGGCGTATGCACATAGACAAAGCCGCGTTCCTGGAAAAAGGTGTGGATCGCGTACGCAACCAGTGAGCGCACGCGGAACACGGCCTGAAAGGTGTTCGTCCTCGGGCGCAGGTGCGGAACCGTGCGCAGATACTCCATCGAATGGCGCTTTTTCTGCATCGGATAATCCGGTGTCGACGCGCCCTCCACCTCCACGGAGGAGGCCTGGATCTCAAACGGCTGCTTCGCGTTCGGCGTCGCCACCAGCGTCCCCTTCACAATCACGGCCGAACCGACATTCAGCTTCGAAATCTCAGCAAAATTCGCCAGCTGGTCAGAATATACTATCTGAAGCGTTTCAAAAAACGTGCCGTCGTGCAGCACGATAAATCCAAAGGTCTTTGAATCGCGGATGCTGCGCACCCATCCGCCGACCGTAATCTCCCGTCCGATAAAGCTGTCCCGGTCGCGGTACAATTCCTTCACTGTGGTAAACTGATAGTCCATAATAACTGTCCCTTTCTTGTCTGTCTTTGATATTTTTTGCATCTCGGTTTCGGCATATTTATTATAGCGGCATACTATTCCCGGCTTATTCTATTGGTATATCCGCTCCGGTTTATTATATTGGCGTACCCATTCCGGCTTATGCAGCATAGCAGTCTGCCGCTGCTGCTCTGTATTCTAAGATAGCTGATAACGGCGGCCGCTTCCCCATTAATTCCGATTATACCCATTTTGTGGCAGGTACGCAAGAGCGAACCCCTTCATGCTTTCTTAATTATTTTGTAAAAATGTCACTTAAACAAATCGCTGTGGCTTCCAGTTCTGGTAAGATATAAAATCAGATCATCATTATCATATTTGTATATCAACAGCCAGTCCGGCAAAATATGGCACACTCTATATCCTGTCCAATCTCCGTTTAACAGATGATCATGGTATTTTTCATCTAACTCCCGCCCTTCTGACAAAGCTGTAACAACAGTGTCCATCAGAGCCATATTGTACCCACGGGCAATCGCTTTCTTCAAATCCTTTTTAAATTTTCCTGTTCTCTTTATCTGATATTTCATCAATCATCATCCTCGCCATCCAGGTCGCCGAGCAGCTCCGAAAAGCTATTATATGTTTTCCCTGCATTGGGGTGCTGGCGCATATATTCTACTTCCGCCATCGCCTCAATGGTTTCCTGATTCGGGGTATTCAACGCCGCTTTAAACGGAATTGCCTGCTCCCTTACAGCCTGTTTGGCAGCCATTGTAAAAAAAGTTGTCATATCAAGTCCCAAGTCAGAAACCAATTCCTGAAGCTGGTTCTTTAAAGAAACATCCATCCGCATAGTCACATTTGTTGTTGCCATTTTAATCCCTCCTCTTCTTTGTTTCATAGTATAACATTAAAGCCTTGATCCGTCAATACATCGTTTGTGCATTGCACATTACAGATCACATCATTAGCAATTTTACGGTATTTCTTCCTCTACAGGTGTGAACAGTAACAATGCGCTCTTTTGTATGCCAGGCCTCTACGAAATATACTTGTATTTCAGCCTTTCATAAGCTATAGTAAGCCTCATAAATCGTTTCGCCCTGCATTTAGAAAAGAATTTTTTAATACGCCTGCAACAAAGCAGCCGCTTTTCTTCACTATATATACAGAACCGGTTTTACAGCGTCCGCATATCCCGCCCGGGAGGAGATGTCCGGATGACTGGTCAGCTCCCTGCCAAAACGGCAGGAGGAGGAAAACGTATGATTCAGAATACAGAACTTATCAGACAGGCTCAGTCCGGCGATGTACACGCCTTTGCCCTGCTGTACGAACAGATTTACAGGGATTTATACCGCTTCGCGCTCTACACGCTCCGGCACGAGCAGGATGCGGAGGACGCGGTCAGTGAGGCCGTGACGGATGCGTTCGCGCAGATCGGCTCGCTGCGGGAGGCAGGCGCATTTTCGGCATGGATGTTTCGGATTTTATCCAAAAAATGCGCCCGCAGAATTCGCAGCTACCGTGATTTTCAGGAGGAGCTGGACGAATCAATTCCTGCTCCCCAAAAGGATCTGGAGGAGCAGATGGATACCCGGTCGGCGTTTGAGTCCCTGCCGCCCCAGGACCGGCTGATCCTGTCTCTGAATCTTTTTGCAGGCTATTCGAGTCAGGAGATTTCTGACACGTTGGGAATGAATCCGAACACCGTCCGCTCGCGGCAGAGCCGGGCATTGAAGAAAATGCAGCAGATGCTGGGAGGTCAATGCGATGAATCAAGATAAAAACCAGACTACGAACAATGAAACGAAGCAGGATAAAAATCCGGCTGTGGGCAGCGAAGAAGGTCTCCTGCAAAAAATAAAAGAAGATGCGCGGCAGATCACGCCGCCTGATTCGCTCTCCCCGGAAGCAGTGGAGCAGATGCTAAAGGGATCGCAGCTGCACACGGGAAGGAAAAAGCCGGAAGGCCGTGCAGAAATTGATTCCATATCGGATGTGGAAGCCGGTGCTGAAACGGAAGAGAAAGCAGAAGTAAAAAGCGATGATGTAGTCCCGGGGATAATAACAGGCATGAAATCAGAGGCCGGTTCGAAAGCGAAAACAGACGAAAAACCGGAGGCCAATTCGGGTGCGAAAACAGGCACGAAAGTTGAGGCAGCGACCGGCGTAAAAGCAGATCGTGCATATGCTCCGCGAGGAACAGGCCGCAGCAAAATCTCGCGCCTTACCCTGCGTCTTGGGAGCCTGGCGGCGGTCTTTACGCTCGCGATTGTTGTGGTCGGACTGGCCGGACGTATCTCGAGAAACAGTTCCTCTCAGAGCGGGGACGCAGCACAGACAGAGACGGGCGGGATTGTCACGGTACTGCTGGATGAGGGCGTCGGAAACGGCGAGTACAGTACGGAAGCTTATGGCGGCAGTCCGGAGATAGCTGTCACAGATGAGAGTGCCGAGGCCGTCGATACTAACAGTGCCAATGAAGATGCGGTTGTCGGTGAAAATGCCAGTGCCAGCGATGACAGTGCAGATGCAATTGCGATCGATGGTGAAATTGCCGATAGCAATAATGCCGATGATGGAGTAGATTCTGCCATAGATGTGAATGCCAGCGAGGATGCGAGTGCCAATGAGGATGCCGGAGTCTCCGAAACAGAGAGCGCCGCGGACGACCCCTTCACCTACGCCTCCAGCTACAAAGAAATTTATGACGCGCTCTATGAAATCTCCTCTCAAAACAGCGTGGCGCGGACGCTTGGCGGCATCATGATGGTTGACGGCGACATGGTGATCGAGGACGCAGAGGAAGAGGGCGCTGACGGCGCGGCCAGCGATTATGACACCGGAGCCGTATTGGAGGACTCCTCTTCCAGCTCCGCCAGCGCCTATTCCTCCAGTTCTTCTTCTGAGGCATATCTTTCCTCAGACGCTTCTACCGCCACTACGGACAGCGTCCAGTCAGAGGCGGCTCTGGCGGAAGAGGCCGACGCGGATGATGCGGCGGAGGCTGGCGAGGACGCAGATTATTCCACCACAAATGTCCAGGAATACGGCGTGGACGAGGGCGATGTGGTAAAAACGGACGGTTCATACATTTACATTCTGCGCACGAATGGGGAATTTCTGATCGTCAGCGTAAACGGTGAAAACGAGGGAAACAATGGAAACGAAGGGACCGGGAAAGCCGCCCTCGTAAGCCGCACCTCTCTGGAAAGTGACAACGAGCTGACGGTAAAAGAGATGTATGTAGGCGGCGATGTTTTAAGCATCATTACCAGAGAATACGTCACCTCTCTGGTGGAAAATGAGGACGGCACCTACTATACCACCTCCTCCAACCTGACCGTGCTCTACACCTACGACATCAGCGACCGCGAAGAACCGGTGCTTTCCGGCACAGTTTCGCAGAGCGGCTATTACAGCGATTCCCGCAAGGCCGGCAATTTCGTTTACCTGTTTTCTACCTGGTATCCATCCGTGGGAGACACGCTTGACGACAGCACCCTTTCTCCCCTTCTGAATGGGAAGGAGACCGACGCCGGCAGCTATTATCTGCCGGAGACGCTGACAGGCACGGAATGCCTGGTCATCAGCTCCGTGGATGTCACCGCACCCTCCGCCTTCGTGGATAATAAGATTCTCGTCTCAGGCGGAGATGATTTCTACGTGAGCCAGGAGAATATTTATATCATGAATGAAAATTATGAGAACTCCAACACCGTCACCGAAATCACGAAATTTCACTACGAGGATGGGAGGATCACCGGTGTCGCGGCAGGCTCCGTGACCGGCTACCTGAACGATTCCTTCTCGATGAGTGAATACGATGGAAATCTCCGCGTCGTAACCACCTACTACGGCGATGATCTCTCACCGACGGCCGGGGTGACAGACTGGACGGAGCACAACGCGCTCTATATCCTGAGCGAATCCATGAAACAACTGAGTGTCATCTCTGACCTTGCCGAAGGAGAGACCGTCCGCTCCGCCAGATTTCTGGGCGATACCGGCTATTTTGTCACCTTCCGCCAGACAGATCCGCTCTTCTCTGTCGATCTGTCCGACCCGGAAAATCCGCAGATCCTCGGAGAGCTGAAAATCAGCGGTTTCTCCTCCTACCTGCATTTTTACGGCGACGGCCTGCTGCTCGGGCTCGGCTACGAAGCGGACGAGGACACCGGCACCACCACCGGTCTGAAGCTGTCGATGTTCGACATCTCCGATCCCTCCAATGTGACGGAGGTCGCAAAATACGTCATCGACGGCGTCACCTGGTGTTCGTCCTTAAGCAACTATAAATCCATCCTCGCTGACGCAGGGAAAAATCTCATCGGATTCTACTGCGAAGACCGCTACTTCCTTTTCTCCTACGACGAGGAGGAAGGCTTCGTACAGGAGATGATCTACGACTTTTATGCCGACCAGCTCTCCGGCGAGGCGGACAGCGACAGTATGCGCGGACTCTATATCGGCGACACCTTCTATCTGGCGGGAAGCTCCTTCGTCATCAGCTTTGATATCGACGAGGGCTTCGCAAAAACACAGGTACTCACCATGGAATGATTCCCGCACAGATCCCGGAACAGGCCGTACGGGCCTGTTCCGTTCAAAAGCTTAACGGATACTGCAGGACAAACTGCCTCTTGAAAATTATCCGGATCCATCAGAAAAAATACAGGTACTTTCCCGCTTGATAACGCAGGACTTCCACCACTCGCTGAAGCTCTTCTGCAGAATACTCCCCGCACAAAGTCTCAAGAGACTCCTTTGCATTTTTTCCCCTGTCAGGCAAACATCCGTCATCTTCCGCACTCTGCCAAAGGGCGTCCGTCAGAATCCTTTCTATGTTACTTCCCGGAAAGTCAAAATGAAGAAATGTCCCATACAATTCCTCCGCCACATCCAGCTGTTCATCAAAATCAGCGGAAAACGGCTTCGCCTTTATCTTCTCCCGGCATTTGGCAAACTCGTTTTTCAGCGGATAGTCCTCCTTTGTATCGGAAAAAAGAGAAAGTCCCATATCAAAAATCGGACAGAGCCGCCAGGTTTTTTCTTTTATATCATGAAGAAGCGCAATATTATTCGTATGACGGTCTTCATTCAGGAAAAATGCGTCTATTTCCAACATTTTCGTAAGGTATTCCCCAAAATCCCGGATGCCTGTCACATTGCGCACCAGCTCTTCTGTATAGAGAATCCGCTCCTTGCACACAGAGATTCTGGACAATTCCTGCGCCAATCCGAAGCCGGAAAAGATACGCGACATACGTTCCAACGGTACCAGCTCCTCCGTCTCCTTAAGGAAATTCCGGCTGCGGCACCCCCGGTTTTTCCTGTCCCTGTATTGAATCATAACCGGCTCATACTGCACAAAATTCCGGATGCCCGAACGTTCCAGCAAAGTCGAAACAACCGTCTCTGCCAGGCTCTCATATCCAAATGCATCAGCCTTGTACCACCAGCCATCCTGAAGCCATTTCATCTGATTTCCTTTGGAAGAATGGCCACCCCCGGTTTGCACCGTCTCCGTGTGGATTTCTATCGTATGCATATAAATCCCTTCCCCCGTCATTCTGTCAAAGTATTTTCGCAAACACGAAATACTCTCCTGCCAAACCGTCACCTGTTTTGTTCCCTGTCCGGTCGAAAATACCAGATCCGAATCCACTGATGATCCTCTGCCATCCTCCCCTGCGTTTTTTCAATAATCGCTAAAGGATCATAAAAGTCCAGGCCAAGATCCGAGAGTATCAGCGAAAGCTGAAACCGGGTTTTCGGAAAGCAGCGCTCCTCCAGAAATTCCTCAAAATACGCCCAATCCGGTTTCTCTATAATTCCAAACGCCCGGTGCAGCACATCCATCGTATGATTTCGGATCACAACCTCCTGATCACGAAAATCAATCAAAATCACGGTACAAAGCTCTTCCTCGCACATAAAATCCATGCGCATGGAATACCTTTCCAGATCCTCAGAAGCAAAATCCCGGTTCAACTTTTTCCATTTGCCTGCTGATTTGATCACATTCTCTTCTTCCCGGGGGTTATTCAGATAACCGGAAAGTGTCTGACGGGATATTCCATACTCCTTTGCCAGCTCAGTAATCGTTTTTCCTTCCACGTGTGCCTGCCGAATTTGGGCAAGCTGCTCCGGCGAAAGGCGGCGCTTACGCCCCGCACCCCTGGGATTGCCGGAAAAATTTCCAGAGGTATTTCCAAAGGTATTACTGTCATGCTTTTCAAACGTATTCCCGAAGTTGTTCTCAAAATCATCCGCTCTTTGCATATTCACATCCCCGACAGGCAAATGCCTCCCATACGCAGAACCGCCTGCCATGCGGGCGGTATGCTGCAATTTATAGTCTCTATATTGGTTTAGCATACCGCCTTTGAGCGTGATTGTCAATAAATTAATTTCCTGACACTTCCCGGATTTTATCATTTTCGTAAAGTTTTTTGTAGTTTCGTAAATTCTGTCCTGGCAATCCGGCATATCAGCTGCCAGGAGAATATCTGAATGAGGAAAGCTTCCATTGGCCAACACAGAAAGCTATCGAAGCTCGTAAGCATTTGGAAGAGAGCAATGTAAAAGCTAAAGGTTTTCAGGCAAGCTTTATGTGCGCAAGAAAGAACCTGGCGAGCCAGTTTGCGGTTGACATGAGTCAGGCGCGTCCCAAAAAAAGCGGAAAAATCAGAACATCTGACTTTCCCGCTTTCATTATCACGTCTGTTTTTACGATCTGTAAATCATCTGGTACTATGGTTCCCTGCCATTGGCAGAGAACGCAATATTATCTCCGAAAAACATTCGGTATCCTGTCCCTGCCATCGGTTGGAACAGCAGCCTTATCCGCGCACCGCCGCGAACCCTTTCTCCAGATCCGCGATCAGGTCGTCCACATGCTCTGTGCCGATGGACAGGCGGATCGTGTTCGGCCGGATCCCCTGATCCAGAAGCTCTTCCTCTGAGAGCTGGGAGTGGGTCGTGGTCGCGGGGTGGATCACCAGGCTCTTGACGTCCGCCACATTTGCCAGCAGGGAGAAGATTTCCAGGCTGTCGATAAATTTCCACGCTTCCTCCTGGCCGCCCTTGATCTCAAAGGTGAAAATGCTGGCTCCGCCGTTCGGGAAATATTTCTGGTACAACTCGTGATCAGGATGGTCAGGCAGCGACGGATGGTTGACCTTTTCTACCTGCGGATGAGCCGCCAGATATTCCACGATCTTTTTGGTGTTTTCCGCGTGTCGGTCCAGTCTCAGAGAGAGTGTCTCCACGCCCTGCAGGAGCAAAAAGGCATTGAACGGAGAGATAGTCGCCCCGGTATCCCGCAGAAGGATCGCCCGGATATAGGTCGCAAAGGCCGCCGGGCCAGCCGCGTCTACAAAGGAAATCCCATGATAGCTGGGATTTGCCGCCGCGATCGGCGCGTATTTCCCGGATGCTTTCCAGTCAAACTTTCCGGAATCGACGATGACGCCTCCGAGCGTTGTGCCGTGGCCGCCGATGAACTTGGTCGCGGAGTGGACGACGATATCAGCACCGTGCTCAATCGGCCGGATCAGATACGGGGTACCAAAGGTATTGTCAATCACCAGCGGCAGGCCATGCTTATGTGCGATCGCGGCAATCGCGTCGATATCCGGGATATCGCTGTTCGGATTGCCCAGGGTTTCCAGATAAACTGCTTTGGTATTCTCCTGAATTGCGGACTCGACCTCTTCAAGATTGTGCGCATCCACGAAGGTTGTAGAAATCCCGTACTGCGGAAGCGTGTGCGCCAGCAGATTGTAGCTGCCGCCGTAGATGGTCTTCTGCGCGACAATATGCTCCCCGGCCTGTGCCAGTGCCTGAATCGTATAGGAGATGGCTGCCGCGCCGGACGCTACTACCAGTGCCGCAACGCCACCCTCCAAAGCCGCCATTCTTTTCTCCAGCACGTCCTGCGTGGAATTGGTCAGGCGGCCGTAAATGTTCCCCGAGTCCGTCAGACCAAAGCGCGCCGCTGCGTGCTCGGAATTGTGAAATACATAAGAGGTCGTCTGATAAATCGGCACCGCCCTCGCGTCGGTCGCCGGGTCTGCCTGCTCCTGTCCTACGTGAAGCTGAAGGGTTTCAAATCTGTATTCGCTCATTTTTCCTGGTTCCTTTCTCTTTTTGGGTATAGCGGCCAAGGCCGTTCGGTGTTTTAGAACTGGAACCATCATAGCATTCTTTTCCTACTATGTCAATAGGTATTCTGTGGTTTTTTAATTTTTATCCTTAAATTTTGTCAGAAATCTTCCTTATTAAGTCAGTATAGCTTCGCGAGATGAAGCCAGTACAGCATTTAACCAGATTTCTTCATCACCTGCCGCGCCGCCCATGTCTTCATATGCTTTACAGCACATGTGCAAACTGCGAGGTTTTATCTATATTTCCCCCATTTTCTTTGGTACTCTTGACAAAAAATCTCAGGAATGATAAGGTACTTAAGGATATAAATTTTAGCGTCAGCAGACATCTTCCTTAGCACTGGCAGATGCAAAATCAGACGATCCGGCAAGCCATCCGTTTTATCATCAGACAGGGGTCTGTCGGCAAAAAGCAGTGATACCAGGGATTACTCCGGGCTTTGCGCTCACGCAATCCCCTGTATCATCAAGGTAATTCAAATCCAGGGCAAAGTCCGTACATTGGACAGAAGCCCTTACCAGGCCAGGGGAGAATTCCTTCCCTGGCTTCTTTATTGATTAGTCAAAACGAACCGAAAGGAGTGAACGAAATCGCATGAGTAGATTAAGCATCATCACAAACAACAAAGCCCAGACGACGGTAGAATCGCTCTACAAGGATCTGGAGCGGCGGATCAGCGCCAGCCCGCCAGGCCTGTGCCCGGTGGATCTGGCCGCGTCCTTTCTGAAAATGTGCCACGCGCAGTCCTGCGGGAAATGCGTGCCCTGCCGCATCGGCCTGGGACAGCTGCAGGATCTGCTGGAGATGGTTCTGGACGGCAAGGGTACGATGGAGACCATCGATCTGATTGAAAAAACAGCACAAAACATCTTTTATTCCGCAGACTGCGCGATCGGCTATGAGGCGGCAAACATCGTCCTCAAGGGCCTGCGCGGCTTTCGCGATGATTTTGAGGAGCATGTGCTGCGCCACCGGTGCAAATGTGAGCTCTACCAGCCGGTTCCCTGCGTGTCGCAGTGTCCGGCCGGGGTGGACATTCCCGGCTACGTCGCGCTGGTGGCGGAAGGCCGCTATGGCGACGCGGTGCGGCTGATCCGCAAGGACAACCCGCTTCCCGCGGTCTGTGGGCGGATCTGTGAGCATCCCTGCGAGGTGCGCTGCCGCCGGACGCTGATCGATGACCCGGTGAATATCCGCGGCCTGAAGCGGTTTGCCGTGGACCATGCGGGCGAGGTGCCGCTCCCGGTTCCTGCGGCGGCGACGGGCAAAAAGGTCGCCGTCATCGGCGGCGGTCCCGGAGGCATCAGCGCAGCGTATTATCTGACGCTGATGGGCCATAAGGTAACGATTTTCGAACAGAGAAAACAGCTGGGCGGCATGCTGCGCTACGGCATTCCGAATTACCGTCTGCCGCGCGAGGAGCTTGACCGCGAAATTAACCAGCTCTTAAGTCTCGGTATTGATGTAAAAACAAATGTGACCGTCGGCGAAAATCCGAGCATTGTGGATCTGAGAAAAGAATATGACGCTGTCTACATCGCGATCGGCGCCCACACCGACCGCAAAATCGGCATCGAGGGCGAGGACGCGAAGGGCGTGATCTCCGCCGTGGAGCTGCTGCGCGGGATCGGCGATGACGAGATGCCTGATTTTACCGGCAAGAGCATTGTCGTGATCGGCGGAGGAAATGTAGCAATGGATGTGGCCCGCTCGGCCGTTCGTCTCGGCGCGAGCCGCGTGCGCATCGCCTACCGGAGAAGATCGGTGGACATGACCGCCATGGCGGAGGAGGTCGAGGGTGCCATCGAGGAAGGCTGCGAGCTTCTCGATCTGCATGCGCCGCTTCGTATTGAAAAGGACGCGGACGGAAATGTCGCGGCTCTCTGGGTACAGCCGCAGATCATCGGACCGATGAAAAACGGACGGCCGACGCCGGTCAATTCCTCTGATGACGAGGTAAGGCTGCCCTGCGATATCGTGCTCGTGGCCATCGGCCAGGGCATTGATTCCAGAGCCTTTGAAAAACAGGGCATTCCTGTGAAGCGCGGCGTCATCGAGGCATTGAACTGGAGCGGTGTGAACGCAAAGGATCTCACCGGCGTATTCGCCGGAGGCGACTGCGTGACGGGACCTGCGACTGTGATCCGTGCCATCGCGGCAGGCAAGGTCGCGGCGGCGAATATTGACGAGTTTCTCGGGTATCAGCATCTGATCTCCGCGGATGTGGAGCTCCCGCAGGTGCGCCTGGACGACCGGAAAAACTGCGCCCGCATCAACCTCAAGGAGCGTCAGGCCTCCGACCGGGCAAAGGATTTCGAACCCGTCGAATGCGGCATGACCTGTGAGGAAGCCAACCAGGAGGCGCGCCGGTGCCTGCGGTGCGACCACTTCGGCTACGGAGCATTTAAAGGAGGGAGGACCGAGCAATGGTAAACGTGACAATCAACGGAAAACAATACAAGGTACAGGACGGCTCCACCATCCTCGATGCGGCAAGGTCCGTCGGCATCCACATTCCCACCCTCTGCTATCTGAAGGATATCAACAGCATCGGCGCCTGCCGTGTCTGTGTGGTAGAGGTCGAGGGCTGCGCAAAACTGGTTGCCGCCTGCAACAATCAGGTCTGGGAGGGAATGGTTGTACATACAAACAGTCCGAAGGTAAGAGAAAGCCGCCGCAACACGGTCGAGCTGATTCTTTCCCAACATGACGGCCAGTGCGCGACCTGCGTCCGCAGCGGCAACTGCACTTTGCAGACGATTGCGAACGACCTCGGCATTGTCGAGCTTCCCTTCCGCAAAAAGGTGCCGAAATTCGAATGGCCGATGCGCTTCCCGCTGGTCCGCGACGCCAGAAAATGCATCAAGTGCATGCGCTGCGTACAGATCTGTGACAAGATACAGGGCATGCATATCTGGGATATCTCCGGCACCGGCTCCCGGACGACCGTGGATGTCTCCCAGAACCGCAAGATCAAAGAATCTGACTGCGTACTCTGCGGCCAGTGCATCACCCACTGCCCCGTTGGCGCACTCCGCGAGTGGGACGACACCGACCGGGTGATGGACGCCCTCGCGGATCCGGAGAAAATCACCGTAGTGCAGATCGCTCCCGCCGTGCGTGCAGCCTGGGGCGAAGCCTTCGGTCTCTCTCCGGAATTTGCCACCGCCAAACGCCTGGTAGCCGCCCTGCGGCAGATGGGTTTCGACTATATTTTCGACACCAATTTCAGCGCCGACCTGACCATCATGGAGGAAGGAAGCGAGCTGATTGAGAAAATCAAGAAAGCTGCCGCGCAAGAAGCATGCGCACACGCAGATTCTGCAAAGCAGAGTTCCGTCGAAAGCGAAGTAACCGGCAAATCTGGCGAAACCGAAGCATCCGGCAAAGCCGGTGAACCGGCAGGCAATCCCGAGAAGTTCCCGCTCTTCACCTCCTGCTGCCCCGGATGGGTGCGTTTCCTGAAATCGCAGTATCCGGACATGGTCGACCAGCTCTCCACGGCAAAATCCCCGCAGCAGATGTTCGGCGCGGTCACAAAATCCTACTACGCACAGCTGCTCGGCGTAGATCCGTCCAGGATCTGCTGCGTCTCGATCATGCCCTGCGTGGCAAAGAAGCATGAATGCGCAATCCCGGGTATGAATGACGGCGCACGCGTAAGCTTGATGGAGCAGGCGAATGACTCAGAAGAGTACCCCCTCGTTCCAGATGTCGACGTGGTGCTGACCACCCGCGAGGTCGACCGCCTGATCCGCGCGGAGCAGATCCGCCCGGAAATGCTCTCCGAAGAGGAATTCGACATGCCTCTCGGCGTCGGCTCCGGCGCAGGCGTAATCTTTGGCGCGACCGGCGGCGTGATGGAGGCTGCCCTGCGCAGCGCCTACTATCTGGTCACCGGAAGAAACCCGGATCCGGATTCGTTTAAAAAAGTAAGAGCTATGGAAGCGCCCCCTCGCTCCGCTTTGGCGGATATCCCGCCCAAAGGGCGAGGATGCCCACGCCCCACAATCGGAGATTGGGGGCAAAACCCGGCGAGGGCAGATCGCATCGGCCATGCTGAAAACGCTTCGCGTTGGGCTGACGCTATGGACGGCTGGAAGGAAGCGGAATTCAACCTCGCCGGAACCCAGCTGAAGGTCGCGGTCGTGAGCGGTCTCGGGAACACCCGGAAGCTGATCGAGGCACTCCGCAGAGGAGATGTGAGCTACCACTTTGTAGAAGTCATGGCCTGTCCGGGCGGATGTGCCGGAGGCGGCGGACAGCCGATCAGGGACGGCGAAGAACGGGCCGCCGACCGGTGTGACGTACTCTACGGTCTGGACAAAATTAACCAGCTGCGCTATTCGCATGAAAACCCGGCCGTAAAGCAGTGCTACCAGGATTACCTCGGAGCGCCGCTCTCACATAAGGCACACGAACTGCTGCACACCGACCATCATGCATGGCAGATGCCGCAGGAAGCAGAATAAGAGAATGCCTGCGCGAGCCGGGTGCTTTGTCATAAGGATTGCCGACAAAGTCGGAGAACGCTGAGTGCCAGTGGCATCTACGCTTCGCTCCGGTCCGTCCTAAACGCGTACCACCGGCACGCAGGACCGCTTAGCCCTCGCCGGGTAATGTCCACAATCGGAGATTGTGGACGCGGGCATCCCACGCTTCGCATGGGATATGCCCTCGCCGGGTGGCATCCCACGCTTCGCATGGGATATGCCTCGCCGGGCTCCGTGTATCAAAAATCGGGCAGGAGACAGTTTTTTGTCTCCTGCCTGTCTGTTGTACTCTGGATTTAATGGCGCCGGACACTGTGTATCATCTCCGTAGCATTATTATCGCATTATTTCCTTGAAGCTCACGCTGTCTTGTGTTATAAAAGCAACATAAGAATTTTCTGACGGCAGATCTTTCTTTTCTGTTTGTGCCAGTCGGCCCGGCAGCGGAAATTTTACTGGCATTCTGGCAGCGGAAATTTGTAGTGCCACTCTGGCCAGGGAAATTTATTCTGCCGCTCTGACGAGGGAAATTTGTACTGCCGCTCTGGCGGAGGAATGGAGATTTTTATGACTAAAATAGATTTAATCACCGGATTTTTAGGCGCGGGCAAGACGACCTTTCTTAAAAAGTATGCTGCTTATCTGCTGAGGAAGGGACTACATATCGGAATTCTGGAAAACGATTACGGTGCGGTGAACGTGGACATGATGCTACTGCAGGATCTTCTGAGCGACCAATGTGAGCTCGAGATGGTCGCCGGCGGCTGCCACCCAGACTGCCACCGCCGCCGTTTTAAGTCAAAACTGATCGCGATGGGCATGTGCGGCTACGACCGTGTATTGATCGAACCGTCCGGAGTCTTTGATATCGATGAATTTTTTGACATCCTCCACGAGGAACCGCTCGATCAGTGGTACGAAATCGGCAGCGTGATTGCGGTCGTGGATGCAAAAATGGAGCCGGAGCTGTCGGAAGATGCGGAATACCTTCTGGCGTCGGAGGCGGCAAACGCCGGCTGTGTGGTCATGAGCCGGACGCAGGAAGCATCCCCGGCAGAAATCGCGGCGGCAGTCTCCCATCTGAACCATGCGATGGAGACAGTCCGGTGCGACCGGAGATTTGGGACTGGTATTTCGGGAGCCAGAGTTCTGGATGCCGGAACTCGTTTGGTTGATATTTCTGATCCGAAGGCTCCAGAGCCGGGCATTCTAAGTACCGGCACTTCAGATCCGGACGTTTTGAATGCATGCACATCAAGTTTTGACAATTTGACTACTGATATTGGGAAAACTGACATTTTTTGCAAAGACTGGGAAACCCTGACTGATACGGATTTTAAGCAGATTGCATCCTGCGGATATGTAAGTGAAGACTTTCAGAAACGGCTCGTATCAGAGGAAGAATTTTCATCAGTTTATTATATGAATGTGCAGATGTCAGCGGATGAGCTTCGCCTGACGGCGGAGCAGATTTTTAAGGATCCGGCCTGCGGCAATGTCTGGCGCATCAAGGGCTTTCTGCAAGTGTCCGATGACCTCGAAGCGTCCGGGCAGGCCGGAAAATTTGGAGAGACCGACGAGTCTGGAATATCCGGAAGTCCCGAAGTACATACACAGAAGGAACCACCAAAAGCAAGGCAGGCCTGGATCCAGTTCAACGCCACCCGCCTGAATGTCTCCCTCCAGCCGATCAGCACCGGGCAGGAGGTACTGATCGTGATTGGGGAAAGGCTGGATGAGCAGGCGATCCGGCGGTATTTTCCAGGAGCATAACAATCCAGGACCGCCAGAATCATTGCAATCCGCATAAAATGATCGTCGTATTGTCCAGCGCGCCCCTGCGCAGAGTTTCCGCTTTCAGGTATTCCACAGCCTGGCGCAAGGATTTCGCTTCATCCAGAGCAGCCTCAATTTCCCTCTCCTCTAACATATCCGTCAGGCCATCCGAGCAGAGCAGAAACTGCATATCCCCGTCAGCTTCCATTCTCTCGATATGCGGGCTCAGCAGCATTTCTTCCGATGGAATCCCCAGAAATTGTGTCAGGGGAGGTTTCCGATATAATGGACTGCTGCACACATGATCCACAGACACTTTTTTCAGTCTGTGATTTTGGAAGCAAAAAATACTGCTGTCCCCCACATTCGCCGCGTATACACCAGAATCATCAAAAAGCAGCAGCGCCGCCGTGCAGCCCATAGAACGAATCCTGTGCTCCGCGGCATACCGGCAGATTTCATCATTCATCTGCTGGCACAACAAGCGGACATCCTCCCCATCGCCGCTTTTTTCAGCTTTTTTTTCTGAGCTTTTCCAGGCGCTCATCCCGGAAATTTCTCCCGGATTTTCTCCAGCGCTTATCCCGGAAATTTCTCCCGAATTTTCTTCTGAATTTTCTCCGGATTTTTTTCCCGAGCCTTTCCCAAAAATATAATGAAAGGTATCTGCGGCCAGGAATGCGGCGACCTCGCCGCATTCCTCTCCGCCCATTCCGTCAAAAACAGCGAAGGCCGGACATTCCGCGCACTGCAGCCTGCCGGAAAATACTTCATCCAGCCCATGGTTCTCACAGCTTAAATATTCATTATCACACCAGAAATTATCCTCATTATTCTTGCGCACCAGCCCCTGAAAGCAGGTGCCGGCGTATTCTATCTGGACGCTCATATAAAACTTCTCCTTAATCAAAAGACTGAAATCGAATACATAAAGTTTCCATTTTTCAAAGCTACATACTGTTTTGTTGACTGGCTCGAAAATCGGAGGGCTATGTATTCCACAGTATTTGGCTTAATTTTACGGTTGAGATTTTTAAAATACCCGCTCGCAATTACTTCCTTCGATTCATCCACAAATTTAACGACCGCAGATTTCAGGGTATAAGTTTTTCCGGCAGTCTCATTCCTTACAGCTAAAATAACACACAATTGTCCTGATTCATCATATTTCATATAAGCCGGATATACTTTTACAGTATATGAGCCTGTATAGCGCTGCGCCGAAACTTTTTTCCAGAAATTTGCATTGTCGAAATTGTATCCTGCATCCCAGGTGTTTTCTTTTACCGTAACCTTGCACTTATAGGTTTTCGATCCCACCTTAGCTGTAATTGTCGCCGTGCCGGCCTTTATGCCGCGGACGACTCCCTTACTGCTTACTTTGGCGACACTTTTTTTAGAAGAGGACCACGTTACCGTTTTGCTCGTACCGCTCACCTTCAGTGTCTTCTTCTGCCCTACGTAGACCGTCATTTTGGTCTTGTTAAGCTTTACAGAGGCTGCGGACGCAGATGCCGGGATTGCCAGCAGCATTATCAACAGTGCGATTACTCCCAAAACAGTTCTCTTTTTCATACGAATTTCTCCTTCCCATGTACTTGCGTGTTTGTTCACTTACGTGTTCGTATTCTTGATAAGCTGATTATATCAGCCCTGTTTTGGAGGCCGTAATCCAAAAGTTCCCTCTGCCGGAAACGAATAAGAAAGATACCTTCCCCGATCCGTCTGGCTCAGATTGCTGTGAATCCGCCTGGCCGGGTCAAATGCGCAGGCCTTCAGAATAATCTCCGCGAGAGCGTCACTCACATCTATCGGTCTGGGCAAAGCCTCGCCAGCCATCCTTCGCTTACGTGCATCTTCCCGCTCACGACAGGAAAGTTCCGTCATTCCATAAGTATATACGATTTCTCACTCCACCTGGCACGCGATCCCCGTCTCTTCTTCCAGCCTCCGGCAGATTTTTTCCATCTCTGCGGATGCGTCAGCAGGCTTTAGTACCAGAGTCTGTGTCCCGGGCAGGTAGGAAGGCAGCTTCCGCAGCCTCACACCGTTTTCCTGGCAGAGCCGCTGTGCAAGGGACTGTATTGCGTTCTGGTTCACACCCGGCGCAATTCTCACACGCCATCCGGTCTGAGCCGCAATGCGCTGCAGTACGCCCTGCTCACGGAATCCAAGTGCCGGAGACAAGAAAGAAAGCTGGATGTACTTTCCAAACTCATCACTCAGAATGCTCTTTTTATATGGAAGATATCTTTCGTCGGCAAATTCTGAATCAATACAGGACATCGCCAAATTCTGCTCAACAGGACGCGGACAGCCATTCTGACTGCCTGGGGTATCCTCCTGTATATGCTCCTTCGCCGACGGCCAGAAGAATCCGTTCTGTGACCTTTGTTTCGCGGCCAGGGCCGCCGGATTCCCACCTTCAGCGCTTCCCGGAGCCATACCTCCGGAAATTTCATCTTTCCTTGTTGTCGATGGATGTGCCTGGATTCCTTCCCCTTCAAGGATCAGCCGGTACCCGGTCTTTTGCTCAAACTCGCAGGCTATCTTCTCCAAAATCCAGCCTGGTTCGATTTGTTCTTCCGATATTTGGTCTGATTTTATTTGCATCACTGCCCTCTCCGGCATCCGCAAAAGGCGTACAGCCACGGTGGATTCCATCTTCCGAATCGAAATTTTCTGCACTGCACTTCCAAGCCTTGCATGCAAAAAGGTCTGCATGGCATGCTCGTTTGGCTCCAGGCTTCTTTGCGCCGTCCAGCCCGTTCTCTCATGGAACTGCCGGGCTGCCACTTCAAACCGATCTTCCACCTCCTTCGGAAAATCAAAAAGCAGCTGTACCTCCTCTTTTTCCATAAAATAGCTGATTTTCCGATAAGGAAACCCGGCAAAGCACTGCTCTATCTCCTGCTGCAGCCGCTGCGGCGTCATGGTGTTTGCCTTTTTCTCATCCTCCTGTATATCCTCCTCGCTCCTGCAGACGAAAAGGAACAGCCGTTTCCCGTCTCTGTCAAAATAAGGACTCGCCGTCAGGATCTCCTGCAGGCCGGCAAGAGCCTCTTCCGGCAGATTATGGCGTCCGCTCCAGATATAGGCAAGCTCCGCGATGGTGAATTTCCCATTCGGATAATGCTCCGTTAAATACTGATAAAACTCTTTTTCTTTCCCCTCCGGGCTGCCATCCCTTTGCATGCTCCATGGGAAGCTCTTTTTCAGCTGCTGCCGGGGATTTTTCAGAAAAATTTCCTCCGAGTCACCGTCCTTCGGCACAAACACCCTGGTGCGGTAATCCAGCTGCAGATCCTTCGCCAGGGACGGAATCACTTCCTTATCACCATGCACAAGGAAGACATTCCGCGCGGAAAGGCGCTCCAGAAGATTTTCAATCTCAGCCTTGTCCGCATGCGCGGAAAGTCCCGCCCGGCGCAGGGTGCAGCGAACCGGCACTCTGGTGCCGCCGAGAGTGAGGAAGCGAGTATCTGCAGCTTTCTTCATTCCATCGTCCAGAAGCTCCACGATCTGCCGCCCCGGCGCCTCTTCGTCCTGATAACCGGTGATGACAATATAGCCATTTTCCATCGGCGCAATTTTCTTAGCGTATTCCACACTCGGTCCGCCGGTCAGCATTCCTGAGCTGGCCACAAAAATCGCGGGGCCGGCTGTTTTAAGCAGCTCCTCCCGATTGTCCTTCAGGCTCACCGCAACGATTTCATCCGAATAAAACAGATCCCCGCCGCGCTCCGCCTTTTTCGCGAGCGCATTTTTCAAAAACCAGGGATTGCGGCTGTAAGCGGTATTCATATCCCGCACCATGCCATCTACATATACTTTTGTTTTCGGGAGCTCCCCTTTGTTCATCGCTCTCTTCAGAATCAGCAGCACCTCCTGGGCGCGTCCCAGAGCAAACGTCGGGATCAGCATTTTCCCGCCCTTTGCAATGCATTCCGCCGCCGTGTCAATGAGCGTCTGCTCCTCCACCTGCCGGTTCGAGTGCAAGCGGTCACCGTATGTGGACTCGACGATCGCGACATCCGGGCGAAGCTTCGGAAGCCGGATTCCCTCGATGGTATTCTGCGCAAATGTGGAGAAGTCTCCCGAATAAAAAAGAGAACCCTCTTTGCTCGTCAGATACACACAGGCTGCCCCGGCGATATGCCCCGCCTGGTACATCGTCAGTGTAATCCCCGGCAAAATTTCGAGCGGCTGCTCATAGCGGACCGCCATCATCCTGCCAAACAGCTGCTCCACATCCTTCTCGGCATAGGCCGGAATCCCTTCCTCCTGCCGGTTCATCAGCTTGATACTGTCGTAGAGCAGCACCCTTGTCAGGTCGATCGTCATGGATGTCATGTAAATCCGCGCATTCGGGTACGCCTTGCTGATCACCGGGAGACTGCCGGTGTGATCCATATGGGCGTGGCTGACCACGATTGCATCCACGCCGCCCCTTTCCTGTATTCTATGAAAATCCGGCAGCGGGTCCGCCCCGGCCTTCTGCCGGATCCCTGCGTCCAGCAAAATCCTCCGGCCGCACATTTCAACCAGGATCGAGCTGGCCCCGACCTCCATCGCGCCGCCCAGAAAATCCAGGCTGAGTCTGTAAGCATTGTTATTATTGTTTATCATTGTTGTCTCCACGTATATGTATCGCTCCGTTTCTCATATTTTTCTGTTCATATATATTATTCCATCTGCAGCCTTTGCTCCGCTCACATTCTATATCATCATTCATAAGACAATTACAGCCGTGGCTGTTTCAATCAGTATCTATTATACCGGGTACGGCATTTTTTTCAACCCAAAAACAGCATGCTCTTGAAGGCCGCGCGGACAGGGGCGTTTCTGCAAGATTGTTTCACAAAGCCGCTGTTTCACAAGCATTTCCAGCTAATAATGCCAGATTTATTCTCCATCGCTTTTCCCTTTTTCTTTTGCTGCAGTAAAAGGGGAAGCTACTCCTCAAATACATCCAGCACTAAGGTTGTAGATATAGACTCTCCTCTTGCTATTCGAGTGTACATGTCAGAAAGCAAATTGTTCTGATCATCATAAAAATCAGAAACATAGATCCGGCTGATCAGTTTTGCATTACCAGATTGTATCTGATCAGATAACTCACCAGCTTTCTCATACCCGCTCTCATCGTAACCATAGCACATTCCGCTCAAAGAGTTCTCTGTGTATATAATTTCAATCATATAATATAAATTATCCGCAGAAAAACTTCCATTGAATGGATTGTCTATCACAATATGCTTTCCTGTATCCGTCGAAACCAGATACGTAGAAATGCATGGCAATACGTCAGCAACAGACATAATATTTGTACTACTTCCGCTCCCATAACTCTCCACTTCTGATATCCGCTGCGACTCACTCCATGCTCCATCGACATTTTCGCATACAATAAAAGCCACCCGCGAGTCTTTCAGGCCGCTCGTGTCGTAAATACGCTCTGTTTCTTCAAGAAGCAGCAGAAGCAGTTCCTCCTGTCCGTCGCCATCCAGATCATCCACTGTGTAAGCAGCAATACCGACCGGAGGTGCCTGATCCATCCCAGCGTTTTCTGTGTATGCCTGTCCACCCTGATATAAGACCTCATATTGCTGCCCGCCAATATACTCATAGCCCAGGCTTTGAATTGTACTCAAAATAGTTTCCGCCGAGGACATCGAGCCTGATCCACCAGATTCATTTGTATTCTCATTTTCTGAAATACTTTCATTTTCGGAAGCATTCTCGTTTTCCGAAGCGTTCTCATCCAGCCCCGTCTCATCTGATGTGTCCTCTCCAATCACGATGATCTGCTCAGACTCTGCTTCTGTTGCCTGTTCTGCCGCCTGCTCTGGCTGCGCTTTTGTCGTCTGCTCTGACTGCTGCTCGGTCTGCGCTTTTGTTTCCTGCTCTGACTGCAGTTCTGTCTGTATCTGAGATACAGCCTCCGCCGCAGTTTCTGACAGCTCCTCTCTCAATTCGCTTCGCTCTGTTTCCACTATGTACTCTGCCACTTCCGAAAAAAGTTCGGTCTGTTCATCAGATTCTGTTTCCATTTGTGCTTCACTCATTGATTCGGTATTCCGCTCTGCCTGTGTCAAAACTTCCACTACGTCAGTCGATCTGCCGTTCTGGTTCAGCAAAAACATGCCGCCTCCAATTCCAAGGGCTGCGACAATTGCTGCCCCAATCATGACTTTTTTGACTATTGCAGCCTTTTTAGCTGTATCTGATGCAGCAGCGGCCTGCTTCCCATTTCCTTGATTGTTCTGATTCGGCGAACCACTATAGCTTTCATTTTCCTTCCTGCTATCTGGGGATGCAGGTGTCCCTGGTGCCATTTGGCCTGTACCTTTCCCTTCGGCAGCACCTTCCTGCCTGCCGGATCCCGATCCGCCCGAATGGGAGGAGTTTGAAATTGCTGAAGCATTCGTTGCCGCGCCATTGTTTCTTCCCTTCTCCAGAATTTTCTGAAAAAGCTGTTCAGGCGGCAGCCCTGCCGCATCCGCATCGATCCCTTTGAGCAGCCATGCAAAGAACCCAACCGCGGTAAGTCCCCAGAGGCTGACTCCTTTCTTTTCCAGAGCTCTGACACTTGCTTCTACTTTCTTCTTGCCATAGGCTTTCCGGCTTTTTACGGTACTTTCACTGACTCCAAGCTTCGAGGCAATTTCCTTTACGCTCATCTCCTGCATGAAAATCATGGAAAGAACAACTCTCTGCTCCGGCGGCAGCTCATCCAGGATTGCATCAATCAAGCGCTTCCGATCCTGATATTCCATGGAAATCTCAGGATTTGCATCGACACTTTCGTCCTCAAAATCCGGTTCGTCCAGTTCTGAATCATCCGGAACTAGTTCTGAGAAAAAGATGAGTCTGCTTTTTTCTTTTTTTCGCAGATAGTCAAGCGTCACATTCTGGGCGATCCGCCTGATCCAGGCATTCAATGCCGCAATATCCTTTAACTGAGCAATAGACGCGTATACTTTGATGTACGTATTCTGTATCAAATCACAGATCGTATCCTCGTCCAGGGCTGCCATGGAATGAATCGTCCAGTAAACACGCTGATAGCTATAGCGATACAGAGACTCAAAAGCAGACTGGTTATTTTCCACAATTTGATGAATCAATTCCGGCTGCGGCACGCCGCAGTTTCCGCACATCCATGCATTTCGGTCTATGACTGCGCTGCAATTATAACAGTTCCTATTTGTTGAAGCTATTTCCCCCATACTTTTTCTCCTCCGGTCCGACTTGTTATAATACCGTTTCTTGATAAGCCGATTATATCAACTTCATTTCTGAGGCTGTAAAGAAAAAGTCCCTCTCCGGAGAAAGGAACTTTTTTGAAATGTTTTCCCATGTAATAAAACCGAGAGGAATCAAAGCACAAAAGTTATCATTTACGCCGGCGTCACCTGCTGCCGAAGGTGCGCAGCCTCCTCCTCATTTTAATACAAGCCATCTGCCGGATTTAGTAGAACCCTCATGGCGTATTTCACCGTTTTTCCTCATCTGCTTTACCCGATACCGCACAGAATCAAACTTAACGTTCAATCTGATCGCCACTTCTTTTAAACTTATCCCAGGATCATCTGACATAATATGTTTGATTTTTGCAGTAATCTCGATTTCCTGAGCAATTTCATCATCTTTTCGTATTTCTTGGGTAATCAATGAGTCCTGTAGCGTTTCTTGAGTAATTTCTTGAGTAATTTCTTGGGTAATTTCTTGGGTAATTGGTGCTTCTTGCGATGTTTCCTGAGTAATTGATGCTCTTTGCGGTGTTTCCTGGGTAGCGTCCTGGGTAATTGATGCTCCTTGCAGTATTTCCCGGGTAACTTCCTGGGTAATCGATTCTCCCTGCGGTATTTTTTGAATACTTTCCTTCCCATCGCCACTTGCCGCCAGAGAAACCTTCCCTTCCTCTTCCCTGCGTACAGCAGCGAATTCTTCATTGATTCTTACAACCGCCATTGTGTAATCATCCGAGTCATTATCAGGCAGGAACTGCAGCCTCGGCGACCCATTATCCGCCATCGCATCCTTCGCGCGCCGAATCCCGGAGCCATAGGATTCAATCAGATTCAGTGCAAAAAACATCTCCTTCAGCTCCGGATTCAGATAACGCCGGTCACTGGTTAATTTTCATCCCAGATAAATTCATGATGCCAGGCACCATGAACTTATCTCAATATCACCTCACCTTATATTTATATGCGTTATTTCTTTTCTCCCGAGCCGGTGCCGAATATGCCGCCGGAGCAGGCACGTCTAATGCCACTCTTCTCAGACGCTCTCTTCCATGTGGATCCGTCTGTACCATATACCGCTCCGCAAAGAGAACCGATTCTTCCAAAAGCACCCCATAAACTCCCCGGGTTTCCTGCTCAGCGTAATTCACGTTGCAATGAACAGCCTCGTTTCCGATCATCCGGATCCGATGATAATTCCCGGCTGATTTCTGAGATATGATCCCTGCCTTATGAAGCTGATTAATGGAATTGCAGAAATCCAAATCCCGGCTGACCTCGCCATACAATTGATAAACATGTTTCAGCATACGTTCTGCTGCGGTGCGCATTTTCTGTATTGATACCGTCCAGTCCCGCTGGCTGATTCGCCTGTTTACTTCCAGCACTGCATCATAAACATCGGAATACTTTTTCAAATATGCAAACTGATCATTCATCTGTGTTTCCTCCTTTTTCTTTTCCGTTATCGCCTTTCTGTAATGACACTGTATCACACGGCAAAGATTGCACGTAAAGAAAAAGTTCCCCTCCAAGGAAGAAGGAAACCTTTTCTGTTTCTTTTAGATACTTCAGCTGCGAATGCCGCAGTGATGTCCGACCTTGAGGATGTGTTTACACCCGATTTTGAAACTGGGCTTGCCCGGTTTGTAATCTCCATTTTAATGTTCAACATTTTCACGAGACGGGCGAAAAAATGTTCGCTCGTATGATAAAACAGAGTGGAATCAGCGCAAAAATGGTATAAAACTGGATAGAGGGAATACTCATCTTCAAAATTTTCAGATTTATTTGTTTCAGTAAATAAATCAAGGAGCTCTTTGCAGGCATCACAGCAAAAAGCTCCCCTGATTTCAATCCAATTTACCCTGTTTCTACCACAGGCTTAATTTACGCCGGCTTCACCTGCTGCCGCAGCTGCGCAACCTCCTGAGAAAGCTCCTGCATTTTCTCCATGGCATCACTCAGCTTCTGCATAAGGGCAGCATTCTCTGCTTCCGCTTCTTTTGCTCTCCGCTCTGCAGCGTCCGCTTTTTGCTCTGCAGCGTCCGCTTTTTGCTCTGCAGCGTCTGCTTTTTGCTCTGCTACATCCGCACGCAGACGTTCCCGCTCTGTATTGACCTTTTCCGCATCCCGGCCTTCCTCACGCAGCATCTCTTCTCTCTCAAAAATTTTCATATAACCCAGTGATACCTCCTTATCATGCCGGACCTGTTCCACCGTCTTATGTATTCTTTTGAGTGTCGGATTCACCGCGTTCTCCTCTGTCGTATCTTCCATATAGTGGAGAAGCTCACGCAGATTTTTCCTCGTTCTTCCGCGCTTCCCTTTTGTATAGAGAAACAGTGTCCGCGCGCCGTCCTCATAAGAGAGTCCCGGCTCTTCTTGACACATATTCCGGATCGTGTAAACCATTCGGTCACTTCCAAATGGATCGAATGTCACAATCATCACCACGGTAACCCGTTTCAGGCAACGATAATCCTCTCCGCTGCCCAGGCTTGCCGCATCAATTTTTGCGCGGTAAAACCGCGTACGCATCGGAAGCCCCTGCACGGCTGCCTTACTGTCGTTCTGCTCCGGCTCCACATCATAAACAGAAGCTTTCGGAGGGCCGTCCTCGTCACCATCAGGTTCCGTCTCTACATAGACATCAAGCCGCACGCCGTGGAGATCCGTATCAGCCCCGCTGTAAACCTTCTGCGGAACAATCCGTATTTCCCCAAATTTCCGCCCAAAAATCACCTCGAGAAGTGCTCGCACAAACTCCTCGCCGGTCCCTTTTCGCTCTACCATTGAACCAAACAGAAAGTTGTCTGTAAGGTTCAGTTCCTCCAGTTTCTTTTTCATTTTGTCGTCCCTCCTTCTGAAATCGGATAACTATCCGTTATACACAGGAGGTACGTTTCCCCAGGTCAGATTTTGTCAAACAAGGTTTTCTCAAATCCGATTTTCTCAAACACAGATTCACACATAAACACAAATAAAAGTAATTTCACTTTACCAGTCCGGGACTTATTTGTCAATCATCAATTTTGATACGACGACTTTCAGAGCCTAAACAACAGCCAGTCTATTCTTGAGGAATACCGTCATTCCATAAGCCCGATATTGATGAGCCATCTTCATCGTATTGGATGCCATAGCCAGTCCGGTCACCGCCATCCCACTCTCCGGCATAGATGACACCGTTTGACCAGTTTATAACGCCATAGCCTGCCTGAAGATCATCTGCCCATTTCCCGGCATAAATGTCTCCATCTGTCCAATAATAGACACCATAACCTGCACGAGTGCTGTCTACCCATTCCCCGGCATATTCGTTTCCTTCTGCCGAGAACGAAATACCATAGCCTGTCAATGCGCCATCTATCCATTTCCCGGCATAAGTATCTCCATCTCAATTGCTATTCCATTCCCTTCATCATCCGTTTTGTCTGATGAATCTGTTGATTTCGAATCGTGAGCGCCCGGTAACATGTGTACCATTGCTTCCAACGCCTTTCCAGGTCCTCCCTTCATTTCTGAACATGCTCCAAATCCCACCGCAGCGCCCAGCAAAATCACGACGATAATAATAATCCGCATCCTGCTTTTTCTTTTTGCCTGTTTTGTCGCCGAATCGCTATAGCTATTTCCATAAGTCGATGTATTTGTATTAATTTCAGCTGATTTCGCCCACAATTCGGACAAAATTTTGATTCCTCACTTAACTCGCAGCCACACTGGTCACGAAATCTTACATTACTCATCTTTGCTCTTCCTATTGTTAAATGGAGCGTTCTCGGCGGTTCAAAACATTCTGAGATTCCGCTCTTTTTACATGTTCTAAATTGGGTTTAGAACGCCAAAAGTAGCTATTTAACAGCTACCTTATGAACCAATTTCATCTTTTCTTTAGTAGATATGCGGATTGCTCCGCATAACTCTAGTCGAAATCGTACGTGCGCACAAGCGCCTCAATAACCTTTTCTATTATTAGGTAACAACATATTTATAAGCCTGAGTCAAGCTATAAGGCCCATTCACCACCATAAACACTACATATGCCGTTCCGGTTCCAACTGCGGTCACTTTCCCTTGACTGCTTACCGTCACAACTGCTGTATCTGAGGAATAGCACTTCGCATTTGAGCCTGACATCCAGATTGCTGCTGACGGTTTATCCTCTTCTCCTACAGACAAATTAAACGTATTTAGTAGGCTTTCCACAAAGTCATCTACAGCCTGGCTCATAATACTCTCATCACTCGTATTGCTTAACTCTGCACGATCGGTCTCTGGTATCTCTGTGTCCTCCTGAGTTTCTGGCATTTCTATTTCTTCATCAGCAAGATTTTCCGTTGCTATCATTGTCAACGCTGCGGTCATAATAGCAGAGAGCTGAATCCAACCTGTTTCAGTTTTTTCACTATCTATATAAACTTCTCCCCAAAGATAGTCTTCCGTATAATTTCCTGTAAGATCTGTAGGCTCCTCAGAAAGCTTTCCAATCACCGTGCTTTTAACATCTGGCTGTTCATAGATACTAACTAATGCCGGAGCAGACTGTTGTTGCAAGCGAAAATATTCAAACCAGATTCCTCTGGCCGCACCAGCCAAAACAACAACAACAACAACCATAATCACTGCCACAATTTGTTTTCGATGGCGAGACGCTGATTTTCGAAGGTTTCGTCTTCGTTCGGTGACAGACATTGGAGAAGCCCCGGAATCTTTATATTTTCTGGCAACCATCCAATTCCTTTCGGAACAGTCATACCGGCCGCGGCAATTTGATCAGCTCCAACCGCCGATACTGGTCTCTCCGCCTTATAAACCGTCCCGAAAGAACCTCTTCCGATTCGTTCTGTAATTGTCCAGTCCTGCCACGCCGGAGGCAGGGATTGTTCCTCATGCATTCTCTTTTCTCCTGCAAACAGTCTACTTTCTTTTGTAACCCATGATCGTACCTGCGAACCGTCCCAAAAAACACGTCATGCGGGGAGTGCGGCAACATCATTTCGAATCCATTATTCATTGGCCACTACGATATTAGCCTTGCTGACGACATACTGAGCCACCCGCAGATAAAGAGAATAATAATCTATATCATCCTGATCATAATGCTTCTGCAATTCCTCATAACTTTCATATCCATACATAACAGCAATCTGTCGTTTTTCCTCATCAGAAACCATGTCGTAGGAAATATTTTGTTCATCCGCAATATAATGAAGGATCATCTCCTCCTGAAGGTGATTTTCAACTTTTTCAATGATCAAATCCATTGTATCTGGATGATCCTCCAAAACTTCTTCCATTTTTTCCTTAGATAAACCAAAACGTGCTCCATATTCGGCAACAATGTCAACTGTCTCAGTATCATATTTATATGTATCCTCCGGGAATCCTTCAAAAACATATGTATCCGACACAGCCTGCCATATATCAACAAAAAGATTCTTTATACGATACAATTCTCGTCGTTCTTGTATAAAACTGCCAATATGCTCAATATATGTGTCCACCGTATAGCTGTTCCCTCCGCTTGCAGAAGAAACCATATCGTACGTCAGCTCATACAGATTGGAAATCTCCCAATCCAGCCCTTGATCCTCTGCCCGCGCATTTATCCAGGATACAATATCATAGTCACTAACCTCATCTACTTCAATATCCGTAACAGTAACCCCGATATAATTGCCTACCGACATATAGTCTGATGCAGTGTATCCTGGCCGTTCTCCACTGTTGTCAGATGATGTACCTTCAACAGCATCGGTTTCAGTTCCTGACTCTATTTCTAATCCTGTTTCCGTTTCTGATTCGGTTTCCATTTCAGACTCTGACTGCAATTCCATTTCCGTCTCAACCAGCTCTGTCTCCTTGTATGCGGTTTGTTTTTCTACAGCTTCTTCGGTTTCCATCTCCGCAGTCACTTCTGCCGATTCACTCACCACCGCCGTCCGACTGTTTCCTATATTCTGAGCAATCTCCCCCACGCCGGTTCCTGCCACCGCCACAGTCACCACACCGATCAAAAGCTTCGTCGTTGTTGTCTTTCCGATCACCGTTGCAGCAGCTTTTCCCACTTCTTTGACGACTGTCTTCCCGACTTTTTTTACTGCAGTCTTCCCGATTTCTTTGGCAGCAGTCTTTCCAGTTTGAGAAGCGGTGGTTTTCTCCGCTGTTTTAGCCATCTGGCTACCCATCGTGTCAGCTGATGCTCCGCTCGCCGAAGTATTAAAAATTTCCCGTCGAATAAACAACAACACCGTCTCCGCCGGCAGCTCTGCCGCGTCCACATCAATTCCTTTAAGCAGCCATGCAAAGAACCCAACCGCGGTAAGTCCCCAGAGATTGACGCCCTTCTTCTCCAGAGTTTTGACGCTGGCTTCTACTTTTTTCTTGCCGTAAGCTTTCCGGCTTTTTACGGTACTCTCACTGACACCGAGCGTCTCGGCGATTTCTTTTGTGCTCATCTCCTGCATGAAAAACATGGAGAGAACGACTCTCTGTTCGGGCGGCAATTCATCCAGGATTTCACTGATCAGGCGTTTCCGATCCTGATATTCCATGGAAATCTCTGGATTTGTATCTATGCTCTCACACATACTGGTAATTCCTCGTTTTTCCGTCTCCGGTCAGCCCGGCGGCTCTGCCAAACCTCGCGCCGCACTCCCCGCAGACCAGAAGCCCCTTATAAATATCCTCATCCAGCGGAAGATTTTTAGAAGCTCCGGATGAATATTTCAGCGACCGCCCTTCAAACTTCCTCACGCTCGCTTCAAAATCTTCCTTACTGATAATCGGCTCATGATTGTCCTTCCGCACTTTCCAGTTGTCGTTAATGACATCAAAACTCTTCCGGCCTCCCACACGTTTTCCGTCCACCTGTTCACAGATCAGATACCCGATGTAAACGCAGTTGTTCAGGATCTGGTTGATGGTCGCCTTATGCCAGTTATGCAGTTCCTCGCCTTCCTGCTGCCGGACGTGCCTGTATTTCCGGTAATCCCCCGGCCTGTGTATTTTTTCCGCATACAGCCATTCAATAATCTCCGGATATCCGCTTCCGTCCAGAAACCTCCGGTAAATCTCACGCACAACCGCCGCCGGCTCTTCCTCGATCACCAGTTTCCGGATGTTCCCCTCTTTCACCACACCGTATCCATATGCGGGATCACGCCCGCAGAAGCTGCCGCGCTCCCACTGTTTCTCCCTTGAAGAGCGGATTTTCACGGAAATGTCCTTTGCATAAAGTTCATTCACAAGATTTTTCAGCTGAACAGCCAGCGTCTCCGGATCCCTGTCCATGTTGTCGTAATGGTCGCAGACCGCGATAAAGCGGACACCCAGAAACGGGAAAATCTTTCCCAGGTAATTCCCCATTTCCAGATGGTTCCTGCCGAAACGGGAAAGATCTCCTTGTGTCAAGGAAAAACCAACAAAAAAGAAAATCCAGAGAGCTGAAGGAGGACACAACCCTCTGGATTTTCTCAATCAGTAAGCACTCTGATATTACAGTCTATGCACATCATTCAGATTGAAGCCTCAGTTTCAAGCGCATCTTCACAATATGCCATGACCCTTTCAAAACCTTCGTACCCGTTATGGATGATACCTGCCATACGGCTTTCGCTGGACAATTCCACATCTCCAATCAAGCAACCAAGCAATCGGAGCGTGTTTTTCACAGCCGTCTCATAATGGAACTGATACTCTTGTCTGTATAACCTTGCAGTCTCTCCATTGACCATACCCTCACGGCGGTTCACATCAGCCATCATGCTCAGCGACAGCAGGATGCTGCAAACACGATCCTGTAAGTCAGCTGACTCTGTATCTTCAAAAAGAAGGTTTATCATTGTTTCTCCATTTCTGCCGCCAGCGGCGACTCAATCAAACTACCGTGGACACATCGCGCCGCCGGAAAAGGGATGCCTTGCATGATTGGCGATATAATCAGGGACGTAGGGTTCCTCCATGGGAGCGTTCATCCGTTCCTGTTCATGCTGATCTTTTATCGCTCTGCGCACCATCAGTTTCCATTGACGCTGCTCGTATTTCTCCTGACGCTGTACCCGTTTCTTCTCTGCGAGAATACGGTTATGCGTGTCATAGATTGCTGAGATAGCTTGATATGGATTATCAAGGTACTTCCCACAGGCAACCTCCAGCGAGTTAATGGGAACAGGGGTAAATGCCATTACGCGCGCCCAATAGCGCTTTCCGTTGATACGGACGCTCTTTGTGTCTTTCTTCTGTGCAGCGACAACGGGGACAGTTAAAACCTGCGTATTATCGAGTGGCCGGATAATTATAAAATAATCAGCCTGGACAGACAGAAGGGATTTATCCTGGCATTCCGTATTCAATTTACAGATGCAGCCTCTATAAAGGTCGCACCCAGCAGCGTTATTATCCATCGTGTTGATCCTCCTGGGATTCCGCCAGCAGCGGCTCAATCAAATCTTTGAACTTCCATACGATTTCCACCTGTGAGTCGGGATACAGGTACAATTCCTGCACAAATGCCTGCACCATTTCAGCGGTCAGGGCATCAACGCCCGTGTATGCCGCCTCCAATGCCTTCATGGGATTTTCCTGCGCGTTTGCCTGGCTTTCGAGACTGAGAAGCAGCTTTTCCTGCTCGATGACCTGTTCCTTGGTCATTTTGATCTCGTCTGCCAGCTTGCCTTTGCGCTTGAGGTAGCTTTCTCTGGTCATAGCATCGGATATGTAGTCCTCATACAGCCGAAGCTGTTCCCGCTGATACCGTTCCAGCGTCTGCTGCAATCGGGAGATTTCTGCGGTGCAGTCCTCCATGCGTTCCTTCCGGGTGAGCCGCAAGGAACTTTCTTTATCGGCCTGCTTGCGGTAGAGTGTCAGGATATGCTGGATCGCGTTCAATACAATCCGTTCTATATCCGGCTCCTCAAAATGCTTTGACCCGTCACAGGTAGCATTGGGGTCATGCGTAGAGTTATTGCAAATATAGTAATACCCATTAGCACCTTTGCGGCGGGACATCGCCCTACGGCATTCGGAACAGCGAACAACTTTCTGTAGAGGATAGGTGATTTTCCCCTTCTTCGTGTGCGGCCTATGCGTGAGCAGTCCCTGCACTCGTTCAAATTCCTCTTTAGATACAATCGCATCGTGCATCCCTTCCACTACAAACCAATCCTCCCGGTCGTGGGGGACGGTCTTCTTGCTGGTCAGGCTGACTTTAGAACGCTTATGGCCGACAGTTGCTCCAGTATACTCATACTGATTAAGAATGCCGTGGATAGCAGCGATTGTCCAGCCATTTCCATCGTTCCGTTTCTGGAATCGACGACTCTCAGGGTGTTTCTGGCGGTAATACACGCCCGGCGTGACAACTTTATCCTCATTCAGCGTTCTGGCAATTTCGCCAGTCGTCTTTCCAGCCAGTGCCATATCGAAAATACGGCGCACTACAGCGGCAGATTCCTCGTCTATTGCCAGCTTGTTGCGGATTGTCGGGTGGAATGTGTAGCCATACGGCGTTGTACTACCTACAAACTTGCCCTGTTTCATCATCTGGTACTTTGCTGTTGTAGTCTTGATGGACAGGTCTTTGCTGTAGGAAGCGTAGACGATATTCCGCAGAACCACATCCATACCGCTGGTCATACCTTTGTAGTCGTCACTGTCATACCCGTCATTGATGGAGATATATCGGACACCGAGGAATGGAAAGACGCACTCCAGATAGTTGCCCATTTCAGTATAATCACGCATTGCGCGGGAAAAATCTTTCGTGACCAGGACGTTCAGCTCGCCGGTACGGAGCTTTTTCATCATCGCCTGAAAAGCGGGGCGGTCTGTGTTGGTGC
>JAJQEO010000111.1 GCA_021201665.1 Lachnospiraceae bacterium | reverse complement strand
GTACCTTCGAGCGGGAATAAAGATCCGAGTCAGGGGCATCCCAGAGGCGGTTCATAAAATCATAGTAAGAGCCGAGGGGAGGTAGGGAATCCGTTGTACAGCCAATAAGTGCGGTGAGGACCCGGTCTGAGGAGAGCCGATTTACCCATGAGGTGAGGGAACCGGGTGTCAGACCGGAGGAAAACATCAGGAAAAAGAGAATAAAAGAGCGCAGGATCTGCGGCTGATTTGCAGCAGGCCTGCCGGTAGACGAGTAAAAGGGCTGCAGGAACTCCATGGCCTTGTCAGTATCGAAAAGCAGGAGTTTCTGTTTGAAATCGCAGAGTTCGTTACGGAGCCGTACCCTTTCGGAAGAGTCGAACTTAGTCTTGGCGTTGATGAGAAGGAGCCGGTACTCATGCATAGACTGCCAGTTCTTGATCATAGTGCGTTACCTCCTTGTAATTTTGTGTCGCGCGCGCGGCGCGGCTTCCTTAATTACAAGGGCGTCTTTGGTGGCCCGGGTTTGGCCACCAAAGACGCCGCACAATTTTAGAAAAATGTCAAGAGTTTTTTGAAAATTTATTTAAATTTTTTCTTTGAATTTGGAGGAAGGGAAAATTTAGAACATGAAAAAAGGGCGGAATCTCGGGAGGTTTTGAGTTTCCGAGAACGCTCAAAATGGGAAAAAGAGGATAGTCACACGATGAAATATGATTATTTAGTGGTTGGCTCCGGCCTGTACGGCGCGGTATTTGCGCATGAGGCCGCAGCGGAGGGGAAGCGTGTCCTGGTGGTGGATCGGCGCGGCAACATTGCCGGGAATGTTTATACGGAGGATGTGGAAGGCATCCACGTACACAAATACGGCGCGCATATTTTCCATACAAATAATAAAAAGGTCTGGAATTATATTACGAAATTTGCCGAGTTCAACCGGTTTACAAATTCGCCGGTCGCGAATTATAAGGGCGAGCTGTATTCCATGCCGTTCAACATGTATACGTTTAATAAAATGTGGGGCGTGGTGACGCCCTCGGAGGCTGCCGCGATTATTGAGGAGCAGAAAAAGGAAGTCATCGGTACCCCTCAGAATCTGGAGGAGCAGGCGATTTCCCTGGTCGGCCGCGATATTTTCGAAAAGCTGGTAAAGGGCTACACGGAGAAGCAGTGGGGGCGCGACTGCAGGGAGCTTCCTGCGTTCATTATCCGGCGTCTGCCGGTACGATACACCTTCGACAACAATTATTTCAACGCACTTTACCAGGGCATCCCCATCGGAGGCTACACGAAGCTGGTGGCGAACCTGCTCTCCGGCATCGAGGTGCAGCTGAATACGGATTATCTGAAGCATCGGGATGAGCTTCGCGCACTTGCGGACAAGGTCGTGTATACCGGTCCGATTGATGAGTATTTTGCCTACAGCCTGGGGACGCTCGAATACCGCTCTGTGCGTTTTGAGACCGAGTTACTGGATCAGCCGAACTTTCAGGGCAACGCGGCGGTCAATTATACCGACCGGGAAACGCCGTGGACCCGTATCATCGAACATAAATGGTTCGAATTTGGCAAGGATGAGAACGGCAATGACCTGCCGAAGACCGTGATCAGCCGCGAGTACAGCTCCGAATGGAAGCCCGGCGATGAGCCTTATTATCCGGTCAACGATGCAAAGAACACCTCTTTGTACGGGCAGTACCGCATACTCGCGGAGAAAGAGGAGAAGGTCATCTTTGGCGGCCGCCTGGGAGAATACAAGTATTACGACATGGACGCGGTCATAGCTTCCGCGCTTGACCTTTGCGAGAGGGAGCTGTAAATATTCAGTTCAGAGAGTCCGTGTGTACCAATTATTACAAATGAAATGCGTTGCATGGCTGCCCGGGGATTTAGAAGACTGGGGGCGGGTATTTCAGCAGATAAATACGACGAGAAGAGAGAAAGAAGAGCCGACAGATATTTGCCGCGCTTTTCTTTTTTTATGCACGGAGCCGGGTAGGAGTTTTGTGGCTAAAGCCTGGCAATAAATCAGGTATGAAAGACGACAGGATTGGGCATGATAGAACCAGAAAGATGTAGAAAAGGAATTCTGTATTATGGCCAGGAAATGTACTCGTAACAGATCAGGAAGAAAACAAGAAGGCAGAACTTTCGGCCGGAGCGTTGCATGTATTCTTGCAGTGCTTCTGTTGATTGCATTGATCAGTATTATTTGTGTGTGGCATTTTGCCGCATCTAAGACGAGCCAGCCGCATAATTCGCAGCTGGTGTGGCGTGTTCTGAAGCCGGGAAGACTGTGATAAATGTACAACGCACAAAAACATAATGCGCAGCCGAACAGTAAACAAAAACGTAATGAGCATCCATAAATGCACAAATACACATATGCATAAATGTATAAATGCACAAATACACAAATACTCAAATACACAAATACTCAAATACACATATGCATAAATGCACAAATATACAATGCGCCGGTGCATGCAAACCATGCCGGACATTGCGACGCAGTGATGGCGGAACGCTTGAGATTTATAAGAATGAGCTGACAGAAGGGAAATGTAAATTATGGCCGCGACAGATACTCTATACCTGAAAATTGATAAAAATGTACGAGTTACGGATGATAAGGTTTTTCTTGGTGATATCGCGCAGATTTTCTGCCAGGAGAAGCCGGTCGAGAGCAAGGTGAAGACCCTGCGGCTGCCGACTGAACGGATACATGGACCGGGCCGCTACGTGTATTCGGTTCTGGATGTATTTCCGGTGATCCTGCAGGAATACCCAAAACTGGAGATCAATAACCTTGGCGAGACAGACTTTATTCTGACTCTGGAGAAGTCTCCTTCTGGTTCTGGCGTATGGAGCCGGATAAAGACGGCTTTGCTGTGTTTTTTATCCTTTTTCGGGGCTGCCATCTCGATTATGGCGTTCAATACAGATGTGGGACTGACAGATCTGTTTGGAAAGCTGTACGAGATGTTTACCGGAAAAGCTTCTAACGGGTTTACGCTTCTTGAAATTTCTTACTCCATAGGTGTGGGGCTGGGCATCCTGATCTTCTTCCATCATTTTGCGCGAAAAAGGGATCATGCGGATCCGACTCCGCTGCAGGTGCAGATGCGGGTTTATGAGGAGGATGTTGACAAGACCCTGATCGAGAGCGAGGAGCGGATGCCGAAAAGCCAGGAGGCTGCAACCTGAATTACAGGAAACTCATGCTGCCTGCAGCAGTGAACCTTGTCGGCCGACAGCAGAATCGTCATATTCCGGAGCATTAGACACTTATAAACGATTTTTTGCGCAGTATGGCAAAATTTCGGTTCCGGTTTATCCGGGTTAAGCACTTACAAACGATTTTTAGCGCAAAATGGCAAAATTTGGGTTCCGGTTTATCCGAATTTATGAGAAACAGGCAGAGTCATTGAATGACGACAGATTATGGAGTAAGCATACTTGCCTGTTTCACTGGAAGAAGAACAGGGTATTCAATAATGAGGATGGGGAAGGAGAAAAGGTACAGATGGGGCAGGCACTTGTAACTATCATTGGCTTTTCCGGGGGATTTCTGGTAGCGGGAGGAGTGGTATCTGTGATGGTCGGGCTGGGGATTATTACTCGCTTTATCGGCCTTTCCCATACGGCACGGCAGATTTTGTGGTATGAGGATGCAATTCTTCTGGGAGCGGTCGCGGGCAATGTGGCTACAGTGTTTGATTTCCGCCTGGTGATCGGGGTATGGTTTCTGGCGCTTGCCGGAGCCTTCATCGGAATTTTTGTCGGCGGATGGGTGATGGCACTCGCCGAAGTGCTTGACATCTTTCCGGTCTATTCCAGGCGCCTCGGTATAAAGCACGGTGCACAGTGGATCGTGGCCGCGCTTTCTGCCGGGAAAATAGCGGGAAGTCTGCTGTATTTTTCCCATGGACTTGGGTGAACGTGAATGATCCAACTGTTTCTCAAAATGACGTTTTAAAAACATTTATTTTTAAAAGAATGGACTTTTTTTGAACATAATTAAGCTATATAGTGAGGAAGGCTTTTGAGGAAAACGAAGAGATGGAAAACGATTCTCTCTGTTTTCAAAAAAGAGGAACAGGAAAGCAGAAAAATTGAAAACAGAGAATGAAGAACAAAAGCAGTAACAAAAACAGCAACAAAGACAGAATAATTACGGAGGCAAGAGGATTATGAAGAAAAAACATGTTGCGATTATGATGGGCCTGGTCATTTCGTTGACACCAGTTATGGCGTACGCCGAGGAGGCGACGACGGAGGCAGCGGCAGAGGCCGCTGATGGAGCGGGGCTTCCGGACGATCTGCTGGGTGAGGCGCAGGAAGCCTCTGAGATGGTGACGGGTACGGTGACAGAGATCGGAGCGGGTTCGATCACGATCTCGGTTTCGACCGGATTTGGCGGTGCAGGTGAGATGCCGGATGGAGTATTGACAGAAGAGGGTGGCAATGATGAGGCTTCCACTGAGGCGGAGTCCTCGGAGGATGCTGCTGAAGTGGATACGGCAGAAGGTAGCGAGGCTTCTGAGTCTGATGAGACAGAGACCCGCACGATTACTGTGACGGAGGATACACAATATCTGAAAATGAACGGCAGCGTGGGCGGCGGAAACGCGGACATGGGCGGCGATGACAGTGCATCCATGGAGCTCCCCGATGGTGAAGCACCTTCAGACGCAGGCGGCGAGGTGCCATCTGATGCAGGCGGTGAGGCCCCATCGGATATGGATGGCGAGGCACCATCAGACGCGGGCGGTGAGGTACCGTCGGATATGGACGGCGAGGCACCATCGGATGCAGGCGGCGAGGCACCGTCGGATATGGACGGCGAGGCTCCTTCAGATGCAGGCGGCGAGGCACCGTCAGATATGGACGGTGAGGTTCCGACTGATGTCGGTGACGGGAGCGGATTTGGTGGTTCTGCCCAGACGGAAGAGATCACGCTTGCGGATATCGAAGTGGGTGATACGGTCATGATCACGCTCAATGAGGACGGCATGGCGGCGACAGTCACTGTAATGTCCATGGACGGGATGAGCGGCCGCATGGGCGGCTCTGGAATGGCTGATATGACCAGTGCTGACATGGGCGGCTCTGAAATGGGCGATATGGGCGGCTCCGGTATGGGCGGTGATATGGGTGGCTCTGGTATGGGCGGAGGTCAGTCCTCGGGGGTGGACAGCTATGATTCTGCTAATACTATCACAGAAGACACTACCATAGATTCCGAAGAAATCACTTCCACTGGGACGGATGAAAACGCGATCCTGGTATCATCGGATGTGAATCTGGTGCTCACGAACGATACGATCACCAGAGAGTCGGATGACAGCACAGGCGGTGATAATTCCAGCTTTTACGGCGTCGGTGCTGCGGTTCTGGCGACGGACGGCACCATAACGGTCAGTGATTGTACAGTGTCAACAGATTCTGAGGGCGGCGCGGGCGTGTTTGCCTACGGCGACGGCGTGGTCTATGTGATGGATACGGTGATAGAGACTGTTCTGAATACATCCGGCGGTATTCATGTGGCCGGGGGCGGCACTCTGTATGCCTGGGATGTAACCGCGACGACGAACGGCACTTCCTCTGCGGCTGTCCGCAGCGACCGGGGCAGCGGCACAATGGTCGTGGATGGCGGTACCTATACGTCCAACGGCTCTGACTCACCGGCAGTCTATTGCACGGCGGAGATCGCCATCAGTGAGGCGGCTTTAACCGCGACCGGCGCTGAGGCGGTCTGCATCGAGGGACTTAATTCGCTCCGGCTGTATGACTGCGATCTGACCGGCATGGCTCCGGACGACGAGCGCAACGATGTTACCTGGACGGTGATTGTTTACCAGAGCATGTCCGGAGATTCTGAGGTTGGAAACGGCACCTTCCAGATGGTCGGCGGCACGCTCACATCGACTAACGGCGGCCTGTTCTATACGACCAACACTGAGTGCACGATTACCCTGGAAAACGTGGAAATCTCCGCAGCGGATGACTGCGAGTTTTTCCTGCAGTGCACCGGAAATACCAACTCCAGAGGATGGGGAACGACCGGAAGCAACGGATCTGACTGCCTGTTTACGGCGATCAGCCAGACGATGGACGGAGATGTCATCTGGGATTCCATCAGCACGCTGGACTTTTATATGACCGACGGCAGCACGCTGACCGGAGCCATCGTGGACGATGAGACCTGGGCAGGAAACGGCGGCAGCGGCTATTGCAACGTGATCATCAGCGAGGATTCCACCTGGGTTGTGACCGGAGACAGCACGGTAACCAGTCTTTCCTGCGCGGGCACCATCACCGACGCGGACGGCAACACCGTGACCGTACAGGGAACGGACGGAACTGTTTACGTAGAAGGCACCAGTGAGTACACGATTACGGTAGAATCCTACAGCGATACGGCTGACACAAGCGGAGCTTCTGCTACGGACAGCTTTGATGATTATGCAGTGGAGCGCCCGGAGGTATAAAAGCGGATAAATGGCCGGGGAGCTGCGCAGGGCAATGAAGCTGCGAAGCTGTATCTGAATAAATCCTGAGCGAATATAAGGCAGAAAAGCTTTAAGCGGAATGGGTATAATAAGGAAACAAAGTCTTCAGGGCAGGTATGATGAAAAATCATACCTGCCCTGTTCGTATGCCTGGAAAAACGATATTAACGAAACAGTTTTAAGAAAACGATTTCAGCTAAACTGTTACAGAACAGCTGCCATCTGATACAGCCGTGATTTTTCGACTGGAAATCTTTTTTTTCGCCATCTTCCGCCTAATTACTTGACTTTGCCCTCGAATGATAATAGAATTACGGAGGAACACGAAGGGGGAGGACCGAAGGGGAGCGAGTATGGCACAGAAAAGACACAGACGCAGAAAACGCAGGTCGGAATTTGCGTTTGTATTAAAGTTGATGATTACGGTTACCCTCGTGATACTGATTTTCGAAGGGCGGCTTATTTATACAATGGTAACATTTGATCCGTCCGGGGAGAGTGTTTCCACGCAGACAGATTCACAGACCGGCACTTCCGACGCTGGTGACAGCAATGGGGAGGAGACCTCCTCCGCAGCAGTGACGAGCCTGGACGGATATCTGGCCGGCCTGGGAGACGCAGTACCGGCTGACACCGGCACGGGTGCTTCCGCGCAGACCGAGACGGAAACAGAGACAGAGCTGCAGACCGAGCATGACACCGTTTCCAATCCGGACAGCACCGCAATCGTCCGGGAGCAGGATGAGGCTGTGGACGATTCTTATTTTTCAGATGCCGTATTTATCGGTGATTCGCGCATGGAAGGCTTCCGAAATACATCCGGAATCACGGAGGGTACCTTTTTTACGAGCGTAGGGATGTCGCTTTCCTCTATGACCAGCGGAGAGATTATCTCGGACGGGGAAGACATGATTACGGTAGCGGCGGCTCTTTCGGGTAGCGATTATGGAAAGATTTACATTATGCTTGGTGCCAACGACCTTGGCGAGTACAGCTGGGCTGATTTTAAATCTGGTTTTATCTCAGTGACAGAGCGTTTCATGGAACTCCAGCCGGACGCGGTTATGTACATCTGCAGCTGTATTTATGTGGAAGAAGACAAGGTCGATACCGGCGATTATATCAATAATGAAAATGTTGACAAGCTCAATGAAGTCCTGCTCGAGGTGTGCGAGGAGGAAGGGTATTATTATCTGGATTTCAATGAAGTACTTTCTGACGGCTACGGTTCGCTGATTGAGGGCGCGTCCAGCGACGGCGTCCATATTACGGCGGAATATTGTCAGGTGATGCTGGATTATCTGAAGACCCATTATGTGGCGGAGTCGGATGAAAATAAATAAATCCTGACAGGAGCGGAGGCTTGATTATCTGGCAAAAACGAGTGAATACGGAGAAAATATTCGCTGAAGGATGGTTTTCTCAAATCTGAGAAAAGCACAACAGTCGTGCAGAAGAAGCTCTGCCATACGATGGAAGATATTGAGGAAAATAAGAATGAGGACGGTTTCGAATAGTAGCATGAAAAACGATGTAGAAATGAAAGTAAATAATGATATAAAAAAGGACATAAGACGAAACAGGTGCATGATCGTAAGGAAAATGACGGCTGTATTATGTGCTGTATTGCTGGCTTTTTCTCTCGGCGGTTGCGGCTCAAAGAAGACAGAGGAGGCCGTGTCGATTGATGTATCAGAGCTGGCTGAGGCTCTGCTGGAAACGGTGACATCGGATACCTTAAGCGAGACGGCTTCCTCGATGATTCCTTCGATTTATTATCTGGATGAGGAGGATGTCGTTTCCGCGGCTGCCTATGCGAGCTCCGGGGCGACGGCCTGCGAGGTGGCAGTGATCGAGAGTGCGGACACCGACGGTGCAGAAAATGTGGAGACAAAGATGCAGACGCGCGTGGATAATCAGGCGGAGCTCTATGCTTCCTACAACCAGAGCGAGGCTGCCAGACTGGATACGGCAATCATAAAAAGTAACGGAGTTTATACGGTCCTGTGTGTTTGCGATGATACAGACCGTGCGGAGGAGATTCTGGAGGAATATGGGTTCTGACGGAGTGCTTTTTTTGCCGTGCAGGAGTGAAAAATATGGTTTTTAGCAGCCTTCTGTTTTTATTCCGGTTTTTGCCGGCCATACTGCTTTGCTATTATATTGTGCCGCGCGGGCTTCGCAATCTGGTGCTGTTTCTGTTCAGTCTGATTTTTTATGCCTGGGGAGAGCCGGTCTATATTCTTCTGATGGCTGTCTCCATAGGCATCTCCTATACAGGCGGGATCCTGGTAGATGGCATGAAACGCACCGGACGGCAAAAGGCGGCGCGGAATGCGCTGATCCTTTCGCTGGCGGCAAGCCTTTCGCTGCTGGCCTTTTTTAAATATGCGGATTTTGCCATCGGGACGGTAAATGGCCTGACAGGCGCTGACCTTTCACTTCTGGGTCTGGCACTGCCGATCGGAATTTCCTTTTACACCTTTCAGACGATGTCCTACACGATTGATGTTTACCGGGGTGAGGCAGGTGTACAGAAAAATCTGATTTCCTACGGCACGTATGTGGCCATGTTTCCGCAGCTCATCGCGGGGCCGATCGTCCAGTACAAAACGGTCGACGCGCAGCTACGCGGGCGGAAGGAGACGCCGGAGGAGTTTGCGCTGGGCGTGCACCGCTTTCTGATCGGCCTGGGGAAAAAGGTCCTGCTGGCAAACAACGCGGGTGAGCTCTGGGATACGATCAGCGCGATGACAGTATCGGAGGTGCCGGCACTGACCGCGTGGCTGGGACTTCTGGCCTACACGCTTCAGATTTATTTCGATTTTTCTGCGTATTCTGACATGGCCATCGGCCTGGGACACATGTTTGGTTTTCAGTTCAGGGAAAATTTCAACTATCCCTATCTTTCCAAAAGCATCACCGAATTCTGGCGCAGGTGGCACATTTCTCTTAGCACCTGGTTTCGCGAATACGTGTACATTCCGCTGGGGGGAAATCGTGTTAAAACGGGACGCCACATCCTGAACCTGCTGATTGTCTGGTTCCTGACAGGGTTCTGGCACGGCGCGAGCTGGAATTTCGTGGCCTGGGGGTTGTATTACGGCGTGCTGCTGGTGATCGAGAAATATGTGACCGGAAAATATGTAGAGAAGCTGCCCTGCGTGCTGCGGCATATTTACTGCATGCTGCTGGTAATGCTTGGCTGGAACCTGTTTATGTTCGGGGATCTTTCGCAAAGTCTGGAGTATTTTCGGGCACTCTTTGGCTGCTTTGGGGCGGGACTGCTTAATTCGCAGACGATTTATCTGCTGCTGAATAACGCGGTACTGCTGCTCCTGCTTTTCCTGGGAAGCACCGAATGGCCCAAAAAGCTGGGAGACGCGTTCTGTGGCCGCTTTGCGGACCGAAATGTGGTACTGGTGGCAGCAAGAGGAATCCTTTATACGGTAATTTTCCTGCTTTCCGTGGCCTGGCTGGTGGACGCCTCCTACAATCCGTTTTTGTATTTTCGATTTTGACGTCCGCGGCAGTGGAATGGAGATTTTTATGAATAAAGTTCAATCCTGGAATATCATTACCCTCTTCTGCGTCCTGATTTTCGGATTTGCCATTGCGACGCTGATCAGTCCGGATACGGAGTACTCCGAGACGGAAAACCGCACGCTCGCGCAGATGCCAGAGGCCACCCTGTCGTCCCTGACGGACGGCAGCTTTGAGTCTGACTATGAGGATTATCTGACGGATCAGTTTGTGCTTCGCGATGAATGGATCGCGCTTAAGACAAACGTGGAGCGCCTTATGGGGCGAACCTCGAGCAATGACATCTTTTTTGCGGATGATGACTATCTGATCGAGGCGCATACGGACACCTTTACCTCGGATCAGGCGGAGACGAATATTCAGATCCTCGCCCAGTTTGTGGAAAAATATGTGGGAACCTTCGGAACAGACCATATGACCGTGATGATTGTGCCAAACGCGGTCGACATCCTGCACGACAAGCTGCCCGCCTTTGCCAGCCCTTATGATGAAGGGGAGTATCTGGAGCAGATCGAGGCTGCACTGATGAGTGTTGCCAGGAGCGCATATTCAGACAGCCTTCTTCGTGGCATCTGGTTTGACGCGCGGTCGGTTTTGCAGGAACACAGTGAGGAGGAGATTTATTATCGCACAGATCATCACTGGACAACGCTGGGAGCGTTCTATGTCTACCAGGCCTGGGCCGAAGAGCAGGGGTACACGGTGCCAACGGCGGATTCCTATCTGGTAGAGACTGTGACAGAGGAATTTGAAGGGACGATTCAGTCGAAGCTTGGCATTCATACGGTGACAGATTCCATCGAGCTTTACCTGGATCCTTCGGATCCTTATTATACAGTGGAAAAGGACGGAAGCGGCGAGATTTCTTACAGCCTCTACGATTACACCGCGCTGGAGACCAAGAGCAAATACGACATCTTTTTCGGCGGAAATAATGCGCTCACGCAGATTACGACGCATGCCGGCACCGGTCGGAAAATACTGGTGGTCAAGGATTCCTATGCGCACTGCTTTGTGCCGTTTCTGCTGTCAGAGTTTGATGAGATTGACGTCCTGGACATCCGCTATTATAATCAGGAAATCAGCAAGCTGATCGAAGAAGAAGGGTATACGGACCTTCTCTTCCTCTACAATGCTTCCGGGTTTGCGGAGGATACCTCACTGGCAAAGCTGCTTTATTGATAAAGAAAGAAGGAATTTCCATGAATTTAATCGCCGCAGTAGATAAAAACTGGGGAATTGGCTATCAGAACCGGCTTTTGGTGCGGATCCCCGCTGATATGAAGTCGTTTCAGGAGATGACCAGAGGCAAGGTGGTCGTGATGGGACGCAGGACGCTCGAGAGTCTTCCGAATGGTCTGCCGCTGGATGGACGCGAAAATCTTGTGCTGACCGCAAATCCGGATTATCGTGTTCGACACGCCCTGCTGGCGTATTCTGTTGAGGAGGCTCTTCAGACCCTGGAGCAGTACCGCAGCGAGGACATTTACGTGATCGGCGGTGAGAGCATTTACCGCGAATTCCTGCCTTACTGCCAAACCGCGCACATCACGAAAATCAATCAGACGTATGATGCAGACGCATTTTTTCCAAATCTGGATGAACTGCCTGAGTGGAAGATAACGGCAGACAGCGAAGAACAGACGTATTTTGATCTGGAGTATTATTTTTTGCGGTATGAAAAGGAAATACGTTGAACGATAACCAGATGCATTTGCTGTCCTTTTATAGGATCACACGAGATGTCCCGGTGGAGATGATGACCTCAGACAGGAATTTTGAAATAGGTCGACCGCAATCCCATTGGCTTTAGACGATGGGTGGTTCACGGAAGTAGTTAAACGGCAGAAGGTATCTTGCGAAATAGGGAAGCTTGTGTTAAGCTATGCTCAGAAATGCAAGAAAACCAGACCAGTCAGGAGGTGACTGCATGGAGAAAAAAAGACTGCCGGTTGGCGTAGATGACTTTGCGGATTTTCATCAGATGAGATACTATTATATAGATAAAACAGGGATGATCAAAGAACTTTTGGAGAACCCGGGGAAGGTGAATCTGTTCACACGTCCCCGCCGCTTTGGCAAGAGTCTGATCATGAGTATGCTTAAATATTTTTTTGAGATTGGTACAGATAAAAGCCTGTTTGATGATCTGATGATCTCGAAAGAGAAGAAACTTTGCGAAGAATATATGGGTCAGTTTCCGGTAATTGCCATCACATTGAAACAGGTGGCAGGAGAAACCATGAGCGAGGCAAGGAAACAGTTGTGGGAATCGATTATGGAGGCAGCCGATAACTTCGATTTCCTGCAGGAGAGTGAAAAGCTAAGCGGCCGGGATAAATTGACTCTGCAGAAGCTTTCAGAAGGCTCAGGTAACCTGGAGGCCTCTCTGAAACAGCTTTCCCGGATTCTTTGCAAACATTATGGCAGAAAAGTGATCATCCTGATCGATGAGTATGATGCTCCGCTGCAGAAAGCGTATGAAAATGGCTACTATGACCGTATGGTCAAAATGATTCGCCAGTTTTTTGGCTATGCATTAAAATCAAACAATGCTCTTTACTTTAGCGTACTGACAGGGGTTATGCGTGTCTCAAAAGAAAGTATTTTCTCTGACCTGAATAACCCGGATGTTCATTCTATGGTTGATCCGCAGTATGGCGAATGGTTTGGCTTTACAGATGCAGAAGTGAGACAGATGCTGGATGCCTATGACCTGCAGGAATATTATGCGATTACAAAAGGCTGGTATGACGGATACCGGATGGGAAAGGCAGGAAATATTTACTGCCCATGGGATGTGGTCAAATGGTGCAAGGCGCTGCTTGCCGACCGGGATGCAATGCCTGAGAATTTTTGGGAGAATGTCAGCGAGAATGAGTGCATCCGCACCTTTGCACAGATGGCAGACAGTGTAACTCGCGATGATATTGCACATCTGTTGTCCGGCGGAACGGTAAACAGAAAATTAATTCAGGAGCTTACCTATCGGAATATGACAGAAAGCCTGGACAACATCTGGAGCCTGTTATTTACGACCGGATATCTGACCCAGCGCGGACGCAACGATGATGGAACATATGAACTTTGTATCCCTAATCGTGAGGTATGCAGCATTTTTAAAACCAAAATAGAAGAATGGTTTACGGATAAAATCCTGGAGGATACAGACGGTTTAAAAACATTTTATGCGGCATTGGATGCAGGGGATGCAGAAGCACTTGAGGATTGTCTGAACTACCATCTGGGGGAATCAATCAGTTATGTAGATGGGGGTACCTACGAAGACAAAGAGACATTTTACCAGGGTATATTGCTTGGCATGCTGCGCAGCAGGAAAGACTGGGAAGTGCGCTCCAACAGAGAAGCAGGAAAGGGAAGGCCTGACATTACTATATTTAATATCCGACAGAAAAAAGCATATATTATTGAGGTAAAGTATTCAAAGAAAGAAGAAGATCTGCCTTCAGATGCACAGGAAGGCCTCGAGCAGATAAATCGATTGAACTATGATCAGTATTTCAGCATGCGTTTTCCAAATATTATACGTCATTTTGGGGTTGCTTTTTGCAAAAAACAGTGTAAAGCAGTAGCGGAATGATAAGGTTTCAAATACTGGCTTTAAATGATTGCAAAGTTTTAGTGAAGCTATAAATGGCTATAAATGAACGAAAAACAGGTTGACGCGTTTTTTATCTTGTGCTATAGTTATCGAGTGTGATTTTTGTCACGCAGTTTGCGAAAAATGAAACCGATTGATGAAGGCGAAAGTCCAGAGCATTTCAGTCGGTCAAACATTTTTGGCAGTAGACTGTATGGGCAGGACGCATTTAGCAGGAATGTCAGCCGACACTCAGAAGCATGGATACTCCACCGGCTTCCTGGTGTCAGGCGATTCTTTCTCCCTCACTCGACAGAAGAGGCGGCGGGAGAGTGTCCGTGCTTTGACACGGAGCAATCATATTTATATCAGGAGGAGCTTTACCAATGATTTCAAAGGAAAAGAAAACAGCAATTATCAATGAGTATGCGCGTACGCCGGGCGACACAGGTTCACCGGAGGTACAGATCGCGATTCTGACAGCCCGCATCCAGGAGCTGACAGAGCATCTGAAGAACAACCCGAAGGATCATCATTCACGCAGAGGTCTGCTGAAGATGGTCGGTAAAAGACGTGGTCTGCTGGCATATCTGAAGAAGACGGATCTGGAAGGATACCGTACGCTGATTGCCAGACTCGGGATCAGAAAGTAAGATACCAAAAGAGGGCGGACTACCATCCGCCCTTGTATTGCGTCCTGATGTGCGGCTTTGAAAAAGAAAGACCAGGCTTTTTTTGTTAAATGTCGGTTTCTTGATTGAATCGCGCGTGGCGCAAAGTACTTTGGAGAATTTTCATTCAGTAGCAGCCGAGACCACTGAAAAGTGTATATACGGTACTGATGCATCTTGCCTTGTGGATGCAGATGGGTATGGATGCAGGTGTGTGATAACAAAAAAACCACCTTGTCAGGCTATATATGTTTTTCAGTAGTTTCGGAGCTCTTGCTGATGAAGGATTCTCCTGTGTTCCAAATTTATTTTTTACAATTGAAGATTTGTCATCTGGAGTGTCGGAAATGTGGATTACCTCAAATGTGGGTTCTGCAGACAAGGGTTTTCCTGACGAAATTTTTCGGATGCAATCTTCGGACAATTTTCTAAAAGGAGAAAGTTATGTACAAGAGTTTTTCAATGGAGCTGGCCGGACGGACGCTTACCGTCGATATCGGCCGGGTAGGCGCACAGGCAAACGGCTGCGCCTTTATGCACTATGGTGACACGACCGTGCTTTGTACGGCGACGGCTTCCGAGAAGCCGAGAGACGGGATTGATTTCTTCCCGCTCAGCGTGGAGTATGAGGAGAAATATTACGCGGTAGGCAAGATCCCGGGCGGATTTAACAAGAGAGAGGGCAAGGCTTCTGAGAACGCGGTGCTGACGGACCGTGTGATTGACCGTCCGATGCGTCCGCTGTTTCCGAAGGATTACCGCAATGACGTGACGCTGGACAACATGGTGATGTCAGTGGATCCGGAGTGCCGTCCGGAGCTGACCGCGATGATTGGTACCGCGATCGCGACCTGCATTTCTGATATTCCATTTGACGGCCCCTGCGCGATGACGCAGATGGGACTGGTGGACGGCAAGCTGATTGTAAACCCGTCCCAGACACAGTGGGATACCGGAGACCTGCAGCTGACGGTGGCTTCCACGCGTGAAAAGGTTATCATGATTGAGGCTGGCGCGAATGAGGTTCCGGATGATGTGATGATCGATGCGATCTATAAATGCCATGATGTGAATCTGGAGCTGATCAAGTTTATCGATCAGATTGTGGCGGAGGTCGGCAAGCCGAAACATGCTTATGAGAGCTGCGCGATTCCGGAAGAGCTGTTTGACGCGATCAAAAAGATTGTGCCGCCGGAAGAGATGGAGCAGGCTGTATTTACCGATGTGAAGCAGGTGCGCGAGGCTAATATCCGCGAGATCACCGCGAAGCTGGAGGAAGCATTTGCTGACAACGAGGAATGGCTTGCGGTTCTCTCCGAGGCAATTTATCAGTATCAGAAAAAGACGGTCCGTAAGATGATTCTCAAGGATCACAAGCGCCCGGATGGCCGTGAGATTACACAGATCCGTCCGCTTGCTGCGGAAGTGGATATTATCCCGAGAGTGCACGGCTCCGCGATGTTTACGCGTGGACAGACTCAGATCTGTACGGTTACGACACTGGCTCCGCTTTCTGAAGTACAGAAGATTGACGGGCTCGATGACAACATTAATTGCAAGCGCTATATGCATCATTATAATTTCCCGTCCTATTCCGTAGGCGAGACCAAGGTCAGCAGAGGACCGGGGCGCCGCGAGATCGGTCATGGCGCACTGGCAGAGAAAGCTCTGATGCCGGTACTGCCGAGTGAGGAGGAGTTCCCCTACGCAATCCGCACCGTGTCTGAGACCTTCGAGTCAAACGGCTCGACTTCACAGGCGAGTGTCTGCGCGTCCACGATGTCGCTGATGGCGGCTGGTGTACCGATCAAGAAGCCGGTAGCAGGTATCTCCTGCGGTCTGGTGACCGGCGAGACCGACGACGACTATATTGTCCTGACGGATATTCAGGGCCTGGAAGACTTCTTCGGAGATATGGACTTCAAGGTGGCCGGTACTTTAGACGGCATCACCGCGATCCAGATGGATATCAAGATTCACGGCCTGACTCGCCCGATCGTCGAGGAGGCGATTTCCCGCACTCATCAGGCGAGAGAGTATATCTTAAAAGAGATCATGATGCCGTGCATCGCCGAGCCGAGACCTACGGTTAACAAGTATGCGCCGAAGATTATGCAGATGACGATCGACCCGCAGAAGATCGGCGATGTGGTCGGCCAGAGAGGCAAGACCATCAACACGATCATCGAGCGCACCGGCGTAAAGATCGATATCAACGACGACGGCTTTGTATCCATCTGCGGCACCGATCAGGCTATGATGGACAAGGCTGCCGAGATGATCCGCATCATCGTCACCGATTTCGAGGCCGGACAGGTCTTCGACGGCGTGGTCGTCAGCATCAAGGACTTCGGCTGCTTCGTAGAGTTCGCTCCGGGCAAGGAAGGCATGGTACACATCTCCCGCATCGCAAAACACCGCATCAACCGCGTGGAGGATGTCCTGACCCTCGGCGACAAGGTGAAGGTCGTATGCCTCGGAAAAGACAAAATGGGCCGCATGAGCTTCAGCATGAAGGACGTAAAGCAGAACTGATCGCGGAATATGTACAATTGAAGTAACTATTTAGGACAGTACCTCGCACTTGCTGCGAGGTACGTATGAAAACTTACAGCATGTGGGGAAAGCCCTCGCCGGGTGGCATCCCACGCTTCGCATGGGATATTCCCCATCGCGAAGCGATTTTAAATGGGCTTTCCCTGGTAACTGTGAAGGTACTGAACAGTTACCAATTGAATATTTATTACGAAAGATACCGGTTGCATGGAGAAAAGTGCGGCCGGTATTTGTGTTTTTGCTTGCAAACTGATAGCATTTATGCTATCATTCATATATGGATTTTACGATCCGTCGAGGGAAATATCTTATGTACAAAATCGAATTTTATGAGACTGAAGATGGCGATAATGAATTAAGGAAGAAAAATATTTTATGAAAACCTGGGAAGATTATAAAGAGCATGTGAAAGAGACCGACCTTCTTATCGGAAAGGATTTGGAGGAAACGGAAGAAATCTCTTTGATAATAAGTGCTATGATTGAGCAGCGTACGGCTTTGGGCCTCAGTCAGCGGGATCTTGCCGCAATGTGTGGAATACCACAGTCCTCTGTATCCCGAATAGAGTCTTGTAAAACAACGCCGAATCTAAGCACGCTGCTCAATATTTTTAAACATCTTGGATTACAATTAAAAGTGACTGCTTCGGAACCAGTGGTGTAATAGATTATCGCCCCTGTCGCATAGCAAAATAATTTAATGGGGGCGGTTTTCATTATACGTTTCGAAGCTTTGCTCCATCTCCTTCAGCGTGTCGGCGAATTTCAGCAGCTGCGCCTGTATCTGCTCCTTGTCCGGCCGGTTTTGCTTGTAATTGATGCGGTGCTCCATGCTGGCCCAGAAGTCCATGCTCAGCGTGCGTACCTGGATCTCGACCGGGTAATACTCAGTCAGATCCATATACCGCACCGGAATACCCAGGATGATATGGTAGCTGCGGTAGCCGTTGGGCTTCGGATGGAGGATGTAATCCTTCTCATTGACAACGATCAGGTCGTTCTGCCGTTTCAGCGCATCGATCATCTGGTAAGCGTCCTGCTCGAAATAGCAGATCACACGCACACCGGCAATGTCCTGCAGATGTGCGCGGGCATTAGCCGGTGTCGGGTCGAAGTGCAGCCGTTCCAGTTTTTCATCGAGGCTTTTATGCTTTTTGATTCTGGAGTAGAAGGAATGGACCGGCTTGCATGCCGCGTCCTTGTAGATGGAGTGGTTCAGGACGTCAAGCCTGCCAAGCAGCAGATTCAGGGCATCCTGATAGGGTAAAATCAATTCATAATATTCTTCACTGGTCATTTGTAATAAAATCTCCCCGTACATTTTCAAATACTGGCAAAAATATACAAAGGAAATATGTTCTCCGTGTGTAGAGTATCTTAAAAGAAAGAAAATAAATTTAATAAAATGAAAACTTCCTTTCGCGCCTCAGCGCATCATAAGAAAAGCGGAGTGATGCACTCCGCCATGTCCGTTCATTATTTATCGCTTTGCTCTTTGTTACCTTCCTGAGGTTTATACTTTTCATCGCCGGTTTCGATCCAAAGCATGAAATCATTGATTTTCTTCTCATCCCATCCATCGGCTCTTAAGCCTAAAATCATACGTGCCAATTCTGTCATGTCCATACGGTTCACTCCTTTCGTTCACGCTATTTTCGTTATAAGAATAAGGGTTTTTCCGGATTATGTCAACATGAAATCGCTGTTTCGGTAATTGGATTTAATCCAGATTTAATACTGCAATAATCTCTTTTTAAGCCTCCTGCTATATACTGATGTCAGAACGAAAATACAAGCATAGATTTTCAGGACTGCGGGAAGTGCGTAGCAATCCGTGGTGTCATATCATATTTGTTACTTTTGACCCCAGTATCATTTCTGTTTTACAGGAGGCAGACCTATGAATCTTCGATTATTGAAAACTCTTATGAAGGAGCAGCTTTTCCCTGCACTGGCAGCGTTTGGAGCTGCACTGGCTGTCCTTCTCATTTCCTGCCTGGTGTTTGCAGGAAATACGGCGATAGAATACCGGATTCAGATTTGGATTTATGGCTGTGAGCCGCTGGATTTCTTTTTTCCGCTGCTGGCCTCGCTGCCCTTTTCCTTCACACTGTATTACAAAAAGTCGGATGGTTTTCTGTATTATTCCGGCACACGGATGTCGCGCAAACGGTATGTGGCGCATCATATGCTTGCAGGCTTCCTGCTCTGTATGACAGGAATTGTTGCTGCCTGTTTTTGCGGACTTCTGTTCTCCGAGTATATTCTGCCTTTTGAGGTGACTTCCGGCTATCATTCCGGATTGGAAAGCTATGTGTTCGGCAAAGTGATGGTTTCGCACCCGATAGCCTTCGGCTTTGCATGGTGTTTGTGGAAAGGTTTCAACGCGGGCCTGTTTACTCTGTTCGGGTACGGTTTAGCTCTGTATGCGGAAAATGTTTTTATTGTGAGTGTTGCTCCTTTTGTATACTTTGTGGCAGAGAATTTAATCACCTCTCTGCTCCAGATTCCAGAGTACAGCATTGTCACGTCGATTCAGCTGAACCGGCTCAGTCCCGATAGTATGCACGTTTATAATTATTTTGCCGGAACGATTTCCTTTGTCATCATCGCAG
>JAJQEO010000052.1:75390-92895 GCA_021201665.1 Lachnospiraceae bacterium | reverse complement strand
TCGGAATATCAGGTATCAATCCTGCTCAGAAAAGAAATCAGCTGTGAATAGTAACGTTTTTTAGCATAATTTTTCCGAATGCATCTTGACTACTCTGTTTTCGTCATTATAATATAGTATATCGTGATGACGAAATGAAAAACCGCATGGAGCGGTGTCTGCATGTTTTGGCAGATAAGGGAGGTCAGATGGGATGTTTATCGGAAGAGAAAAAGAATTAAAAAGACTAAATGCCATGTATAAAAGCGATAAACTCGAGGTGGCGATTGTCTATGGGAGGCGAAGAGTCGGTAAAACGACCCTTATCAATGAATTTTGTAAGGATAAAAAGGCCGTTTTTTTTGCGGCGATGGAAAATTCAGCTAAGATGAATCTGGAAACAATGTCCGGAGCTATTATGTCTGCAGAGACAGAAACGGGGTATACGGCACAAAACGTAATTTTCAGGAGCTTTGCAGATGCGTTTCTGAAAATCCGGGAAATGGCTATGCGGGATCGTCTGATTTTCGTGATTGATGAATACCCTTATCTGGCAAAGGCGGAGCCGACGATTTCATCAATCCTTCAGAATTTCCTGGATCATCAATTTAAAGAATCAAAATTGTTCCTGATTCTCTGCGGATCATCGATGAGCTTTATGGAGAATCAGGTATTAGGCTATCAGAGTCCCTTGTATGGCCGCCGGACTGGTCAGTTTAAAATACTGCCATTTGATTATATGGATACCGGCCGCTGGTTTCCTGCATATTCCTGTGAGGAAAAGGCGATTATGTATGGGGTGACCGGAGGAGTACCTTTGTATCTGGAGCAGTTTTCTCCGGATCGTACGATTCGGGAAAACCTGCTGGATGGAGTGTTTAATAACAATTCCATGCTGTTTGAGGAGCCATCTAATCTGCTGAAGCAGGAGCTTCGGGAGCCTGCCACTTATAACGCGATTATTACGGCGATTGCATCCGGAAAATCAAAGCTGACCGAAATTGCGTCAGCCGTTGAGATGGAAAGCGGTCTTTGTGCCAAGTTTATTGGAAATCTGAATACATTGGGGATCATCAGACGGGAGACGCCTGTTACGGACCGCAATTCAAAACGTCCGGTTTATGAACTGGAGGATCTGTTTTTCCGATTCTGGTATACTTTTGTTCCGAAAAATATGGCAGTGATCGTTTCTGATCGATTTGAAAGGGTTTATGCTTCCGCGGTGGAAAGCCGCCTGCCCGATTACATGGGGCTGGTGTTTGAGAAAATCTGCCGGGATTATTTGCTGTATTATGATGAAAAGCTTCCTTTTCAACCGCAGGATATTGGCCAGTGGTGGGGCCAAAATCCAGTGACGCATAAACAGGCGCAGATTGATGTGGTTGCCATTTCCGAGGAAGAACGGAGCGCAATCGTTGGCTCCTGTAAGTTCCGGAATGAAGATGTTCCTGCCGGTGAATGGGAGCGGATGAAAGAGTATGCCAGGGCAATGGGAAAATTTGACAACTACTATTATTACCTGTTTTCCAAAACAGGATTTACAGAGACACTGCGGAAAAAACAGGATGGAGTAAATTTAAGGCTGATCGGACTGGAGGAATTATATGGTTTTTAAGAGAAAAAGCTTTTTCCACTCTCATTGAAACGGCTTCAGGTGTCTGAACATAAAACATGAAAAAATGTCATTTTTGCCTCAAAAATAACCTTGGAAAAATGACAAAACAGGAGGCTTTTCTTCCTTGTAAATAAATTTCGGTTGTGCTATCATGGCTACAGTTTGGATGTACGCTGCGCATTGGCAGTGTAATGGCTGAGGCTGTTGCACGCGCGGCAGGAGCGGCACCTGCCAGGACAGGCAGCATAATGAAGAACCATTTGCGTGACTGGCGGTGCATGGGGAGAGAAAATCATGGCATATCAATTTGACGGAAGGATCCGGTTCAGCGAGGTCGGGCCGGATCGGAGGCTTACTTTAGTTTCTCTTGTAGATTATTTTCAGGACTGCTCGACCTTCCATTCAGAGGCTTGCGGGAACGGGATTGACTGTCTGGACGCGTATGGCTGCGTCTGGATGATCCTGTTCTGGCAGATCGATATTTTGCGGATGCCATTGCTTGGCGAGCATGTGATCACACAGACCTGGCCCTACGGATTTCAGGCGTTTTACGGCTACCGTAATTTTGCCATGTTGGACGACGATGGGAAATATCTGGCAAAGGCGAACAGTGTCTGGGCGCTGATTGATGTGAAGAGCGGGCGGCCGATCAAGGTGCTAAAGGAGGTCGTAAGCGGCTATGAGATGGCACCGCGGCTGGAGATGGAGTACCTGCCGCGCAAAATTCAGCTCCCCGGCGAGGGCGAGCAGATGGAGCCATTCCGGGTAGGCCGGCAGCATCTGGATACGAATCATCATGTGAATAACGGACAGTATATTTATATGGCGGAGGAATTCCTGCCGGAGGGGTTTGTGACCGGGCGGCTCTGCGTAGAGTACCGGCAGCAGGCGCGGCTGCACGATGTGATTGTGCCGCATGTGTACCGGGGCGAAAATGAAAATATCACTGTGAGTCTTTGCAATGAGGCGGGGGTGCCGTATGCGATTGTGAAAAATGAGCGTGCATAATAATGGTGCATATAGCCGGGTAAGGAATATCCCATGCGAAGCGTCGGATGCCACTTGGCGATGGGCATAACTCGGCGAAAAAATTTTGCGGCTAAAGCTGCAGCCGGGTCTACGCTTCGCTTCGGTCCGTTCTGAACGCGCGCCACTGGCACGCAGGATCATCCGGCTTGCGCAGCGGATAGGGTGAGAGGACTCCCCTATCCGATTTATAAAAGAAAATGAGGGAAAAAATGCTTCGAGTAGGCGAGAAACAGGAGTTGACAGTTGTAAAAAAGACCGATTTTGGCATTTATCTGGCGGAAAAGCAGGAGGAAGAGTTTTTTTCAGAAAAAAGGATTTCTGGTGAAGGGGAGGAAATGTCTCGTTCGAGAAGGAAAGTTCCTGAGGAGCATGGAAAAAGCCCACAGTCGAAAAGGCGTGATTCTGATGCGCCAGAAAAGGTTCTTCTCCCGAAAAAGGAAGTCCCGGAGGGCACACAGACCGGTGACCGCCTGATGGTTTTTTTATACCGGGATTCGAGTGACCGGCTGATTGCGACGCGCAAGGACCCGATGCTGACGGTCGGGAGGTTTGCGGTTCTGAAGGTGAAGGAAGTGGCGAAGATCGGCGCTTTCCTGGACTGGGGACTGGAAAAGGATCTGCTGCTGCCGTTTCATGAGCAGACGGTGAAGGTGAAGGAGGGCGAGGAGTGCCTGGCGGCGCTCTATGTGGATAAGAGCGGAAGACTCTGCGCGACCATGCGTGTCTATCCGTATCTTTACCATAATTCTCCTTACAATCCGGGCGACGAGGTGAGCGGCAGGGTCTATGAGACCAGCGGCAATTTCGGCACTTTTGTGGCCGTGGACGATAAGTATTCCGGGCTGATTCCGCGGCGCGAGGGAGATCCGGGGCTGAAGCCAGGCGACCGGATCCGTGCGCGGGTGACCGGTGTGAAGGAGGATGGCAAGCTGGATTTAAGCGTCCGGGAGAAGGCTTACCTGCAGATGGATGAGGACGCCGAGATGGTGATGGGCGTGATTGAGGAGTATGCGGGCGTGCTTCCTTTCGACGACCGGGTGGATCCGGAAATTATCCGGCGCGAGTTCGGCCTGAGCAAAAACGCTTTCAAACGTGCCGTCGGCCGCCTGATGAAGCAGGGGCGGGTCGAGATCCGCGACCGCAGGATCTACAAATTATGATAAAGGGAAATTGCGCATGAAAGAGTACGGAACCGATATGGTTCCTGGCTTTTTACGAAAATTGGGATATCATCTGCACCTGCATTTGCAATGCGGGAATTGACATATGATTTAATGAGCGCGAATTGCGGAGTGGTTCGTGTGTATCATCGCAGGTATTATTACAGGTATCAATATGGTATTATCACAGCAGAACGAAAACAAAGAATGGAGGACACAAGACATGAAAAAAGCAATCAGCACAGACAAGGCTCCGGCAGCGATCGGACCGTATTCACAGGCAATTGAGACAGACGGATTTGTATTTACCTCCGGCGTGATCCCGGTGGTTCCTGCGACAGGCGAAATCCCGGCCGGCGTGGAGGCGCAGGCAGAGCAGGCGTTTTCGAACCTGGCGGCGCTGCTGGAGGCTTCCGGCACCAGCGTGGAACAGGTGATCAAGACGACTGTATTTATTAAGGAAATGGATGATTTCGGCAAGATCAACGAGATCTATGCGAAGTATTTCACCGGCGTCTTCCCGGCGCGCTCATGTGTAGAAGTGGCGCGGCTGCCGAAGGATGTGCTTCTGGAGGTAGAAGCGATCGCGGTGAAGTGATAATACAAGGGCGCTGGACATCCAGTGGATGTTTACACTTCGTTTCGATCGGTCCTTAGCGCGTGCCACTGGCACGCAGGACCGTTTCATGTCCCGATTTTCGCTGAAAATCGAGGACGCAGGCGCCGACCGGAGCGGCAGCGGAGATTCGAGGTGCTGAGCGCCAGTGGCGCTCGCTTAGCGCCGACCGGAGCGAAGCGTAGATGCGAAGCACGAAGAAATCCGTAGTATTATAGCTCATTTGACAGAAAGGAGCCCCTTTGAATTTCACACATCTGCACGTCCATACGGAATATAGTCTTCTGGACGGCTCGAACAAGATAAAAGAATATGTGAAGCGGGTGAAGGAGCTCGGGATGGACAGCGCGGCGATTACCGATCACGGTGCGATGTACGGCGTGATTGATTTTTACCGCGCGGCGAGGGCAGAGGGCATCCGGCCGATCCTGGGCTGCGAGGTCTATGTCGCGCCTGGCTCCCGGTTTGACCGGGGCGGCGGAAAGGAGTCTTCTTCCCGCGAGCAGTCGGATGACCGTTATTATCATCTGGTTTTGCTGGCGGAAAATAATACCGGCTACCAGAATCTGATGAAAATTGTCTCGAAAGGCTATGTCGAGGGTTTTTATTACAAGCCGCGCGTGGATATGGAGGTCCTGCGGACGTATCATGAGGGAATTATCGCGCTCAGCGCCTGCCTGGCGGGCGCGGTGCCGCGCTATCTGCAGCGGGGGATGTATGAGGAGGCTAAAGCGGCGGCCCGGGAACATCTGGAAATTTTTGGAGAGGGCAATTATTTCCTGGAGCTGCAGGATCATGGGATTCCGGCGCAGAAGCTGGTGAATCAGCAGCTGGTGCGGATGAGCCAGGAGCTGGGCATTCCGCTGGTGGCGACCAACGACGTCCACTACACGTATGAGGAGGACGCGGCGGCGCATGATGTGCTGCTCTGTCTGCAGACGGGCAAAAAGCTGGCGGATGAGGACCGGATGCGCTACGAGGGCGGCCAGTATTTTGTAAAATCTCCCGAACAGATGGCGGAGCTGTTTCCCTACGCGCCCCAGGCGCTGGAAAATACGCACAAAATTGCGGAACGCTGTCAGGTGGAGATCGAGTTTGGCGTGACGAAGCTGCCGAAATTTGACGTGCCCGCTCCCTACACCTCCTGGGAATATCTGAACAAGCTCTGCTCGGAAGGCCTCGTGAAACGGTATGGCGACCGGGCGGAGGAGATTCGTCCCCGCCTGGACTATGAGCTTTCCGTGATCAAGACAATGGGATATGTGGATTATTTCCTGATTGTCTGGGATTTTATTCATTACGCGAGAGAGCATGACATCATGGTCGGCCCCGGCAGAGGTTCGGCGGCCGGGAGTGTGGTGTCTTATACACTGGAGATTACGCAGCTGGACCCGATCCGGTACAGCCTGCTTTTTGAACGTTTTTTAAACCCGGAACGCGTCTCCATGCCCGATATCGATGTGGATTTCTGCTTTGAACGGCGCCAGGAGGTTATTGACTATGTCGTGCGCAAATACGGTAAGGACCGCGTGGTACAGATCGTGACCTTCGGTACGCTGGCGGCGAGGGGCGTGATCCGCGATGTGGGACGGGTGATGGATCTGCCCTACGCGCTCTGCGATTCCATTTCAAAGCTGGTGCCGAAGGAGCTGGACATCACGCTTGACAAAGCTCTGGAGATGAGTCAGGAGCTGCGCAAATTATACGAAAGCGATGAGCAGGTACATGCGCTGATCGACATGTCAAAGCGCCTGGAAGGGCTGCCTCGCCACACCTCGATGCACGCGGCCGGCGTGGTCATCAGCCAGAAGAGCGTGGATGAATACGTACCTCTCTCGAGGGCCTCCGACGGCACGATTACGACCCAGTTCACCATGACGACGCTGGAGGAGCTGGGACTTCTGAAAATGGACTTCCTGGGTCTGCGGACCCTGACGGTGATTCAGAACGCGGTCAGGCTGGCCGAGAAGAGCAGCGGGCGTCAGATTAACATTGATGAGATCGACTTTGACGACAAGGCGGTTTATGATTCTCTGTCCACCGGGAAAACAGACGGTGTGTTCCAGCTCGAAAGTACAGGCATGAAAAATTTCATGAAGGAGCTCAAGCCGGGCAATCTGGAGGATGTCGTCGCCGGCATTTCTCTGTACCGGCCGGGGCCGATGGATTTTATTCCGAAATATATCTATGGAAAAAATCATCCGGAGGATATTACCTACGACTGCCCGCAGCTGGAGCCGATTCTGAAGCCGACCTACGGCTGCATCGTTTATCAGGAGCAGGTCATGCAGATCGTGCGCGACCTGGGCGGCTACACATTGGGGCGCAGCGACCTCGTCCGCCGCGCGATGTCCAAGAAAAAGGCCTCCGTGATGGCGAAGGAACGGCAGAATTTTGTCTATGGCAATGAGGAAGAAGGCGTGCCGGGCTGCATCGCCAACGGGATTGACGAGAAAACGGCGAATAAGATTTTCGACGAGATGACCGATTTCGCGCGCTACGCGTTCAACAAGTCGCATGGAGCTGCCTATGCGGTGGTTTCCTACGAGACCGCCTGGCTGAAATATTATTATCCGGTCGAATACATGGCCGCGCTGATGACCTCCGTCATTGACAATCCGGGCAAGGTGGCCGAGTATACGCTCACCTGCAAGCACATGGGGATTGAAATATTGCCGCCGGATATCAATACCAGCGTGAGCACGTTTTCGGTGGAAATTGGAAATCAGGGTTCCAACCGCATCCGCTACGCTTTAAGCGCCATCAAGAGCATCGGCCGCCCGGTGATCGACGGTGTGGTGGCTGAGCGGGAAAGAGGCGGTCCGTTCCGGAGCCTGCAGAACTTTATCGAGCGCGTCAGCGGGAGCAAGGATGTGACCAAACGCACGCTGGAGGCTTTGATCAAGGCCGGCGCGATGGACTGCTTCGGCACCACGCGCAAGCAGATGCTGATGGGCTATCCGACCATCATGGATCAGGTAGCAGCTCAGAAAAAGGATTCTGTTTCCGGGCAGATTTCTCTGTTTGACTTGCTGGGAGAGACGGAAAAAGCGGAATTTGAAAGCAGGCTTCCGGATGTCGGCGAGTTTGACAAAGAGCAGCTGTTGGCCTTTGAAAAAGAGGTGCTGGGCATCTACATCAGCGGTCATCCGCTGGAACGGTACGAGGAAAAATGGCGCAGAACAATCACGAATGTCACGACCGATTTTCAGCTGGATGAGGAGACCGGCATGCCGCTCGTCAAGGATGGCGCGAGGGCCGTGGTCGGCGGAATGATCACGAACCGGACGATTAAATATACAAAGAAAAACCAGACGATGGCCTTCCTGACCCTGGAGGATCTGGTCGGCACAGTTGAGGTGGTGGTATTCCCTCGTGATTATGAAAATTACAACCGGTATCTGACGGACGACAATAAAATATTCGTGCGCGGCCGCGCCGACTGTCAGGACGACAAGCCCGGCAAGCTGATCAGTGAGCGTATCTGGCCGTTTGAGCAAAGCGGCAGCAGCGTGAGCGCCGGGGAGGAACTTGCGGATGGAAGATATATGGTCGGTGACTATGGCGCTCTGAATGGATACGCGCAAAACGAGCCGAAAAGAAGCAGCGTTCCGGCCGGGCGCTCGAACGCTTCCGGTGGCAGCAGTGGAAAGACTCGCAAAAATTACGCTCCGCCGCGCCCGCGGGGAAACGGCCGCGAGCTCTGGGTACAGTTTGCCGACAAGCAGGAATACGCGCAGAAGGAGTCCCGGCTGTTCGATATCCTTCGAAAAAGCGAGGGCGAGGATTATGTCGTGATTTATGTGCGCAGCGAGCGCGCGGTGCGGCATCTCGGAGAAAACTGGGCGGTGGACGCGAACGGGGAAATGGTTGCCTCCCTGCAGGAAATCTTTGGGGCAGAGAATGTAAAATTTGGTTAAACGTCACACCTGTAAATCAGGAAATACCGTATATTGGATCCAGGTGTGACTTTAACGAATTTGTGCAGAAGAAGGCGTAACGAAACGGCAGTCCGCGGCAGAATTTGTCGGCCGTGGCTTCAGCCTGCAAAAGTCTGTAAAAATACAAATGGAACCGTTTGTCCTTTACAAACAGAAAAAAATAGATTAGAATAATTTGCAGCTGAGCCTTTCATTGGTACATGTTTTAACTGTGAAGACAGGCGGCAGTTATGAGTGAATAAAGACCGCAGACACGCACATCAGACGTACAGCAGACGCACAGGAGGATTTTGTTATGGCGAAAAAGGTAGAGACAATCGGCGTACTGACAAGCGGCGGAGACGCGCCGGGCATGAATCCGGCCATACGCGCCGTTGTGCGCAAGGCGTTGTCACAGGGCGTGAAGGTAAAAGGGATTTACCAGGGCTACAGAGGCCTGCTGAATGAGGAAATAGAAGACCTGAACGCGAGAAATGTCTCAGATACGATTTCCAAAGGCGGCACGATTCTCTACACGGCCCGCTGCATGGAATTTATGACAAAGGAAGGGCAGGACGAGGGCGCCGAAATCTGCCGGAAGCATGGCATAGACGGGCTGGTTGTGATTGGCGGGGACGGTTCCTTTCGCGGCGCGCAGCAGCTGGCGGCGAGAGGGATTAATACCATCGGCGTGCCTGGCACGATCGATCTGGATATTGCCTGTACGGACTATACGATTGGATTTGACACGGCTGTGAACACCGCGATGGACGCGATTGACAAGGTCCGGGACACCTCGACCTCCCATGAGCGCTGCAGCATCATCGAGGTGATGGGCCGCAATGCCGGCTATATCGCTCTGTGGTGCGGGATCGCGAACGGCGCGGAGGACATCCTTCTGCCCGAGCAGTATGATTACGACGAGCAGGTGCTGATCAACAATATTATCAACAACCGCAAGCGCGGGAAAAAGCACCATATCATCATCAATGCGGAGGGCATCGGGCATTCCACGAGTATGGCGAGGCGTATTGAGGCGGCGACCGGCATGGAGACGAGGGCCACGATCCTCGGACATTTACAGCGCGGCGGCAGTCCGACCTGCCGGGATCGTGTGTATGGCTCGATGATGGGGGCGATGGCCGCCGATCTTCTGATAGAAGGAAAAACAAACCGGGTAGTCGCCTACAAAAACGGTGATTATGTGGACTATGATATCGACGAGGCTCTTGCGATGCAGAAAGAGCTTCCGGAATATATGGTGCGTGTGGCAAAAGCCATGCAGATCTGAGAGACGAAACGCGCGGATGGAAGGTGAATCCAGACCGCAGGTGGATGGATATGGAAATAATTACAAGTACATCAAATGCCCGCGTGAAGCAGCTGATGCAGCTGCAGAAAAAGGCGAAGACGCGAAACGAGCAGGATGTGTTCGTGGTGGAGGGCATCAAGATGTTCCGGGAAATTCCCCCGGGACGCCTGGTGCAGACATTCGTCTCAGAGCACTTTTATCAGGAAAATAAGTCGATTATAACAAACGGCAGTCCGGTAACGGTGCTGTCGGATCATGTGTTTGAAAGTGTGTCGGATACAAGGACTCCGCAGGGGGTCCTTGCTCTTGTAAGGCAGTACCATTATGAGCTGGAGGATTTATTGGGCAAGGGAGTTCACCCACTTATACTGGCACTGGAAAATCTGCAGGATCCCGGTAATCTGGGCACAATTTTTCGCATGGCGGAAGGGGCCGGCGTGACCGGCATTCTGCTGAGTCCCGGGTGCGCGGACATCTACAACCCGAAAGTAATACGATCCACCATGGGGTCCGTTTATCGGATGCCTTTTTATTATGCACAGGGGCGCGTAAGGAAATTAGCAGCTTACGCTGCACGCGCCCCGCGCGGGCGAGTAGGGGACAAGTCTCCCTACTCGATTACGGACGATTTACGGCGGGATATTCTTGCCTTCCGGGAAAAAGGCGTATGCTGGCACGCGGCACATCTGGAGGGAAGCGTTCCTTACGATGAGGCAGATTACCGCGGCCCATGCGGCATATTAATAGGAAATGAAAGCAAGGGTCTCACCGCGGAGACCGCGGCGCTTGCCGACCGGCGCGTCCGCATTCCCATGTGCGGCCAGGTGGAATCCCTGAATGCCGCCGTGGCGGCATCCGTTCTGGCATACGAGGCAAACCGCCAGCGGCGGAACGCGGCAGGAACGCGTATGGAAAAGCTGCGGCGGCAGTGAAGCGGGAAGAAAGCTGCGGAGGGTGAAATACTGAGTATCAAAAAAATGAAAAACGGTATTGACAGAACATATGTTCGATAGTATAATCAGCTCCACAGAAGATGCATTGCGTGAAAAATGAGAAAAGCAGCAAGATATAATGGGGAGAAAAACAGCAGAGACATAATATCTATCGAAACCAGGAAACATAAAGTTAACAAAGACATGATTTTAAGAAAAAAGATAAGAGGCTCGTATATTTTAAAGAAACATCATAACTGTGAAGGCATTGAACAGTTACGAAACATTCAGCAGAAAGAAGGCATTTTCAAATGGGAGAGCAGTTAACGGAATCAGATGTAAAGAAAATAAAGGAAGAGATCGAATACCGCAAGCTTGTGGTGCGCAAACAGGAGATTGAGGCAGTCAAGGAGGCCCGCGCACACGGCGACCTGAGCGAGAACTTTGAGTACCACGAGGCGAAAAAGGACAAGAACAGCAACGAGAGCCGCATCCGCTACCTGGAGAGGATGCTGAAGACAGCGCATGTGATTTCCGATCAGTCCAGGGAGGGCGAGGTCGGGATTCACAATAAGGTCGAGGTTTATGTCGAGGAGGACGACGAGACCGAGGTCTACCGGATTGTGACTTCCATCCGGGGGAATTCTCTGGACGGCAGGATCAGCATCGAGTCCCCGATGGGGAAAGCTTTGTTGGGGCACAAGGTCGGCGACCGCGTGTATGTCCAGGTGAACGACCAGTATGGATATTATGTGGTGATCCGCAGTATTGACAAGACAGCGGACGAGGAGGAAGAGGAGATGCGGAAATACTAAGTATATGCGTGCGCTTGAAAAACAGATATTTTTTGGATAAAAGATAATGGAGATGGCGCGGATGGCGGTGAATGAAAGTGATGGCTCTGCTTTTAATATTGAGGAAGAATTAAAAAAGCTCCCCGCGCGGCCCGGTGTGTATATCATGCATGACGCAAAGGACGCGATTATCTACGTGGGCAAGGCGATCAGCCTGAAAAACCGGGTGCGCCAGTATTTTCAGACCAGCCGCAATAAGGGACCGAAGATCGAGCAGATGGTGCAGCGGATCAGCCGGTTTGAATACATTGTGACAGACTCAGAGCTGGAGGCTCTGGTGCTGGAGTGCAATCTGATCAAAGAGCATCGCCCGAAGTACAACACGATGCTGAAGGATGACAAAAGCTATCCGTTTATCAAGGTGACGGTCGGGGAGGCTTTTCCCCGTGTTGTTTTTTCCCGCGACATGAAAAAGGATAAGTCGCGGTATTTTGGCCCCTATACGAGCGCCGGCGCGGTCAAGGACACGATCGAGCTGATCAACCGGCTGTATAAGCTGAGAAATTGCACACTTTCTTTGCCCCGTGACATTGGAAAAGACCGCGCCTGCCTGTATTATCATATCGGGCAGTGTCCGGCGCCCTGTCAGGGACTGGTCAGCCAGGAGGAATACCGCAGGTCGGTTGACGCGGCGCTGGAGTTCTTAAATGGGAATTACGCGCCGGTGCTGGAGGATCTGCAGCGGCAGATGGAGGAAGCCTCGGAGGCATTGGATTTTGAGAAGGCGATCCAGTACCGGGATCTGATCAGCAGCGTCCGTCAGGTCGCGCAGCGGCAGAAGATCACGCATGAGGACGGTGAGGACAAGGACGTGCTGGCAATGGCAGTGGACGGCAGCGACGCGGTCGTGCAGGTGTTTTTTATCCGCGGCGGAAAGATGATCGGCAGAGATCATTTTTACCTGCGGGTCGCCCCGCATGACACGAAGGGTACGATTCTGAGCAGCTTTATCAAGCAGTACTATGCCGGGACGCCGTTTGTGCCGCGCGAGCTGATGCTGGAGACGGAGATTGAGGATCACGAGGTGATCGAGCAGTGGCTTACGCAGAAACGTGGCCAGAGAGCCTATCTGCGCGTCCCGAAGAAGGGCACAAAAGAAAAACTCGTGGAGATGGCCGCTGAGAATGCTGCGATTGTCCTTCGCCAGGACCGCGAACGGATCAAGCGTGAGGAAGGCCGCACCATCGGTGCGGTGCACGAGATTGAACAGCTGCTTGGCATTGACCGGGCGATGCGGATGGAGGCTTATGATATTTCCAATATCAGCGGCTTTGAGTCGGTAGGCTCCATGATTGTCTACGAAAAAGGGAAACCGAAGCGCGGAGATTACCGCAAGTTCAAAATCAAGACCGTGCAGGGACCGGACGACTATGCGAGTATGGAGGAGGTACTAACCCGCCGTTTTACGCATGGGCTTAAGGAACGCCGGGAGCTGGATGAAAAGGGCATGGGCTATGAGATGGGCAGCTTCAGCCGTTTTCCCGACCTGCTGCTGATGGACGGCGGGCGCGGTCAGGTAAACGTAGCACTCCGCGTGCTGGAAAATCTGGGGATTTCCGTACCGGTCTGCGGCATGGTGAAGGATGACTATCATCGCACACGAGGTATTTATTTTGAAAACGTGGAGCTGCCGATTGACACGCATTCCGAGGCATTTCATCTGGTCACGCGTATTCAGGACGAGGCTCACCGCTTTGCGATTGAGTATCACCGCAGCCTGCGCAGCAAGAGTCAGGTGCATTCGCTTCTGGACGAGATTGAGGGAATCGGCCCGGCCCGCCGCAAGGCGCTGATGCGGACCTTCAAGTCTCTGGAAGCCATTCGGGACGCTTCTCTGGAGGAGCTTTCCGCCGCGCCGTCCATGAATCAGTCAAGTGCACAGAGGGTGTACGATTATTTTCACGGAGAGGGACAGAGCGGAGCGCAGATTGAAGAGGAAAGCTGATTTTTCAATAAAGTCCGGCTGCAGAAGACTTCAGGACTTTTTATCAACGGATGCTTTTGAAACAAAGCTGCTTCAGGCAGAACTTTTATAGAAGTTTCCTCTTATATCTGGACAAAACAGCGATAATCAGGTACAATGCTATGTATCGCTTTGAAAGACGTGATATGAACAATTCTGATACATTTCAAAGGGGGAATGTACATATGCCTACAGCCAGTGTTCCTTTGCAGAAAATTGCAGACAAAATGAATCTGACCAACCTGACTCCGGAGATTGATATTTCCAATAAAAAGGTGGTCACCTCGGAGATTAACCGTCCGGCGCTGCAGCTTACCGGGTATTTTGACCACTTTTATTCCGAACGTGTCCAGATTATCGGGTACGTGGAATATACTTACCTGGAGCACCTCTCCCGCGAGACCAAGGTACCGGTATATGAAAAGTTTTTATCCTACAATGTACCCTGCATCATCTATACGACCATGACGGAGCCGGATGAGGATATGCTCCGGCTGGCGAAGCAGCATGAAGTGCCTGTCTTTATCACGGAGCAGACGACATCAGGGTTCATGGCAGAGATTATCCGCTGGCTGAATGTGGAGCTGGCTCCCTGCATTTCGATCCACGGCGTGCTGGTCGATGTGTACGGCGAGGGCATCCTGATCATGGGCGAGAGCGGGATCGGAAAAAGTGAGGCTGCCCTGGAGCTGATTAAGCGGGGTCACCGCCTGGTGACGGACGACGTAGTAGAGATCCGCAAGGTCAGCGACGCGACGCTGATCGGCGCTTCCCCGGATATCACGCGGCATTTCATTGAGTTGAGAGGTATCGGTATTATCGATGTAAAGACCCTGTTCGGCGTCGAAAGTGTGAAAAACACGCAGCAGATCGACCTGGTGATCAAGCTGGAGGAGTGGAGCCGCGACAAGGAATATGACCGCCTCGGTCTGGAGGAGGAGTACACGGAGTTCCTGGGAAACAAGGTTGTTTGCCATTCCCTGCCGATCCGTCCGGGACGCAATCTTGCCGTGATCGTGGAAGCGGCGGCGGTCAACCACAGGCAGAAAAAGATGGGCTACAACGCGGCGCAGGAGCTGTATAACCGCGTGCAGAACAGCCTGATGAAGAATGCGCAGAAGAAGGAGCAGTGAGATGGGAAAATATTGTTTTGGCATAGACGTTGGCGGCACGACGATTAAGTGCGGACTTTTTGACACGGGCGGAACGGTACTCGATAAATGGGAGATCCCGACCCGGATGGAGAAAAATGGCAGCCGGATTTTGCCGGATGTGGCGGAGACTGTTCTGGCAAAGATCACGGAAAAAGGGATTGAAAAGGAAGAAGTGGCCGGGGTCGGCATCGGGATTCCGGGGCCGGTCAATGAGGCAGGCGAGGTGCCGGTGGCGGTCAACCTTCACTGGGGATATGTCCATATCGTGAAGGAGCTTGAAGCACTGACGGGCCTGAAGGTAAAGGCCGGAAATGACGCGAACGTGGCGGCTCTCGGCGAGCTCTGGAAGGGCGGCGGCGCAGGATTTCAGAATATGATTATGGTGACGCTCGGCACTGGCGTCGGCGGCGGCATTATCCTCGGAGGGAAAATCCTGGCAGGAGCGCATGGCGCAGCTGGTGAGATCGGACACGCGCATGTGGAAGACCGTATGGAAGAAGCCTGCAACTGCGGTAACCATGGATGCCTGGAGCAGCTGGCTTCGGCTACGGGCATCGCAAACCTGGCGAAAAAAATACTGGACGCCAGTGACGAACCATCCCTGATGCGCAAATCAAAAAATATTTCCGCGAAAACTGTTTTCGATGCAGTAAAGGAAGGAGACGCGCTGGCGATTCGTGTTGCCACGCAGTTTGGAGAATACCTGGGCAAGGCACTGGCTGTTTTCTCCGTGGTCGTGGATCCTGAGATTATCGTAATCGGGGGCGGTGTGTCCAAGGCCGGGACGATCCTGCTGGATTATGTGACCGGACCCTTCCTGGAGAATTGCTTCCCGTCGTGCAGGGATACCAGATTCGCGCTGGCCACGCTGGGCAATGACGCCGGCATTTATGGGGCGGCCAGGATGCTGCTGTAATTACATGATTCGAGCGACAAAAGGGCATGATACTACGGATTGCTCCGTGCTTCGCATCTACGCTTCGCTCCGGTGGGTGCCTGTACTCTCGATTTTCTGCGAAAATCGGGACATGAAACGAGCGCCTCTGGCGCTCAGCACCCCTTGTATCATTACAGACTTTGAATAGCAAAAAGGCATGAGCCGGATTGCGAGGTGAGGAATATGATGAAATTTAACAATTCCAAAAAGAAACAGCGCATCGCGGCGATCATCGTCATTGTGATTATCGTGGCGATGGTTCTGGGAACTGTGGTGTCGGCACTGTATATGTATTAAGAACCTGTTAAAGGATTATCAATTCTTAACGGTTCCCGAGCGGTTTAAACGGCAAAAGGGATGGTACTGCGGATTTCGATTTGCGCTTTTCATTCTTTTTGTCCCTTGTATTATTCGTTCCCGCGCCGGGAGGCGTATGGAAATTTTCAGATTTATGTTTGCAAAAAGGGTAGAAGGGGATTGTATGTTGAAAAAAATATGGAAGGGCTGCCTGTTGGTTTGCCTGTTGCTTTTATGTCCGCTGCTGGCGTCTGCCGAGGGGACGGCAGTGATCAGCGACGGCGTTTTTATCGGTGATCAGGACGTCAGCGGCATGACGGTTGACGAGGTGCAGGCTTATGTGGAGAGCAAAGTGACGGCACTTGCCGCTACCACGATTACAATTCAGATGGGAGACGATTCGGTAACTACGACCTGGGCTGACCTGGGACTGACCTGGACGAATACCGATCTTGTGCAGGAGATCAGCGAGCTTGGGACGACCGGGAATATCATCAAGCGATATAAAGAGCAGAAGGATCTGGAAAACCAGAGTACCAATTATGAGATCGAATACGAGCTGGATGAGGATGCCGAGGAGGCGTTTGTAAAATCGCTGGCTGTGTATAATTCAGAGCCGGTCGAGGGCACGATTTACATGGATTCCAATGGGTCGCTCTGCGTAGAAGGCGGGACAGACGGTATGACGCTGGACGTGGACGCGACGCTTGTGAGCCTGAAAGAATATTTATCGACCTGGGAAGCGGGGGATGCTCTGATCCAGGCGACTGCGGATATCGTGTCGCCAACGCTGACAGCAGAGCTGCTCAGTCAGATGACAGATGTGCTGGGGACCGCGACGACGAGCTACGCTTCCTCTACGTCAAACCGGGCGCAGAACGTGCAGAATGGTACATCGAAGATCAACGGCACATTGCTGATGCCGGGCGAATCCTTCTCTGTGACGGCGGCGGTAACCCCATTTACAGAAGAAAATGGTTACGCACTGGCCGCTTCCTATGAGGCTGGACAGGTGGTGGAATCCTATGGAGGCGGAATCTGCCAGGTGTCCACGACGCTGTACAATGCCGTCCTGAAGGCGGAACTGCAGGTGGATCAGAGATCGAACCATTCGATGCTGGTCTCTTATGTGGATCCGTCAAAGGACGCGGCGATTGCTGAAGGCCTCATGGATTTTGTCTTTACCAATAGTCTGGACTATCCGATTTATATTGCGGGGAGTGCGTACTCGGGTACCCTGACATTTACGATCTACGGTGTGGAGACCAGAGCCTCCAACCGGACGATAGAGCTTGTCAGTGAGACGATCAGCCAGACAGATCCGGCTACGAACATCACGCTTAGCGCGAACACGAGCCAGAGCGTCGGATACCTGGTTCAGGTGCAGAGCGCGCATCAGGGATTGAGCGCCGTCCTCTGGAAAAATATTTATATTGACGGTGTGCTGACGGATACGGTGAAGGTGAACAGCAGTACTTATACTGCTTCACCGGCTATTTATGAGGTCGGAGTGGCGACGAGCAACACTGCGCTGTCTTCCGCACTCTATACAGCGATAGCTGCTAACGACCTTTCTCAGGTGCAATATCTGATAACATACGGTGTGGAGAGCGAGACAGAGCAGACCGAGACGACGCAGAGCGAGACGGAACAGACAGAGACCACCGCCGAGACAACCGCCGAGACGACGGCTGAGACTACCGCAGAAACTACCGCTGAGACGACTGCCGAGACGAC
>JAJQEO010000052.1:0-75290 GCA_021201665.1 Lachnospiraceae bacterium | reverse complement strand
AGACGACGGCTGAGACTACCGCAGAAACTACCGCTGAGACGACTGCCGAGACGACGGCTGAGACTACCGCGGAGACTACGGCAGAAACGACCGCCGAGACGACTGCTGAGACGACTGCCGAGACGACTGCTGAGACTACTGCGGAGACAACGGCAGAGGCCGCTTCGGATTCATCTGAAGAGACTGTGGTAGTAGAATAATGGCTGACAGACACTGAATCTGGATGGTAAGAAAGCAGGTGCAATCAGGTGCAGACAGGAGAATTGACAGAGTCCATAAAAAAAAGATCTGTACTTGGACCTCTTCACCTGCAATTAACGAAGGAGTACGTTCAACACGAAGGAAATTTGTCTGGGCTGGTGTGCTTCACTGCCGGACCTTTGCCCGGCAATCTGAAAAGCCCCTGGCGGCAGGTGACAGCTGCGGCCAATGCTGTTGCCGCCCGTGGCGGAGTTCCCCTGGCAGTCAGTCTGCAGGGCTTGATTCCGATGACATACGAGGAACCAAAACTGCGCGAGGATATGAAAAATTTTGCTGCTGAGGCACAGGCCAATGTGGTACGGGATCATGGGCTGCAGATTCTGGACGTCCAGATACAGGTGTCGGATCAGGTGCTTTTTCCACAGTATTTTGTGACCTGTGTGGGAGTAGCCGCATCGAAGAACGGCGCTTCTCAGATATGGGAAAAAGATTCTGATGAATGTGCCAAAGAACCACATGAGCCGGGAAGACTGACGGCAGAGGAATCCCGTTTGCTGAGGCCAGGGCAGGAGCTGATCCTTACCAGGCAGATTGCCCTGGCAGGGACAGCGGCACTCGCAAATTCCCATGAAAAGGAATTGCTGGGATACTTTCCGCCCTGGCTGGTCGAACGCGCAAAAGGCCTTGACCAGTGGATGTCCGTGACGGATGCCGTAGGGATCATCAGAAAATCCGGCGTCTGTCCGATGTATCGTCTGTCACAGGGCGGGATCTTTAACGCACTTTGGGAGATGGCCGAGATGGCTGGTGTCGGTCTGGAGGTAAACCTCCGGGAGATTCCCATCAGGCAGGAAACCGTGGAAATCTGCGAGTATTTTGACATCAATCCCTATTACTTATATTCAGAGGGAGCACTGCTGATCGGAACAAACCAGGCTGAGCAGCTGATCCATGCTCTGCAGGACGCAAGGATCCCTGCAGCCGTGATCGGGCGGGCGACAGACAAAAATAGTCGTGTCATACATAACGGTGAGAATGACAGGTATCTGGATCGTCCGAAGCAGGATGAGCTGTGGAGATTTGCCTGTCCCTGATTAAGAGAGATTCCTGGAAAACGCCCGGAAAGAGAAGGGTAGCCGCAGTGGTTCCAGGCATAAATTTGCACGGAAAATTAAATTGTGGCGGTTACAGACATAAGCATGAAAAAACAAAAGCGCGGCGGTTGCAGACATAAGTATGAAGGAGAAACAAAATTGCGGCGGCTAAGACATAAGTATGTAAGAGAAACAAAATCGCGGCGGCTATAGACATAAGCATGTAAAAACAAAATTGCGGCGGCTACAGACGTAAGTATGTAAGAAAAACAAAATCGCGGCGGTTATAGACAAGTATGAAAGAGAATTAAACCGCAGTGGTTACCGACCATAAAAATGAGGAGATGTAGATTTATGAGAGAACAGATTTTAACGTTTCTGGAAAAAAACAGCAAGATAGACCTGGGAGAGCTGGCCATACTGCTTGGCTCCAGCGAGGATGTCATTCTAAAAGAAGTACAGGCGATGGAGCAGGAGCATGTCATCTGCGGCTACCATACGCTGATTGACTGGGAAAAGACAAATTCGGAGAAGGTGACGGCTCTGATTGAGGTGCGTGTGACTCCGCAGAGAGGTCAGGGATTTGACACCATCGCGGAGCGTATCTACAATTATCCCGAGGTACAGTCTGTTTACCTGATTTCCGGCGCCTACGATCTGCTGGTGATCCTTCAGGGGAAAACGCTCCGGGAGGTTTCCGGTTTTGTCACAGATAAGCTGTCTACGCTGGACTCTGTGCTGAGCACCGCCACCCATTTTATTCTGAAAAAATACAAGGATTACGGGACCATACTGGATAAAAAAGAAAAAGATGAAAGGATGTTGGTGACACCGTGAGAAACCCGCTATCACAGAAAGTAATTTCAATCGAGCCGTCGGGCATCCGCCGTTTTTTTGATATCGCTAACGAGATGGAGGATGTCATTTCCCTTGGCGTGGGCGAGCCGGATTTTGATACGCCGTGGCACATCCGTGACGAGGGTATTTACTCTCTGGAAAAGGGCCGCACCTTTTACACGTCAAACTCTGGACTGATGGAGCTTCGAAAGGAAATCTGCCGCTATCTGAAAAGACGCTGCAGTCTGGACTATGACCCGGTGCATGAGACGCTGGTGACGGTCGGCGGCAGCGAGGGTATCGACATCGCTCTGAGAGCGATGCTGGATGAAGGGGACGAGGTGCTGATCCCGCAGCCCTGCTATGTCTCCTATCTGCCCTGCGTGCAGCTTGCCGGAGGCGTGCCGGTTATCATCGAGCTGCAGGAAAAGGACGAATTCCGCCTGACGAAAGAGGAACTGCTGGAGAAAATCACCGACAAGACCAAGGTTTTAATCATGCCGTTCCCCAACAACCCTACCGGTGCGGTGATGCGCCGTGAGGATCTTGAGGCGGTCGCGGAGGTCGTGATCGAAAAAGACCTTTTTGTATTATCGGATGAAATTTACGCGGAGCTGACCTTCCAGGGCGATCATGTATCCATTGCAAGTCTGCCCGGCATGTGGGATCGGACTCTGACAATCAATGGCTTTTCCAAATCCTACGCGATGACCGGCTGGAGACTCGGCTACGTCTGCGGACCGCGCCAGATCATCGACCAGATGATGAAAATTCATCAGTTCGCAATCATGTGTGCTCCCACGACCAGTCAGTACGCAGCGGTTGAGGCCTTGCGCAATGGCGATGAAGATGTTGCCCGGATGCGGGAATCCTACAATCAGCGCAGACGCTTTCTGATGCACGAGTTCCGGCGCATGCAGCTGCCCTGCTTTGAGCCGTTTGGTGCTTTCTACGTTTTTCCGTGCATTAAAGAGTTTGGCATGTCTTCTGATGATTTTGCGATGCGCCTGCTGGAGGAGGAACACGTGGCAGTCGTACCCGGCACAGCATTCGGAGCCTGCGGCGAAGGCTTTCTGCGTATTTCCTATGCGTACTCAATTGATGCCCTGAAAATCGCGCTTGCCAGACTGGAGAAATTTATCAACAGGCTTAGGACCTGTTAAAGAATTAATCTTTACATCTGACTTGTCTAAATCTTTCTATGCTGCGTTGTCGTCAATCGGCGGTCTACACTTCGTTTCGGTCGGCGCTAAGCAAACGTCCACTGGACGTTTAGCGCCCCGGTACGCCTCTTTCCTCCGCCTTGCATATAAAGATTTATCCTGCGTCATATGCAAAGTTAATTCTTAACAGATCCTTAGAAGCGAGGCCAGGAAATGAATATCGTTTTATATGAGCCGGAGATCCCCGCAAATACCGGAAACATCGGCCGCACCTGCGTGGCGACGGGATCCCGGCTCCATCTGATAGAGCCGTTGGGGTTTCGCCTGACGGAAAAAGCTCTCCGGCGCGCCGGTATGGACTACTGGCCGCAGCTGGACGTTACACGATACATCAATTATGAGGATTTCCTTGAAAAAAATCCTGAGGCAAAGATTTATTTTGCCTCAACCAAGGGGCAGCGAATGTACACTGAGGTGTCGTATGAACCGAATTGCTACCTGATGTTTGGCAAGGAAAGCGCAGGGATTCCGGAAGAAATCCTCTATGCGCATCCGGACACGACCATCCGCATTCCCATGATTGGGGAGACGCGTTCTCTGAATCTGGGCAATTCCGTGGCGATCGTTCTCTATGAGGCGCTGCGCCAGAACCAGTTCGCGCAGATGAAAATAAAGGGAGAGCTGACTAAATACTCATGGGAGAAGCCATAACACTTCGCATGTCATACGTCAGAGCTGTGTAAGAAAGCCTGCCGAAGCCGTATCGTGTACGACTGAAAAGCCTGCGAATAAACCGGATCATGGGCGAATTGGAGAACAGAGAGATATCACCGATTCGATTGGGAAATGAAATATATTGGCGCTTCCGCACTGGCGAGGAAAGGTATGTTTATGAATCTGCCGTTAGAGATTCTGCCGAATGAATTTCAGACACGCATGGAAAAACTATTAGGAGAGGAATATCCCTTCTTCCTGAAATCCTATGAGGAACCGCGTCGATATGGTCTTCGTGTGAATACATTGAAAATCAGCGTGGACGAGTTCCGCCGGATCGCGCCCTTTCATCTGACCCCTATTCCCTGGATTGGCAGCGGCTTTTTTTACGAAAAAGAAGATTTGCCTTCGAAACACCCCTTTTATTATGCGGGGCTGTATTATCTGCAGGAGCCCAGCGCTATGACACCGGCGCAGGCATTGCCGGTCGAGCCCGGAGACCGTGTCCTGGATTTGTGCGCGGCGCCTGGAGGCAAGGCGACTGCCCTCGCGGAAAAGCTGCAGGGGCAGGGACTGCTCGTCGCGAACGATATCAGCGCGTCCCGCGCAAAAGCACTTCTGAAAAACCTTGAGATGTTCGGAGTGACCAATTCCCTTGTGACCAGTACGACACCATTCCAGCTTTCCGGACTGCTTCCGGAATTCTTTGATAAAATTCTTGTAGACGCACCCTGCTCCGGGGAAGGCATGTTTCGAAAAGACCCTGCCAGCGCAAAAGACTGGAGCCTTTCCAAAGTATATAATTGCGCAAAAAGACAGAAGGAAATCGTGCGGCATGCAGTCTCCATGCTGCGACCTGGAGGCATGATGCTCTACTCTACCTGCACTTTTTCCCCGGAAGAGGATGAACAGATAATCGGTTATATTCTGGAAAATTATCCGGATATGGAGCTTCTGCCGATCCCCATGGCAGAGGGCTTTGAGAGCGGCCGCCCTGAGCTGTCAAGGGAAGACTGGGAGGAAACCGCTCAAAACGATCGGCCTGGCCGAACATCGGTTTACAAAATATCAGACAAGACTGGAGACCTGAGAAAATGTGTACGAATCTTTCCGCATAGGGTTTGCGGGGAGGGACATTTCCTCGCCCTGCTGAAAAAAAGAGAAACTCTGGAAAATACCCAAAAGGAAAATGACAGGATGGGAAGCCTTGCATTGGGAAACACTGGGATGACCCCAATTTTAACGGGAAATGCTGGAATGGAAAATGCTGCAGTGCGAAGCATCGGAATAACAAGCGTTGCAATGCGAAGTGCCGAAAGCGAGAATGACGGAAAGGGAAATGCCAGAAAGCAGAAACAGAAAAAGAAAAAGAACCGAAAAAAGCAGGTACCTTCGGGGTCCCAAAAATCTTCTTCTACAGAAGCAGCACTCGTGACGTCCTTTTTACAGGAATTGTTTTTGATGCATTCCGATGGGACTGATATTTCTGATCGAATGGAGCTTCATGGCAGCCGCGCATATTACGTTCCGGAAGGATGGAACCTTCTGAATGCATTATGGAACCAGCGGGACATCCAGATCCTGCGCTGCGGACTTTATCTGGGGGAGCTTCAGAAGGATCGTTTCGAGCCGTCGCAGGCCTTGGCAATGGCATTCCGGCGAGAAGACAGTATTGAATCTGACCAGCTGAAAGAGGATGCATCTGACTCGATTACGTTGAACTTTGACCAGGCGGACGAACGTGTTTTCCGTTATCTCCGCGGAGAAACGATAGAAATAACAGAGGCAGATGCTTCGAACGGTTTAAGTGAATCAAACGGAAAGAATGGCTGGAGACTGATTTGCGTTAACGGCTGTCCGCTTGGCTGGGGTAAGCTGGTCAATGGAACTCTCAAAAACAAATATTTGACGGGGTGGCGTATGCATTGATTTACGTATAATTATAGTACCAGTTCAAACCGCATAATCAGAATGCAAAATGGAAGCGCAGCGGACGAGAAATGAAAAATAATTTGTGTAACATAAATTTAATTTAAGAAATATATTACACAATTATGAAATAATTATTGACATCTTTATAAAGAAGATCGGCTCATGCCCTGTATTACCCTTGTGATCTACTGGGGCGAGGCTCCCTGGCAGGGACCCTTGCGGTTGTACGACATGTTTGTCGGTAGCGAATGGGGAGCGTATGCGTCAGATTACAGCATGCATTTTCTGGATGTCCACCGGATGAATGAAGCAGAGCTTGGCGTATATGGAGATGAACTTCGTGTGGTATTTGGCTTTGTGAAATACGCACGGCAGAAAGAACGCCTCAAGACTTTTATAGAAGAGAACGAGGATGCGTTTTCTAATGTGTCAGAGACAGCAGTTTGCGCGATTTCAGATCTGGCGCATTCGGCGGAGCTTGAAAAGATCCGGAAGACCAGTCATGTGATGAATGAAAGGGGAAATTATAATATGTGTCAGGCACTCAGAGAATGGATGGAAGACAGTAAAAATGAAGGCCGCGAGGCGGAAAAGGCCAATACGGAGAGGGAACGTATGCGCGCAGACGCGGCAGAGCAAAAGGCAGACGCGGCAGAGCAAAAGGCAGACGCGGCAGAGCAAAAGGCAGACGTGGCAAAGCAGGAGGCGGATGCCGCAAAACGGAGAGTAAAAGAAGCCGAAGCGGAGAATGCCCTCCTCATGCAGAAACTGAATGATGCCATGAAGAAGATGCAGGAGCTTTCCGGGGAGGTCACAGATCTGCGTAAGCAGATGAAGCTGGCATAACGCCGCAGTGCATAAGTGTATTTCACTCTTTTTCAATTTTCGGGCAGGGTCGTTTTTAACTATGGATTCGAAAATTCGTAAGGGTGGTATTCTATCAAAGAGTTATTTATGCATGAAAATATGCATAGATGCAACAGAAAAAGCAGCCGCAGGGCTGCTTTTTCTGTTGCAGAGTGATGGCTATCTCTGCAGTAATGGTGCCTGACATCATAAACGATCTTTTCGTGATAAGAGAGAACACTAAAACTGCTGATGTAACAATAGCGACGCAACAATATTTCTCCCAAAAAGACAAAAGTCCTTGCCATACGGACACAAAAGGTATAAAATAAGAAACGGCTTTGGTTCCGCCGGCCCGGCGGAGCAAAGACTGGTACATAGTAAATGAAAAAAGAGGAGGAAACAACTATGAAAAGAGCAGCAGCAGCTTTGATGTGTGCGGCATTGTGTCTGTCCTGCGCGGCGACGGCATCTGCGGAGACCGTGAAGATCGGTGTGTTTGAGCCGGCGTCCGGAGATAACGGCGCGGGCGGCAAGCAGGAGACCCTTGGTATCCAGTACGCGAACGAGGAAACTCCGACCGTCGAGATTGACGGCGTAGAGTATGATGTAGAGCTTGTGATCGTGGACAACGAGTCTTCGACAGAAAAAGCTCCGACGGCGGCTTCTGAACTGGTAAGCCAGGGCGTATCCGTGGTACTTGGCTCTTACGGCAGCGGCGTTTCGATCGCGGCATCCGATATCTTTGCTGAGGCGGGCATTCCGGTGATCGGCGTTACCTGTACAAACCCGCAGGTGACAGAAGGCAACACCCATTATTTCCGCATCTGCTTCCTGGATCCGTTCCAGGGCACGGTTCTTGCGAACTTTGCTTCTGAAAGCTTTGAGGCCAGCAAGGCTTACGTGCTTACAAAGCTCGGCGACGACTATTCCGTAGGACTGGGCTATTACTTCGAGCAGGCGTTTGAGGAGCTTGGCGGCGAAGTGATTTCCGATACGTTCCCGGAGGGCACCGCGGACTTTACTTCTTATATTACGACGGCAATCAATGAAGGCGTGGACGTTATTTTTGCTCCGACCTCTACTGAGGCTGCTCAGCTGATTATCGCTACCGCTTCTTCTCAGGGCGTAGAGGTTCCGCTCCTGGCGGGCGACACCTGGGATTCTAACGTGATCCTGAACGCGGCGGAAGGCACGGATCTGAGCATCTATGTAACGACCTTCTATCAGGAAGGCGCGAATGAAGATTTTGATACGAACATCAAGGAGTGGATCAACGCGGACAGCACCAGACTGGCGAACAACGGCGGCGATGACACCGTAGCGGCTGTGACGGCTATGGGCTATGACGCTTATTATACAGCACTTGAGGCGCTCAAGAACGCCGGCTCTACAGATGCGGCGGCTGTGAACGAGGCACTTTGGGATACGACCTACACGGGCGTGACCGGCGAGATCTCCTTCGAGTCCGAGAACGGCGACGCAAACCGCGATACCGCTTATGTAAAGGTTGCGAACACCGAGACCGTTGCCTGGGATTTCGTGGCGGAGCAGGGCGTACAGTAATAATCATCCACTATATAAAACGTTTGAGCTTATAAACATCGCAGGGAGGCTGCATAAGCTGCAGCCTCCTTCTATATGAGAGGAAGAACCGCAGATGCGGGAACAGCCGCTTTCGCAATGAAGGTGGGCAGACGCGCCCCGTGACTGCCCATCATCGAAAGCGGGCAGGAATGCGGCCGCAGTCCTTAAATAGGAGGAATACCTTCATGGAATTTATCAACAGAAACCTGCCTTACCTGCTGGCCGGGATTTCGGTCGGCGGGCAGTATGCCCTGATTGCCATCGGTTATACGATGGTATACGGCATCTTAAGGCTGATCAATTTTGCCCACGGCGATATTTTTATGGTGGCCGCGCTGGTGCTTGTATATGCGTCGGCATCCTTTCCACTGTATGTATCGATTCCGTTGACGATCGTGGCGACGGTAGTCCTGGGCTTTGCGGTGGAGCGCGTGGCATATAAGCCGCTGCGGAGCGCCCCGCGTATGTCGGTCATGATTTCGGCAATCGGCGTCTCCTATCTGCTGCAGAACCTGGCACTGTACGTGACCGGCGGTCTGGCGCAGGTGGTTCCGTCGATTCCGGTGATTTCCGATTCTATCAAGATCGGCAGTGCGACGACCAAGGTCGTGACCGTTGTGACGCCGGTGCTGACGATCATACTGGTGGTTGTCCTGATGCAGTTGATCAACCACACCAAGATCGGCATGGCGATGCGCGCCGTGGCGAATGATTTTGAGACAAGCCGCCTGATGGGCATCAAGATCAACTCTGTCATCAGCACGACCTTTATGATCGGCTCGTTTCTGGCAGCCATCGGCGCTCTTTTGTATTTTACAAATTATCCTTCCGTCGTACCGACCTCTGGCGCGATGCCGGGCCTGAAAGCATTCGTGGCGGCCGTGTTCGGAGGTATAGGCTCGATTCCGGGCGCGGTGATCGGAGCGTTCATCATCGGCATCTGCGAAAATATTATCAAGGGACTCGGCTGGACGACGTTTTCCGACGCATTTACGTTTGCCCTGCTGATCATTGTCCTTCTTGTAAAACCGACCGGTCTGTTTGGCGAAAAAGCCACAGATAAGGTCTGAGAGGAGGGCGACAAGATGAGTAAGAAAACAAATACGATCATTTCAGCCGTGCTTCTGGTGGTGCTGTGCGGATTTGTTGTGATTCTGGAGCAGATCCTTCCGTCGACCCACATCGCGCTGACAGTCCTGAAAAAGAGCTGCATTTACGCGCTGGTGGCGGTATCCATGAACCTGCTGAACGGCTTTACCGGCCTGTTTTCCTTAGGACAGGCGGGCTTCATGCTGATCGGCGCGTATACATACGGAGTCCTGACGATCCCGGTAGCGGACCGCGCATCCGTTTATCAGTATTATGACGGCGGCCTGATCCAGTTCGCGGTGCCGGTTTTTGTGGGGCTGATTGCGGCTGGCGCTATGGCGGCTCTCTTCGCGTGGCTGATCGGACTTCCGGTGCTGCGCTTAAAGAGCGATTATCTGGCGATCGCGACCCTGGGATTTGCCGAGATCATCCGCGCGATTTTCCAGTGGGACAAGCTGGGCGTGATCACGAACGGCTCGAACCTGCTGCGCAAATTCCCTACGTTCAAATCCGTGCTGTTCCCGCTGATCGTCTGCGGCATCTGCATTGCGGTGATCGTGCTGGTGATCAATTCCTCCTATGGGCGGGCGTTCCGCGCCATCCGGGATGATGAGATTGCCGCGGAAGCCATGGGCATCAACCTGGCGAAGCACAAACGGATGTCGTTCTGTATCTCCTCGTTCTTCGCGGGAGTGGGCGGCGGCCTGCTGGCGATGTACCAGACCTCCATCCAGGCTTCGACGTTCAAGTCAGCGATGACCTATGAGATCCTGCTGATCGTCGTCATCGGCGGCCTCGGCTCCGTGACCGGCAGCTGCCTGGCTTCCTTCCTCTACATCGCGTGCTCCGAATGGTGGCTGCGTTTCCTGGATACGGAGACTTATATCGGAAGCTTTAAGGTACCTCTTCTGCGCAGCGGTTTCCGGAAGGTTGTATTTGCCGTTATCGTGATGGTGGTTGTGCTGTTTTACCGCAAGGGCATCATGGGAGATAAGGAATTCTCGCCGGCCCGCGTATATGACTGGTTCCAGAAGAAAAAGGCGAAAAAGAATGCCGGGAAGGAGGCCGCACAATGAGTACGAACATCCTTCGGGCGGAAGACATTACCATGCAGTTTGGCGGCGTGGTGGCGGTTGACAACCTCTCCCTGGAGGTGAACGAGCATGAGATCGTCGCCTTGATCGGGCCGAACGGCGCCGGAAAGACGACCGCGTTCAACTGCATCACCGGCGTATATGAGCCGACCAACGGCCGCGTGGAATTCTGCGGAAAAGAAATCGTGGAGAGCTACCCGCACGGCAAAATGAAAAAGACCTACAAAGGAGAGAACGCCGGAAAATATTCCAAACGTGTGGTGCAGACGCCGGATAAGATTACCTATGCCGGGATTGCACGCACCTTCCAGAACATCCGCTTGTTCGGCTCCATGACAGTATTTGAAAACGTCTTGATCGCGAAGCATATGCGGGCGAAGCAGAACCTGTTCACCGCGACCTTCCGCCTGAACCATGCGGAAGAGCAGCGGATGAGAAAGGAAGCTCTGGAGCTTCTGGAAATGCAGAATCTGGCGCATTTGAAGGATGAGATCGCCGGATCACTCCCATACGGTATCCAGCGCCGCCTGGAGATCGCGCGTGCGCTGGCGACTGAGCCGAAGCTTCTGCTGCTCGACGAGCCTGCGGCAGGCATGAATCCGCAGGAGACACAGGAGCTGGCAGATTTCATCAGCCAGATCCGCGACCAGTATGAGATGACTATTTTTATGATTGAGCACCATATGGATCTTGTCATGCAGATTTCCGACCGCGTGTATGTGCTGGATTTCGGAAAACTGATCACCGAAGGAACGCCGGAGGAGGTACAGAACGACCCGCGCGTCATCGAGGCATATCTGGGGGTGAGTGAGGATGCTTAAAGTAGATAATCTGAAGGTCAATTATGGCGGAATCGAGGCCGTGAAGGGCATCAGCTTTGAGGTGCCCGAGAACAGCATCGTCACGCTGATCGGGGCGAACGGCGCAGGCAAATCCACCACGCTGCGCTCTATCGTATCGCTGGAAAAGCCGGCCTCCGGCTCCATTACCTTTAACGGCGAGGACATTACCGGCCAGGATACGGACGTCATCGTATCCAAAGGCATCACGCTGGTGCCGGAGGGCAGGAAGATTTTTCCGGATCTGACGGTGCTGGAAAATCTGAAAATCGGCGCTTATATGCGCAAGGACGACCTGACTGCCGACCTGGAATGGGTCTACAGCCTGTTCCCGCGCCTCAAGGAGCGCAGCTGGCAGGCCGGGGGAACACTCTCCGGAGGCGAGCAGCAGATGCTTGCCGTGGCGCGCGCGCTGATGAGCCGGCCGAAGCTTCTGATGATGGACGAGCCGTCCCTTGGCCTTGCGCCCCTGATCGTGCAGGAGATCTTCAGCATCATCCGCCAGATCCATGAGGAAGGCGTGACCATCCTGCTGATCGAGCAGAACGCGAACATGGCGCTCCGCACCGCAGACATCGGCTATGTGCTGGAGACCGGGCGCATCACCATGACAGGAAGCGGGCGTGAGCTTCTCGCTGACGAGAAAATCCGGGCCGCGTACCTGGGGAAATAAAGGAAAGACATGCGGCTGCGGAGCAGGAGGCAGACACCGCAGAGCAGGAGGCGGATGCCGCAAAACGGGGAGTAAAAAAAGCCGAAGCGGAGAATGCCCTCCTCATGCAGAAACTGAATGATGCTATGGAGAAGAAGCAGGAGCTTTCTCTGGAAGTCACAAATCTGCGGAAGCAGATGAAACTGGCATAGCGTCGCAATGCAGTCATGGGCGCAGTGCAGGCAGAGACGTGACAGGCAGCAGAGACATGAAATTATATTCAGCCACTGGCAATGGCTCTGATTTTCAGGTCAATTGCCGGTGGTTTTCTTTTAGGAGTGTGTTATACTTCTGCCACGACAGGGAAACTGGCTTATTAAATTTTCATAAAATGATTGCATGTTCTTTATGATATTATTAAAATGAATTAGATAAGGAAAGAAAGGGAAATGACAAAACGACAGAGAAGATGTTAATGGACTGTTATAATGGTGCCAGACACTAATCTAAGAACAATCTAAGAACAGCAGAAAGGACGCGCACCGCATGGATGCATATGTAAAGCTGGAGCAGGTGACGAAGATCTACCGCATGGGCGAGGTGGAGATCCACGCGGTAGACGGTATTGATTTTGAAATTCAGAAGGGGGAGTTCGTCGTGATCGTCGGGCCGAGCGGCGCGGGGAAGACGACGGTGCTGAACATATTAGGCGGGATGGATTCGGCGACGACGGGGCGCGTCCTGGTGGATGGCAGAGATATTGCGAAGTACAGCCAGAAGCAGCTGACGGCCTATCGGCGGAATGACATCGGATTTGTTTTCCAGTTTTACAATCTGGTGCAGAATCTGACTGCGCTGGAGAATGTGGAGCTGGCGCTGCAGATCTGCAAAAATCCGCTGAATGCCGAAAGTGTGCTGCGGGAGGTCGGCCTGGAAAGGCGCATGAAGAATTTTCCGGCGCAGCTTTCCGGCGGCGAGCAGCAGAGGGTGTCGATTGCCCGTGCGCTGGCGAAAAATCCCAAGCTTTTGCTCTGTGATGAGCCGACCGGCGCGCTGGACTATCTAACCGGCAAGGCGATTCTGAAGCTTCTGCAGGACATGTGCCGGGAGCGGGGGATGACGGTCATCGTGATCACGCACAATTCAGCGATCGCGCCGATGGCGGACCGGGTCATCCGCATTAAAAACGGGCAGGTGGCGGAGCTGCATCTGAATGAGGCGCCGATGTCGGTGGCGGATATTGAGTGGTAATATCATCGGATACTATGAACGGCAATACTGAGCAGTAATACAGAATTGTAATATTGTAAGGTAATAGTTTCGGACGAATGGTAATTCTGACGGCAGCAAAGGCTGGCTGACAGAAAGACTCGGACAGAGGAAGATATGGAGAATCTGTGCCAGGGGAATAAGATTTGACCTGTCATCAGGGATCCATTGAGCATAAGAGTGAGTTGAATATGAAAAAACGCGCATTAAACAAGGATTTCCGGATGGAAATTAAAAAGAGCATGAACCGGTTCCTGTCAATTTTTTTGATAGTGGCACTGGGCGTGTCTTTTTTTTCTGGTCTGCAGGCGGCGGCGCCGGATATGCGCGTGACAGAGGACACTTATTTTGATGATTCCAACCTGATGGACATCCGCCTGATCAGCACGATGGGGCTGACGGGCGACGACCTGGAGGCGATTGCGGCAGTGGAGGGTGTGTCGCTGGTGGAAGGCACCTATATGGAGGATGTCTACAGCGGCGATGATGAGTCGCAGGTGGTCCTTCATGTGGAGGCGTTTCCGGAGACGATGAACCAGGTGGCTGTGATGTCCGGGACACTGCCTGAGAAGGCGGGCGAGTGTTTCCTGGACCAGTATTACGCGGACTTGATGGACTATGAGGTGGGAGATACACTGGAAATCACGGTGGAGGACGAGGAGGAAAGCTATCTGGTACACCGCAGCCTGACCATCACCGGCATTGGATACAGTCCCTGCTATATCGCAATTGACCGGGGCAGTACGACGCTTGGCACAGGGTCGCTCTCTGGCTTTGTCTATGTGACAGCGGAGGAGTTTGATTCGGAAGTCTACACGGTTGTCTATGTGCAGGTGGAGGGTGCGAAGGAGGAGCTGGCCTATACGGATGCCTATGATGATCTGGTGGCGGAGGTGCTTGAGCGGATCGAGGCGATCGCGGATGTGCGCTGCGAGGCGCGGTATACGGAAATTACGGAGGAGGCCGAGTCCGAGATCGCGGAAGCCGAGCAGGAGGTCGAGGACGGCAAAGCCGAGCTGGAGGATGCAAAGACACAGCTTGCAGATTCGAAGGCAGAGGCGGAATCTGAGCTGGAGGAGGCGGAATCAGAGCTTCTTGACGCGGAGGATCAGCTGGAAGACGGGAAAACGCAGCTGGAGGATTCGAAAACAGAGGTCGCGGAGGCGGAATCGGAGGTCGAGGACGGCGAGGCGACCTTAAGTGAAAACGAAGAGACTGTTGCTGACGCTCAGAGCGAGATCGCTGACGCGCTTAACACTCTGCAGTCGAATGAAGCAAAGTATCAGAGCTCGCTTTCGGAGTACCAGAGCCAGTCGGAATCCGCGACGACCCAGCTGGAATCAGCGCAGGAGGAAATAGATTCCGGGTCTGCGCAGATCGCGGATGGCTGGGCGCAGTATGAGGCGGGTCTGGCGGAGGTCGAGGACGGCGAGGCGCAGATCGAAGCGGCGGAAGCGCAGCTGGAATCGGCGAAAGAGGAGTATGAATCGGGCAAGGCGACTCTGGAGGAGAGCCAGAGTGAATACGACGCGTCTGCTGCGGAAATCGAAGAGGGCCGGGACGCACTGGAGGAGGCGAAAACGGAGCTTTCCAGTCAGCAGAGTACTTATGAGGATGGTCGCGCGGCATTGGACGAGGCGTGGGAAGCTTATGAATCCGGCGCGGCAGAGCTTACGGCCGGTCAGGAGGCGTATGACGAGGCCGCGGCGCAGGTGGAAGAGCTGCGGACGGCTTATAATACGGCGGCAGAGTCTTTAAGCAGCGCACAGACGGCATACGACGAGACAGTCACGGCGGCAGCTTCTGCGCAGAGTGCGTATGAGTCGGCCTCCGCGGCGGCGCAGACGGCGCAGGAGGAATATGATGCGGCTGCCTCCGCGGTAGAGAGCGCCCAGAGCGAATATGATGCGGCAGCTTCTTCGCTTGCCTCCGCGCAGAGTGCGTACGATGAGGCTGCGTCCGCTCTTGCGTCTGCGCAGAGCGCTTATGATACCGCCTCGGCGGCGGTGACGAGTGCGCAGAGTGTCTATGATACAGCAGCAGCGGCGGTGACGAGTGCGCAAAGTGCCTATGATACAGCAGCAGCGGCGGTGACGAGTGCGCAGAGTGCTTATGATACGGCGGCAGCGGCGGTGACAAGTGCGCAGGCGGCTTATGATGATGCTGTGGCAGATGGCGCAGATGCGTCCGAGCTCCAGGAGCTTGCTCAGCTGCTGGAATCGGCGCAGGATACATTAGCGGCAAAGGAATCGGCGCTTGTGTCAGCGGAGGAAACACTTTCTTCAAAGGAATCAACACTTGCGTCTGCAAAAGATACGCTTTCTGAAAAGGAATCGGCGCTCTCATCCGCGCAGACGACTCTTTCAGATGCAGAATCGGCTCTGACGGCGGCGCAGACTACTGCATCGGAGGCAGAGTCGGCTCTTTTGGCAGCCTCAACGGAGGCCGCCCTTTCGGAAAAAGAGTCAGCGCTCTCATCCGCCAACGCCGCACTTTCTGCAAAAGCAACAGTGCTTGCAACGGCGCAGTCGGTTCTCTCAGAGGCGGCGACGGCGCTGGCCACTGTGAACGCCCAGGTGACGGCGCTGGAGGAGACGATTGCCACGTTGGAGGCCACCGTTTCCACGCTGCAGGCACAGCTCACGGCGGCCGATGCCGCTCTCACGGAGCAGAAGACGGCGCTGGAGACTGCGTCAGCGACACTCGCCGCGACGAAAACGCAGCTGGATGAGCAGGAAGCGACACTTCAGGCGGCGAAGGCCACGCTGGATGCCGCGTCAGAGCAGATCGAAGAACAGGAAGCGACGCTCTCGGCAGGGGAAACACAGCTGGCCACTGCAGCGGAGCAGCTGGAGGAAGGCTGGGCGCAGCTTGCGGCATCCGCGGCGCAGATTGAGGCGGCGGAAGAAGAGCTTGCGGCACAGAAGACCACTCTCACTTCAGCGAGAAAAACTCTCGCGGCGACAAAAGCGCAGCTGGAGGCCTCCGAGTCGGAGCTTGCTGCCGCGCAGGAAGAGGTGGACGAGGGGTACGCCACACTTGCGGACGCTAAGGCACAGCTGACCAGCGCCCGGTCGCAGCTGGATTCCGGGTGGGCACAGTATTATGCTTCCCTGACAGAATATAATTCCGGTCTTACTCAGCTCCGGGAGGGCCGTCAGGAGCTGGAGGACGCCAGACAGAAAATCGCGGACGCTCTGGAGCAGATTGCCGAGGCGGAGTCTGAGATCGAAGAAAACGAGCAGAAAATCGCGGATGGCTGGGACGATTATGAGGAGGGCAAGGCTGAGGCGGAGCAGAAAATCGCGGATGCGGAGCAGGAAATCGCGGAGGCCGAGGAAGAGATCGCGGACGCGGAGCAGAAAATCGCGGACGCCAGAGCGGAGCTTCTGGACATCAGCTATCCGGAATGGTATGTCTATGACCGCAGCGTTTTGCCGGAAAACACGGGATATGGAGAAAACGCGGACCGCATGACGAACATCGCACAGGTGTTCCCGGTGATCTTTTTCCTGGTAGCCGCCCTGATCAGTCTGACCACAATGACACGGATGGTCGAGGAGGAGCGCACACAGATCGGCACGCTTAAAGCACTGGGCTACGGCAAGTGGGATGTCGCGAAGAAATATTTAAAATACGCGTTCTGGGCGACCCTGTGCGGCAGTATTTTCGGCATCCTTTTTGGCGAAAAGGTCTTCCCCTGGGTGATTATCAAAGCCTACCAGATCATGTATCTCTATCAGCCCGCGATCCTCGTGCCATATCACTGGTCCTACGGCCTGATGGCGGCCGGCATTGCCCTGGTGTGCACGGTTGGCGCGGCTCTTTCCGCCTGCTACCGGGCGCTGGGCACGGTGCCTGCCGAGCTGATGCGCCCGCCCGCGCCGAAGCAGGGCAAGCGCGTGTTCCTCGAGCGGGTGACTTTTCTCTGGAAGCATCTGAATTTTAACTGGAAGTCGACCGTCCGCAACCTGATGCGCTACAAGCGGCGCCAGATGATGACAATCCTTGGCATCGGCGGCTGTATGGGCCTGCTGCTGGTGGGCTACGGCCTGCGTGATTCCATCGGCGACGTCGGAGTGCTGCAGTTTAATGAGCTGCAGACTTATGACGCGATGCTGGTTTACGATGTAGATGCTGACGCATCGGATCTGGCAGAGCTGGAGACGGCGGTCGCCTCGGAGAGCCGGATTGAGACCTGGAAACGTTTTTACATGCAGAGCATGGACATCGCGGGCCGCGACGCGAGCGGCACCGGAAAACAGTGGTCGATCTATGTCTACGTGCCGGAGGATCTGGAGGATCTGGACGAATATGTGACCTTCCGCGACCGCACGACCGGCGAAGCATACGAGCTGACCGACGAGGGCGCGATCATCACCGAAAAAATCGCGAAGGAATTTGACCTCTCTGTCGGAGATACGATTTCCGTCAGTCTCGACGAGGGAGGCACGGCGGAAATCCCGATCGCGGCCATCTGCGAAAATTACCTGTATCATTACGTTTATCTGACGCCGGCTCTCTATGAGGAGCTGTTCGGCGAGGAACCGGAGTACAACAGCATCTTCTTCTGTATGGCGGAGGACGCGCAGACACAGGAGGTTGTGCAGAGCGCCGCTTTGGAAGATTCACAGGAAGATGCACAGGAAGGCACGCTGAGTGCCGGTCAGGAAGATTCACAAGAAGACGCGCAAACGCAGAAGAACGCGCAGAAAGACACACAGGAAGTCACTCAGAACGATTCTGAGGCAGTGCTCGAGGAGGTTGGCACGAAGCTGCTCTCCCTGGACGCGTCGCTGAATATTACATATGTATTCTCCCTGCAGGAGACGATTGAGAACATGCTCAGCGCGCTGGACCTGGTCATCATTGTCCTGATCGTGTCGGCGGGGCTGCTGGCCTTTGTCGTGCAGTACAACCTGAACAACATCAACATCAACGAACGCCGCCGGGAGCTGGCGACGCTGAAGGTACTCGGATTTTACGATGGGGAGGTTTCCGCCTACATTTTCCGCGAAAATGTGATTACAACCATCATCGGCGCCGCAGCCGGCTGCCTGATCGGGAAAGGGCTGCATGCGTTTATCATCACTACGGTCGAGGTCGACAGCTGCATGTTCGGGCGGGCAATCTATCTGCAAAGCTTTCTTTACAGTACACTGTTTACCGTTGCGTTTTCGGTGATAGTGAATTTTGCGATGCATTTCAAACTGAAAAAAATCGATATGGTGGAGTCGCTGAAGAGTATTGAGTAGTGGGGGAGCAGCAGTGTAGTGTACGCCCCTCCATGGGGTCTCCAGGGACACGTTTTCGCGCATTTTAGCAAAAATCTACTAGACGGATGGTGGAATTCTGTGTATGATACAAGGAAAGCCGCGTAATTAAAGGGAACAATGTTGTTTTTCATAGTAATGGAGAAGGGAGCGGATTTATTTTATGCTGGAGGATTTGAAGAGGCAGGTCTATGAGGCGAATATGGAGCTGCCGAAGCGGGGGCTGGTTACATATACCTGGGGGAATGTGAGCGGCCTGGACCGTGAGACGGGGTATTTTGTGATTAAGCCGAGCGGTGTGGATTATGATGATCTGAAGCCGGAGGACATGGTGGTGATGGATCTGGAGTGCAACCGGATCGAGGGGCACTATAAGCCGTCTTCGGATACGGCGACGCACGCGGAGCTTTATAAGGCTTTCCCGGAGCTGGGCGGCGTGGTGCATACGCATTCGCCGTGGGCGACCTCCTGGGCGCAGGCGGGGCGCGATATTCCGTGCTATGGCACGACGCACGCGGATTATATGTATGGGCCGATTCCCTGTGCGAGGAATCTGACTCCGGAGGAGATCAACGGGGAATATGAGAAAAATACCGGGCTGGTGATTATTGAGACGTTCCGGTCGCGCGGGATCAATCCGGTCTATGTGCCGGCGGTTCTCTGTGCGAACCATGGCCCCTTTACCTGGGGGAAGGACGCGGCGGAGGCAGTACATAACGCGGTGGTTCTGGAGGAGGTCGCGAAGATGGCCTGCCGCACGGAGCTGATCAACCCGCGGGTGGCTCCGGCGCCGGACTGCATCAAGGAGAAGCATTTTATGCGGAAGCATGGGCCGAACGCGTATTATGGGCAGGCGTGACGGCAGATAGTGATAGCACGGTATGTTTAAAATAGGCAGGCGTGACGGCAGATTGCCGGGACATGTATTATGGGCAGACATGATGCCGGATGGCGTGGCTGTGCATTATGAGCAGGCGTACCGTCGGGCAGCGTGGAGATGTATTACGGTCATATGAACAGCCAAACGGCGTGAATGCGTACTGCGGACAAGCCTGTGGAGATCGTGCCATATTACAATGGACATCAGCGGCAACTTAGAGCTGCAGAGGCAGGCACTTTTGCTGCCTTTGTCTCTTTATATAATTTTAATTAAGAAAGGAACCGACCAATGACAATTCTTGAATTGCAAAAAATGGCGAACGAGGTTCGCAAGGGCATTGTGACGGGCGTACACAGTGCGAAGGCGGGGCATCCGGGCGGATCGCTCTCGTCAGCGGATGTTTTTACGTATCTGTATTTTCAGGAGATGAATATTGACCCGAAGAATCCGAAGGATCCGGACCGCGACCGTTTTGTCCTCTCCAAGGGACACAATGCGCCGGGGTATTATTCGGCGATGGCGCACCGGGGATATTTCCCGGTGGAGGATCTGGTGACGCTGCGGCACACGGGGTCTCATCTGCAGGGGCATCCGTGTATGCAGCATATCCCGGGGATTGATATGTCTTCGGGCTCCCTCGGACAGGGAATCTCGGCGGCAGTGGGTATGGCGCTCGCAGGAAAGATGGATGAGAAGTCTTACCGCGTGTATACACTGCTCGGCGACGGCGAGATTGAGGAAGGACAGGTATGGGAGGCGGCGATGTTTGCCGGCCACCGCAAGCTGGACAATCTCTGTGTGATCGTGGACAACAACGGCCTGCAGATCGACGGTAAGATCGAGGACGTCTGCTCCCCGTACCCGATTGACAAGAAATTCGAGGCGTTTAATTTCCACGTGATCAACGTGGCGGACGGCAATGACATGCAGCAGCTCGCGGATGCGTTTGCGGAAGCGCGCACGGTGAAGGGCATGCCGACAGCGATTATCATGAAGACCCTCAAGGGCAAGGGCGTTTCCTTTATGGAAGGTCAGGTAGGCTGGCACGGCAAGGCGCCGAACGATGAGGAATACGCGGTCGCGATGGCAGATCTGGAGAAAGTGGGGGAAGCATTATGTCAGAAGTAAAGAAAATCGCTACGAGACAGAGCTATGGAAATGCTCTGGTAGAGCTTGGGAAAGAGCATGACAATCTTCTGGTACTGGACGCGGACCTTGCGAACGCGACCAAGACCGATACCTTTAAAAAGGTGTTCCCGGAGCGCCACATTGACTGCGGGATCGCGGAGTGCAACATGATGGGCATCGCCGCGGGACTGTCGACGACCGGCAAGGTGCCGTTTGTCAGCACGTTCGCTATGTTCGCTTCCGGACGTGCCTATGAGCAGGTGAGGAACTCGATCGGCTACCCGCATCTGAACGTCAAGATCGGCGCGACCCACGCAGGCATTTCTGTGGGTGAGGACGGCGCTTCCCATCAGGCAAATGAGGATATGGCACTGATGCGCGCGATCCCGGGCATGGTGGTGATCAATCCCTCGGACGACGTCGAGGCCAGAGCGGCGGTAAAGGCTGCTTACGAGTACGAGGGTCCGGTTTATCTGCGCTTCGGGCGGCTGGCAGTGCCGGTGATCAATGACAGACCTGACTATAAATTTGAGATCGGAAAGGGCGTCGTCTTAAAAGAGGGTACCGATGTGACGATCATCGCGACCGGCCTGTGCGTGAACAGTGCGCTGGAGGCGGCCGAGCTGCTCGCGGCGGACGGCATTTCCGCCCAGATCGTGAATATCCACACTCTCAAGCCCCTGGATGAGGAGCTGGTGGTCGCGTGCGCGAAAAAGACCGGCAGGATCGTGACTGTGGAAGAGCATTCCGTGATCGGCGGCCTCGGCAGCGCAGTGTGCGACGCGCTCTGCGCGAATTATCCTGCGCCGGTAATGAAGATCGGCGTGCAGGATGTCTTCGGCGAGTCCGGCCCGGCACTGGAGCTTCTGAAGAAGTACCAGCTCGACGGCCAGGGCGTGTACGAGCAGGTGAAGGCGTGGGTGTAAGGTGAAATTTCAGGGACGGTCTTGGACAAGTTAGAGCGAGTTTGGTCGTTACTAAATGTTTTGTAATCAAAATGTACGATAGATGCGACTCCGCACGAAAGTGCGGGGCCGCTTTTTTTCTTTATTTGCGTCAAACGGTTACGGCTGTTTCTTCCAGAAGTTTTTTTGGCCTTCCAATATTCGTCCACAGTAGAATCAAGAGCATCCGGCAGAGGACACAGGTCACTCCGGTACTCCGTCAACTCCCTCGCAGTCAATGACGCAGGTCACTTCCTCGATCTGAGCGGCACTTTCTTCGTCCGTAGTAATGGATGTCCGTCCAAAGCGGATATCACGTGCGTTGCGCACATAGATTCCGCGCAGGGAATCCTTAAGGATCGTGTTGTCGGCGTCCGGGCGCAGGTCGTGGAGATCCTTTGGCCAGTCTGTGATCCGGCGGATATGCAGGCGGATCCCGTCGAAGTCGATGCCGGAAATGTTTTTCGACTCGTCGCCGTAGATCAGGATGCCGTTCTCGCCGTCACAGCTGATATTCTGGAAACGGATATTCCGAATCTGGCCGATGGGACTCTCTGCCCTGCGCCTGACAGCAGTGATGGCGATCGGCTCGGCCGCGCCCCACCAGTGAGCCTTTGAGAACATCCGGGTCTGGATGCTGATGTTTGAGAACTGGGCGTTTTCGATGCCGCCCTTGTCGCGGAGCATCAGGGAAATACCGCGGTTGGTTCCATAGATAATGCAATTATCTATCAGAATATTGCGAAAGACATCTTCGGTTTCCGTGCCGATCTTGATGGCGGCGCTGGTGGATTTCAGGGTACAGTTCGTGACGACGATGTTTTCGCAGGAACCGTAGTGCATGGCATGAAGCGTATTTTTCAGGACAATGCAGTCGTCGGCTGTCTCAATGTGGCAGTTGCTGATGTGGACGTTCTGGCAGTGGTCCGGGTCGATGCCGTCGCAGTTGGCCAGGCGCAGGTTGTTCAGGATGCGGACGCCGTCGATCACGACCTTATTGCAGCCGACCATGTGGGTGGTCCAGAACGCGCTTCTGGTCAGCGTGACGTCGCGTATGGTGAGATTCTCGATATGCTCCAGAAACAGCAGCGGCATCCGCGGATAGAAGGAGCCGTCGATGTGCCATTTCGTGACTGTTCCATAGAAAATCTCCTCGTTTCCGTCAATGGCGCCTGTGCCGGTAATGGAGACGTCCTGCGCGTCTTTGGCGTAGATGAAATACAGGAAGGGTGCGCCGGCATATTCGCAGTTTTCATAGGTGGGGACGTCCAGCCCCTTCTCAATTACCACATTTTTATGAAAAAGGTCGAAATCCCGCAGATCATCGCTCGCCTTCAGTGTGGCTCCGGCCTCCAGATGGAGCTCTACAAAAGATTTCAGTACAAGAGAACCGCTGCGGAACGTGTTGCCGCCGGGTAACAGCACCTGTCCGCCGCCGTTCGCGGCACAGAGGTCGATGGCCTTCTGAATGGCCGCGGTATCCAATGTCACACCATCTCCGACGGCGCCGTAATCAAGAATGTCGTAAATCATAAATTTCCTCCTGGATGAGAAATAGCATAGCTTTTTGACAATACCATAAGTTTCAGGACGGGTCAATCACTATTCCGAAGCTTCAGCGGATTTTTTGCGGTATTCCCGCGGGGATACCCCTGTCATCCGCCGGAAGACATCTTTAAAATAATTGCTGCTGCCGAATCCGCAGCTGATCGCGATCTTTGTGACAGAGTCATCTGTAGAGAGCAGCATCTGCTTTGCGTTCAGGATGCGGATTTCATTTACGTATTTTTTGAAGGTATTACCGGTTGCATGGTGAAACTTTTTGGAAAAATAAGTGGGACTGAGACCCGCCCTGCGCGCGGCATCCTCAAGGGTAAGCGGCAGAGGATAGTTCTGCCTCACGTATTCAATTGCATCAAGGATATCTTTGCTGTAAGCCTCTTTTTCCGTTACATTTACCATAAAATGGCCGCTGCGTTTTAAGGAGATCAGCAGGCAAAGGGTCAGATAGCGGATGGATTCAGAAGCGTACGTATCCATTCGGATGCTTTCCTGTGAAATTCGAAGCACCAGTTTTTCTGCATCCAGCTGATATTTTTGCTCAAGGGTGATTTTACTGGTCTTATCCAGAATGTCGATTACTTCCGGATATTGGTTTCGGAATTCCTCCGGGAAAGCACTTTTCTGACAGTAAAAGGTGATCCGTTCGCACTGTGCCGGTCCCTCATAGCGGGTAGCGTGTGGTTCTCCTGGCGCGATGATCAGAAAATCGCCTGCACTCAGTTCGTACCTGGCATCCAGCACAGTATAGACACAGCGCCCGCTTTTCAGATAAAAGAGCTCGCTGAAATCATGACAGTGCTCATAGGACATTTGATAGGAGGGCGCCCGCGTTTTCCGCTCAATAAACAGAAAATAATTAACATTTGCGGCATTGGTCAATTTATCCATATTTTTGCTCCTGAAGATTCAAATTCTAACCGATTATAGCATGAAAAATGGGATAGATAAAGCCGGAAAAAGTGCAATCTGACTAATAAAGACAAAAAATATGTAGTTTTTGCAAAAAACACACATTATTTTGGTATTAAATAGAAACGTCTCCCGGTAAAATACTCTCATGACAGAGCCAAAAGGCTTCTGTACAGACCGAAATGCTTCATGAAAACGGCCGGATGACTGCCTGTGCGGCTGATCGTCCTGCTCAGAGCAAAATGACCGGATGATTGCCCGCATGGTTTATCATTCGCTCATGGGAAAACGACAGGATCGTTTTTCATCAAAATGAATTCAAGGAGGAAACGAAATGAAGAGAAAACTGATTGCCGCGCTGGCGGCGACAACCGCACTGACGGCTATGGCAGGCTGCTATGCTTCCGCAGAGACCACGCTCACCTTTGCATGGTGGGGAAATCAGACCCGTACCGAGCGTACGCAGGCGGTGCTGGATCTGTATGCGTCTGAGAATGAAGGGATTACCTTTGATACTCAGGCGGCTGATTACGATGACTACTGGACTAAGCTGGCGACAGCGGCAGCGGGCAATGCTCTTCCGGAGCTGATCCAGATGGATTACACGTATGTCAATCAGTATGCTTCCAATGACCTGCTGATCGACCTGACTCCATATGTTGAGAGCGGACTGCTTGATGTGTCCAACATCAGTGAGGGCATTCTGGCTTCCGGCACCGTGGACGGCAAGCTGGTTGCGATCTGCAATGGTGTGAACGCTCCAGCGCTTCTTTACAATAAGACCCTGACGGATGAGCTGGGGATTGAAATCAATGACAACATGACTCTGGATGAGTTCATGGATATTGCGCGTCAGATTTACGAAGAGACCGGCATCAAGACCGACCTGCCGTATGAAGCGGCTGATAACTGGCTTCCGTACATTTTAAGATCTGAGGATATCACAAACATGTTCACTGAGGATGGTCTGAACGTAGAGGATTCCTCCGCATTTGAGCGCTTCTTTGAGATCTATCAGATCGGCGCAGAGGAAGGCTGGATCATCGGCGCGGATATTCACGCAGAGCTGACATCCAACTCCGTAGAAGAGAGCCCGCTGATCTATTATTCGTCAGAGTCTACGCAGTCCTGGTGCGCATTCTTCTGGTCCAACCAGCTGGCGGCCATGACGGAGGCTGCTCCGGAGGATATGGAAGTCGCGATCACGACCTGGCCGTCTGACGACCCTGTAAAGTCTGACTTCCTGAAGCCGAGCCAGTTCTTCTCTGTGACTCGTGACGCCGGAGAGAATGAGGAAGAGGCTGTCAAGGTTCTTGATTATATCATCAACTCCGTAGAAGCAAACGAGATCCTGCTCGGTGAGAGAGGCATTCCGGCCACATCGGTTGTCGCGGAAGCAATCTCCCCGCTGCTCGATGAGACCGCTCAGGCTGTTACAACGTTTATCAACGATGTTGTGACTCCGAACAGTTCGGCGATCAGTGATGCAGTACCGGAGGGCGCGAGCGAGGTATTTAATTATGCAAACGAGCTGGTAGATATGGTTCTCTACGGACAGATGGACGCGGCGGAAGCTGCAGAGTCTCTCTTTACAGAGGGCAACACAATCATGAGCCGCTGATGATGGGTGATTGAATGACTGAATTTTTTGGATGTGGGCGCGGGAAAAATCAATAGCTTCCCTGACCACGCCCGGTATGGCGGATAGAGAGGAACGAGCTTCTTTATCTGACAGAAAACTCTCTGGCGTGCTTCCGGCCAGAGAGTTTTTTCGAAAATTCCGTATATCTGCATATATGAGTCTGGCTTTTCGGACATCTGCACATATGAATATGAACCCCCATATATCCGGACATACGAGTTTAGATCCCCTATATATTCGAACATATGAGCTTAGGAGGTAGCCATTATTATGAATAAAAAGAAACAAACCCTGAGCCAGTGGCTGAATAAGAATTCTACAGCGGGCGTGGTTTGTACGCTTCCGTTTATCATCGGCTTTGCCCTGTTTATGATTGTGCCGATGGGAATGTCGCTGTACTACGCTTTTTGTGACTACAATATTATTTCGCCGCCGACGTTTTCCGGGCTGAAAAATTTCCAGCGTATGCTTACAGATACCACGTTTTGGACGACACTGCAAGTTACCTTTAAGTTTGCGTTTATTTCTGTACCGCTGAAGCTGCTCTTCGCGCTGATTGTCGCGTTGTTGCTCTTTAAAGGGACAAAGATGACCGGCATCTACCGCGCGATGTACTATCTGCCGTCGATCATCGGAGGCTCTGTGGCTGTGGCGGTTCTCTGGAAACGGATGTTTTCACAGAACGGTTCGATCAACTCGATTTTTATGGCGCTTGGTATTATTGATTCGCCGGTATCCTGGCTGGGAAATACGCAGACGGCTCTGTGGACGCTGATTATTCTGGCTGTTTGGCAGTTCGGTTCCTCGATGCTGATCTTCCTTTCCGCACTGAAGCAGATCCCGACGACTCTTTATGAGGCGGCTCGTGTGGACGGAGCGAACGGCCCAAAGCAGTTCTTCCGCATCACTTTGCCGCTGATTACGCCAAACATCCACTTCAACCTGGTCATGCAGCTGATCAATGGGTTCCTGGCATTTACGCAGTGCTATATCATCACGCAGGGCAAGCCGCTGAACTCTACACTGCTCTACACGGTATACATGTATCAGCAGTCCTTCGAATTCGGAAGTGCCGGCTATGGCGCGGCCATGGCCTGGGTGATGCTTCTTTTGATCGGGCTGATCACTCTGATTCTGTTTGCTACGAGGAAATTCTGGGTATATGACGGAGGGTTTTAGAATATGAAGGCAAAAAAGAGAATTTTGAATATCATCTATCATGTACTTGTGTTTTGCTTTGGCCTGGTGATGATTTATCCGCTGATCTGGATGGTTATGAGCTCCTTCAAGGAAACAAGCACTATCTTTTCGACAGCGGGCAGCCTGATTCCGGAAAAATTTGTCCTGGAGAATTATGTGAACGGCTGGAAGGGCTTTGCAAATGTGAGTTTTAGAGTGTTTTTCCAGAACTCTCTGTTTATCTCTATCATCGCTACCATCGGGACGGTTTTCTCCTCTGCCATTGTAGCCTATGGGTTTGCGCGGTGCGAGTTCAGGGGGAGGAAGATTTTATTTGCCGCAATGCTGGTCTCCATGATGCTGCCGGCGCAGGTCCTGATGATCCCGCAGTATCTGTGGTACCAGAAGCTGGGCTGGGTCGGAAGCTATCTGCCGCTGATTGTTCCTTATTTCTTTGCGATCCAGGGATTTTTCGTCTACATGATGACAAACTTTATCGAAGGGATTCCGAAGGAGCTGGATGAGGCGGCGAAAATTGACGGCTGCTCTTATTATACGATTTTTACAAGGATCATCTTCCCGCTGATGACGCCAACCCTGATCAGCGCGGTTATTTTCTCTTTTATGTGGAGATGGGACGACTTCCTCAGCGCACTGCTCTATGTCAGCAACACCGTGAAGTATCCGGTCAGCCTGGCTCTGAAGCTGTTCTGTGATTCGAGCTCGTCTTCGGATTACGGCGCAATGTTCGCCATGGCTACGCTGTCGATTATCCCCGCGGTGCTGATTTTCCTGTTCTTCCAGCAATATCTGGTGGAAGGCGTCAGCACATCCGGACTGAAGGGGTGAGCCAGAAAGCAGACAGTTACAAACAGATATGTTCTAATTATTCAGGACAGTATTTCGCACTTGCTGCGAAGTGCGTATGAAACGTAAGATATTTTTTTGGACAATATTGCTGCAGGAAAGAGATTTTTGCCGGGAAACAGATTATGCGGCAATGAACACTGTGCATAAAAATTGCGCTATGTAATATAGGCTGCTAAAAATGGTTCAGGAACGAAAACAATTTGTGCAGCATGGTAAATGCAGAAAATCCTGACTTGACTATTTTAGGAGAACGACATCATGAGAATTAACGGAAAAAAAGCAGAAGACCTGCAGATCGCCTATATCGGCGGCGGCTCGCGCGGCTGGGCGTGGACCTTTATGACAGACCTGGCGATGGACGACACCCTTTCGGGTACCATCCGCCTCTATGACATTGACCAGGCGGCGGCGAAGGCGAATGAATGCATCGGGAACCACCTGACCGCGCGCCCTGACAGCGTCGGGGACTGGAAGTATGTGGTGAAGGACACGCTGGAAGAGGCGCTCACCGGGGCGGATTTTGTGATTATTTCTATTCTGCCGAAGACCTTTGACGAGATGGCTGTGGACGTCCATATGCCGGAACGGCTGGGCATCTACCAGTCTGTGGGAGATACGGCTGGCCCCGGCGGGATGATGCGCGCGATGCGCACCCTGCCTCTGTTTGCCGGCTTCGCGCGGGCGATCCGTCAGTACTGCCCGCAGGCGTGGGTGATCAACTACACCAACCCGATGTCCCTCTGCGTGAAGACACTCTATCACGTGTTCCCGGAAATCAAGGCCTTCGGCTGCTGCCACGAGGTGTTCGGGACGCAGAAGGTGCTCGCGCTGGTCGCGGAGCAGGCGCTTGGCTGCGCACCGATCAACCGCAGGGAAATCGAGGTCAACGTGCTCGGCATCAACCATTTTACCTGGATTGACTATGCGTCCTGTCAGGGGATCGATCTGATGCCGATATGGAAAAAATATGTGGATGAACACTACGAGGAAGGACTGGACGAGAAGGATCACAACTGGGCAAATTCCTCCTTCAACTGCGCACATCGCGTGAAAATGGATCTGACCCGCAGATACGGCGTACTGGCAGCGGCGGGCGACCGTCATCTGGCGGAATTCATGCCGGGCGACGAGTACCTGAAGGATCCGGAGACCGTGAAAAGCTGGAAGTTTTCCCTGACAACGGTAGACTGGCGCAAGCAGGATCTCAAGGACCGTCTGGCCCGCTCCGCCCGCCTGGTATCCGGGGAGGAGGAGATACCGCTGGAGCCGACCGGCGAGGAGGGCATCCTTCTGATCAAGGCGCTCTGCGGTCTCGGCCGCGTGGTCAGCAACGTCAACCTCCCGAACAGCGCCGGGCAGATCTCAAACCTGCCGCAGGCTGCGGTCGTGGAGACCAACGCACTCTTCGAGCGCGACAGGATCCGTCCCATCTACGCCGGAGCCCTCACGCCCGAGATCCATGAGCTGATCCGCCCGCACGTAGAGAACCACGAGCGCGTCCTGCAGGCTGCCCTCGAAGGCGACGCCGAGCTGCTTGTACAGGCATTCCTCAACGACCCGCTCGTGAAGGGGAGGGCAGGAGAGCCGGAAGTGCGTGAACTGGTCGCGGATATGCTGAAGGCGACGATGTGAGGGCAGGGGAAGCGGCGCGAGAACATCGAAATAAGAGACCACAAAAGAGATTACAAAAGAGATTACAAAAGAGACTACAGAAATAAGTAATTTGAGAAAAGTTGTAAAAGACATATTGGACAATATACTCCGGGGCTGCAAAATGATGGATTTTGCAGCCCCAGGGCGTATACGTGTTAGGAAGCTATGCTTTTGCCGTTTGAGCAGACATCACCAAATATCAAACAGCAACGACTGTTTCCGTCAGAAGTTTTTTCGCCTTCTTATACTCTTCCACGGTAGAATTGAGGGCATAACAGGCATCCTCCAACGAAAGCCCCATTCTTTCCATAAGAGACTCAACATATTCAACCAGCTTTTTAGCGTTTGCTTTATTAGCAGCTTTATCAGCAGCTCCATCCAAAGCTTTGGTCAGCCAGTCTTCCATTTTTGTCACCTTCCTTTCCGATGCAATTTCATTTTGCTTCATTTCAAATCTCCGGTCACCTGATATTGCGGCCATAAGATTTAACACTTCATCTACATGTTTCATTTCTTCGGCAGAGGGTACGTACTTGTGATTTTTCCGTATTTGCACGAAGTAGTCTGCCACGATGCGGAAGTCGCTTTTGAATTTGGCGACGGTTTCATCATTGAGCCAGGCGATCTCAAACACGTTTGCCTTGTAGTCGTGGATGAAACGGCCGAGTTTTTTGTCCGGCGTGCCTACTACGTCGCGGAGACGCCGTGACTTCTGTCCCCAGCGATGGTCAGTGCCGAAATACAGCACAAGCGTTACCACAGGGTAGCGGTCGTCGCCATGATTTAACTCGTCACGGTAGGCGGCTCCATCGTAGCCGATCACCCTTAGCGCGATGTCGGGATCCCGGGACGACTGATTTTCCAGCCCGAGAAGACCGAAGCGAACCTGGCCTTTGGTCCAGTATTTCGCGATGTCTCGTTCCTGGCCATGGATGACCTTCGCTGCCTTGTACTGGCTGACAGCGCCGGTAGTTTCCAGATCGTCCGCGTTCACCATATCTTCTCCGTCATAGACAAGGACGTTTACGATATCTGCGAAGACATCGGGATAATCTTCTAGTAGTTTCTGTGTCACATCTTTTTCTGCCATTCATTTTCCTCCTGATTTTACTATTATTTGCGATGATTGAAAACCCCTTCGGGTGAAAATTTTCGCTGACAATTTTTGCCGGGCGTGGGTGAAGTATTTAGCCGGGGCATTTGTAGCCGGGTATGGGTGAAAATTCTAAATTCTACTGACAAAGCTTTACAAAGTATTTCGCCAGACTGATTTTGAACAGGTTCGGGAAATGTGTTTATAATATATGTTTCCACAATATGCGTTCACAATATATGTGCATGACGATGATAAAATATCACAAAATAATGATATAGTCAAGCAAAAATAAATAAAAAAATCATAAAATATAAGAATAATTTCATAACATATCAGCATAAAATTAAAACGTAAAAGAAAAGCAGTGGGAATTTCTCCCCACTGCCTGGTGTTGTGTTTCCGAAAAGTCCGTCAGGCACTGCCGCCGCAGATCCTCACGTCCTCAGTGCCTTGAGATAGCTGGTAATGATGGTTTCCAGATGACCGCGCTTGTCGTCCGGGCAGGACTCGATCAGGGCCTCAAAGGTTTCCATATCGGTTTCTTCAGCTGTATTGGCTGATTCCTGCTTCGGGCCGAAGAGAATATAGTCCGTGCTGACATTCAGAGCCTGGGAAAAGGCACATAAGGTCTCCAGGGACATCCCTTTCTTCCCGAGCTCGATGTCGTAACAGAATCTGGGGGAAATATCCAGAAATTCCGCCAGCTGTTCACGGGTGTATCCGTGCGCCTCCCTCAGACGGCGGATCCGCTGGCCGATTTCAAGTTTGCTTTGCATCGTAAGCACCTCCTCTTTTGTTCTACAGAGAAGGTAACAGTGTAGAAGTGAAACTGAAATGAACCAGCAGGCAAAATAAAATGAACTTAAAGGCGGAAATTAATTGCCAAAAAGTTCATTCTGCGCTACATTCCTCTCTTGAATACTTTATCTGCTTTTTTTTAACCGGGGGTAAAGCCAATACGTGTCCACACCTGCATTTCGGTGCCGTCCGGCGCTTTGGAGCGGTTTGCCCACATATAGTAGGGGATGAAATTCAGGATAATGGATTCGTATTCCGGTTTTTTCCAGGGGCGGTATAAAGGTCTGGATATTTTCACGGACAAATCCTTAATCTCTGATGTCTCATTTGAATGCCGGCGTCCATCAGCCTGTGAAGTTCCCGAAGAATCAAATGAAGGCTGGGAGATCCCAGATGGATCATTAGAAACCTGCCGAAACCCGGGCCAGGAAATTCCCTTCGCTGGATTGCCTTCGATCTCAATGTCAGATATTTCCGGCACTGCGTCGGGATTCAGCGTCAGCAGGTGCAGATCCTTGCCGTTGTCGGCTTCTTCTATACAGTAGACGAGCGGTCCTCTCATTACGGCAACCTTGCCGGCATCTTCACGGACGCGGGGGTCTGCACTCATCAGCCGGACATTCATCGGAAAGTGAAGCTCGAAGACTTCATCTTCGCTCCAGTCTTTGGCCAGATACAGATAGCCGTCGCGCAGCCATACCCGGGCGTTCTGGATGCCGGAAATATGTATGTGGGCGCAGATTTTCTCTGCCAGTCCTTCTGCCGAAACGCAGAAATCCTCATCGTAAACCCACTCCGGGATCCGCAGCGCGAGCCGGAACGGCGTTCCCTTCGCCTGCACACGGATTTTTACTCTGCCGTCCCAGGGAAGGTCAGAGGAGATGGACACTTTTACGGACTGGCTGTCAGAGGCTTTTGCCCCCTCGCCACCGATTGTTTCTGTAGCCTTGCTGCAGGGAGCCACAGGAGAAACGACCATTCTTTTGGAAATTTCTCCGCCTATATAAAGATGCACGAACAAAGTATCCGCTGTCTCCGTATATGCGTAGGACGCGATCGAAGAGAGCAGCCGGGCGAGGTTTGGAGGGCAGCAGGCACAGCCGAACCATTTCTGGCGCACTGGTTTGACATGGAATTTCCGCTCATCCTTTTTGCAGGCCTCCGGGCAGACTTCCAGCGGGTTCACGTAGAAAAAGCTTTTTCCATCCAGCGCCATACCGCTTAATATGCCGTTGTAAAGGGCGCGTTCCATCACATCCGCGTACTTTGCCTGCGGGCGGATCTCCAGCATCCGGCAGGCGAAAAAGACCAGCCCGATGGAAGCGCAGGTCTCCGCGTAGGCGGTATCATTTGGAAGATCATAGGCGTACGTGAAGGCCTCGCCCATATGCGTGCTTCCGATGCCGCCGGTGATGTACATTTTTCTCTCCACAATATCTTCCCAGAGTCGCTCACAGGCATGATACAGAACCTCGTCCCCGGTATGCCGCGCGACATCCGCCATGCCGGAATACAGATAGACCGCCCGCACGGCGTGTCCGACTGCTTCTGCCTGTTCCCGCACCGGACGATCCGCCTGGTGGTACGCATGGCGTGGCTCTGTCTCATGACCGGGCTTTATCACTTCCGGGTGTTCCTGATCGAAATAATAGGGCCGAGTCCCCCTCTGGTCGATGAAAAAACGGCTCAGATCCAGATATTTCTGCTCGCCGGTCACCTCATAGAGCCGCACAAGCGCCATCTCCGCAATCTCATGACCCGGGTACCCCTTACATTTGCCGTCCTCCGGACCAAAAGTGTCCGCCACATAATCCGCGTACCGCCGCGCCGCCTTCAGAAGCTTATCCTTGCCGGTGGCCTGATAGTACGCGACCGCGCCCTCAATGAGGTGGCCGAAGCAGTAGAGCTCGTGATGGTCTCTCAGGTTCGAAAAAGCCGCATCCCTTCCATTAATGATATAGTAGGTGTCCAGATAGCCGTCCTCCTGCTGTGCCGCGCACACGATGTCAATCGCGCCGTCAGCGATGGCCTCCAGTTCCGGATCCGCATGCTGCGCCAGAGAGTATCCGACCGCTTCAATCCACTTGAAAAAATCACTGTCCTGAAAAACGAATCCGTAAAACGCGTTCTCTTCCGGGTGCTCCGGGTCGTCCGGCAGCGTCTCAAATCCACGGAACGTGTATTTCGGCTCCTCAAACGCAGCTCCCTTTTCCGCTTTCTCCCGATTCAGCTTACCAGCAATCTGGAAATTGCGCATACAGTAACTCGGCGCGGCCCCCTCCACCTGATCGTTCAGCGCGGCCCACTGATAAGGAATCACCTCCGTGCGCACCAGCTCCATCTCATGCTTCCAGAATGGGTCGGAGATCTGTACATCTCTAAGAGAGAGCGGAGAGCTGCAGCTGTATTCGGATGGTTTTGGCTGATTTTTATTCATGAGAGATATCCTTTCTGCGAAGAAGTATATGAAATCGGTGTGTCCAGGTATGTTAAACAGCACGGTCTTATTCTATCATAAAGAGATTGTAATGGAAAGAACAAATCCGTAATGAAAAATATTGACTGTTTCATTACGGATGATATAATATGTTTGCTGATGCATGGAGAGACAGAAATGTATGGGCAAATGAAGATCAGAAGGAGGCATATTATGGCAAACGCAGTGAATGTTAATTTCCGTATGGACAGTGATTTAAAAAAAAGTATGGAGGAAATTTGCGAGGAAATGGGGATGTCTATGACTACAGCTTTTACTATTTTTGCAAAAAAGGTGACCAGAGAGAAGAGGATCCCATTTGAAGTATCCGCGGATCCTTTTTATTCAGACAGTAATATGGCGCACCTCCGCAGGGGAGTTGCTGCTCTAAATGCGGGCGAAGGCGTGGAGCATGAATTGATCGAGGAGGATGAATGAGAAAGATCTGGTTTGATGAAGCCTGGGACGATTACCTGTACTGGCAGCAACAGGATAGAAAAACGCTTCGGCGAATTAACACGTTCCTAAAGGATATAGAACGTGGCAATTTTGACGGAAAGGGCAAGGCAGAATCACTAAAAGGGGATCTTAGCGGCTTCTGGAGCAGGCGCATTGACAGTACGAATCGCCTGGTATACCGTATCAGCAATGGATTTCTGGAAATCGCTTCCTGCAGGGGGCATTACGATGACTAAAATTACAAGGCTTATGTGATATGAGAGGGCAGAAAGCCCTCTCGTTATGTTGAAAAAAGTTGATCGCAAGCCCATTGGCTTCGGACGATAGATTAAGGCCGACAATAGCCTTCCGATATTTTTTTGCATTTAGTATCGGAGAATTTTTCTGATGCGATATAGGATATAGAGACTTTTTACGCGAGTATTTAGAAAAAAATCGAAATGCTTCTTGACAAAACGTTTCCCATCTGGTAACTTGTATTTAGAAAATAATCTAAATAGTTGCAATGCGGAGAGAGAACAGGAGAACAAATGGCGTTTGCGGAGACATTTAAGGCACTTTCCGACCCGGTCAGGAGGCAGATTCTGGAGCTTTTAAAATCAAAAAGACTCTCAGCCGGGGAGATCGGCAGCCACTTTAACATGACAGGCGCGACGATTTCCTATCATCTGAGTGTTTTGAAAAAAGCGGATCTGGTGACGGAGGAGAGAGAAAAAAATTTTATTTATTACGAGCTGAATACCTCCGTGCTGGAGGAAGTGATGCTTTGGCTTTCCGATCTGAGGGACGGCGGATGAACGGATAAGTGGATGAACAGAAGAGTGGATAGAGGACAAGTGAAAGCAGTAAAAGCAGTAAAAGCAGTAAAAGCAGTAAAAGCAGGTAGTGGATATTGGCTGTTGACTGCGGGTTGAGGTACTTGCGTCTCGATGGAAGATGATTTTGTTACGAGGAGAGTGAGGAGTATGATTAAAAAATATCGTCGGGTGATTTTTCTTACAGGTATTGTCACGCTTTTACCGATGCTGGTGGGCATTCTTTTCTGGAGCCGCCTGCCAGAGCAGATGCCGATACATTATGGTGTCAGCGGTGAAGTGGATGGTTACAGTGGCCGCATCTTTGCGGTTTTCGGGCTGCCGCTGTTTCTTCTGGCAGTGCATCTGTTCTGCTCATTTGTCACGCTCCTGGATCCCAGACAGAAAAATATCAGTTCCAAAATGTTGACACTTGTGTTCTGGATTTGCCCGCTGGCCAGCTGGTTTAGCGCGGTTCTGGTGTATTCGACGGCGCTGGGGATCCGGATGGACGTCTTAAAGGCTGTGGATATCTTCATGGCAGTGCTCCTCCTAGCGTTGGGAAATTATATGCCCAAATGCCGTCAGAACTATACCGTCGGGATCAAGCTGCCGTGGACACTTGCCGACCCGGAAAACTGGAACCGCACACACCGGCTGGGCGGCTGGCTGTTTGTACTGGCCGGACTTTTCTGGTTGCTGGATATCTTCATCGGCATTTTCTGGGTTCCGCTGGCGGCGACATTTCTGGCCGCGCTGATTCCGTGTGCGTATTCGCTGGGGCTGTATTTGCGGAGAAAAGAATAATGTGAAGGATGTACCGAAAAATATTTTTATCTGGAAAATGTGGGTTTTTGATTGTGGACTTTATGGGGAACGATTAAATCGCAGGGTGTGCTTCTCGAAATTTTGTAAATTCAAGGAGCACACTTTTTTGTTGACAGAAAATCTTAGGGTACCTATAATTTAACTTAGATGAAATTAATGACAAAATTAACATAACAGATAATGGCAGGCAGAAAAGATATGTCAGATAAAATCGGGGAAAAAACAGAAATTCAAACAGGTATTATAAAGAATACAGAAAACAAAACAGAAAACAAAACAGAAAACAAAACAGAAAACAAAACAGAAAACAAAACAAAGAATGGCGCTGGCAAACAGGACCTGCTGAACGGCCCGGTCGCTTCGACGCTGCTGGCTTTTTCGCTTCCGTTCATGCTCAGCACCCTGCTGCAGACGCTGTATTCCACGACGGATACGATTGTTGTGGGGCAGTATCTGGGGCAGAATGGACTTTCGGCCGTGTCGAACGGCAGCCAGCTGATGCAGATGCTGTATATGATCTGCATCGGGTTTTCTACGGCGGGACAGATCCTGATCGCCCAGGCAAGCGGGAGCGGGGACGAAAGGAAGATTCAGCGCGTGGTGGATGTCCTTCTTGTGATGGAGGTGGCGCTGTCTGTGCTGTTCGGCATCATCTGTGTGGCCGGAAGCGGCTGGATGCTGGACGCGCTCGCGATACCGGAGGAGGCCAGGGAGCAGGCGCAGTACTATATCGTGATCTGCGGTGCCGGCATGATTTTTACCGGCCTGTATAATATGTTCAGTGCCGTACTGCGGGGTGTGGGGGACAGCCTGCATCCGTTCCTTTTTGTGCTGGTCGCCTCGCTGGCGAATGTCGTGCTGGATATTGTTTTCATCGTCTGCCTGGACTGGAATGTGGCCGGCGCGGCGCTGGCTACGGTGATCGGGCAGATTATCAGCGTGGTTTTCAGCATCTGGTATATGAACCGCCACAGGGAAAGCTTCCCCTTTTCCATCCGTGTGAAAAATCTTCTGCTTGACGCCGAAACTGCCGTTAAAATTGTGAAGCTGGGGATTCCGGCGGCCATCCAGAGCGCGGCGATTCAGTTCAGCTTCCTGTTTGTAAGCTATATGGTCAATTCTCTCGGCGTCACGGTGAGCGCGGCTTTCGGCGTACTCCAGAAGCTCCGCAATATCCCGGCGATCCTGACGCAGGGGCTGAACCTGGCGGCGAATCCGATGATCGGCCAGAATCTGGGCGCGCGCCGCACCGACCGTGTCGACCAGACCGTAAAAAGCACACTGTGGTATTCCACAGTGGTCAATATTGCCTTTGGCATCGTTTTCTTCGCCTTTCCGGTGCTGAGCTTCCGCATGTTTACCCAGGATGAGGCGGTGCTGGGGTATGCGTCCGTATGTATTTTTTCTCTGCTGGTCGAGCTGCCCGCGAGGTTTGTCATGCCCGGCTGCAACGCCCTGGTCAGTGCGCAGGGATTTGTAAAATTCAGCATGATTGTGGCGTTTGTGGACGCCTTTATCGGCCGCGTTCTGTTCTGCTGGCTGTTCGGCGTTTTCCTCGGCTGGGGCGCGGCGGGATTTTTCTACGGATACAGCCTGGGTACCTATATGACCGCGATTCCGGTGTTTGTCTATTACATAACCGGGCTGTGGAAAAAACGGACTGCACTCCTCTAGAAGAGAGTAAATAAGAGCGAAATCAAGCATGAAAAATAAAGTGAAATAAAGAGTGAAAAAAAGAACGGAAGAAAAAGCGAAACTAAAAGCGAAAGAGAAAGCGAGAATAAGAGCTAAATAAGGAAAGACGAGGGGAGGCAAAAATGCCATTTACAATTGTACGGCAGGATATTACAAAAATGCGTGTGGACGCGATTGTAAACGCGGCGAATACGGATCTGCGGCAGGGCGGCGGCGTCTGCGGCGCGATTTTTTCCGCCGCTGGAGTGCGGGAAATGCAGGAAGCTTGTGATCGGCTCGCTCCGATCCCGACCGGAGGCGCGGCGATCACGCCCGGATTTCAACTGCCGGCGAAATATGTGATTCACGCGGTCGGTCCCGTATATCGTGACTGGGATCCGTCCGGCAGCGAGACGCAGCTGCGGAGTGCGTATCTGGAAGCCTTAACTCTTGCCAAAAAGAATGGCTGCGAAAGCATCGCGTTCCCGCTCATTTCCAGCGGCATATACGGCTATCCGAAAAAGGAAGCGCTCGAAGTGGCCAAAACAGCGATTCTGGATTATCTGGAAGAGCATGAGATGGATGTCTACCTCGCGGTTTTTGATCCGAGGGCATTTTCCCTTGGTGAGGAGCTGATGGGCTCCGTCCGCGCCTATATTGACGAGCATTATGTAAGCACGCGGCTCGATCAGGAAGGGCGCAGCAGAAGGCTCCTCGAAACGGAAAAGAGAGCGATGCAGCGAGCGGCAGCGCCGGGGATGGCGGAGTCATCGGACACGGCAGCACTGAGGAGACCGGAGACATCGAACACGGCGGTGCCTGGGAGGTCGGAGAGATCGGGCACGGCAGCACCGGAAATGCCGAAGCCATCAAACACGGTGCCATCTGAAATGACAGAGATGTCTGACGCGCCTGAATCTGGCGTGTTGGAAACCTGTGCTTCGGCAAGAACGGCTTCTCAAAAGCCAGCTTCTCAAAAACCGGCCTCCCCCAAATCTGCTTCTCAAAAACCAGCTTTCCCAAAATCAGCTTCTCAAAAATCGGCTTCCTCAAAATCAGCTTTCCAAAAATCCACAGTATCGGAGGCATCCGATACGGAGCGGGCAGCCGGGAAATCCTCCAGGCCGGATAAGGCTTCCAGACGTGGGAAAATTCCTCTCGCGAATATTTTCTCGAGGCAAGGGAAAAACACCCCGATGGAAGATGATGCCTGCGAACTGGCGGAACCGGAAGCTCGGGGGGAAAAATCAGAGACCCGGAGTGCAAAACCGCTGCCAGATGGTTCTTATCAGGTCGATGAGCCGCTGGCGCCCTATGGTTCTTCTTTGGCGGCCGGACAGTTGGCACCCGGCAGCGCCCCTTCGGCCGATGAACTGACAAGATTCGGCAGCACTCCTTCGGCTGATGGGCAGATAACATCCGGCAGCACCGGGGAAGAAGAGGCGATAGCAGAAGCGCATGATTCCGATCCGGCGCCTGCAGGGCTGGACGCGCTCATGGAGCATCTGGACGAGCCATTTTCCGATACGCTTCTGCGCCTGATTGACCAGAAGGGCAAGACAGATGTGGAGGTTTATAAAAAAGCAAACATTGACCGGAGGCTGTTTTCCAAGATCCGGAGCGGCAAAGGCTATACGCCTAAAAAACCGACAATACTGGCCCTCGCGGTCGCCCTTGAATTGACACTCGATCAGACAGACGACCTGCTGGAGCGCGCCGGATACGCGCTTTCGCACGCGAGCAAATTTGATGTGATTGTGGAATACTTCATTCTCACCGGACAATACGACATTTTCGTGATCAATGAGGTGCTGTTCCAATATGACCAGCCGCTGCTGGGATCATGTGCTTAGGAGTGCAGTGCCGACAGCTGGCTGCCACATTTTGCAGTCGTGGTGCATTACGCAGTCGTATTGCATTTTGCAGTCGCGGTGCATTACGCAGTCGTATTGCATTTTGCAGTAACGGTACATTTTGCGGACGCGGTACTGTGCAAGAAAAGTAAATATAGTTGTCGCTTTGCAAGCGACCGCTTCCCTTCCTTTTTCTGGTATTCTCTGAACATCACAGAACATCACAAAACAGAGAGGCGCGTGAAAATTAAATGAGCGGAAAAGGTTCAGAGCGAAAAGGGCTAAGCACGAAACCATCAAAACGCTTTTGCCATGATCCGATCCGGCACGTGCGCACAGAAAAAGGAGGGCAATTTATTTATGAAGAAAGATCTCACAGAACTGGTATTTATCCTCGACAAAAGCGGTTCCATGGGCGGCCTTGAAAAGGACACGATCGGCGGATTTAATTCTATGCTGAAAAAGCAGAAGGCTCTTGACGGGGAGTGCCGCATTACAACCGTGCTGTTTGACAACCACTATCAGCTGTTGCACGACCGGATTGACCTTCGCGCGGTCAGTCCCATGACAGAAAGGGAGTATTATGTGGGCGGTTCGACCGCGCTGCTCGACGCGATCGGCCGCACGATCCAGAAGCTGGCCACCGTCCAGAGAAACACGGCGGAGGAATACCGCGCCGACAAGGTACTGTTTGTCATCATCACTGACGGGGAGGAAAACTCCAGCCGCGAATATTCCCTGTCAAAGATCCGCCATATGATTGAGCACGAAAAAGAAAAATACGGCTGGGAGTTCCTTTTCCTCGGCGCAAACATGGACGCCGTCACCACGGCCGGCCGCTTTGGCATCGCCCCGGACCGGGCGATGGACTACGTGCCGGACGCGCGGGGGACCGAGCTGAATTTCAGCGCTGTAGCGCGGGCGACTGCCCAGTACCGGAGCAGCGGCGCGATGTCTGACGACTGCTTTGACGAGATCCGCGAGGATGTGAAGAAACGCAGGAAGAAATGACGATTCAGCATCGAGCAGATGAATCTGCCATCTGCCCAGCCTGCTTCTTTCATTTTGCCGCTGTTCGGACGTTCCGAATAGCAGTCCGCAGACGAGCCGGCGGCGTGAAACAGGTTTCAAAGCGTAATAAAAATATGGATAGAGTATAGTAGTCGCACTTCGATAAAAGATAGGGCGTGGATTGAAATAAATAAAAAGTAATTGCAAAAGGGACGCGGGGTTGTTATATTATAGCGGATGGCAAAAATAACTGCCATCCGCTTTTTCCATGTTTACTGTCATGATGCGGAGGCGGGTCGGGATCTGGTTTACGGCATAGCGTTTTCGCCCCGTATCATCCATCATAAAAGAAAGGTCGAAAAGGATGGCTGGAAAACGAGAAAATTATATTACCTGGGATGAGTATTTCATGGCGGTAGCCAAGCTGGCGGGCATGCGCTCAAAGGATCCGAATTCCCAGGTGGGGACCTGCATTGTCAGTTCGGACAACAAGATTCTGTCGATGGGCTACAATGGCTTTCCCATGGGCTGCTCAGACGATGAATTTCCCTGGGAGCGCGAGGGGGAGGAGACGGACACGAAGTATCCTTATGTGGTACACAGCGAGCTGAACGCGATTCTCAACTACCGCGGCGGAAGCCTCGAGGGGGCGAAATTATACGTTTCTCTTTTTCCCTGCAACGAGTGCGCCAAGGCAATCATCCAGGCCGGGATTAAGACGGTGGTCTATGACGACGACAAATACGAGGGCACCGCGTCTGTGCTGACATCCAAGCGCATGATGGACGCCGCCGGAGTGCGCTACTATCGCTACAAACGAAGCGGGAGAGAGCTGAAGATTATGGTATAGAATATTTTGGTTTTGCAGTTTGACGTATCATAAACGGATCAAAAAAAGAAATCAGGAAAATTTTGAGGATTTTATGAAACTGATCACATGAGAAATTTTTGAGGATTTTACGAAACTGATCAGATGAGAAAATTGTGAGGAGGATTTTATATTTTATGAAATTTATCAATATGTTCCGCGAGGGAGACAAGGTAAACGACATTTATCTTTGTAAATACAAACAGTCAGCGACCGCGAAAAACGGCAGGGTCTATGAGAACGTGGTTCTGCAGGATAAGACCGGGACGATCGACGCGAAAATCTGGGAGCCGGATTCGTCGGGCATCGAGGATTTCGAAGTGCTGGATTACGTGCATGTGAATGCCGACATCACGAATTTCCAGGGTACCTTGCAGATGAACATCCGCCGCGTCCGCCGTGCCGAAGCGTCCGAGTACACGCCGGAGGATTATCTGCCGGTCAGTGAGAAAAATATCGACGAGATGTACGAGGAGCTGCTGGGCTACGTGCGGCAGGTCGAGAACCCCTACCTCCAGAAGCTGCTCCAGATGTACTTTGTGGACAACGAGGCCTTCATCACGGCCTTCAAAAATCATTCGGCGGCCAAAACCGTCCACCACAGCTTTGTCGGCGGCCTGCTCGAACACACGCTCGGAGTCGTAAAGCTCTGTGATTTTTACACCAAACAATATCCATTTCTGAAAAAAGATCTGCTGATCACGGCGGCTCTTTTCCACGACGTGGGCAAGCTTAAAGAAATCTCCAACTTTCCGGAGAACGATTACACCGACGACGGCCAGCTGCTCGGCCACATCGTCATGGGTTCCGAGCTGGTAGGCTTCGGCTGCCGCCACATCAAAGGCTTCCCCAAAAAGCTGATGAGCGAGCTGCAGCACTGCATCCTGGCCCATCACGGCCAGCTCGAATACGGCTCCCCCAAAAAGCCGGCACTCGCCGAGGCCCTGGCTCTCAACTACGCCGACGACACCGACGCCAAGCTCGAGACCATGCGCGAGATCATGAAAAACGCCGGCGAGAACCCCGAATGGCTCGGCTACAACCGGCTGTTTGAGTCTAATCTGAGAAAGACGTCGGAATACTGATATCCGCCTGTTCGATCTGGTACCTACATGGGAATGGCCAGCTGCAGTGTGAAAATAGTATCCGGAAAACTACGCTGACCATAGAAGAACAGAAAAACTACGCTGACTGGAGAAAATCAGAAAAACTATGCTGACTGGAGAAAATCAGAAAAACTGCGCAGACTGGAGAAGAACAGAAAAACTGTGCTGGCCAGAGAAGATGTGTTGTGTATATGGTATATATGAAGAAAGATGATATTTTAACAGTAAAAATCGAAGACTTCAGCAGCGAAGGACTTGGAGTCGGCTATCCGGTGCGGGAGGCTTCCATGCAAGGTGGAGAAGGGCCAACCCCAGTTTTGTTTGTCAAGGATACTGTGATCGGGGATGTGGCAGAGGTGAAGGTCATGAAAATGAAAAAGACCTACGGCTACGCCCGCCTGCTGCGCGTGCTCACACCCAGTCCCGACCGGATCACGGCACCCTGCCCGGTCGCCCGTCCCTGCGGAGGCTGCCAGATTCAGGAAATGAAATACGAGGCTCAGCTCCGTTTCAAAGAACAAAAAGTACGTAACAACCTGCAGCGCATCGGCGGCTTTGCCGATCCTCCCATGGAGCCGATCATAGGAATGGAGAGCCACGCCATTGCAGATTGTGCTGCGCACAATGAGCGTGGTGCCGTTCTCGATTCACTTCGTGAATCGGAACATTGCCTTCGTCCCGCATCCAAATACGATGCGGGGTATATAATGGCCAATCCCTTTCATTACCGAAACAAAGCACAATATCCCGTCGGAAGGGACAAAAACGGCAAACTCATCGCCGGATTCTACGCAGGCCGCACCCACACCGTCATCGACTGCCGCGACTGTCTGCTCGGCGCGAAGGTTAACAAGACCATTCTTGATATCATTCTAAATCACATGGAAACATACGGAATCGAGCCATACGATGAGACGACCGGAAAAGGACTCGTGCGGCATGTGATGATACGGGTGAGTAAAGAAATGCTGAGTGACGGCGCTGAACCTGCGCATTTTATGGTAATACCTGAAAACACAGATGCCGCAACCACGACAGAGCCGGCACATAGTGGGGCTGATAGCGCTGCTTTGACAGAAACAGCACACGGAAAGGCAAAAGTATTCCCCGGCCAGATCATGGTCTGCATCGTGATAAACGGAACCTCCATGCCGAAGAGCGACCGCCTGGTTCAGGCGCTTCGCGACATCCCCGGCATGACCAGCATCACGCTGAACATCAACCGTGCGCGCACCAACGTCATCATGGGCAGCCAGGTGAAGCTGCTCTGGGGGAAAGAATACATAGAAGATCAGATCGGAGGAATCCGTTTCCGCATCTCTCCGCTTTCCTTCTATCAGGTCAATCCCCGCCAGACCGAAAAGCTCTACGCCAAAGCCCTCGAATACGCTGGTCTGACCGGACAGGAAACCGTGTGGGATCTCTACTGCGGAATCGGCACCATCTCCCTGTTCCTCGCGCAGAAAGCCCGCGCAGTTTACGGCGTCGAAATCGTACCGGACGCCATCCGCGACGCCCGCCGGAACGCAGAGCTGAACGGCATCACAAATGCAGAGTTTTTCGTCGGCAAGGCCGAAGAAATCTTGCCCGGGAAATACGAAAAAGAGGGAATCCACGCGGATGTCATCGTTGTCGATCCGCCCCGCAAGGGCTGCGAAACAGGCGTGCTCGATACCATGCTCAAAATCCGACCGGAAAGAATTGTTTACGTGAGCTGTGATTCTGCGACACTTGCGCGGGATCTGAAATATCTGTGCGCGGGTGGGTATGAGTTGAAAAAGGTCTGTCCGACGGAGATGTTCGCAAACAGCGTACATTGCGAGAGTGTTGCCCTGGCTGTGCGGACGGAAGGGCATATTTCGTAATGACAAAAATAGCGGAGAAATTTTGCAAAGCTGTCAATCAGTTTTTAATGGATCGAAAGGTGATCACGCAATGCAGCTGCCTTATTCAGATGAACTGGAAATTCAATATCTAAGCCGTCTTTTTGACAATACCAGCGAATGTTACAAATTCTTCTGGTTTCAGGCGATTGTGGTGAAGGTATTGGAGGGGAAGACTGTCCTCACGTATGAAGAACTGATTGATGAAATGATTGCAGATGCCTGGTATATGGTTACGGAATATCACTTAAATCTCGGGCCGAGGGATACGCTGGAGAGGGTGGTTCATGATATTCAGAAAATAAGCGGCATGAAGTCATCAGAAAAGAAATCTGTTCTTATTGAATATCTGAATCATTGTCAGGAGCCGGAGATTATCAAACAAAAACGGACACTGACCAGAAATGTTCCATATCGCTTGCAGGCACCGTTTATGCACCAGTTAAAAGGGAAAGGCTGGGATGTGCCAGAATCGGAATTGGCAAGAAAGATCAATCAGGAGCGGCGGCTCATCTACTATTTTAATGCTTTGAACGGAATGCAGACAACGATTCGTATTCAGGAAGAATGGCGCCAGTATATCCAAAAGAATCAGGAGATTGTGAAAGGCTGGCTCCAGTATAATATGATTCTATATTTACAGAAGAGAAATCCAAGCGTACCGGGAATTGCGGATAAGCTGTATCCGCCGCAGGAGAGAAAGCTGGAAAAAGTGAAGCATTACTGGAGACTGTTACTGTCGTTGCGGCCAATGCAGGAAATCTATGGGCACAATCGGTTGGACATTGACAGTAAAGATATTTCTATCGATCATTTTGTACCGTGGTCATTTGTGGCTCATGATGAGCTATGGAATTTACATCCGACAACAAAAAGCATTAACAGCAGCAAGAGCAATCATCTACCGGACTGGAATACCTATTTCCCGGAATTTGCACGTGTGGAGTATGGCGCGTATGAAATGGTCTGGAAAAATGAAGGAGTACATAAGGAATTTGATAAGTGCGCCAAAGATCATTTAAACAGTGTGGATATCAGGTTTCGCTTATATCGGGAAGGGCAAAATTTATCGACATTTTCTGAGCAACTGGAGAGTGTGATTCGACCGGTATACCAATCAGCACAGAACTGTGGTTTCGACAGTTGGATTTATCATGGAGAACGAAATGAATCAGACAGTATCTTATTATGACGTGCACGCAGAAGAATACTGCGCGGCGACAGCAGAGGCGGATATGAGTTTTTGCAGAGACAAATTTATGGCCCGCCTTCCGGCAGGGGCACATATTCTGGATGCAGGATGTGGCAGCGGGAGAGACAGCAAAGTATTTATGGACAACGGGTTTGCTGTGACTGCAATGGACGCGTCCGGGAAAATGTGTGCAGAAGCGGAAAAACTGTTGAGGCAGAATGTGCTGCAGCTTTCATTTGAAGATATGAATTTTCAGAATGAGTTTGATGGGATATGGGCGTGTGCTTCTCTGCTCCATGTGGCGAAGAATGAAATGAATTCAGTTTTACAGAATTTGAGAAACGCTTTGAAATCGAAAGGGGTCCTATACGCGTCATTCAAATACGGAGCTGAGGAGCGAGTCGCACAGGGGCGATTGTTTAATGATTATAATGAAAATTTGCTGATAGCACTTTTGAAGAATAACGGTTTTACGGTATGCCATGTTTTTATTACCGAAGATGTCAGAGCAATGAGACAGGGAGAAAAATGGGTGAACGCGATTGCAAGACGGGAATGATCGCGCTGCATTATTAACGAAAAAGAGTTGAGATAGCCAAAACAATCTGCCTGAATTTTAGTGGGATAAGTAGCTTTGGTGTAAACAGAATATAAATTGATTTATTGGCCTGTGGGCGTTCCTTTGGAATGTCTGCAGGCCTTTTATATTTTGTCTGCACCACCTCAGAGACAAGGCAAAATATAAGCTTTTGCTGACAGGTATGGTAATCACCAACCCATAAAGAAATATTCCGCAGGGTCGATGAGATTGATGCCGCGTTGGAGAAAAACCGCGAAAAGGGCGAGACGCTTACCACGATTATGACAAAGGGGTACATTGAACCGGCCATGTTCACACAGGAGATGAACGCCCTTTCAGCAGAAGCAGATGCCCTGGCAGATGAGCGGGAGCAGTTGATTTCATCGGTTGACGGAGATACAAAAAAGGCGGAGGCTTTAAACGAAATTATCAGGTTTACAGGAAGGACGGAGAAGCTTACGGAATATGACCCGGAAGTGTTTTCTGCATTTGTTGAACAGATTACGGTTCATTCCAGGGAGGAGCTTACCTTCCATTTAAAATGTGGATTGAATCTCCGTGAAAGGATTGTAGAAGTATGAGACGAGGACACATTCCATATGGCTATAAAATTGAAAACGGCGCAGCGGTGATTGATGAGGAGCAGGTCGCAAAAATAAAAGCCCTTTATGCTGCGTATCTTTCCGGCATGGGTTATGTGAATGCTGCGGAAAAAGCAGGGCTTAAGATTACCCACGCAATGGCAAAACGGCTCCTGCAGAATAAGCATTATCTCGGCGATGACTTTTATCCGGCAATCATCGACCGGGAGACATATGATGCAGCCGAGAAAGAGCGTGTCAGACGGGCAGAGGCTCTGGGGAGAATTTTTGAGGAACAGGAAAGAAAGCCACCAAATTTACCCACGACATTTCAGCTGGGAAAGGTGGAGCAGCATTTTCCTGATCCATATGCCCAGGCGGAATACATTTATACTTTAATAGGAAGCGAGGGATTACGATGGCAACGATTACAATGATTCCTGCAAGAAGGCAGACAGGACAGAGCAAAAAGGGAGAAGAGCAACCGAAACTAAGGGTGGCGGCCTACTGCCGTGTCTCGACAGAGACGGACGAACAGGCGACAAGCTATGAAGCTCAGATTGAACATTACACGGAATACATCCAGAAACATCCCGGCTGGGAACTTGCTGGCATATTCGCAGATGATGGGATCTCCGGTACCAACACAAGGCACAGAGGGGAGTTTAACCGCATGATAGAGGAGTGTATGGATGGCAAAATCGACATGGTGGTAACGAAATCTATCAGCAGATTCGCGAGAAACACCTTAGATTGCCTGAAGTACATCCGCCAGCTGAAGGAGAAGAACATTCCCGTGTTTTTTGAAAAGGAAAATATAAATACAATGGACGCCAAAGGCGAGGTGCTGCTTACCATTATGGCGTCGCTTGCGCAGCAGGAGAGCCAGTCGCTTTCACAAAATGTGAAGCTTGGGCTCCAGTACCGCTACCAGCAGGGAAAGGTTCAGGTCTGCGCGAACCGCTTCCTCGGTTACGATAAGGATGAGGACGGAAACCTCGTTATCAACCCGGAAGAAGCCGAGGTTGTAAAGCGGATATACAGGGAATTTATGGAAGGGAAAAGCTATTACGATATCGGGAAGGGGCTTACTGCAGACGGAATCAAGACGGCGGCAGGGAACGACTACTGGCTTGCCAGCACACTGCACAAAATTCTGACGAATGAAAAATACATCGGCGATGCCCTTTTGCAGAAAACAGTGACGACGGATTTCCTGACGAAGAAGCGGGTGGTGAACAAGGGCATCGTGCCGCAGTATTATGTGGCTTGCCCCGATTCGCAAAGCGAATCGAGGGCGTAGGCCACGAAGCCATCATTCCAAGAGACATTTTCATGCGGGTCAAGGAGGAGATGGTAAGACGCGCCAATATTACGACAGGGACTGGAAAGCGCAGGGTATACAGCGGCCACTATGCATTATCAAGTATCATCTTCTGTGCACACTGTGGAGATTTGTTCCGGAGGGTCAGCTGGAATAACCGTGGGAAGAAATCCGTTGTGTGGAGGTGCGTCAGCCGCGTGACGAAGAAAACGAGCGGGATTGACTGCCCGGCCAGGACGGTCCGGGAGGAAGACCTTCAGGAGGCGGTGATGAAAGCTATCAACGATGTGTTCTCCGGCAGGGATACCATCATCCCGATTTTGAAGGAGAACATCGAAAAAGTAATCGGCAGCGGCAACACCGGCAAAGTCGAAGAGATTGAGGCGGAACTTGCCGATTTGCAGAAGGAACTTCTGAAAAAGGCCAATGCGAGACAGGCCTATGATGACATTGCAGATAAAATCGAGGAGCTTCGCAGAAAAAAGCAGGAGCTTCTTTTAGAAGATGCTAACAACGAGGGAAGTCGCCAGCGAGTGGAAGAGATGGAGAAAATGCTTGATGAGATGGAAACGGCGGTTACAGAATATGACGAGAGCCTCGTCCGGAAGCTGATTGAGAAGATTACAGTTTATGACGACCATTTCACAGTGGAGTTTAAGTCGGGGCTGGAGACGGAAGTGGCGATGTGAATTTAAATACGAAATAGAAAAAGATACCTTGCGTACGAAAATGCGGCAAGCAAGGTATCTTTTTTGCTGCTACAGATGTTTTTTCTGTATGTGCTTGAGATAATTTTTCTTGAAGGAGCGGATATTATCAAAGAACTCCATTTTCTGGAAAAGTTAAAGAGAGCATTGAATAGCTGCTTTCGATTCTCAACCAGATCGTTTCTGTAAACCGATTCCCGACGGATGAGCGGCCCGGTATGAACAGCGTGTTCTGTATATCCCAGATTTCGTAAATGGGACTCAAAGGCAGAAATGTTGCCTGATATATCGATACTTTGGTCGTGGAGAACCATTGAAACCAAATAGTATGGAGAATGCGTCTCATAAGGACCGAAGTCTCCTGATTCATCTATAAAAACACTCAGTATTTTTTCTGCCATAACAAATCCCCTTTTTGGCATTGAAATCGCAGCTGATATTTTGTATTATACAGACAGCAAGGTGTCTTATCAGCCAGTAAAGAATAAAAATGGCGGGGAAATTCCCCGCCGCTCGGTGGACCAGGGTCTTACGACCAGCCCAATTAGTGGTCACCACTAATTTATTGTATCCTTATTCTACTCGAAATATGCGAAGCTGTCAATCACATTTTTCATTTTTTCGATGGCTGCTATATGGCTGAGGGGGCTTGGAGGAATAAGAGCAGTTGATATGTTCGCGCATACACCCATATGCGCTAAAATGCCCCAAAATGGGCAAAAAACGGCTTGATATGTTATGTCACACGGTCAATTGGCAAAAATTGCCCTTTGACATGTTTGCGCAGACATCCGCTCTGCATGTGACATCAATATCGTTTTCTCGTGCCACGTCGAGACTGTGTGTCTCTTGGGCAACCACCGTCTGCCGAAACCTGACGCTACGGTGAAGATCGGGATTGATATGGAAGATTATTACCGGATCAGGGATAATGCAGAAAATAAAGAAAAACCTGAATAAATGTCGAAAATAGTACACTGAATCAAAGCGGAAGCTGTTGATGCGTAAGAAAAATACGTGTCAGCAGCTTCTTTTTTCGTGTTCCTACGAGCGGTGCAAATCCGGAACATAAAGTGCGAGTGAGCTTGCTCACAGGAGCACTTTTATGTGAACGGATTTATAGCGCGACAGCGCGTAATGAGCATGAAGCGAAGCGGAATGCGAATTGCACAGCGAGTGGCTTTGGAGGAGGTGGTGCCTATGGGAGTGCACATGAAAAATGGCACGGGAAAATGGAAACTGTGAAACATCTGAAATTCTACAAAGAATGCAAATCTGAAAGGAGTCAAATCTATGACAACGAGAAATGTGAAGACGACGAGAAACATGAAGGTTTATGAGCAGAGCGGATATAAGTATAAGGCGACGCCGACAATTACGCTCAAAGGACAGTGGCTGGAGATGATGGGATTTGAAATCGGGGCGCAGATCCAGGTGCAGTGTGAGGATGGAAAGCTGACGATCACGCGGGTAGATGCAGAGATGGCGGAGGCGCAGGTGCCAGCCTGCTGTGTGGCTGAGAAGGAAGTCAGATACGGAAGGGGGAATAAGTGATGGCAAAGATTCTGATGTGTGGTTCATTCAAAGGGGGAGTTGGCAAGACGGCCAGCTCCTGGAATCTGGCATATTTTCTGGCGGAGATGGGAAAGAAGGTTCTGGCTGTGGATTTTGACAGCCAGGCAAACCTTTCAACCTGTTTTGGGATTGAGGATACGGCGGCAGTTCCGGTTACAATCGGTCATCTGATGATGGACCGGCTGGAGGATGAGGAACTGCCGGATGCGGAGGATTACATCCGGAGCCGGAATGGTGTGGACTTTATTCCGTCATCCATGGTGCTCTCTGCTGTAGAAGGCAGACTGCGGACGGAAATGGGCGCGGAAAGGATGCTTTCAGGCATTCTGGAGCCCCTGAGAGAGCGATACGATTATATAATTCTGGATACCTGCCCTTCGCTTGGTACACTGACCATCAATGCGCTGACAGCGGCTGATGAAGTCCTGATTGCAGTGAACCCGCAGCTTCTGGCGATGATGGGGTGGAAACGCCCCCTCACATCCGTTCGGTGGCAGGTCGCGTCAGCCATTTTGAAAAACGCTTCGCGTTTGGCTGACGCTCCTGCAGGATTTCATCCGGACGGTAAAGAAAGTTCGGAGTCGCCTGAATGACAGGCTGGAAATTGCGGGGATTCTGCTTACCATGTGTGACGCCAGAACAAACCTCTGCAAAGTGATCACGGAGCAGGTGACAGAAACTTTTGAGGGACAGATCCGCATTTTCCGGAGCGCGATCCCGAATACAGTTAAAGTGGGGGAATCCATTTATTACAGTGAGCCGCTTCTGGAATATGCTCCGGGAAGCAAAGCGTGTACAGCATATCGAAATCTGGCGAGGGAGGTGGTCGGAAATGAAAGCGAATGCACCGAAAAGGAAGGTGTTTCAGGATGCGTTGGATCTGCTGACTGAGGACATGGCTGTGGAAGAGGCCGTGGCGCAGAATAAAATTATGATGCTTCCGATTGAAAAGCTTAAGCCGTTTCATGACCATCCATTCCGCCTTTATGAAGGAGAACGCCTGGATGACATGGTGGAAAGCATCCGGGAGCATGGGATCCTGAATCCGGTGATTGTGCGGGTGGAGAAAAACGGATATGAAATGCTGGCGGGACATAATCGGGCAAATGCAGCCAGGCTGGCAGGATTGAAAGAGATTCCGGCGATCGTGAAGGATGGACTGTCAGAGGAAGATGCTTATGTCTATGTGATTGAGACGAATCTGGTGCAGAGATCCTTTGCGGATCTGCTTCCATCGGAAAAGGCGGCTGTTCTGACGGAGCGTTACGAGAAGATCAGCAGTCAGGGAAAACGGAATGATATTCTGTGTGAAATCGCTGCACTGGAAGACATGAGCGGGACTTGTGGACATGATGTCCACAAGTCTCAGAGAAGCCGCGACGGGCTTGGGGATGAATATGGAATGACGGGAAGAAATATCGCTCGCTATATGCGGCTGGATAAGCTGATCCCGGAATTTAAGACCGCCGTGGATACCGGAGCGCTGCCGCTGGTGGCGGCTGTGGATCTGTCTTATTTATCGGATGAGGAACAGAAACTGATCCATCATGCATCTGAGACAGAAGGAAGGAAGATCCAGGCAAAACAGGCAGCAGGATTCAGAAAAATGGCGGGTAAAATCACAAAAGAAAATGCAGAGGAGGCGTTCCGGCAGGAGCCGAAAAAGCAGAAATCAATGGTCAGTGTAAAAATATCGGCAGAGACTTTCCGGAGATATTTTTCAGATACAGCAGCGGCAGATGTGCCGGACATTCTGGAAAAGGCTCTGGAGCAGTATTTCAGAGAGAGGGCAGAGAATGTTTCATAAGGAAGATTTACAATGCCTGGATCCGGATTATTTCGCCATCATCCATGTGGATGATTATGACGTTACGGTAATGTCAAAGAATACGGGGCATGTGTGGTATATCCATAATGTGGAAACGCCCCCTCACATCCGTTCGGCGGCAGGTCGCGTCAGCCATTTCAAAAACGCTTCGCGTTTGGCTGACGCTCCGGAGTATCCGCTGCCGGGAAGCTGCGTGATATTTCATAAACACAAGGCGTCCCATCCCTATCATCAGCATGGACGGAGTAATACCCTGCGGCAGGCGATAAGGAGCATCCGCAAGCATGACAGGTATCAGATGAATGGCAGACGCGGCAGTGGAAAGAGAATACAGGCATAAGGAGCAGCGCTATCGGAAGAGTCCGGTAGCGTTTTTTTCGTGGTGGAAACAAATAGATGTGAGGGTTTACTGTGTTTTTGCTTAATTGCTTTGTTGAAATGCAACAAAACAATTATGAAAATCAACCCAAATTACCAACAAATCATAGGAAAACAAGTTGACGAAAGGAATCCATGTCTGGTATAGTGTAGGTTAGTGGCACGTTGAAATTTTTTAAGGAGACGGAAATATGAGCGAAGTGTATCAGGACAACTGGATTAATCTGGAAGAAGCCGCTGCATATATGGGTGTTACAAAAGATACAGTGCGAAACTGGATAAAGAAAACGGATATTCCGGCGCATAAGGTTGGAAAACTGTGGAAATTTAAAAGGTCGGAGCTGGATGAGTGGATAAAAAGCGGAAAGAGCGCAATCTGAGTCCGTTTTATGGCACATTCGATGTGCTAATATAAGGATAAGTTGATAAGCTGGGAGCGATTGCTGAAAATGAACAAATTAGAAGATATCACTGTCGGAAGTACAGTGAAGGGCATTGTGGGTAATGAGCCGGTCAGCATTGTTGCAGTTCAGTGGTATGGCAGCAATGTGCTGGAAATTACATATAAAGATACGCGGGGAGTTCCGGGAACGCAGTTACTTTACAGGGAGAGCGAGCCGGGACTTGAAGTGCTGACAAAGCTCTTGCCCTGGAGTTTCGACGCAGACGCGGAGCAGATGAAGCTGGCATCGGAGGCATACCGTATCAGTCTGGCGCATTTGTTTGATCCGTATCTGGCTGTACATACGTCGGCTGTGGAGCCGCTCCCTCATCAGATTTCCGCGGTTTATCAGGAGATGCTGCCGAGGGTACCGTTGCGCTATGTGCTGGCGGATGATCCGGGTGCAGGAAAGACGATTATGACCGGACTGTACATTAAGGAACTGATGGCCAGGGGTGATCTGAAAAGATGCCTGATTGTCTCGCCTGGAAGTCTGGCGGAACAGTGGCAGGATGAGCTTTTTTCAAAGTTTCATCTGAAATTTGAAATCCTGACTAATGATCGGATGGAGTCCGCAGTGACCGGAAATATTTTTACGGAAGTGGATCGCTGTATCTGCCGGCTGGATAAGCTTGCCAGGAATGACGAACTGCAGGAAAAGCTGAAGGTTTCCGAGTGGGATCTGATCGTGTGCGATGAGGCGCACAAAATGTCTGCAACGGTGTGGGGTGGAGAAGTCAAATACACCAGACGCTTTCAGCTGGGACGGCTGTTATCGAATATCACAAGGAACTTTTTGCTCCTGACTGCTACTCCGCATAATGGAAAAGAAGAGGATTTCCACCTGTTTTTGTCACTGGTGGATCCGGATCGTTTTGAGGGAACGCATCATTCGTCGCAGCAGGCGGTAGATGTCAGCGATGTGATGCGCCGGTTGGTAAAAGAAGAACTGTTGAAGTTTGATGGCAAGCCTCTATTCCCGGAGCGCATTGCCTATACGGTTAATTACAGCCTTTCTCCACAGGAGTCGAAGCTTTACCAGGCAGTGACAGAGTATGTGCAGGAAGAGTTTAATCGTGCAGATAATCTGAATAATGAACGTAAAAATACAGTCGGATTTGGAGAGTCGGTCTTGAAACGGTACGAGAGAGTTTGCTTTGATAAGGAATACTGTGTGATTCCGGGACGATTTGTGAAATGGAACGTAAGTAATAATAATGCGGCATAGAAGCGAGTAACAGGGGGTGTTTTTATGAAAATGTATGTTGGTGTTACTGATAAAAATTGGTTTGAACTTTTAAAATCAGAACAGTGCGATGAGGTGAACTTTTGGACACCAGGTGCCAGGAATTTCAAGGCACTGCAGCCGAATGAACTGTTCCTGTTTAAACTTCATAAACCGGATGATTATATAGTGGGTGGAGGATATTTTGTTCGCAGTACTGTGCTTCCAACATATATGGCATATGGTATATGCCCGCTCCTGGACAGATGACAATCGTTATGAATATTTCAAAAAGAAATCTGCAAAGTGTGCGGAGGTTTTGATTCCATACAGGATACCGTATAATTATATTGTCTGTGCGGCTGTTGTCAGTGAAAATGCCAGGGAGAAAATGAAAGCTGCCGGATTTGACAAGCGAATTTATGTGCAACCAGAGGCGTTTTTCTGATGGAGGTGAGAAGATGTTGGTAAAGATTGGAAATATTTTTGAAAGCAAATGTACCTCTCTTGTTAATACCGTTAATTGTGTAGGTGTCATGGGAAAGGGAATAGCACTGGAATTTAAAAAGCGCTACCCGGATATGTTTATGGATTATGTCTTGAAATGTGATCGTGGAGAAGTCAGACCGGGGGTACCATATATTTATCAAAACGCGGATGGCACAACAATTATGAATTTTCCTACAAAAGATCATTGGAGATCGCCTTCCAGGTTATCTTATGTAGAGGATGGTTTGAACTGGTTTGCAGATAATTATGAAAAGTATCATATTGAAAGCATAGCATTTCCGCCTCTTGGATGTGGAAATGGAGGCCTGTCATGGGATATAGTTGGACCGGTTATGTATCAGAAGCTTAGTGAACTTCCAATCAAAATAGAAATATATGCTCCATTCGGAACTGCACAAAAAGAATTGTCAAAGGATTTTTTGGCAGGAAAGCAAATTGTAGGAGAAGCAGTTGGAAACCGTGGCTTGCGTGTTAATAAAAAATGGTATTTGATTCTTCAGATCATCAGAGAACTGAATGACCGCAGATACTCCTTAAAGGTTGGAAGAACCATCTATCAGAAGATTTGTTTTGTATTGACAAGAAATGGTGTTGATACTGGCTTTGTGTTTTCAAAAGGAACATATGGTCCATTCTCTCCGCAGGTAAAAGAGAGCATTGAAGTATTGGCCAATGCAAACCTTATCGTGGAAAAGCAATTAGGACGAATGCTTTCTTTAAGCGTGGCAGATGATGTGAAAATTAACAGAGAGAGTTTCACGGAAACAGAGTGGAATGCCAAGAAAAAGACGGTTGATTTGTTCGGGCGTGTCAAGAGTACAGCCCAGGCAGAAATGATTGCGACGGTACTGTATTCTTATGATCAATTGGCAAAAGATCAGGAAGAAGTTTCCGACAAAGATGTGTATGATTATGTATTGAACTGGAAGCCGCGGTGGAAAGAAGAAAAAGAGTTTGAGGTATGTGATTCGATTCATAATATGGCGATGCTTTCTTTGATGGATGTAACTTTCAGCAATCAATTGATGGAAACTATATAAATAGATTGGGTGACAGGAAAAATGAAAAGTTTTTGAAAAAGCAATCAAAAAAATGAACCGTTTTTTGTCACGCGAAATAAAAATGGAACATTTATTGGGTCAGATGACCCAATAAATGACCCAATAAATGACCCAATAAACGAGGAAGTGCCCCTTTATTTATAAAAAAATAATAGAAGCTGCGCTTCCTTTGAAGACACTAAGTGTTTCTATGATGGGAGATACGGCGCGTAAAGATATGCATTTGTGGTGGAACCGGAGCCTTGTAGATTTATCAGTGGTCTTGTAGGAAGCGGATATGGATGCGCAGATGTAGAGATGAAGCTGGAAGTCGAAGTTACGACTAGCCTAAGGGAGTTCCGTCTGCGACAGTGAGGACAGTTTCGGAAAACTGCAGGACGCTTAAGATCACGGATTTTGGGCTTGAGGATTGAGAAGTTAAGAATTAATGGGCAGTAATAGTGTTTTGTGCAAGTATAGAATGTGAAAGATGGTTAAAAATGGACTAATATATGAGTTTTTTTCATCAAGTCAGAGAGTAAAATATGGCGATATTATAGAAAATTGAATAGATTTACAAGATTTTTTATTAGTGGCGAACAGGAATCAAAATATAGTAGTCGCCTAAAAAATGTAATTTTTTAAAAATACGGGAGATAAAGGCATGGAATTGGTTTTGATACATATTACGGATATTCATCTTGGCTGTGAAGATGATTATAGAATTTTGGAAGACCGAAGTGAATATATTGTAAAAGCTATAAATACGCATATTATGAACCAACTTGATACATTCTTGGTTTTTTTGCATTACTGGAGATATTGCAAAATCAGGAAAAGAAGAACAATATTTATATGCATCCATTTTTTTGATGGATATTATAGAAGGTATAAAGAAAAGATATAAAGATCTTTGTATGCAAGTAATAGTGGTGCCAGGAAATCATGATTGTGATTTTGAATGTGAAGGGAATGTTTTGAGGGAATCCATATTAAAAGATCCTAATTTGGATATGACAAATGTGGAAATAATCAAGGCATGTACTGAAGTTGAAAAGTATTATTTTAATTTTGTTAAGGAATGGGATTCGAATATAGCTCCATTAGCAAGTGTGAGCAATGAAAGTATATTTACTGAACATATAGTGTCTTATAAAGATATTATATTTAAGTTTCATTGTTTGAATAGTGCATGGTGTTCCAAAAAAACTGAAAGAGCAAAGGAAATTAGAATTACTATTCCTGAGCAAAAAGAGAAATTGAAAAAAGAAATTGTTATTACTTTGATGCATCATGATGAATCGTGGCTAACTTGGGAGAGCGCAGAAGAATGGAAAAAATATTATAAAACTTATTCGGATATTGTTTTGGTAGGACATGATCATGTTTCTGAGATTGTTGTAAAAGATAATTATGACGCTTCGACAAATTATTTCATAAAGGGAAATCAATTATATGATTCTGATTCTAAAGATCAGAGCGGATTCAGTATTTTAAAAGTGGACTTTGACGATAATATTGAACGATTCTTTTCTTATGAGTGGAATGGAAAAATGTATAAAAATATACTAGATACAAAGTCAAGAGAATTCAAGAGGAATAGATATTTAAAAAATTGCGTTCAATTAAGTGATTCTTTTATGGAATATTTGGAAGATAATGAAATTGATTTGGTTAGTAAGTTTAAAGGTAAGTTGAAATTATCGGATGTTTTTGTGTATCCGGTTTTAAGAGGAGAAAATAATAATAAGGATGTGATGCTGTATAAAGATGAGAATGATATTGTTCAGGTTATAAACAACAAAAAATATGTAATGATTTGTGGTGAAAAAGAGTATGGAAAAACAGCATTATTGAAACAATTATATAAAACCTTTTTTGGCATGAAATTATATCCAGTAATTCTGAATATTGAAAAACTGAGGACGGGAGATGGAGAAGAATTAAATAAGGAAGTTTTGAAATTATACAAACAACAATATATAAATATAGAAGAGGAAGAAATATTGCAAATGGGGCCAGAAAAAAAGGTATGTATTATAGATGATTTTGAAGAAATTTTGGTTTCTGATAAAACAATAAAAAAAATATTACACTATATTACAAATAAATTTGGAATTGTTGTGATTTCGAGTAACCTACAAAATGATATGCTTAGTTTTTTGAAAAATGTAGAAACAAGAGAGTTCTTAGAAGAAAAGTTTACTCGCTTATACATTCAAGAATTAAAAACATATATGAGAAGAAAATTAGTAAGTAAATGGTTGTTGCTTTCTGATAAAGATCAAAATGAAAAAAGCCAGAATTTCGATGTGCTTTGCAGAAATAAATTGAATCAGGTTCAAAGTGCAATGAAAACAGGTTTTTTTAATCAGACTCCTATGGAGTTTTTACTTGTTCTTTCTTATTTGGATAACTACGAAAAAATGAAGACTGACTATAGCAGATATTCTTATATTTATGAATGTTTAATTCTTGACAAAATAAATGAAATTACGGATGGTGATACAAATGAATCGGCAATGTATATGACTTTATTGGAGCAAGTGGCATTTAGAATTTATGAAAGAAATCAAGGGCAACAAATAGAAGAACAATTATTACTACAAGTGATTTTTGATTATAATAACGATTATGGTGGTAGGAAAAGAAGTGGAATTGATATCATTAAAAACCTTGAACAGAATAAAGTGTTGGAAAAAAGAGAGGAGAAGTACAGATTTAAGCATAGCTATATGTATTATTATTTTACTGGGAATTATATTTTAAAACAATTGTCACCAGAATTAAAAAAACAGAAAGCAAAAATGATTTTTTCGGATCTGTCGAAGGAAATAAACTTTAATATAGCATTGTTCCTAGCATACGACAAGAATATTGAATATGAAATAATACCATTGATATTAGAAGTGAGCAAAGAACTGCTAAAAGAATATAAAGATTTTAAATATGCTAAGCAAAAGGATTTATTAGAAAAATTGGATTATAATATTAATCAGAAGATAGAGGAAATTTTTGATATTCCTAAAAATGCTGATATTCCTAAAATTCAAGAAGAAAAAGCGTTGAAACAGTATGAAATGACGGATTTGGACTTGGACGAAACGAAGTTTGAAAAGAGCGAAAGCGAAAATCAAATAGATGAAATGACACTTGAATTTTCAAAAACAATAAGAATTATTGAGTTCTTGGGAGATATTCTAAAGAATTATTCGTCTTCTATTAAGCGAGTACCAAGAAAAGAAATGATTAATTTGATGTATGATTCAAGTTTAAAACTTATGGGAACGCTATATAATTCTTTAGATGGAATGATTGATATTATTATTAAAATAATAGATGAAAAAGCAAAAGAAGATAATGAAGAAATCGTGGCAAAAAGTCAATTTAAGATGAAAATTAATAGCTTTTTAAGCCGCTTTTGGGGAGCCTTTGTTGGAGTGACTATAAGTAATTTGGGATATTCGTTGCAGTCTGATAGAATCCTGGAAGAAATTATGGATGTTGTGAATGAAAAGAACTGCACATTTTTTCGAATGGTGAGTATAGACTACTTAATAAGAACTCAAAATGGTCATTTACCTGTTAAGAGTATTGAAGAATGTATCAAGGGCAAGAATAAAATTGATGCTTTTTCACTTGGAATTTTATCACAGAATATTGCTATCTATTTAAAAAATTATCAGTATAATCCGGAAGATAAAAAGGCTGTATGCGAATTGCTGAACTTTAATATAAAAGATTTTTTTATTGCAGAGCAAAAATTAAAATTAGCATCTGAAATATAGTTTGCGAAGATTATTTGAATCCAATTAGGGTACATTCCCCGATGCTTGCATCGTTCAAGCTAATACCGAGCAAGCTCGGTGGGGGACTATACCCCGCTCCTGCGTAGCAGGAGTCAAGTGCCGAAAGGCACTTGAGTGCTTGCACCGGGGTTGTTAATTCAAAAGATTTAAGGCTGTCGTTCTGAAATCTGTGATGAATTACTGACTCAAATTTCCCATATCAAAAATGGGCGTGTTGATGAAGGAGAGCGTGCGACCAGATGGGAGATGGATGAAGAGCATTCCGCTCTTGTACTGGAACCGGATGCCGCCCACTTTTGTGGAGATCCGCTGTTTGACGGTGGTTTTGACCGCAGTATCCACGTCCCACCAATACTGCACGATGTTCGGATTTGCGGAGCGCCACGCATCCACAAGCGGCTGCAGCTCGTCTTCGGCCAGTCCCATTTCCAGGGCGCCCATGGACTTAAGTGCGCCGACGGATCCGCCGTAGCCGAGGGCAAGTTCTGCGATTTTGCCTTTCTGCCGCAGATGGGAATTGACGCCGTGTTTCTCCACGGGAACGCCGAACATCTGGCTGGCGGAGGCGCAGTAGATGTCTTTCCCTTCTGCAAAGACTCTGGATCGCCATTTCTCACCGGCAAGGTAGGACAGGACGCGGGCTTCGATGGCGCTGTAGTCGCTGACCACGAATTTATATCCGGGACGGGGGATGAACGCTGTGCGGATCAGCTGGGAGAGCGTGTCCGGGATGTCGTCATACAGAAGTTGCAGCGTATCATAATCTCCGGTGCGGACGAGCTCACGGGCTTCCGCGAGGTCGGGCATGTGGTTCTGCGGGAGGTTCTGCAGCTGGATCAGGCGGCCGGCCCATCGTCCGGATCGGTTGGCACCGTAGAACTGGAACATCCCGTGCGCCCTGCCGTCGCGGCAGACGGCGTTTTTCATAGCCTGGTATTTTTTCACGGACGACTTCGCCAGCTGCAGCCGGAGCTGTAAGGCTTCCCGGATAGATCCTTCCGTGTCCGGGATGAGCTTTGCCACGTCCTTTTTGCCGAGGGATTCTGTCTCCAGACCGTTGGCGGAAAGCCATTGTTTCATCTGCGTGACGCTGTTGGGATTGTCGAGCGCCGTGAGATCCTGCATGGTTTCCATCAGGGCAGACCGGGAACGCGCGTCAAAGGCGATGGCGTTATTGACCACGTTCATGTCCAGCAGGATCCCGCGGTCATTGATTTCCTGATCCAGATGATACTCATCCCAGACCTGTTCCGGGACGGGATATTTTGACAGGCGCTTCTGGATGGACATTTCTACTTCCACGTCGCGCAGGTTGTATTTTTTGAACAGATCCCATTTCTCCGGGGCGTGGTGCGGGAGGTTCCGGGTGCGTCCGCCGTTTGCTTTGGTCGGTTTGCAGGGAGAACAGAAATAACGGATCAGGTCTTTGCCTTCCGTCAGCTTCTGGTTCTCCAGGCCGAGGACAGCGCCGGCACCGGCAAGGTTCAGCGGCAGCCCCAGATAGGCAGACCAGATCATGGTGCATTTCCATGACGACGGATCCAGATAGCTGCCGGCCGGATCGCCGGGAATGCTGTAGCCTTTGAAATATTCCGGGCGGTGATGGTACAGCCAGTTGGAGAGGCAGACGCGCTCAAAGGATGCATTGAAGGCCCATTTTGTGACGGATTCATCCGCGAGGGCGGCGAGGATTTCATCCGGGATGGTATCGCCGCAGGCAAGGTCATAGACCGTGACGGGGCCGCCGTTGACGGAGACGCCGAAAAGCAGGATCTCAAAATTTTCTGATTCCGCGTATTTGTACGCGCCGCATTTGGAGATGTCCACGTCACTGTAGGTCTCCAGGTCGATTGACATTTCTTTTATTTTCATAGATTCTCATATCCTTTTTTATGCAGAATGGCGGCAGTCGTTTCCGAACTGCCGCCGGTTAAGGGTGGTTTGTGTTACCGATCAGTCGAGGAAATCATCCTCATCGTCGGTATCGAAGTCGTCCTCTGCCCTGGTGCGGCCGCCGAGCGGTTCCCCGTCGGAGATCTTCTGCAGATTGTTCAGGCCGCAGGCAATCCCTTTATTTCCGTTCGTGTTGAAGGCGTAGAGGTTGATGGATGCCCTGCCGTAGATGCCGGAATAAACTTCCGAGCGCTCCAGGATCGGGTTGCGGTCCGCGTCCACGATGCCGGGCGCGTTGGCGCTGTTGGCGTTGATGAAATAGCTGTTCTTGTAAGCTTCGTCATCCGGGCGTTCCAGATCGCCGTCACGCAGCGGCGTCTTGATGATGGAGAGCGCGGGGACGGATTTCCCGTTGCCCTTCAGCTTGCTCTGGCCTTCCTCATAGGCTGCCTGGATCGCGGCCTTGATCTTCTCCACGGTCTTGGTGTCAGACTTCGGGATGATGAGGCTGACGCTGTATTTCGGCGCGCCGCCGTTGATGCTCTTCGGATCCCAGACATTGGCATAGCTCCAGCGGGTTCTCGGTCCTGTAATCACTTTCGTCGGGTTCATAATCTTTGACATAATCTTGTCCTCCTTAATCTTCTTTGAAATCATCCTGTGCGGTGTTCATGGCCGGGCGTTTATCGGTTTCCGGCACTAACGTGGGTTTTCCGGGCGGCTTGTAAACGAGGCTGCCCAGCAGCTGCTCAAATTTCTTTTTTCCCAGAAGGGATGTCATGGCGGTGATCCCCATCAGCTTCTTCTCATAAGGATCATATCCCGCACTGGTGACGGTGGCCGCGACTGCGGCGTCATCCGTGTATTTGCGGTTTGACCGGCCTTCCACAACCTTCCAGCCTTCATAATGGATGCCGGACTGCGCCTGGCGCAGGGCGTATTCCTTGATGTCATTTCCCCAGGCTACCAGCTCATCCACCTTTGAAAGGATGGCAGCGATCTCCGTGTCGTCCAGGGCGGCGGGCATTTCAAAATCGTACCTGGCAAGCTCCAGATTGTACTCTGCGCGCTTCCTGCAGGCGGCCTTGACCTTGCAGAACTGGCAGTGGTCGCCGGTCCTGAAATCACCCTTGCCGTCATAGGCGAGCTGCGCGGTGGGCTTTAAGGTTTCTTCTGCCCAGGCAAGCAGGCCGTCCTTGCTGATGGTCCATGTGCTGATGTTTTCGCGGCGCGGCTGTAAGATGGTCATCTTTACGGAATCAATATCGTAGATCCCGTCATAGGTATCCAGGGCGCCGAGGGCGTAACACATCATCTGCGGGTTCTGCTGTGCGTCCACAAGGACGCCGACGCCGTATTTGAAATCAATGATGTGCAGCGTGTGGTCCGCGACGATCAGGCAGTCGCCGGTGCCGAAGCCGTCCGGTACCCATTTGGAGAAATCCAGCCTCTGTTCCACCAGTACCCGTGGATCCGGGCAGTATGTATGGGCTTTCTCCAGCTGTTCCATGACATAGGAGCAATACTGGTCCGTGTAGCTGTCCATCTCCTGGTCGAACCAGGTGAGGTCCGATGTGGGATCCTGTGCGGGCTGGCCGAGTGCGTGCAGCACTTTGAATTCACAGAGCGCGTGAGCATCGGTTCCCTGCTGTGCGTAGGGGCTGCCCTCATCCTTGACGGAAGCGCAGAGCTTCGCGCTGGGCGGGCAGTTCAGCCACCGGTGGCTTGCAGATGCGGAGAGGAATGCGTGGTTAAGCATCGGTCAGTCCCTCCACTTCTTTTACAAGGTCCGGATAGCTTTCCGCCGGGACGTTCGTCAGGCTGCCGCCTTTTCCGTATTTTCTGACGAGTGCCTTGACCTGTACCTTGTACTGGCCTCCGGCTTCGTTCGCCTTGCGGGCGAGGATCCCGCGGACATCTTCCTTTGAATACTGTTTTGCGGGTTCCGCAGGTGCGGGCGCCGTTTCCTTCTTTTTCTCCGGCGGTGGTGCGGCCGGCTTGTCTTCATCCGGCGCGGAATAGAATTCCTTCAGCGCCTGGGCTGTTTCTGACAGCCTGTTTCCGCAGGCGATCAGGTCATCGAGTAACATGGATAATTCACTCATTTTGCTCATCTTGTCTGTCTCCTTTCCTGATTTTTCATAAGCAACTGATGTGTTTTGAATCCTGAGTGGCTTTGTGCCTCTCTGATGCCAAAGGAGTCATGGCGGCAGATTTTTTGACCTGACAGAAAAATTTTTTTGATTGTTTTATCGGGACTGCAGTGTGCAGTTCTTTTTAAATAATTCAGGAAGAAGTCAAAAAATCATGGCTGTTGTGGCATTTGTGGAAGCCGTCGGGCTGCCCTGGGCGTATGGCCATTTTGCCGAAGGGGAGTCCCCGGATCCGCCTTTCCTGGTGATCCTGTATCCGTCTGCGGATAATTTCGCGGCGGACGGGATCGTGTACTTTTCTTCCAATGTGCTGCATCTGGAGCTGTACACGGATAAGAAGGATGTGGAACTGGAGGAAACGGTGGAGGCGGCCCTGACAGGACAGGGGCTGTATTATGATAAGAGCGAGGTATGGATTGAAAGTGAGTGGCTGTACGAGGTGCTCTATGAAATGGAGGTATAAGAGATGGCTGATAATAACAAGGTGAAGTTCAACCTGAAAAATTCACATTACGCGGTGCTGACGGTGGATGACGACGGGAACCCGTCCTACGGGACGCCGGTGGCGCTGCCGGGTTCGGTTTCCATCTCCCTGGACGCGAACGGGGAGCCGGAGAATTTCTACGCGGACGGCGTGGCGTATTATGTGATCAATAACAACATGGGTTATGACGGCGACCTGGAGCTGGCGCTGATCCCGGAATCCTTCCGGACGGACATCCTGAAGGAGGAGCTGGATGCCAACGGCGTGCTGATCGAGAATTCGGATGTGGAACTGGCGTCCTTTGCGCTGCTGTTCGAGTTCGACGGCGACCAGAAGCATATACGGCACGTGCTGTATAACTGTTCCGCGTCGAGGCCGGGGATTGAGGGCAAGACGAACGGGGACACGAAGGAAGTGCAGACGGAGACGCTGACGATCAAGGCCACGCCCCTGGCGGACGGCATGGTCAAGGCGAAGACCGGCGACACGACGGATTCGACGGTTTATGATGCATGGTATGACGCGGTGTACCTGCCGACGGCAGCGGCGGAAGCAACTGCGGATGAGGGCGGCGAGGGTTAATCCCGCCGCTTTCCCTGAATATGGAGGATTGAGTGATGGGGATGAAGAAAACAATTCAGATTGACGGGAAAGATGTGGTGTTCAAGGCCAGCGCGGCGATCCCGCGGATTTACCGTCTGAAATTCCAGAGGGACATTTACAAGGATCTGCGGCTGCTGGAAAAAGCCGTGGGGGAGTCGGATGAGAAGGAATCCGGGCTGGATCTGTTCTCCCTGGAAATGTTTGAGAATATCGCCTATATCATGGCGAAGCACGCGGATCCGAAGGCGGTGCCGGATTCCCCGGAGGAATGGCTGGATGAGTTCAACACCTTTTCCATCTACCAGGTGCTGCCGGAGATCATCAGGCTGTGGGGCCTGAACATCCAGACCGAGGCGGAATCTAAAAAAAACTTCGCAGAAGTGAGCGGGAGATGACAACCCCGCTCTTCCTTCTGCGGTGCGTGCAGCTGGGGATCAGCATCCGGGATCTGGATCTGCTGAGTATCGGGATGGGGAATGATATGTATGTGGAGAGCGGGAATGATTCCTGCAAGTATGCGAGGCTGGCGGATCAGAAGGATTTCGATAAATTTTAATTACTTATTGGGTAGAAGTTCAAAAAAACTGAGAAAAGGTGAAAAAACAGGTGGATTTTTGAACAGAAGTGATATAGAATATAATCAAGTATGTTCTGAAGGAGGAATGCCACGTGAGATCTCCCATGGAAGAGAGAACATTTTTGGATTTTTATAAAAATACGGTTGCAGGCTACTCAAACGGAGTTATGAGTAGTATTTGCACATTACTGGTAGATAAAAATAAGATCACATTTGAAGCACAAAGAAGTCTTGGAGATTCAGATGATTTACTATATTTTGAATCAAAAAGAGACTTTAAAAAGGTTATTACTGAGACAACGACGAATATTAAATTTGCAAATTTTTATGAGAATTGGGAATTTATAAAGCTTTACAAGTATTCGCTTCCGTTATTTTGGGAAGCAAAGGAAGATAAGCCTCTTGAAGATTATCTGAAAGAAATAGGAGGAAACGCATTTGTTCCAGATGATTTTATTCCAGAATATGTTTTAGATACTACTTTGAAGGAAGCAACACCTTTGTATTGGATAACTGAGGAAGCAATATTTGTCAAATTTGTTTTACAGAAATCTTATATTCAACCGGAAACATTTGACCAAATTGATTATAGATATCCTATTGTTATTTATATAGATTTAAAAAATGGATTCCTTGAAATTAGATATGACGCTAATAGATATAATAGTAATGGTATAGTATCAAATGAGGCTTATGAGAGCATAGTTACAGAGTGTATTTTATGGTTAAAAAATAATTTGCATCTTAATTTATATACATGTAATCATGCTAATATAATCGCAATTATTAATGACAGACAAAATGATGATGTCCGAATGTATAAACAGATGATGCAAATGAGCACGGGAGCTTCAGCTGAGTTAACCGCATCTGAAAATACAGATTATGTACTTCCTTTTATAGGAGAACTTAGGGAACTGATTGATGAGAATGAAGAAATATTTAATCAGGCTGAAGATGTAAAGACACTACTGTTACATTATCTTGATGATAAGGAGGAAACGGCAAGTTATCCATATATTTATATAAAATGGGTAAAACCTGTTGAGTCTCAAAGCTATATAGTTAAAGTAACATTTGATTATTTTAGTAGAAAATATACTCTGTTACAGCATATTACTGGGGGCTGTAAGGACTTAGGAATGGAGCGGATGAATGATGCAATCAAGTATCTTTGTGAAAGTGGCTCCTTTATTAAAGGAGAAGAAATTTAATATTGATTGTGACGCCATAGTTGACTTCCTAGGTAATCATTATCAAACTGGGCAGTTGATTTATCCGGATGTCTTACACAGGAATTTCAAAATCAGTATAGTGGAAGCTTATGACGTCATGGAGGTTTGCGTAGATGCTGGACTAGTGGAACAGTGTTTGGAAATATATTGTCCGCGTTGTCAGAAGTTTACGGGGAATCTTTATAGGAGTCTATTTGATATACCTGAGGAAATAAATTGTGTGCATTGTGATAATGAAGTTGAAGAGCCAAAAGAGCATGCGGTTATAATATATAAGGTGTTATGATGGAGAAAGACGATAACCTTCGAAAAGCCGAAGAAATTGAAGACTTTCTTAATAAACAAGGACTCACGCCGTTTGAATGTATACAGATATTGGGAAGATATAAGTCTACAACATTACAATTGGGCGAGGAAGACAAGTGCAAGTTTTGTAAAGTATATGATGAAATTTCTTCTGGAAAATTGAACGCGCAAGAGAAGGGTCATAAACTCGAAGAACTATTTTCACTATTATTTTCAAATTCTTCAGGTAGCTTCTTTGAGTGCAGAAGTAATTGCCGAACTAGTTCGAATGAAATCGACCTGCTATTGTCTTGGAATGAAAATGCAAGATTAAACCAAGTTAATAATGCTTTTCCCTGTTTTGGAGATACGTTCTTGTGTGAATGTAAAAATTATGAAGGAGCAGTGGGAGTGACATATGTAGGAAAGTTTTATTCTTTGTTAGCTTCAGTGGGGCAAAATTAGGTATTCTGGTTGCTTGGAATGGTGTTTCTGGAAGAGGTGAGTGGGATTCCGCTAAAGGTTTGATTAAAAAAATTGCATTAAAAGAGGATGTGTTTATCATCCCGATAGACAAAGAAGATTTAGAAAGAATATATGAAGGAGAATATCATATCTATGCTTTAATACATGATAAATATATTGCGTTAAAGAATGACATTGATTTCGGAAAATATATTTCAAAACATTTGGCGGAGGGTAGACTGTAAGTTATAAGTAGATTTACTAATATTGTTAAGAAGTTTGTGGTGGCATCGTGTTACGATGCCTTTTACTATATTAAAGGGTCGGGAAACCGGTCCTTTTTTGATGTCTGGAAGTGAGGTGAGGGGTCCTGCGTGCCAGTGGCACGCGTTTAGGACCGACCGGAACGGAGGTGAAGACGTGGCGGTGAGCCGGATTAAGGGAATTACGGTTGAGATCAATGGCGATACGACGGGGCTGAACAAGGCTCTGGAAAGTGTGAATAAGAATATCAAGTCCACGCATCTCCGCTGCCGCTTCGGTCGGTGCTAAACGAGCGCCACTGGCGCTCAGCACCCCAGCTGAAGGATGTGGAGAAGCTGCTGAAGCTGGATCCGGGGAATACGGAGCTGCTGGCGCAGAAGCAGAAGCTTTTGGCGGATGCAGTGTCGGAAACGAAGGAGAAGCTGGCGACGCTGAAAACGGCGGCGGAACAGGCGAACACGGCCCTGGCGAATATGGAATCGGCACGCGCAGCTGAAGCTGCACCTGCCAGGTCGCGTGCCGCAATGGAAAATCGCTTTGCGATTGGCGGCACGCTCGGGGAGATTTCGCAGGAACAGTATGACGCGCTGCAGCGGGAGATCGTGGAGACCGAGCAGAAGCTGAAGGATCTGGAGGAACAGGCGGAGCAGTCGGCCACGGCGGTGCAGAAGATCGCGGCGTCCGGGGAGAATCTGAAAACGCTGGGGGATAACATCAGCAGCGTGGGGACGAAGCTGCTTCCGGTGACGGCTGGTGTGGTGGCTCTGGGGACGGCTGCGGTGACAACGGCGGCGAATTTTGAGGAGGCCATGTCCAGTGTGAAGGCTCTGCTTTCTTCCACGTCCACGGATCTGGAAGGGGATATGGAGAAGCTGGAAACGGCTGCAAGGGAAGCGGGCGAAACCACGAAATTCTCTGCAACAGAGGCGGCGGAAGCCATGTCCTACATGGGGCTTGCGGGATGGAACGCGGACCAGATGTGCGAGGGCCTTTCCGGGATCCTGAACCTGGCGGCGGCTTCGGAGATGGATCTGGCAAGTGCTTCGGATATCGTGACGGATTACCTGACGGCGTTCGGGCTGGCGGCTTCGGATTCGGAGATGCTGGTGGACAAGATGGCGTATGCCATGTCGAATTCCAACACGACTACGGCGCAGCTGGGCGAGGCGTATAAAAACTGCGCGGCGACGGCGACGCAGCTGGGCTATGACCTGGATGATACCATGGCGGCATTGATGGTCATGGCGGACGGAGGCATTAAAGGCGGCGAGGCCGGCACGGCGCTTTCTTCCATCATGACGAGGCTGGGGACGAATACATCCGGCTGCCGGGATACCCTTGCGGAGTACGGTGTTACGGTCTATGACGCGGAGGGGAATGTGCAGAGCCTTTCTTCCATCCTGTCTTCCATGCAGGGTGTATGGTCCACGCTGACGGATGAGGAGAAAGCGAACCTTGCCTATGTGGTCGCGGGCAAGACAGCACAGTCAGAGTTAATGACGGTGCTGGGCGAGTCTACGGGCAGCTTTGACGCTTACCGGGAAGGGCTTGCAGGCTGTTCCGGTACGGCGGAGGAGATGGCGGCGATCATGCAGGACAACCTGACCGGGCAGCTGACGATTTTAAAATCACAGCTGCAGGAGCTTGGGATCTCCTTCGGGCAGATGCTCCTGCCGGTCATTAAATCCGTAGTGGGTGTGATTCAGAACCTGGTGGACTGGCTGAACGGCATGGACGAGGGGATGCGGACGGTGATCCTGACGATTGCCCTGGTGGCCGCGGCTATCGGTCCGGTGCTGATCGTGGTTGGGAAGGTGATTTCCTCTGTGGGGACGATCATGACGCTGGTGCCGAAGCTGGTGAGCGCGTTTAACGCGGTGAAGACTGCGTTTTCCGCACTGAGCGCCGTGATGATGGCGAATCCAATCGCGCTGGTGATCGCGGCGATTGCTGCCCTGGTGGCGGCGTTTATTTACTTGTGGAACACGAACGAGGAATTCCGGCAGTTCTGGATTGACCTTTGGGAAAGCATCAAGGCGGCTGTGACGGCAGCCTGGGAAGCCATTTCCGGCTTCCTGACAGCGGCGTGGGAATCCATCAGTGGGACGGCGAAAAGCGTGTGGGAGGCGTTGTCGGAATTCTTTTCGGATACCTGGGAGAATATCCGGGAAATCGTTTCCACGGTGGTGGGCGCGGTTTCGGATTTCCTGAGTGATGCATGGAGCACGATTCAGACGGTGACCGGTACGGTATGGACGGCGATCCAGGGGATTTTTACAACGGTGTGGAATGCAATCCAGACAGTCGTGACGACGGTGGTGACGGCAGTCCAGACCTTTATCACGACGGCATGGAACGTGATTCAGACGGTGATCACGACGGTGCTGGGTGCGATCCAGACAGTCATCACGACAGTGTGGAACGCGATTTTATCCGTGATTACCACGGTGGTGAATGGGATTTCTTCCACGATGTCAAAGGTGTGGAATACCATTTTGAGCACGGTGTCCAAAATCGTGAATTCCATCAAGTCTGCGGTGTCCACGGCGTTTTCTGCGATGTGGAACGGGATCAAGTCCACGGTGTCCGGGATTTATAATACGGTGAAGGACGGGTTCAACCAGGCGGTCAGCTTCATTAAGGGGCTGGCTTCTTCTGCATTTAACTGGGGCGCAGATATTATCAACGGGATCGTGAATGGAATTAAAAGCTGTATCAGCAAGGTGAAGGATGCGGTTTCCAACGTGGCGGAGACCATTAAGTCCTACCTGCATTTCTCCGTGCCGGATGAGGGGCCTCTGACGGATTTTGAGGACTGGATGCCGGATTTCATGGAAGGTCTGGCGGACGGCATTGAGAAGAGCCGGAGCCTGATCCGGGGCGCGGTTTCGGATGTGGCCGGGGATATGGTCATCAGCCCGCAGATGGCGTCCATGCAGGGCGACGGGGGATCCGGCGGCAGTTCCGCGGCGGCGGATAGTTCCCTGTCCGGGATCCTGTCGGGGATCCGGGAGATGGCGGAGTCTTTTGGCGGACAGTCCGGGGATATCGTGATCCCTGTCTACCTGGGTGGGACGATGCTGGATGAGGTGATTGTGAATGCCCAGCAGAGGGCAAATTTGAGGTCAGGAGGTCGGTGACATGGCGGCGTATGTGCAGTATCTGACGTTTGACGGGACGGCGCTGCCGTTTCCGGATTCCTATGAAGTGGATATGAGTGATGTGGAGGCAGATTCCGGCGGCGAGACCGAGGCCGGGACGACGCAGAGGGATGTGGTGCGGCTGGGCGTGCGGAGTATTGCGGTGAAATTCTCCGTCACGCCGAAGTGGCTGAAGCTGCTGACGGGGTTCAAGCAGCAGGAGAAGATTACGGTGGATTATTTTGATACGGAGACGCTGGAGATTGTAAGTACGGAGATGTATGCCACTGTTATAATAGGACTAAGTTAGAAAACCTAGATTTTATAAGGAATTCTGCTTAGTCCTCTTCATTTCTACAGATTTTCTATATCTGTTTTCTGTAACGTTACAGGATTTGTATCTGGATAATTGGTTTTGGATATAATGTGCGTTGTTGTTTTTGCATTAATTGAAAGTTAGCAACACAATAATCAAATAATTTAAAAGTTCATAAATGGTGTTTCAGAATATCTGGAACGGATATTTTTGCGCTTCACTTTAATCTTCGCTGAGTGTATCTCTTTAACACTTTGTGCTGCTTTGAGTGAGGCGTTTTTTTTACGAAGGGAGAGATTATGGTTACTCATTTTATTGCTTTTTGCTTAGGCGGTTTCTTCGGAGTTGCGACGATGTGTATGTGCTTCGCAGCTGGTGAAGAAGACCGCAGGAATGGATGTTATGACGAAAAGGGGGATGGTGAAGAATGAATACTCAGATTATTTGCCTTGCTAATCAGAAAGGCGGAGTCGGAAAAACCCAGACCTGTGTGAATCTTGGTATTGGCCTGGCACGGCAGGGAAAGAAGGTTTTGATTGTGGATTTTGATCCTCAGGCCAGCGCGACAATCAGCCTGGGGTTTCCACGTCCGGATCAGCTTCCGGTGACGGTTTCAACAATCTTAGGAAAAATATTAACGGATCAGTCAATCGATCCGGGAGAGGGAATCCTGCATCATGCAGAAGGTGTTGACCTGATGCCTGCAGATATTCAGCTATCCGGCATGGAAGTATCTCTTGTGAATATGATCAGCCGGGAGACAGTACTGCGGCAGTACTTGGATACAGTGAAAAGTCAGTATTCACATATCCTGATCGATTGTCAGCCATCGCTCGGGATGCTTACAGTCAATGCTTTAGCGGCAGCAACTCGCATAAACGTGCCGGTTCAGGCTGAATATCTTCCTGCTAAAGGCTTAGAGCAGCTTTTACAGACGGTAGGAAAAGTCAGGCGACAGATTAATCCGACATTACAAATTGATGGGATTCTTCTGACTATGGTAGATAAACGGACTAACTTTGCGAGAGAAACGGCGTCACTGATCAGGGACACTTACGGAAGAAAAATTAATGTATTTAAAACGGAAATTCCGTTTTCAGTAAAAGCAAAAGAAGCAACTGCGGCAGGTATGAGTATCTATGCTTATGATCCAAAAGGAAAAGTAGCGGGAGCGTATATGGAATTGACGAAGGAGGTGTTGACTCTTGAAAAGCAGCGCGAAAAACATAAAACTTGCGTCCGTCGATGATCTTTTTAAGACGGATGAAGGACGGGCGGATGATGAGAGGGAACGTGTGCAGGAGATTGCGATTTCTGAATTGCATCCCTTTAAAGATCATCCGTTTAAGGTTTTGGATGATGAAAAAATGATGGAGACAGTAGAGAGTGTACAGCAATATGGCGTTCTGGTTCCAATTATCGCAAGACCATCGCCGGAAGGAGGATATGAGATTATTTCTGGTCATCGCCGGCATAGAGCTTGTGAACTGGCAGGGAAAGAGACAATGCCGGTGATTGTGCGAGAATTGGATGATGATGAAGCTGTTTTGCTTATGGTGGATAGCAATCTGCAAAGAGAGACAATACTTCCGAGCGAGAGAGCGTTCGCTTTCAAGATGAAGTTGGAAGCTATGAAAAGACAGGCAGGGCGACCACCAAAAAATTCCGCCCAAGTTGGGCGGAATTATGAAGGAAAGGAATCAAGGGAAATTCTTGCAGAACAGGTTGGGCAAAGTCGTAACCAAATTTCCAGATACATTCGTCTAACAGAACTGATTCCTCCGCTCCTGGAGATGGTGGATGAAAAGAAAATTGCCTTTAACCCTGCATATGAGCTGTCATTTCTGAAACCAAAAGAACAGGAAATGCTGATTGAAACCATGGATTATGAACAGGCAACGCCGTCACTTTCCCAGGCACAGCGTTTGAAGCAGTTTAGCCAGGATGGGCGTTTAACGGAAGATTCTATGCTTGCGATTATGTCTGAGGAAAAGAAACCTGTTCAGGACAAAATTATGTTCACATCCGATGTCCTGAGGCAGTATTTTCCGAAAGACTATACACCGAGGAAGATGGAAGAAACGATTATCCAGCTTTTGGAACAGTGGAAACAGAGGCGGCAGATGCAGCAGGAACAGCAGCGGAAAAAACGTAATTCCCGATGAATTTTTATATGACTATTTTCAAAGCTGCCGTGACGAATTCTATTGAGCCAGAGCTGGTGACTACGGTTTCTGACACTGGATCAAGTTTCCTGGAAACGGGAAAAATCAATTATTCAGAGCAAATCGCAGGAGAACGGAAAGGAGATTTTGCTATGTGCTATACAACTTACAATACTACGAATAACAGGGACAATAATGAAATTTTATTCAGGGATGCGGAGCATGAGCGGTTCTGTTTGCAATCGTTGGAAAAATGCAGATGGTGTGATGTTTATCACGAAGCACTGGTGTACTGCCTGGGCATTGACCGGGATACGCGGGAACACATAGACCGTATTTATGATTTCAGGAGTGGAAACGTAAAGCCCGAATGCTTGCATGAGGGCTGGCAGACAAGCGGCAGTATGCGAACTGTCAGGATGGCTTTTAACCTCTATTGTAACGGAACACCGAGTGTGTATGGCATCAAGAACTCGAAAGATAAGCTGCGTGAGTGTGGTGAATATTCGGTTAGCGATTTGTTCAGCTGTGGCTATGCGAAATACTTTTGGGAGGCAGTGAAAATTCGCTATCCGGAATATTGTGGCTGAGCGGAGAGAGAACAAATTGACTGGGTGTGGCCTGCATTTCAGATGCAGGCCACGCTCACTCCGAAGATAACAAGACAAGACTCTCGAAAGAAACGGAGATGTGATATGGAGAATAAATTCGAGTTTGATTATTTTCATGAGTATGAATCGGAACAGTTCTCCTTTTACCGTATCCCAAAATTGTTGTTTACGGATGAATATTTCAGGAAACTGTCCTGCGACGCGAAAGTGCTGTATGGGCTGATGCTGGACCGGATGTGCCTTTCTTTGAAAAATCACTGGGTAGACAGCGAAAGGCGGGTCTATATCATTTTTACGATTGAACAGGTGACAGAATACCTGAACTGCGGACGGGATAAGGCGATGAAGATTCTCGCGGAACTGGATACGAAAAAAGGGATTGGTTTGATTGACCGTGTGAAACAGGGATTTGGGAAACCGGATGCGATTTATGTGAAGAATTTTATCGCAAAACCAAAGCAGAAGCTGGGAAATTCTGAAATGAAGAGTGGAGAAGAATCCAGCGCAAACCCGGAGAATGGTGGGAAAAAGTCAGAGCAGAGAGAAGATGAGATGGCGGTATGTGTTGAAAATAATAAGGCACAGGATGAAAGAAATGAGTATCTGTCGAGAGAATCCGACGGCGAGGATTATGGGAATATGCCAAAGAAGCCGGGATTCATTACAGAGGGGCAGAAAGATTACTGGTTTGAGCAGAACTGCGACACAAGTACGGAACAGGAAAAGCGAAGGTCAGACCAAAATTGTTCTGACCAAAAGAATTACAGGATTGATCAATGCAGTGAAGTAGACAATATGCATGAAAAAGCATCCGATGATTTCTGGGACAAAGCAGAAGCGAGTTTTGTGGATGCTTTTTTGCATGAATGTATGTCTGCCGGAGATTCACAGGAATACGCAAAGGGTGGCTCTGGAAGCGGTTTTACAAGAGTCAGCGGATACCCAATTCTCGGAGCCGACGAAGCGGATTTGCCGCAGTCGGAATCTCCGATTTATCGCAGTCGGGAAAGTCGATTTGACGAGGTCGGAGAAGCCGACTTCACGCAATCGGATCATCCGACTTCCAGGGGTCGGGAAAGTCCACCTGTAATCGTCGAAAAAACCGACCCTAATTATACTGATATTAATAATACTGATGTGAGTGATACTGATCTTATCAATCAATCAACGCGTGCGTGCGCGCGTACACGCGCGGAGCCGATGCCGGATGGGATGGATCAGATGGATGCGATAACAACCTACACAAACATCATCAAAAAGAATATTGAGTATGACACCCTGATTTTTGATGCCAAATCAGATTCAGACAGGATGCAGATCGACATGATCGTGTCACTGATGGCGGAGACGATTGCAGCGAAACGAGAGACGGTGACGATTGCGAAAGCGGAATACCCATATCCGTATGTGGTGAACAAGCTGCTGCGCGTAGGGCAGAACCATGTCCAGTACATACTGTGGTGCCTGAGTAAGCAGACGGGTAAGATCTGGAACATCAAGGCATATGTGCTTGCCTGCATCTTTAACGCGCCAACGATGATAGACGCGTATTATCAGGCGGAGGTAAGTCATGACATGTACGGACAGTAAGGCGCAGCGGATAGAAAGACGAAGGAAAACTCACAATGCTTGGGCAGCGCTGCACGAAGGAATGTGGATACGAACGGAGGAAGAAGATGAAGAACGGGAAGAAACCGACAAGGG
>JAJQEO010000100.1 GCA_021201665.1 Lachnospiraceae bacterium | reverse complement strand
TCGCATGGGATATACCCTCGCCGGGTGGCATCCCACGCTTCGCATGGGATATACCTTACGCGCCCCTGCGCATAAAAAGTCTGACCGAACATACATTTAGGTCAGGATATGCCCGAAGCCATTCCTTTTACAACGCGTTCCGGCAGGTTAAACCACAATAATGCCGTTTTGCACAGAATTTTTTATGCTCAGGCTGAGCAGCCAGTACTGCTCTTATAAAAAACTGCGTTACTTGTTCTCTCCGCACCGCGCAGCGAGTGCGTGGTGCGGGTGTAATGTGCAACAAAAATTTACTCCAATACCAGATGCTCTCTGTCCGCCTCTCCTTTTTCCACATGGAAGGAATTCAGTACCGGCTCCTCCTGATTCTGCAGCGAAAGAATCAGATAGCTCGCGCGGCTGTCAAAGGCCAGGCGTTTGTCTTCCTCCGAGGGGCGCGAGGGGCTCTCTGGATGGGAATGCCAGTTTCCCAGCGGTACCCAGCCGTTTGCGCGCATATCCCTGACGGCCTGAAGCTGCTCTTTTGGATCCAGAGAAAAGTGTTCTCTGGAGTGATCGGTATTGGTGAGAAGATAAACCTTTTCAATATATTTCTCTCCCCCTTCGATGTTTCCTCCGATCAGGCCGCAGGCTTCATTAGGAAGCTGCGCCAGGGCATGGGCGACGATCCTATCATAATCCTCTTTTTTCAGATGAATGGTCATGTTTGTTTTCTCCATTTTCGTCGTCAGATCCCGTCACACTCTGTCTGCTCGTAATCTATCAGCTCTGTAATGGTCGGATGGGTTCCGCAGACCGCGCAGGATCCGTCCGCCTTCGGAAGCCGGATTTTCCTGAACTCCATTTTGATTGCGTCAAAGGTCAACAGATAGCCGGTCAGCAAGTCTCCGACTCCGGTGATGTATTTAATGGCTTCCATCGCCTGCAGGCTGCCGATGACACCGCCCATCGCGCCGATGACACCCGCCTGTTTGCAGGTCGGTACGGCATCCTTTGGCGGCGGATTTTTAAATACGCAGCGGTAGCAGGGTCCTTCCCCCGGCACGTAGGTCATCAGCTGTCCCTTAAACCGGATAATTCCCGCGTGGGAAAAGGGCTTCTTCGCCATCACGCAGGCATCATTGATCAGGAATTTGGCTGGGAAATTATCGGTTCCGTCTATGATAAAGTCATAATCCTTGATCAGCTCCAGGATGTTATCCGCGCTCACAAAGATGCGGTATGTATTTACCTGCACATCCGGATTCATCCGGTTCATCGTCTCTTTGGCGGACTGCACCTTTGCCTTCCCCAGATCGTCCGTCGCGTGGATAATCTGCCGCTGAAGATTGGAGAGATCCACCTCATCCGCGTCCGCGATACCGATGGTGCCGATGCCCGCGGCGGCCAGATACATTGCCGCCGGCGCCCCCAGGCCGCCCGCGCCGATGATCAATACCTTTGCGCCCAGCAGCTTTTTCTGGCCCTTTACGCCAATTTCCTTTAAAATGATATGTCTGGAATAGCGCTCCAGCTGTTCATTGGACGCCGTCCAGCGTGACGCCGGACTTTTGGGGCTTGTATCTGTGCTTGCTTTCATATTCGAATTCGCATTTGTATTCTTATTTGTATCCTTTGCTTCAGTAACAATGCATTCTACCTCTTCTATCTCTTCTCCCTCTTTCAGCCCCATCAGCGGCCACCTCCCATAAAGTACAGAAATTCAACAACATCGCCTTCTTTCAGCTTTGCAGTTTCAAAATCAGCGCGCTGCGCGAATTCCTCATTTACGGAGACGCTGACATATTCCGGCATCTCCACATCCTCTGACTGAATCAGCTCAGAAATCGTAATTCCATCCTTTACTTCTTTTGTTGTACCTGCAACTATAATTTTCATAATGATTTCTCCCATCCTGTTTCTATCCTGCTCTATCCCGCCATTTCTTCACGACAGTTTTACATGGCGTGCTTCTCCATTATATTTCGTGCATTGTTTCCGATGCATGACGAAGGCCGCGCCATTACCGCCAGGCAATTTTGCATGGAGCGGCTCTCTCCTTTACACGTCCTGTCTTCGTCACCAGACACTTTGCATAGCGCGGCTCTCCTTCTCATGTTCATCACGTTCAGCATCATTTATGGCATCAGGTAATATCTATACCTGCAAATTCTCTCTGACCGCCAGCTGTAGGACCAGCTTTGGCTGTACCCCGCCAAGACGTCCGACTTCCTTTCCGTCCTTCAGGAAGAGAAAGGTCGGCGCGGACAGGACATGATACTCCGCTGCAAGCTCGGAATCATACGCGACATTGACCTTCCCGATGAACACCCGGTCTCCATATTCCCCGGTCAGCTCTTCTTCCAGCTCCGCCAGCACCGGCGCCATGCGTTTGCAGGGGACGCAGCTGTCCGAATAAAAATCAATCAGGGACAGCTTTCCGTTTTCCAGTACCTTCTCTTTAAAACCCGCAGTATCTACTCGCTCTGCCATTGTTTTTCCCAACCCCTTCCCTTTCTCTGCTGCATTTTTCCCATTTCTCTGTTCGGGCACACTGCCCCCGAGGATGCCTCGTCAGTCGTATGGCGACGATCCAATTGCGTAAGCCTGACCTGAAACATTCTCCCGAAACATTCTCGTTGCTCACACTTTCCCGCAATTACAATCGCCGTCCACATTTTTGAGCAATCGTTATCGCTATTCACACTTTCTTACAATCAGGTCAAAGGTCCCGTCCTTACAATCGATCAGCTTCAGGACCTGATGTCCCTCCTCCTTGATGCTCCTCGGAACATTCTGAACCGGTTCTCCCCCATTTAAATGAATGGAAAGGATCTGTCCGTCTTCCAGCTCCTCCAGAGCTACTTTTGCTTTTACAAATGTTACCGGGCAGACGACATCCGTGATATCCACGGACTCATCTATCCGATATCCTGCATCTTCGTTCTGAAACTCCGCCATCTCGCCTCTCCTCTCGTTTTTCTCTCGTTTTTCTCTCGTTTTTCTATCTTTTTTTCTTGTTTCCTTTATTGCTTTTTTTAATCCGTACTTCGTTTTTCTGATCCTCTGAATCCAGAAAAAAGCTTTGACATTTCGCAGCTAACGAAAACGATCTCATCGAAATCGGCTGCCTTCAGGCAGGATCGGAAGCCCCGTCATATGCTGCGTCATATGCTGCCTTCAGCACCTCGTAAAATTTGTCTTTGCCGATGCGGTCGATGGTAAATTTGAAGCGCTCGCCCGAATTCGCGTGTTCTCCGAAAAACTGAATCGCCGCGTCTGTGACGGCAAAAAGCTGCTTCTCGGAGGTGATCAGCGGCAGCGGCGATTCGCCTTTACAGATGCTGTTGCCGAAGGTGCCGCCGAACGAGAGAATATACGCCGATTCTGCGTCCCAGGCGTCGGTGGGGCAGGATTTTGCGCACCTTCCGCAGTAATTGCATTTCGCATAGTTCACCAGGACTTTTCCGTCCTCAATGGTAATCGCGTGCGAACGGCAGGCCTGCTCACAGACGCCGCATCCGATGCAGTCTTCCTCGCGCCACTTTACGTCCAGCGCCCCTTTGACTCCCACGTCGTTTTCCTCTGCTTTCAGGCAATTGTTCTGGCAGCCGGTCACGCCGAATTTGAATTTATGGGGAAGCTCCCTGCCGAAATAGCGCTGATCCAGCTTTTTCGCAATATCCTGGCAGTCGATGTTGCGGCTCGGACAGACGGTGTTCCCCTGACAGGCCGTCACGGTCCGGACGCGCGGCCCGCAGACTCCCGGTCTGCAGCCGCCGTTGGCCAGCTCCGCTTTCACCGCGTCAATGTCCTGCAATTTGACAAATGGGATTTCCACCCCCTGCCGGGAGGTCAGGTGTACATAGCCCTCCCCGTATTTTTCCGCCACCTCGGCAATCTTCGCCAGATTCTCCGCCGTCAGCGTGCCGCCCACCACCTGCAGGCGCAGGGAAAAATGATCCTTCTGTTTCTGGCGCATAAAGCCGCCTTTTTTCAGTGTCGCGTAATCTACCGCCATATTTCTTCTCCTCTCCTGACCCGGATTAACCGGAACCGAAATTTTGCCATATCGCGCAAAAAATCGTTTATAAGTGCATAAGAACGCATTTGTCACTTCCTACAAATACCCTCCGTCCTGGGTACCCTCTGACACAAGAGATGTCTCCCGCAGGATCGCCCGCGCGATTTCACTTGCGGAGCGAATGTCGACATCCTTCCATCCGGTATAGATTGATTCGGCCAAACCCTCAGAAGCCGCGCAATGCGCCGTGTTTTTTTCCCCATCCGTTTTCTTATCGCTGTCGGCATCGTTTTGGGGTCGTTCTACCAGAAGCACGATCAGCCCCGCCTCTGTCAGAAGCTCCAGGATCCGGCCGGTATCCTCGCCCGGCTGCGGCTGATAGAGGAAGGTTTTCCTGCCCTCCGTGTACAGCCGGTACTCTACCTCCTGTACAAGCTGCAGTGTAATGCCGTCGGTTTCAGGTGAAAACTTAACGATTGCCGCAGTATGGCCGTTCAGGATTGCACGCTTCATGGCTGTAACCGTTTTGGATTCGTGCAGATCCTGCGTCGTGGAGGTAATGATGCCGCAGGCGGAGGTTCGGTTGGTTATACGGTCAACCAAAATCAGCTCTCCGAGTGTCTTATGGCGGCGGAACAGATCCAGCACCACACTGTCGGCAAAGGTGATTTCCACCGAGCCGATTTCATTTTTCCACAACCGCCCGGTCCGCCGCTTTTCCCCCGTATTGACATCGATGCTGCAGCGGATCTGCCGCACCTGTCCCGGAACCAGCCTGGTACCAATTTTTACGAAAAATGCTTTCCCGTTTTCCAGCGACTCATCGTCCATCCAGAGAATGTCCGCAGTGACTCCGGAGGCGATCGGCAGCTGAATTCCCGCTGAGAGTACGCAGCCGCGCGAGACATCCACCTCCCGGTCCAGCTGGATCGTCACAGGCTGTCCCCGGAAAGCCTCGTTTACTTCGGCATCTCCCAGGAGAATGCGTTTCACACGGGCTTTTTCGCGGCTTGGAAGCGCGGTGATTTCCTCCCCGATCCGGATCGAGCCTTCCTCGATCTGTCCCTGGAAGCCGCGGAATTCATGGTTGGGGCGGCACACGCGCTGCACCGGCATGTAGAAATGATTTTCAGCCAATGAGGGATCGCCGGTATGCTGATTGCCATCGTCTGGCGGGTGAGAACGAACCTCCGTCAGGGATTCGTTGTGCGGTGGCTGAGCATCGGGCAGCTGCTCCTGTGAGCGATCACTTTGCACCGGCAAGGAAGATCCATTGAGCAATTCTCCCTCCGCGACATCCACCTGCTCCAGATATGTCAGAAGCGCCGGACCCTCATACCAGTCTGTGTGAACGGATTTTACCGTCACGTTGTCTCCTTCTGTAGCGGAAACCGGAATAAGGACGACGTTGAAAAGTCCAAGCTCTGTTTTCAGCTCCTCGATCTGATCCGCAATCTCCAGAAAGCGGGCTTCGCTGTAATCAACCAGATCCATCTTGTTTACCGCAAAGACAAAATACCGGATCCCCATCAGGGCACAGATCCTGGCGTGGCGCCTGGTCTGCACGAGGACTCCGTGTACGGCGTCCACCAGGATCACCGCCAGATCTGCGAAGGAAGCGCCGACCGCCATGTTTCGCGTATACTCCTCGTGTCCCGGCGTGTCCGCCACGATAAAGCTGCGGTTTTCCGTCGTGAAATACCGGTAAGCCACATCAATCGTGATTCCCTGCTCGCGCTCCGCCATCAGTCCGTCCAGCAAGAGGGAGTAGTCAATTGCTCCGCCTCTGGATCCAACCTTGGAATCCAGCTCCAGGGCGCGTTCCTGGTCTGCATAGATCAGCTTGGAGTCGTATAAAATATGGCCGATCAGGGTAGACTTTCCATCATCCACGCTGCCGCAGGTGATAAATTTCAACAGTCCCTTCATATTAAAAATACCCCTCCCTCTTTCTGCGCTCCATGCTGCCGCTCTCCTCATGATCAATGACACGGCTGGTTCTCTCCGACTCCACCGCGCTTAAGGTCTCCTCAATGATTGCGTCCAGCGTATCGGCCTCGGACTCCACGCCGCCGGTGAGCGGATAGCAGCCCAGGGTGCGGAAGCGGATTTTCTTCTTCACAATCTCCTCCCCCGGGCGCAGCTTCAGCCGGTCGTCGTCCACCATAATGATATTTCCGTCACGGTAAACCACCGGGCGCTCAGCCGCAAAATAAAGAGGAACGATCTCGATGTTCTCCTGGCGGATGTACTGCCAGATATCCTTCTCCGTCCAGTTGGACAGAGGAAAGACCCTCATACTCTCGCCTTTATGAATCTTCGTGTTATAAAGCTTCCACATTTCCGGGCGCTGGTTTTTGGGATCCCACGCCTGCTCCGCGTTCCGGAAGGAAAAAATACGCTCCTTTGCCCTGGATTTTTCCTCGTCTCTGCGGCCGCCGCCAAAAGCCGCCGTAAAGCCATATTTCTGAAGTGCCTGTTTGAGCGCCTGCGTCTTCATGATGTCAGTATAGGCCGAGCCGTGGTCGAACGGATTGATCCCCTCCCGGACTCCCTCCTCATTCGTATACACCAGCATCTCGATTCCCTTTTCCTTCGCGATCCGGTCGCGGAACTCGATCATCTCCCGGAATTTCCAGGTCGTATCAATATGTAGAAATGGGAACGGCGGCTTTTCCGGATAAAATGCTTTCATTGCAAGATGCAGCATCACCGAGCTGTCCTTGCCGATGGAATACAGCATCACCGGCTTTTCACATTCCGCGGCCACCTCCCGCATAATGTAAATCGCCTCGGCTTCCAGCTCGTCCAAATGCGATAGATTGTACATAGTCCCCTCCCTGGTCATTTCCTGTAAATGCACTTCAATATCGGTTTGCCTCTTTGGAGTTTACACGAATTTCCCGACTTTCTCCTCCCGGATCCGTCACCTGCCAGAGCAGAATTTCGTCAGCAGCCGCGCAATGCGCAGAATTCTTATCATCGCGACTGTGTTCTACGCATGCCGGCCGAAGCGGGGCAGATGGCGGTGCCACCATTTTTTTCACCGAAAGCACCGCGCCGCGGCCGCCGATATCTGCCCCCAGGAAATACTGAATCGCCCCGAACCTGCATTCCTTTAAGCAGGAGGCACATCCCCAGCAGTCGCGTTCGTGGCGGATGCATGCGATGCCGTCTGCGTCCTTTTTGATCAGGTTGCCGGGGCAGGCTTCCACGCACCTTCCGCATCCCGCACATTTTTCTCTGTCAATTCTGATGCTCATTCTCTGCTCCCCCAGCGTTTTCCTCTTTCTCATCCCCTGATTCAGGCGGCCAGGATATCATACTGCGGATTCCTTCGCTCTTCGATATTCATTCCGCGCATCAGCCATCCCGACAAATGATTATAGTCTGCCTGACAGATATCCTGATAAATCGTTTTATTCCGTCTGGCTGGCAGCCTGATAAATCATTTTTTATTCCGTCTGGCTGGCAGCCTGATAAATCATTTTTACTCCGCCTGCTATAAATCACGAAAAATTACCTCGATCTTTCCATCCCGATATCTTGAGTTTACGTATTTTTCATACTTCGGATCCGTCTCTGGATAGTCCGTATTTTCGGCGAACCCATGCCAGCGGGTCTCTTTTCGGGCCGCCAGATGGGCGATCAGTGTCCGGCATACTACCAGCCGTTCCCGGAGCTCATAGATCCGCAGCAGGTCGTCCATCTTCTCCGCCCGCAGCTTCGGAATCTGCTCCTGCAGCTGCCGGATCTGCCGGTCAGCCTCCATAAGGCCGCACTCATTGTATCGATAATCTGTGCGGATGCCGCCCGCATACTGATCCATGATCTTCTGCATGGCCTCCTCCGCCTGTTCGGTGTCAATGACGCTGCCAGGATTGGAAAGGTATGTTTCATATTCATGCTTTTTATTCTGGCCATCCTGGCTTAGATTTCCCGGGAGGGCAGTTTCGGCCGCGGCGCCATCCAATACCGTATACGCTGCCTGCCGGGAAAAGTCTCTCGGTTTCTTCGTTTTCTTCGTGTACGATGTGAATCTCTTTCTTGCAAAGACAACTCCATTTGTTGCAGCGATATTTTCACCTGTATCTGCAGCATCAGCATCTCCACTTGTGAAAGCAATATCTCCTGCCGCCGCCGTATTCTCTCCAAATGCCGCGCCAGAAAGATATCTGATCATCGCCTCCGCCGCGATCTCGGCCTCCGAGAGTGCGCCGGTGACATATTTCTGCGGGCAGCCGCCCGCGACATCCCCGGCTGCAAAAAGACCGGGGAGGGTCGTCTGCCGGTCTGTGTCCACCCAGTAGCCGCTCGCGGTGTGGCCGCCGACGATATACGGCTCTGTTCCTTCAATTTCCACATCTCTCTGAGCCGGGCCGCGGCCTTCCTCCAGCCATTTCAGAGTCTGAGCCGGGGCCATGTTCAGATAAGCTTTGTACAGATCCGTCTGCTGCTCCCTGGATATCCCTGCAGTTTTCAGATAACAGGGGCCGCGTCCTTCGCGATTTTCCATCACCGTCCCATAAAGGCGGCCGGATGTCGTCCGTTCATAACGGCTTTCGTACTCCTCGCCCCGGGCGTTGACCTGACTGGCGGAAATTCCCTGTGCGATTGTCCCCACCGGCGCAATCGTATCCTTGCAGCGCAGGGCAATAAAACGCATCTCGAAGGTCGTCATCTCCGCCCCGGCCAGAATACCCATGGCGTATCCGGCCCCGGTATTAAAAGGCGGGTACCACATTTTATGCCTGGAAAATCCAGGGTTGTTGGGCCGGTACAGTCCGGCCGCCCCGCCGGTCGCAATCAGCACCGCTTTTGCATGTATTTCATAAAAAATGGGTTCGTTCACATCAAACCCATATGCTCCGCGCACCGCACCGTCCTTAAGAAGATAATCGGTTATATTTACATGATTCAGAACCGTCACGTTCGGCTGCGCGGATGCCGCCTTCGCCAGCAGCAGTTTGATATTTTCCCCATTGATTTTAATGTTGCGCCAGCCACGTGAGGCATAGCTGCCGTCCGCGTTCTTTTGAATCACCAGCCCCAGCTGCTCCAGCCGGGCAGTCACCTCGTTGAGACGTTCCGACATTGACAAAAGCAGATCCTCCCGCGCGATCCCATGGGCATCCCTTTTCGCGTAATCCACGTAATCCTGCGGCGTATGCCCTTCGGTAATATAAGCATTCAGTGCGTTCACCCCGGCCGCGAGGCAGCCGCTGCGCCGGATGTTCGCTTTTTCGGCGATCAGTATGCTGTAATCGGATCTCTGTCCCAGTATGTAAGCCGCATAGCAGCCCGCCGTCCCGCCGCCGATGATGAGGATGTCTGTAGAAAGCACCTTAGCTGTCAATTCTTTAATCGTCTGTTTCTGTCCCATTTGTATCGGTTCTCCTCATTATCCGTCCCGTACCTGCCTGCGAGTATGGGCGAAGGAAATGTTCCGATTTGCGCGGCTTTTATTATTACCTGTCATCAGCCTTTGGCTGGCGACGCAAACCAAGTATTCCTGTGGTCTGGCGTTATCAGATAATCACCGTCTCCTCGGTGTTGATGAGCGAATTCCCAATGATTTTTACCTTCTGATCCTCTCCAAACACATAGGCACGGTAAATAAACACCCAAACCTCCTCGCCTTCTTCCACCGGTTCCTCTTCTATTTTCCGCATGCCCTGCACCAGGATTCCGTGAATCCTCACCCACAGATCAATCTCTCTCCCGCGGAAAAGCACGCGCTCTACCACGCCTTCTTCCGTGGAAACCTCGTATCGGAGCGTCTCTCCTTTTTTAGAAATGCTCACATTCTCCGGCCGGATGACGGCGTGATACTGCGGGCCGAGCCGCTCAAATCCCTTAAAGCTTCCAATGTTATCGATGCGCGTCGGGTGTCCCATGAATTCCGCGACAAATGCCGTGTCGGGATTGCGGTATATCCCCATCGGAGAGCCAATCTGCTCGATGCGCCCCGCGTTTGTGATGATGATCTCATCCGCCACTTCGATCGCCTCATCCTGATCGTGCGTGACAAAGATGCTCGTCACACCGACCTTGTTGATCATTTCACGAAGCCACGCGCGAAGCTCCTGCCTGACCTTCGCGTCGATCGCCGCAAACGGCTCATCTAAAAGCAGCAGCTCCGGATTCGGCGCAAGTGCCCTCGCAAAAGCCACCCTCTGTCTCTGCCCTCCTGAAAGCTGGTTCGGGTAGCGCTTTTCCAGGCCTTCCAGGCCGATCAGCGAGATCAGCTCGTTTACCCGCTCCCGGATCTCCTTTGCCTTCCATTTATGCACCTTCAGACCGAAAGCGATATTGTCGTAGACCGTCTTATAGCGGAACAGCGCATAATTCTGGAAAACAAACCCTACGCCGCGTTTGCTGGCCGGAACATCGCTGACATTTTTCCCATCAATCAGAATCTCACCGGAATCCGCCGTCTCCAGGCCAGCGATGATGCGCAGGATCGTTGTCTTCCCGCTCCCGCTCGGCCCGAGCAGGGCTACCAGCCTCCCCTTCTCCACGCCAAAGCTCACATCCTGTGAGGCATGGCAGTCCTGAAAGGCTTTATTAATCCCTCTTAATTCCAGATATTTTTCGGTTGCTTCCACAGCAGCCCCCATCGCGAAGCGATTTCTATTGGGGCTGCGATCTGCCGCCGAGCTCCCGCGAGGGGGCATTTCCACTGTTTTCATATTTGGCTGTTCCATTTTGTTCTCCCTGTGATTCGAGATATCCTCTATCCATATTTATCCTGCAGCAGGCACCATCGCGAAACGTTTTCCGTCGGGACTGCGTTCTGTCCTCGCCGAGATCATCCTCGCCTTTCAGACTGGATATCCGCCGAGCGCTGACGGGGAGGCACTTCTGCAGCAGACCCCATCGCGAAGCGATTTCTATAGGGGCAAGTCACGCTTCCGCCGTCTCCTTCTTCCCCTTACGCTCCAGCACGCTGCGAAGAATCAGAATAATCACCGCCATCAGCACCAGAATCGCTGACACCGCGAAAGCCCCTGTGAAGTCATATCCCTGGTACAATAGTTCTATGTAGAGCGGCATGGTATTGGTCTTTCCCCGCAGATGCCCGGACAATACCGATACCGCGCCGAACTCGCCCATCGCCCTGGCGCTGCAGAGGACGACTCCATACAGAAGAGACCACTTAATATGGGGAAACGTGATTTCCCGGAAAATCCGGAAACCGCCTGCTCCCATCAGTGCCGCCGCTTCCTCCTCATCGGTTCCCTTTGCGGTCAGTACCGGGATAATCTCTCTCGACACAAAAGGAAAGGTGACAAAAATAGTCGCCAGCACAATCCCCGGTACCGCAAAGATAATCTGGATGCCGGCTTCCTTCAGATACGGATACAAGGCGCTCTGGCGTCCAAAGGTCAGCACATAGATCAGGCCGGCTATGATCGGAGAGACCGTAAGCGGCAGATCGATCAGCGTCGAAATGACTTTCTTACCCCTGAACTGAAAACGTGTGATCAGCCAGGCGGCGAAAACTCCAAAAATGGTATTGAAAATCACGGTAAGCACCGTCACTTCCACTGTCAGCAAAATGGCCTTTACCGCGTACTCATCCGATACCGCCTCCCAGAATGCCGCAGCTCCCTCCCGGAACGCGGTCACAAGGACATAAACCAGAGGCAGCACCAGCATGATAATCAGAAAGAAGGCGCTGATTCCGATGAGCAGCCACTTTACCGGGCCTGAATTTTTCTTCGTATTCGTTTTCATAGCAATCTCCTCGCCGCCGTCTCCGTGCAATTTCTATTCCACGTACCGAGTCCTCAAATTTCCGCAGAATCCTCACAGGCATCCGGATCTTTTCATCGTCATACCGGAACACTCTGCGTCACTGAGTGAAAACCCGTATTCAGTATCCAGCACGCCACTACGCGATCCCGCTCACAATCTTTGACGCGCGGCTCTGTGCCACAGCGTTGACAAAAAGAATCACAAAGGCTGCGACCAGCATCACCAGGGCTATCGAGGTCGCGCTGGCGTAGTCGTACTCCTGCAGCTCCGACATGATCATCAGAGGAGCGATTTCCGTCTTATACGGGGTATTTCCCGCGATAAACACAACACTGCCGTACTCCCCAAGCCCTCTGGCAAATGAGGTGGTAAAGCCCGCGATCAGCGCCGGAAAAATCTCCGGCAGGATGACCGACACCATGGTCTGCCTGCTGTTTGCCCCCAGAATATCAGCCGCTTCCTCATACTGCGGATCCAGGCTCTCCAGCACCGGCTGCACGGACCGAACCACAAAAGGAATCCCGATAAAGACCAGCGCGACCGTGATGCCTGTCGTGGTATACGCGATCTTAATGCCGAACTGGTCAAAAAAACTCCCCACCCAGCCATTTGTGGTGGTAAGGTGGGTAAGGGAAATACCCGCGACGGCTGTCGGAAGCGCGAACGGAAGCTCGATAATCCCATTCATAATCTCTTTTCCGGGAAATTCATACCGTACAAGCACCCAGGCCAGAATGGTACCCATCACCGCGTCAATCACCGCTGCGACAAAAGCAGTCCGAAAGCTGACCGCGTAGCTGGATAATACCCTGGGTCTTGTCACGGTGCTGATAAACTCCGAAAACGAGAGCTGTGCTGAAAAAATAACCAGCGTGCATAACGGAATGACCACGATCAGTCCCAGCATGGCGATCACAATTCCAAGGGAAAGGCCGAAGCCGGGAATCACCCTTTTCTTTTTTCTCTTCTTTTCTTTCAAGTACGCTTCCACCTTTCCCTGCCGACAGCCGCTGCCGCAATTATAGTATACGACGCAAATCGTTTTACTTTGTTTATTCCTCATAAATGCTGTCGAAGATTCCGCCGTCTACGAAGTGGATTTCGGTCGCCTCTGTCCATCCGCCAAAGTGGTTAATATCCGTCAATTCTACATTTGTATTGATCCACTTGCCGTCCTCAGGAAGCTCGGTGATCGTGTTGCCCTCATCCTCTGCCGCATACTCCGCAAGAATTTCTTCATTTGACGGGCGATAGTAGTTCTCCGCCTCCAGGCGCTGCGCCTCATCCGAATACAGGTAGCTCAGATACTCGGTCGCAACCTCTCTTGTGCCTCTCTCATCCACGACCTCATCAACGATCGCCACCGTCGGCTGGCAGAGAATGGAGACGGACGGAACCACGATCTCATATTCGCCCGGATATTCCTCCAGAGCCAGGAACGCCTCATTCTCCCAGGCAATCAGCACATCGCCCTGGCCGTTCTCCGTGAAGGTCGTCGTCGCTCCGCGCGCGCCGGAGTCAAGCACCAGCACATTCTCATAAAGCGTCTTGATGCTTTCCTGAATCTCTTCCTCGCTCTGCCCCTGCAGCTCAAAGTAATACCATGCCGCCAGATAATTCCAGCGGGCTCCGCCTGACGTCTTTGGGTTCGGCGTAATCACGCCCACACCCTCATTCAGCAGGTCGTCCCAGTCCTGAATGTCCTTCGGATTGCCCGAGCGTACAAGAAATACGATCGTGGATGTATACGGCGAGCTGTCCAGGTCGAACTCCGACGTATATCCTTCTTCGATCAGTCCCGCGTCCACAAGCGTATCCACATCACCCTCCAGAGCCAGTGTCACCACATCCGCCTCCAGGCCGTTCGCCACCTCCAGAGCCTGCTTGCCGGAGCCGCCGTGAGACTGTACGATCTCGACCTCCTCGCCGGTCTCCTCCAGCCAGTGTGCCTGGAACAGCTCATTATAAGCCGCATAAAGCTCCCTGGTCGGGTCATAAGAAACATTGGTAATCTCCACCGCCGCAGACGCATATGCCGATGCACTGCCTGCTCCTAATAAAACTGCCGCCGCCAACGCGATCGCTCTTTTTTTATTCATAATAAAATTCCTCCTCTTTTTGATTTCTGATTCATCAGACTCAGTCAATCCGACCGTGGTGCTGATTTCATCGGCTCTGCCCCATCAGAAAAATCTCTCTATCTGTTTTATAAATTACAAAATCAAGCAGCTTACTTCTTCTGTACTCTGGTATCAGGTTAATTGCTACAGCCGCAAATCCCTCCGGCAGATAAAAATACAGCTTTCATATTTTCCCCTCCTTAAACCTAGTTATTTAATAGGTTTAATATGTTTTACAGACGCTATCATACAACAAAAAAAGGAATCCGTCAATTCCCGGATTCCGATAACTGGCTATCGGTTTTACAGATAGCCTGGCATTGTTCTATTTCCTTATTGCACCACCGCAGCCAATCGTGACTGTAAACTTCCATTCGTTTTTTTACGATCGTTCCGCTGCGGCAATCGCGGCCGTAAAGTCCTCGATAAGATCCTCTAAGAGCATCATACGATGAATTTGAATTGCCAATCACTGTGTTATATTGGACTTTGCCGGGCGCACTTACTGTTCACAACCCGGCCACGCACTTGCTGCATGGTCAGGGCATATCCCGCACGAAGTGTGGGATGCCACCCGGCGAGGGCTTATCCCGCACAAAGTATGGGATGTCCGCACCCACAATCAGAGATTGTGGACATAAACCGGCTGGATTTTTACACTTTTTAATTCAGCAATATAATTTCTCACTTCCTCCATGCGTGCCGCCATCGCAGACTCAACATTTACATTTGCCCCTTCCTTAAGCGGTACAATATAAATAGTTATGCGGTTCTCCTTCAATTCGCTTATAAAATCATTCAATCCGATTTCCCACACAGCTCCATTTGAAAAATTATCACTGATCATACGATCATTCAAAAAAGCATTTCCAATATTGCCGATATATTCGATCTGCAGCATCACGTCCTTCACCTCTTTTGGAATATCGCCAGATATCTGAACTGTATATCTGGAAGGGCCCACCTGTTTCACAATCGGATCCATACTCCATTCCGCAGTCTTTACCCTGTAAGTTCCTAATTCAACACCTCCTGAAATTTTTGACTGACCCTTAATTCGGATGATATGATCCGATTTTTCAAAACGATCCGCCGGCCATGTATAAATAATATTGTCAGCTTCGCCGCTCTCCAGGCAGATTCCATCTTTCTTTTCCAGAATTATTCCTTTTGTAAATATCACACTGCCGTCACTAAGCAGGTACATATCATTTGCCATTTCGCGGCTGATGACCAATACACTACAAACTGCTGTGCCTTTTTCTACATGGAATAGCTCTATAGCTCTGTCTTTTGCGCATGAATATCTACAATTACTCGTTTCTTTTATCACTGCGTTTTTTTCAAAAATAAGCTCGCCTTCCATACCATCAGGTATAAAGCAGATATAAAGGATTTCCCCATTCCTCTCTGTTTTTGTAATCAGCTGCACGTTCGCTTTTACCAGTTCAATTCCATCCATGTCAAAATGAAACGGCAGAATCGCATTTTCATCACTCTCAATTCCAACCTCCCACTCCAGATCCTCCTGTTCCAGATGCAATATGATTTTTTCCTCGCTGCGACTCGGGAGCGTATGGTGATCCTGATAGTTATTCAAAAATAGAAATCCCCTTTTCCCATCCGTTCTTACCGCGTATCGAAGTATTGTCTCATCCATCGGGGTAATATCCGAGGCAGTCTCTGGAAGCACCGTCCGCAGATCACACAATCTTTCACCAAATGTACTCACAAAATAGTGAATGCTCTTTAACCTCCGGTAAGACTCCCGAACCTGGCCGAATTCACCGAGAGGTGCCTGGTAATCATAAGAAATTCTGGGTGTCTGTCCCTCGTTCATAAATTGTCCATGCATTCCCAGCGGATTGCTGCCACCCTGAAACATATAATAGCCCAAAAAATTACATCCAGATGCAATTTTAATATTAGCCATTGCATCCACACTCTTATATGGGTATTGAAATCTATAATAATAACTGCAGGTCATACCGCCGCCCATCTCGCAACAGGCATATGGTCTGCTCTCCGGTTCATATCCAGGTTTAAAATCGCCAGTGCAATCATTATAAGAATTATTATGATAATCCTTATAAATATACTCTTCTGTAGCTGGATGCTCCCCCGAATAGGAATAAAAAATCCACGGTCTGAATGCGTAGCCGCCCCATAAGGGAAGCATGCTTTCCGGTGTCGGAGCTCCTCCCCATCCGGTGCAGGTATAAAACACAGGGTTCAGCCCACATTCTGCAGCCAGATCTTTCAGCCGAAGCATGTATGCTTCACCCTCGTTTCCACCAAACACCCATTCATCAGAGATACCGGTTGTAAACTCCCATGGCGCGGATGAATGCATATATTCATTATCAATCTGTACACCTATAATCGGACCACCGTCTTTGAAAAACAGTCCCTGAACCTGATCGGAAATAGCAGCATACAGTCTTTTTACATAATATAGAAAATCATCATTCAAGCTGCGGACTTCGAAAGGTTTCCCGTACATCCAGTCCGGAATACCTCCATTTCGCACTTCACCATGATCAAACGGGCCGACCCGCATGATTACATATAATCCATATTTTTCACACAAACAAACAAACCTGCGCAGATCACGGCATCCATCAAATCGAAATATTCCTTCCTTTTCCTCATGATGAATCCAGAATACATAAGTAGCCACCACATTGATACCGCACATCTTCATTTTAACAAGCTCATCTTCCCATCTGGTCTCTGACATTCTGGAATAATGGAATTCACCGCTTATTCCAAAAAAAGGATTTCCATCCTTTTGCATATAAAAATTTGTAAAAGAAATTTCATCTCCTGTAAAGTTTCGTCCCTGAAAACTCGCTCCCAGTGGAAAAATCTCTTTTCTTTTCAGATTTCGCAATTCCAGTTCGTTATTCATTCTTGTCTTCCTTTCCGTGTGTTTTGTCCGATTGGTCTTACGATAAAATAAAGATCTGGCAAGCAGAAGGCTCCTACAGAGTTCTGCAGAAGCCTCCTTCGTATTTCTTTTAATGAAATCAATTTCGACTCTTCAAAATCCACTGATTCTCAAATGCTTAATTATTCTCAGCGACAAATTCATCAATCTGTGACTGCAGTTCATCCAGTATATCCTGAATTCCAGCAGCTTCCATAGCTGCACTAAACTGTTCCAGTGTCGCATCCACGTCCGATACCAGACCGTTCACAAGCGGGTCAAAATAACTGCCCATTGCTGCCTCCACGGCAGCATACTGTGTGCTGACAGCACTGGAGTCGAAGCTGAAACCGTTGAGCGGATGGTCTTCCGCTACATTTGCAAGAAAATAATCATTCAATTCATCCACTTTCGTGTCTACTGCGGTAGGATTAGCATTATATTCTGTCCGCATGATCTCCTGATTCCTCCAACCCCAGTAATTGCTTCCATCATAGGATGCTCCTTCGATCACCTGGTATTGGTCATCCCCAATTGCCTCCCAGTTTACGCCTTCGATCCCAAGCTGAGCAAGATCCTGTATTTCCGAATTTGTGGCGAAGGCATTTAATACCATCATAGCTCTTTCCGGGTTCTGACTATTGATATTAATGCCAATTCCACCATTAATATACTTTGTTGCTGTATACTCAATATCCGGCATGATATTGTATATATTAATATTCCAATCTGGATTTTCTGAATTTGCCTGGTTTGCATAAGTCTGGCAAGAACCCGCATTCCAAACCATACTTGCGCCTGTTCCATTCAGCAGTCCATCCTGCCTGTCGTAAGTGGAGTTGAGCACATCCGAAGGCCAGCAGCCTGCATCTGCCAATTCTTTGGCAAGATAACAGTACTCCGCAAATTCATCCCAATTAACAACATACTGTACACTGATGTTGCCGGGATCCTGCGTGTTATAGAGGATGATTTCTCCGTCACTCGGAGTCCCGCTAACCACGTCGTATCCCATTTGTTCAAACCATAGCCAATATAAGCTTCCAGCTCCAACAGCATTGCCATACATGCCATTTGACGCACAATCTCTATAGAACGAAATCAAATCATCCCAGCTGCTAATATCCTCATAACCATATTCCTTCATTAAATCTCCGCGAATTGCCACGACATCAGGAGTAACTTCCACATAATTAGCTGGCACCATATAAATAGAATCATTTACAGTTGCCTGTTTCCATGCTTCTTCCGGCATCATCTCCCAGATATCAGGTGCATAGGTCTGAATAAACTCCTCATCAAGTGCCATAAATCCACCCAAACTTACTGTCTGTTCAAAATGGCACCAGCTGGATGCAGTAAAAATCAAATCAAATTCCTCTCCAGAAGAAAACAGCAGGGAATACTTTGTGCCATGTTCTGCCCATGACAGCCAATCCACCGAGATTGAGCAGTTAAGTTCCTCTTCCAATATTTCGTTGATTTCAGCATAGACATCATCAAATCCGTCCGGTTTATCCCCGACAAGGTACATTTTCAATTCCACATATTCAGAAATATCAATGTCCGATGATTCCTCTGCCGCGCTTACGCTAAAACCCGTCGCCGTACTGGTTGCCATTGCCGTGCCCAGCATAATAGCCAGGACTTTCTTCCATTTCTTTTTACTCATATTTACCTCCTTTTTTTCTGTAATGTGCCGCAAAGTCTTTCTATAAAAGACCATGCTTATATTTACCTTTCCCATATATTGAAAAGGTCATTACATTCGTTAACCCTTTACCGCTCCAATCGTAATACCCTGAACAAAATATTTTTGTACTAAAGGAAATGCCAGAATAATCGGTCCGGTCACAACAATCGTCAATGCCATCTTTAAAGTTTGTGTAGGCAAAGACATAGAGCTAACCACTTCACTGGAAACAAGATTACTTGCAATCAGCTTTTTATACGCCTCAATGTTATTAACCATCTGATACAGAAAATACTGTAATGGATATTTTGTATCAGACTTAATATAAAGCATTGCATTGTACCAATCGTTCCAGTAAGCTAATGCTATGAAAAGCCCGACTGTAGCTAAAGCTGGTTTTATCAAAGGCATAACCACCTGAAACAACGTCCGCATCTCGCCACACCCATCAATTTTCGCCGCATCAATTAACGATTCAGGTATAGCAGAAATATAACTCTTCATAATCAGCAGGTTATAAACCGAGAATAAAAGCGGGAGCAACAACGCAAGATAACTGTCCTGCAGCTTCAAAGTTCTGGTATACAAAATATAAGTAGGCACCAGGCCGCCTGAAAACAATGTAGTAAAATAGAAAAAAAATGAAAAAATATTTCTCCACTCAAAATCCTTTCGTGATAATACGTAAGCCGTCATTGTTTGAAGAAGCAGGCCCAACGTTGTACCGACAACAGTCAGGCCAATCGTCGTAAGATAAGCTCTTATCACTGTCATGGGTTCCCGAAATACTGTCTTATATGCTTCTAATGAAAAATCCTGAGGGAGCAGAGAGAAGCCATTTGCAATAACTGCCTGTTCAGAAGAAAAGGAGCCCGACAAAACCATAACAAACGGTACAAGGCAAGCTAATGCTACAATTGTGCAAAAAGAATAAGCTAAAACATTCAGAATTTTTACATCTATTCCAGGTTTTATCTTTCCGGTTACAGTAAGACTCTTTTCACTCATATATATGGCTCCTCTTTTTAAAAAAGTGTATAATCTCTGTCATACATACCCACAAGCTTATTAGCGGCAAGCACTGTAATAAAGCATAATACCGACTGAAATAACCCAATTGCTGATGACATGCCAAAATCATTACTGGAAATCAGCGCACGAAACGCCAAAGTATCTATAACATCTGTATAGTTGTATAAAAGCCCATTTGAACCAATTAGATTGTAGAACATATCAAAATTACCTTTGAAAATACCGCCTATGCTCATCAGGAACAATATAATAATAGTCGGCATTATTGCAGGGATTGTAACTCTGAAAATTCTCTGAAATACGTTGGCTCCGTCTATCGCTGCAGCCTCATAGACAGAAGTATCAACACCCATAATTGCAGCCAAATACATTACCGAGCCATAGCCAACCCCTTTCCAGATGTTAAAAAACAACAGGATAAGCGGCCATATCCATGGTGTTGTGTAAAAGGAAAACTTTTCACCGCCCAGAAAAATTATGAATCGGTTTAAAATGCCGTAATCTGAACTAAAGATATTAAATGCCATAACTCCTACGACAACCCAGGAAATAAAATAGGGCAAAAACATCATCGACTGGCTGACCTTTCGAAATCTTTTATTATGAATTTCTGTCAAAAAAACGGCAACGGCAATCTGAAAAGCTGTACCTACAACTATGAACATAATATTATATAACACGGTATTACGAGTAACTGTCCATGCCTGGCCAGAACGGAAGAAAAAGCGAAAGTTCTCCAGGCCATTCCAGGGGCTTCCCCAAATTCCATCAGCATAATTGTATTTTTTAAATGCCATGACGATACCAGCCATAGGATAATAGCTAAATACCAATGTATATACGATAACTTCCGGTTTTTTCGGACTAATTTTATGCGTCCCTGACCTG
>JAJQEO010000106.1:18446-20464 GCA_021201665.1 Lachnospiraceae bacterium | reverse complement strand
TCCACGCAGATTACGGTGAAGATTCCGGAAGGAAGCTATAAGCTTGCCGGCATCCTGCAGATATACAGCTATACGACGCTTGACGCGACCGGCTGCACCCTGACGACGGCGGCCTCGTCGACGCTTGGCTCCTCGCACAACCTCCTTCGGACCGGAGACAGTACCTATAATGTGTCCAGTGCCTGCGCGGGGTATGGCGGTTTCACGAATGTAACAGTAAAGGGCGGTACATGGAAGAGCTCCTCCTCCAACACAAGTACGATTATGCGCTTTATCCACGCGACAAACGTGTCTGTGGAAAATGTGACTCTTGACGGCGGCGGCTGTACGCACCAGATGGAGGTCGCGGCGATTAATGGCTTTACCGTGACCGGATGCACCTTCCAGAACCATGGCGTGGCCACATCCGGCGACAGCCATGAGAACCAGGAGGTCATCCAGCTTGACATCCCGGTCCGGGACGACGTGCTCACTGAATCCTACCAGGACGGCACGGTGATGATGAATGTTTCGATTACGGGCAATACCTTTTCTAATGTATACCGCGGTGTTGGCACTCATACCATGCTCTACGGCGCGTATCATCAGAATATTGACATTTCGGACAACACGTTCGTTAATGTGTATGAGGAGTGCATCATCTGCCTGAATTACTATAACTGCACGGTTAAGAACAATACGATCACGAACTGCGGCGGAGGAATCCTGATTCAGAACTTCAAGGTCGACACACCGCAGTCTATGAACACAACGATCTTTGACGGATCAAAGAGCTACAGCGGCACCTTTCTGACCGATCTGAAGACAACGGTCAGCGGGAATACGATTACTCTGAAATATGGCGGAAAATATGGTGTGACCTGTGCGAATCCGGTGGGGATCCAGCTTTACGGCGCAGTGACTACCGCGAAGACGACGGGGCTTGGCGATGGGACGAGTCTGGCTGCGGGCAGCTACTATGTCGGCGGCGTGACGATTACCAACAATACGATCACCACACTGGGCAATGGGATTTACCTGACAGCTGCGAAGGACTGCACCATCAGCGGCAATACGGTCAAACAGGGCTCTTCCGACACCATGCCGGAGGATGCGGTCAAGTATGGTGTGTTTGTTGAAAACTCGTCCACGGGCATCTCAGTGACAAGCAACAAGATTACGAGCATGCAGGGAAGCGGCATCTGTGTACAGAAATCCTCCTCCGTGACAGAAATTACCGGAAATACAATTAGCTCTGCCGGGGATAAAGGCATCAACATCAACGGCGTAAACGGCGCCAGCAGCGTGACCGGCGCGATCTCCGGCAATACCATCTCCAAGGCGGCTAATGGAGGGATTGTCCTGAGCAATTCGGCTTCGGCGGCGTCCATTACAGGCAACACGATTACCGGTACAAAGGGAGACGCGGCGATCACAGTTGCCTACAGCAGCACCGTGAGCGGGACGATCGGGACGAATACCATCACAGACACAAGCTCAGCCTGCGAGGGAATCAAGATTACGGAAAGCTCGACGGTAAAGACCATATCGAAAAATAAGATTAAAAAAAGCTCAAATACCTACTCCTGCTTAAAGGGCATCATCGTGTACAAAGGCTCGACTGTGTCCGGGTCGATTACCGGGAATACGATCAAGAATGCGAAGGAATCCGGCATTGTGGTTTCAACAGGCTCATCGAAGGTGAAGGGGAGCATTACATCCAACACAATCACAAAGACGTCGACCGGACCGGCGATCAGCATTTACAACAAGGCTTCCTCCGGCGCGATTACGAAGAATACGATCACGAATGTCAACAGCGGCCAGGCGGCGATCCGGCTGCAGACCAGCGCGACGGCGTCCTCGATTACCTATAACGAGATCTCGAAGACCTCCGGCACGTATTCCTGCAAAATCGGCATCCAGGTGTACAACAGTTCGACTGTCAGCAAGAGCGTATCGAACAATTCTGTGACAGACGCGAAAAGCTCTGGCATTGCGGTTTCAACGAAATCGAAGGTGAAGGGCTCCATCAGCTC
>JAJQEO010000106.1:0-18346 GCA_021201665.1 Lachnospiraceae bacterium | reverse complement strand
ACCAGCAACACAATCTCGAAGACGAGTGGCACGTATACCTGCGCAAAGGCGATTCAGGTAATCAGCTCGTCGACGGTTACCGGATCGATCTCGAAAAATACGATTTCAGACACAAAGGAATCCGGAATCTCCATTTCGACGAGTTCGAAGGTGAAGGGCGGGATCTCGTCAAATACCATTACCAACGCCGGGGCGCACGGCATAGAAGTCGTCAGCAAGAGTACGGTGGCGAAAAAGATCAGCTCCAATACCATCTCCGGCTGCGTGAAAAACGGCATCTACCTTGGAAACACAAAGAACAGTCTTACGGTAGATAATAATACGATCAGCGGCTGCACGAAGTATTCAATCGAAGTGGGCGTGGGAACAACAAGCTATACGGTGACCGTCAGCTCGAATAAGATCACGGGAAAGAGCAGCAGCAGTTCAACCGGTATCCTGCTCATGAGCGGGAAGGTGACGACCTCGTCAAATACTTTCAAAAAGGTAAAGAAGCAGATTTCCGCCTCATCCGGCGTGATATGGACAGAGAAGTAAGCAGCCGCATAACAGGATAACAAAAACAGCGAGCCACCCCGATGCCTGCATCGGGGTGGCTGTTTGAACTGTCGGCCAGGCTGCCTTTTGCCAGGCTGCGCTTACGCCGGATACCAGGGCAAAACATCTGATTGACTGTAAAAAACAGGTATGATAATATGAATGAAATTTAGAGACAAAGGGAGTCACCTTGAATGAAAAAGAACGAGGGAAAAAGGCACATAGCTGTTACCACTTTTCTTTCTGCCTTAATTTTAGTATTTTATGCGGCGCAGCTTTCCGTGCCGGTAATCAGCGATGAAACAGTAACTATGGCAAATGCGGCGTGGGTGACCGGAAGAGACTGGAGCCTGATGATTGCGCATTTGGGCGGACTCTATTATCGGTTTGCCCAGGCACTTATGACTGTGCCTTTGTTTGTCTGTCTGGATGATCCGGATATGATTTACCGCCTGTCTATGGTTCTGCAGGCTCTGGTTCAGGCAACAATTATTCCGATTGTGTATTTGATCTGCCGCAGGCATTTAAAAATGGAGTCTTCGATTATGGCTTCACTGATCGGAGCCTGCACGTGCTTTGTGCCATCGATTGCGTTGTATGTACTGTATTATCGGGGAGACTATCTGTTAGCAGTTCTTCCGTGGTATGAACTGCTGTTCTTACTTGAGACAGTACGTGCGGCAAAGGACGGCGCAGGACTCAGACGTGCCGGATATACCCTGGCGGCTGTCTTTTGCTGTGTTTTGGCCTACATGGCGCATACCAGAGGGATCGTATTGTTTTTTGCTTTGATCATTACGTGGGGTATTGTAATCTGCTTCATGCGGAAGAAATCATTAAGCATGATTCTTTGCCTGTGCGCGGCGATTGTTTTTGCTATGGCAGACAATGAAGTGGGCGGCATGCTGAAACAGGCTCTTTATTCTGTCAGCGGGCTGAACGCTAACGCGTTTGAGAGCACGGACATGGGGGCATATCTGAATGTTTTTTCTGTGCAGACGGTAAAAGGACTGATCCTGCTCTGCCTTGCCTGGCTCAATACACTTATTGTGACTACGCAGGGGCTGGTTTTGACAGGCATACTGGTCTTATTTGTCATTCTGTTCCGGACAGTGAATCAGACGGTACAAGGGAAAATATCAACCGGACATGCCAGGCAGAAGCCGGGGGCGGCATCGCGGGAGAAGCTGGCAATGGGCAAAGGGGATATCGCTCCGAAAGAGGAACTGACAATGGCTGCGGAGTGTGCGTCTCAGCAGGAGAGCCTGCCGTCAGGTACAGTGGTTACGACCGAAGAGAAGATTACAGCGCTTTTTTCTTTTCTTGTATTTACCGGATATTACGCAGTAGGAGCACTGTATTTTAAAGGGGTATATTATGATTTACTTTATGGCAATGTGACAACACGGTCGGATCGCCTGCTCTATGATCGTTATTCTGTCTGTGGGGCGGGTATGCTCGTTTTTCTGGCATTGTATGTCCTGTGCTGCCACAGAGAGTGGATTTTGGGAAAGCTTAAAGTCTGTGTTATGGCAGCAGCTCTGGTCATTTTCGGTATTTTTTTATGGAAATTTCTGCCGCTCGCGACAAAATATACTGGTTATATTTATAATTCGATTACGTTGAATACATTTCAGACAGTCGAAGATCCATCCACGATTTTGTCAGGAGCTTCTTATCAGAAGATAGCACTGGTGGGTGCGTGTGTGCTGGGACTTATGCTGCTGGCGGGGGTACTGGCAGTGTCTTCAGTAAGAAAAAAATGGATGCCTTACGCTTTGCTTTCTCTGATATTGGTCAGTGACCTGGCATTGATTCAGGTAAATTATACAAAGATCCGGAAAGCATCCAATGATTATGTGAAAGAGGCTACCGAAGAGGTGGTGGAGTTTTTACAGGCTTTTGAGAATGATATTACGGAAGAGTATCCTTATATATTGAAGGGAGGGCTTTCCGGCATAAAGATTCAGTTCTACCAGTCACAGCTCATGGATTACAGGATGTTCGGGAAAAAACAAGAAGAATCACTGGATCTGGATAATTATTTTATTATCAGCGCATATGGGGATATAGATTTAGAATGGTATGAGGAAGATTATTATTTATTCGAAGCGTTTGATTATGAAAACGCGGCATATGATATTGTTTATGTGAAAGGAGAAGAGTTAGCAGACATGCTGGAGGAACTGGGGTATCATATGGTGCGGTACATTTCAGAGTAAGAAGCTCCTGCCTGGCATATTATTTTCGGTGGATATGAAGCCGAATGAACGGATGAATATTCTGGAAAATGAGTACCATATCGCCGCTGGGACAGAAGTGAAGAGGAGCTGGATAGCATGTATAATCAATGTCAGGACATTTTGAAATTGGGAGAAGCGAGAGGGGAAGCACAGGAAAAAAAGCTGCTGTCAGTTATTATTCCCTGCTATAATGAACAGGAGACGGTGCCGATTTTTTACCGTGCCATAAGCGAGATAGCGCCGGAATTGAATGTGGAGCTGGAGCTTTTATTTATTGATGATGGCTCGCGTGATCGGACACTGGATGAAATTAAGAAGCTTTCCGAGAAGGATGAACGCGTGAATTATGTTTCCTTTTCCAGAAATTTTGGCAAGGAGGCGGCGATTTATGCCGGTTTGCAGAGTGCCACAGGAGATTATCTGGTGCTTATGGACGCGGATTTGCAGGATCCTCCATCTCTTCTTCCGCAGATGCTGCACGAAATTCAGGACAATGGGTATGACTGCGTTGCCACACGGCGGGTGACGCGCAAAGGGGAGCCTCCGATCCGGTCTTTCTTTGCCAGAAGGTTTTACCGCTTGATAAACCGGATGTCAAAGACGGAGATCGTAGATGGGGCGCGGGACTACCAGATGATGACCCGGCAGGTTGCCGATGCGATTTTGTCGATTGGGGAATACAATCGGTTTTCCAAAGGCATTTTTGAATGGGTCGGTTTTAAAAAGAAATGGCTCGAATATGAGAATGTGGAGCGTGCCGCGGGGGAGACGAAGTGGTCGTTCTGGAAGCTTTTTGTCTATGCAATGGACGGCATTGTGGCGTATTCCACAGTACCGCTGGTCCTTTCCTCAGTGCTTGGACTGCTGCTTTTTGTGGTCGCGTTTGTTTTTATTATCATCATTATCGTAAGGACACTTGTATTTGGCGACCCGACTCAGGGCTGGCCGTCACTGGCATGCATTATCATTTTTCTGGCAGGGCTACAACTATTTTCCATAGGGATACTGGGGCAATATCTGGCCAAGACTTATCTGGAAACGAAGAGACGGCCGATTTATCTGATCAGGGAGAAAAAGATTGCTTCGAAGGAAACGGAATCGGTGCGTTAACACTCCAAATCAGCAGCACGAATAATGGGGAAAGGCTTATTATTGAAGGCGGCAGAGCAATACAGGAGATTGAAATAGGAGTTTATGAAATTTATGAGGAATTGTTGAAAGCTTTGTCTTGCCAGGATAAGCATCAAGGGAAGGTAGCTAAGGGATGTAGATTTGAAGAAAAGGAAAGAAGTAAGATGATTTAAAGATATAGAATCAACTCACAAACGCCCGGGACTTCGTCCCGGGTTTGCGTTATCTTACTGGTTCTTATTTGCCTTGCGTTTCAGACGGCGCTGCCATCTGTATAATGGGCTTTTTGCCGCTCTTAAGGTCTCCCTTTCCTGTAGCAGAATGATCCTCTCTAACATCAGCTCCAGCTTTTTTAATCTCAGTGTTATGCTTTCCATTCTGAGATCCTCAATTTCTTTTTGCAGCCTTACGATAGTTTCACGTTCAAGTTCTAAAACAGGTGGTGTCATATGATTTACCTCCTCCAAATCAAATTTGCACAGCGGATTCACGGCGCAGGCTGTGTCATCGCCGACAGGCTATTCTGCATGACGCGGCTTTTCGCTGATACTCGTCTCAGTGAAAAACACAAATCATGGCCTTCCGAAAAAGTGCCAGTAGGTCTTTGCAATCATGCTCACAGATATATCCGGCGCGTGACAGTGCTGACTGTTTTATCTAAAATCAGTATAACCTCATGAAAGAAGTTTGTCAACTTCAAATTTGCAAAAATCACATACCATCAACCACCTGATTCCACTTTTGACATGGTCTTTCTCATTTGTAATTTTATTCCCTGTCAGCTTTCTGAAACGAATCGTCGTAAATGAGCCCCGGGATGTTTTGAGCGTCTGAAGGTGCGCTTGCACTTTTAGATAGGACATGGACTGCACGCTCCTGTGTCAAAAAACAATATTAGACAATGCAAATATTTTGATTCTCTTCCAAAATGTTTCATTTTGTGTCATTCTATTGCCAATATTCACATGAAACAGTACAATCTCTGCTAAATGGGTAAAGCATACCGGGAAAAGCTCTGAGTATGACGCAGGGTTTTTTCCATAATAGTTGCTGTGGCGGGAGGAAACGCGGCAGGTGAAAACATGGCGGGTGAAACGGAAACTTCGCTTGCGGATGAGACTGCTTTGTGCTATCCTTTAAGCGGGAATGAAAGGCTTGCCTTGCCCGAATAAATACCAGGGAGGGCAGCTAATGGAAGCAGATTTGAAGAACACGTTGATTTTGGCTGACGATGAGACGCAGTATGACACCTGCGCGAAAGATTTGCTGGCGAGGAAAAGCATTCTGGCACATATTCTGAGATCGACGGTAGATGATTTTCAGGAGATGTCGCCGGATGAGGTCGAAGAGTGTATTGAGGATGAAATCTATGCGGGGGTCGTTCCGACCGAACCGGGCCTGACGAACCGGGCACAGGTTACGACAGGCGGTGATAAGATTACCGGATTGAATACGGTACAGTCGGAGAAACAGGAAGGACTTGCCGTTTTTGATATCCTGTTTTATGTCCGCACGAGAGATGGCCTTTCGCGGATCATTATTAATGTCGAAGCGCAGAAGGATGAACCATCTGGTTACGACATCCTGAACCGGGCGATCTTTTATGTGAGCAGGCTGATATCTTCGCAGAAAGAGCGGGATTTTAAAGGAAAGAAGTATGACGATTTAAAGAGAGTGTACAGCATCTGGATCTGCATGAATATGGAAGAGTGCATCTGGAATTATGTACATTTGACAAATGATTCCATTCTTTCTGATCATATATGGAAGGGAAAACTGGATCTTTTAAATATTGTATTGCTTGGAGTGCCAAATGATCTTCCGAAAAGGGGCAGAAAGTACAGGCTGCATCGCCTGCTTGGCACATTATTTTCGGTAGATGTGAAACCAAATGAGCGGATTGATATTTTGGAAAGCGAGTATCACATCGCCGCCGGGTCAGAATTCAGAGAGGAGCTGGATAGTATGTGTAATTTAGGTCAGGGTATTTTGGAACTGGGAGAAGCAAGAGGAGAGGCAAGAGGAGAAGGAACGTCTGATTGTGAATATGGATCTGGAGGGATTGTCATCAGAGATGATTTCCAGAGTGACTGGGGAGACGGTTGAGATTATCAGGTCAGTTCTCGAAAAACATAAAACAGCTGTTGTCGGCAGCTGAGAAGCCGTCTGTGTGGAAGTTTCTTTTGTGTGAAATATAAAGGGTATATGATGGATCTGAATTTCTTAAAGTAAGGGTTGGATTACAGAACTATTTTGTTAGCGTCAGTCTAAAAAGACCACAAAAGCCCGGGACTTTGTCCCGGGTTGTTTTACGGTTTCTTATTTGCCCAGCGTTTCAGGCGGCTCTGCAATCTGATTGCTTTGCCAAAAGACAGTATAACCTCATAGAAGAAGTTTGTTAACTCCAAATTTGCAAAAATCACACACCCTCGGCCACCTCAATGAGTCCCTCGCCATACACATAAACCCATTCATTATCATCGAGCTGGTACATCACATATCCACTCTCCAGTAATTCGGTACAGGCGGCGCTGTTGGCAAACACAATCGCCTCCGCGCAGTCTTCCTCCGGATAATCCGGAATGATGGTATACCGGTTCAGACAAAGCTGAAACAGATAATAGGTGTTGTGATCTGTGGCGGACGAGGTGTCGACCACATAGATTTCATCCGGCAGACCTGTCAGCTCCTGCATTTGCTTAAAGAATGTGTAGCTGGAGGACACTTTATTCCAGTTCTTCTGAGAATTATTAATGTCGTAGGAGACGCTCTGCGATCCGTATTCCCACAAGAGAAAAATGCTTACGAAAAAAACTGCCGCGTTTTTCTGCTTTTTATAGAATAAAGTGCTTACAATAAAAAGCAGAAGAAACAAAATGCAGAGTGGTTTTAAATACAAATAAATATCCTTATTGCCGTTTATTGTGGCACCTATAAATCCGACAAAGATCTCGTCTGCGGACGTGGTATTTTCCAGATAAGGCACAATCGAAACGACCCAATAGGTCTGCAATAATGTAAATAGAAGAACGGTCTTAAATACAATTGATTTCAGCTTCTGATAGTGAGACTGGATATAAACCAGAGTAATCATAAACACCGGGCCGCAGTAAGGGCCGAAATAGCGGATGTAAGTAAAAGCCTTGACGCCATAGGTGGATTCCCCTTTCATCGCGGATACGGCCGAGGACAGCCAGGAAACGGACTGCCCGGCTATGGTTGCCGCAATACATAACATAAAGGTGATGGAAAGAATAAAATAGAGCTCGTTTTCCTGCGCAGATGTGCGGCTGCTATTGTGCTTAAAGAAAGCAAAAATCAGGGGAACAAATAGTACGATTGCCGCGAAAAGTATGGTTCCGGAATAAATACCGATGGTATAAATCTGGCCGAAAATAATATTCAGCCATGCTTTCCATACAAGAGGATCCGTCAGATCCGCGTTGGTGGAAACGTTGATGGATGAATTCCGTATGGTTTCACCCTGGTTTAAAAGCCAGATATGATTCTGGATGAAACTGATAAACTGACTGCTCAGAAAATATCCGGCAATTCCTGCTGGTATAAGGGCTGCTTTTGAAATCAGCCATTTTCGTGTACAAATATAATAGCACAGCACGAGGAGCGTGATGGCGATCCATAACACTGTTGCGCGGATGTGCACGGTTAAAGCATAAGAAAGCACTGCGGCAAGAAGCAGCGTGTAAAAGAATCTGAACCTGGCATTTCTACTGTTGTAAAGAATGCATAATAACCATGCCGTCAGCCAGGAGATCAGAATCAGCATATGCTCATTGTAAGTAATATTACTTCTTGTCACGACCATGAAAGAGCAGGCCGCCGAGGCAACCAGAAGAAATGCTTTATTTTTTACAGAAAAATATTTCTTCATCAGGTGGTAACTGATGGGCGCGGCCAGACTCTGAATGACAGAAGCAAGAATTAAAGCAGCCCGATAGATGATGACCGGATCATCAGTCAGCCGGAAGATCGGAGCCAGTAAAACAGAAAAGCCGCCGCCGTAATAACCTGCCCTTGAAATCACCCCAGACCAGTCCAGACCGGCAAAAAACGCGCCGGTAGATATCGTTGCGGTTTCATCGGATATGGTACGCACGGGAAACATCTGCATACTGAGAAATAACCGGGGCAGCAGCGCGACAATAAACACGAAGGACAGCGCTGACAGGCAGGGGCCATTGATTCCGCTGACCGACGGATTGCCAGAACTGTCGGTGTCTGAAATCTTGTTTTTCTTCTGCATTTGAGTTATTTGCTGCTTATGGAGTATCAATTTCTGCATGAATTCCTGCACCCTTGAGCTGGTGGTTTGATGAATGTTCATTTTCTGCTGCGCGGCTACAATTATATAACCTGAGAATGGACCGGTCAACCGGAATTTGGCATAGCGATGGCGGCAAAGTATTTTCATTGCGAAAAGACTTTATTCTTTATCACTGGTGTCTGATATCAGGAGCCGCAGACTGGCGAAACCGGGAATATACAAGAACTGCACCTTGGAAGATGCACACAGGAGGGGGTACATGTTCTCCTGCGAAATGGGGATAAATGAGGAACTGGTTCAAAATTGGAATTTCCAGACGAAAAATAACGAATTTTTCACAAAATTATTGACATAATAACGGAATACAGGTATATTATATTAGCGAGGAGGTGCTGTAAAATGCTGGTACAATTTATGTTGAAAAATGTGTTGTCTTTCAGAGACGAAACAATATTGGATATGACGGCAATTAATGCTTACAAAGAACATGGAAGTAATCTGATTGACATTGGTTTAAAAGAAAAATATCTTAAGACAGCAGCTGTTTATGGGGCAAATGCGAGCGGAAAATCAAATATATATTTTGCTCTGACCTATTTTCAGCAAATTGTCAGGGAATCGTTAAACAATGTAGAAACAGGTGACCGCATTGCCATAGATAAATATTATGTTCCCTTTGCGTTTGAGAATGATAATAAAGATAATTCGGAATTTGAAATTATCATGATTCTTGGTAATTTTGAGTACCAATATGGATTTTCATACAATGCAGCATATATTGCCGAGGAATGGCTTTATAGAAAGAGTCTGACGACAAATCGAAAAATAACGCTTTTTGAGAGAAAGGCTGCAGAAGTGAAATTTGGTGCTACGATAAGAAAGGAATGTGAAGTATATAGTGCCCAGCTACCGGTGGAAACTCTGGTGCTCTCCTTTTTTAATAAGCTGAAACTGAAAACAACTGTTTTTAAAGATGCTTATTCCGGCATTATGGATATTTTTGTTGTCCCCACAGATTTCTGGGAAGACAGACGGGAATTAAAACTATTTCTTCCGAGCGTGATAGATCATGAAAAAGAGAAACTGCTTGATTTTCTAAATGCGATTGACTCGGGAATACGGACAATTAAATATGATGAAAGTGAAAAAGACATCCGTTTTACCGCCTTTCACAGAGGGAAAAATGGAGAGGATTACCCACTGAATCTGTATGCTGAATCTGAAGGTACTCTGAAAAGTATCATGTTGTTCATTTATGTTCGTATGGCTATTTTGAACGATGCCTCTCTTTTTGTAGACGAATTAAACGTCAAACTACATCCTTTACTTTTAAAATTTATTATTAATCTGTTTTATGAGGAAGATTCCAGAGCCCAGTTGATTTATACGACCCATGATACTACATTGATGGATAAACGATTCTTTAGAAGGGATCAGATATGGTTTGTTCAAAAGGATGAATACGGCTATTCCGAATTGTCTGCATTGTCCGATTTCAGGATAAGGTCGGATGCATCTTTTGAAAAAGATTATCTGGCCGGTGTTTATGGCGGCATTCCCTTGTTGAAAGAGTTTTCTTTGAAGGAAGGTGAATAAATGGGGAGCGATGATTTGTTTAAGAAAAGGCGGGCAGACAGAAGACGGCGTCAGTACGAATATAAAAACCGAAGGCGAATTCTTATTTGATTGTCACAGAAGGAAAGTGCACGGAACCTTTATATTTCAGAGGGATAGAGAATCAGATTAAAAGAAATATTGGAGGCCGCATAGACGTGGTTGAAGTTCCTGTCATAGACATTTTTGGGGAAGGAAGTTCGACTGGAAAACTGATAGAGATCGCGGACGAGATAGTAAAAGCGGCAAAAATACTTTATCAAAATGTGTGGATTGTATTTGATAAAGATGATTTTGAGGATTTCGATCAGGCAATACAGGATGGAATCAGAAAAGGTTATAGGGTGGCATGGAGTAATCAGTCTTTTGAGTATTGGCTGTATTTACATTTTTTCTATAGTGATTCAGCGTTACACAGAGATGAATGGAATAAAAAGCTGGATGCAATATTTGAACAGTATCAGTTGGGCGATGGACATTACCATAAAAATTATGAGAATATTTATGAACTTGTGGATACTTTTGATGGTGTGGCTACGGCAATAAAGCATGCAAAACGAAGGATGACAGGGTTCAATGTTCAGAATTGCAGGCCGTCAGAGTTTGACCCCGGCACGATGGTATATCAATTAGTTGAGGAGCTTAAAAGGTATATTGATGAGTAAGGATTGTGTGAAAACAGGGAACATAAACGCGCGGCAAAGTAGTTGACAAAGTGTAGACAATTGATATTGACAATTGCGGCATTGACAATTGCGGAAGCAGCATGACATAAACTTGTTGACAAATCCGCCCGAAAAGGCTATACTGATCCACAAAGCGTGGAAGGGAACAAGTAGAGAACAGCGGAAAGCACAGAAAGTTACCGGAAGGGTATGAAATTTTATGCTGAAACGAGGATGAAGCGGCCTACATGTGGCATGGCAGTTTCATTTTGAGTAAAGCGGCTGAGGTACCCGATGATGAGAGGTGCGCGCGGATGCTGTTTTTGAATACATCCCGGAGCTTCGCACCAAACGAAAGCCATGGTTTGCAGGAAGATGCAGCGCTGTATGATCAGTGGAGGCTCATGATTTGCAGGACATTGCATTACCGGCGGATTTTAAGTAGGCTGCGGCGGAGTGACATCCGTTATCCAGTGTCAGGGTATGAGAGAAAACGGCGGCTTTGTAGAACGGATTTTATAAAAAAGCAAGTAATCTGGCGGTTTTCCAAAAATCAAAGATGGCTGACAGCTTGACAGCCAGAGCGGCGTAGATTTCGTACCTGGTGAGGCAGGCAGTGTGAGCTGTCGGCGAAATAAGGTGGTAACACGGAGCTTATGGCTCTCGTCCTTATATCAACTGATGAGGGGGCGGGAGCTTTTTTATGCATACGGTCGCGCAGAGAAGTTTACGGCTAAAGCCGTACCCGGCCGGACGAGGGCATATCCCATGCGAAGCGCGGGATGCCCACATCTACAATCAGAGATTGTGGACATACCACGCCCCACAATCGAAGATTGGGGGCATAACCCGGCGAGGGTGTTTTGCGGTATCCGCTCTGTCAGAGAAAAGGCACTGATAATATGGTCGTAAAGGACCTGGAAAGAGGAGGATGAAACAAATGCAGATTTATGAGGAACTGGTGGCGAGAGGTCTGATCGCGCAGGTGACGGATGAGGATAAGATCCGCGATCTGGTGAACAATGGAAAGGCAACGTTTTACATTGGGTTTGACCCGACGGCGGACAGCCTTCATGTCGGACATTTCATGGCGCTGTGTCTGATGAAGCGCCTGCAGATGGCCGGAAATAAGCCGATCGCGCTGATTGGCGGCGGGACGGCCATGATTGGCGACCCATCCGGACGCACGGACATGCGCCTGATGATGACGCCCGAAACGATTCAGCACAACGGAGACTGTTTTAAGAAGCAGATGAGCCGTTTTATTGACTTTTCCGATGGCAAGGCGCTGATGGTCAACAACGCGGACTGGCTGATGAAGCTGAATTACGTGGAGCTTCTGCGCGAGGTCGGCGCACATTTTTCCGTGAACCGGATGCTGGCCGCGGAGTGCTATAAGCAGCGGATGGAGCGCGGCTTAAGCTTCCTGGAGTTTAATTACATGATCATGCAGAGCTACGATTTTTACATGCTGTTCCAGAATTATGGCTGCAACATGCAGTTCGGCGGGGACGACCAGTGGAGCAACATGCTCGGAGGCACGGAGCTGATCCGCCGCAAGCTCAGCAAGGACGCGTATGCGATGACGATCACGCTGCTTTTGAATTCCGAAGGAAAAAAGATGGGCAAGACCCAGAGCGGCGCCGTGTGGCTGGATCCGAACAAAACCTCCCCGTTCGATTTTTACCAGTACTGGAGGAACGTGGCGGACGCGGACGTACTCAAATGCCTGCGGATGCTGACCTTTCTCCCGCTGGAGCAGATTGATGAGATGGATAAATGGGAGGGCAGCCAGCTCAACCGGGCGAAGGAAATTCTCGCGTACGAGCTGACGGCTCTGGTACACGGCGAGGAGGAAGCAAAGAAGGCCCAGGAAGGGGCGCGCGCCCTGTTTGCGGGCGGAGGAAACGCTGCTGATATGCCGACCGCTGAGATCACGGAGGCGGATCTCGATGAGAATGGATGCATCGATCTGATCACGCTGCTTCTCAAAGCTGGGCTGGTTCCGACTCGTTCTGAGGGTCGCCGTGCCATCGAGCAGGGCGGCGTGACCGTGGATGGGGAGAAGATCACGGATTTCAAGGCTGTCATCCCGGGAGAAAAATTCGCGGACGGACTGGTCGTGAAGCGCGGCAAGAAGAATTTCCGCAAGGTGCTGCTGAAAAAGTAGGAGACGGATGGCTGTATCAGGCTGCATCGGGAACTGCGGGTCGCGATGCAGCCCGGCGAACAGGCAGTTGAGGTGTGACGATAGTCCGGGCTGGCCTGAACTGCCCTGGCGCAGCCGGATTGTGAAGTATGACATCTGTTGCTGCGCTGAGCGATCTGTGTGCGCGCCATAAAGTTTGCCGTATTTTCCGTGCGCATGCGTCATATAGTAATAGGAAAGAAAAGCAGGGAGCCTCTGGCGGTGCGTGACGGAAAAAGAATGGGATGGTTTCTGACGGCAGGCTTTTCCTGCGCGGCGGCGGTGGTTTTGCTGATTACGGTTTACAGGAGCCTGCCTCCGGGAGAGCCTGCCGGCGTGTCCGTAGGGGAGAGCGTCGTGCTGACCGCTGACGGGACTGTGGCGGAGAGTGTCGCGCTGACCGATAAGATTTTGCCAGTTGGTGCTCTGGAAGATAATTACGCGACGATGAATCCTCTTTTGGCTGAGTCTGATACCTCAGACGAGACGTCAGAAGGATCTGCACGGATGGATGATGATCTTCAGATGAAAAACGGTACTGTTGACGAGATGCCGGAGGAAACCTCTGCTGCAGCCGCGGAGTTCGATACAAATTCCGCCACCGGCGGGGAAATGGCAGACGATGCTGCCGCGGACAAAGATCCGGATGAGATCATGCGGGTGGCGCTGACCTTCGACGATGGCCCGCACCCTGACTGGACCGTGAATCTGCTCGACGGCCTGGCGGAGCGCGGTGTGAGGGCCACTTTTTTTGTGATTGGGAAAAATATACCGGGGAATGAGGACATTATCGCGCGCATGGATCAGGAAGGGCATCTGATCGGAAACCACACCTATGACCACGTAAAAATCAGCGATCTGAGCGTGGAAGAAGCCTGTGCACAGGTGGAGCAGACCAGCGCCCTGGTGAAGGCAATTACCGGAAAGGATACGGAGTATGTGCGCCCGCCGTTTGGCTCCTGGCGCGAAGATCTGGAATGTTCCTTTGAAATGTTTCCGGTTTTGTGGGATGTGGATCCTCTGGACTGGACGACCAAAAATACAAGTGATGTCGTGCGGCGGGTACTTGAAGCAGTGGAGCCGGACGACATCATTCTTCTTCATGACTGCTACGAATCCTCTGTGGACGCGGCTCTGCAGATTGTGGATGCGCTGCTGGAGCAGGGGTACGAGTTTGTGACGGTGGATGAGCTGATATTGGAGTGAGAAGCTGGTACTGCGTGCGATGAAATGGGATTGACATAAATGAGCTCTGAGTTTATGGCTGGGAGAAATAGCAATGGACTTATTTGAATATGCAAGACAGAAAACGATGCAGGAGGAGGCTCCGCTGGCTTCACGGATTCGCCCGCGCACGCTGGACGAGGTGGTCGGGCAGCAGCACATCATTGGCAAGGATAAGATGCTGTACCGCGCGATCAAGGCGGACAAGCTGAGCTCCCTGATTTTTTACGGCCCTCCGGGTACGGGAAAGACGACGATCGCGAAGGTAATCGCGAATACGACGCAGGCGGAATTTACACAGATTAACGCGACCGTGGCCGGGAAAAAGGATATGGAAGAGGTTGTCAAAGGCGCGAAAGAGCATCTTGGCATGTATGGGAAACGGACGATCCTCTTTGTAGATGAGATTCACCGTTTTAACAAGAGCCAGCAGGATTATCTGCTGCCATTTGTGGAGGATGGGACGCTGATCCTGATCGGGGCGACGACGGAAAATCCCTATTTTGAGGTAAACGGCGCGCTGCTTTCCCGGTCAGTGATTTTTGAGCTGAAGCCGCTGGAAAAAGAGGACATCCGCACCCTGATCCAAAGAGCGGTTTATGATACGGAGCGCGGGATGGGCGCTTATCACGCTGAAATCGACGCTGACGCGGAGGAGTTCCTCGCGGATATGGCGGACGGCGACGCGCGGAAGGCGCTCAATGCAGTGGAGCTGGGCGTACTGACAACGGCACCCGGTGCGGATGGGAAAATACATATCACGCTCGATGTGGCTTCGGAATGTATACAAAAAAGAGCCGTGCGCTATGACAAGGAAGGAGACAATCACTATGATGTCATCTCTGCCTTTATCAAAAGCATGCGCGGCTCCGATCCGGATGCGGCTGTCTACTATCTGGCGCGGATGCTGTACGCGGGGGAGAGCGTGACCTTTATCGCCCGGAGGATCATGATCTGCGCCTCCGAGGATGTCGGCAACGCGGATCCGCAGGCTCTGCAGGTCGCGGTAGCTGCTTCGCAGGCGGTAGAGCGCGTCGGAATGCCGGAAGCGCAGCTGATCCTGGCGCAGGCAGCTCTGTACGTCGCCTGCGCCCCGAAAAGCAACTCCGCGACCAACGCTATCTTTGACGCGATGAACGCGGTCAAGGAGACCTCCGCCGCCGTCCCGCCCCATCTGCAGGATGCGCATTATAAGGGCGCGGCGAAGCTCGGGCACGGAGCCGGATATGAGTATGCCCACGATTATCCGAAGCACTTTTCCCATCAGCAGTACCTGCCGGACGCGCTCAAAGGCCGTAAATTTTACGAGCCGTCCGAGAACGGGTACGAGCAGACCATCCGGAAATACCTGGACTGGATCCACGAATGAAAAATATTCAGCGCGATTTCAATTGCGCGGCTCTCCATGTACAGACACAGACCACCGCGAACACTGCAGCTGCACATCCCGCGACGGCCCAGGCGATCCACCCGGCCGTCAGAAGACAGACACCATCTTTCATGGTGGTAAACCCGAAGAACGTGAAAATCACGAACGCGAGCTTATCCAGGAAACCGGAGGGCATCTTGCTCTCGATCAGATGGCCGACCATCATCCCGATCAAATCTGCGGCGTAGAGGCCGATGGAACAGGCCAGCCAGACGAGGATGGCGCTGCCTGCGCCCTCATTTGCGGCAAAGGTGATCGCTGTCAGCTGTGTCTTGTCGCCAAGCTCCGCGATAAAAAAGGTACCGAACACCGCCAGGATCGGAAATTTCGAATCCCTGACGGTTTCTTCTTCTTCCCCTTCCTCTACCTTGCGCAACGTCGTCCACGCAAAATAGAAAAAGGCACAGGCGGCGATGATTTTGATCAGCCATGTGGGAATGAACTGGCTGATCAGGGCGCCCAGGCCGACGGCAATCGCATTGAGCACCAGTACCGAGGCGGCGGAGCCGACCAGAATGTCCCGAAGCTTGTACCGGGAGGTCATGGCAATCATCAGAAGCTGTGTCTTGTCGCCCATTTCGGCGATAAACATGGTGATGAGGATCTGGAAAAACAATAGCATAATCTGCCTCCTTTGCGTGCGGCAGGGCTGTGTGCAATCGGACAGGGGGAGTCCTCTTCCCTATCCAGAGTTCTCGATTTGCTTCGCAAATCGGAACATATGCCGCGCGAGCCGGGTACGGCTTTAGCCGCAAAATTCCTTGCCCGGCTCTGTGCATAAAAAGCAGGCAGCCCTGCATTTAGCTGCCTGCAAAAAACTCATGTATGGCAGCGAAAATAAGTACCATACATGAGTCTCGTTATTTCATACAAGCCAGATTCCGAAAACGGCCGCGTACAGCTTCCGGTCACAACGCAGACGCAAAAAAGATCCGCGGCTGCCGGGACATCCCGTACTGTGAGCCGACACAGGAATCAGTATGTTGACTTGCAACACCTGGAGAATTTAAATGGGAAGCCGCACATGCATAACCATGCCAGTGTGCCATTGAAAGGGTGCCAACTACTCCCTCATGTCGCTCTAACATAGCACAATCCCGGGAGGAAAGCAACCATTTTTTGTAAAATATTCTGGCTGCCACTGGCACGCAAGACCCTAAAGCAGGTGCGTGGCGCGGGTGCGATATGTAACGCAGCGCTGCAAGTAACACCTTGACCAGCTTTACGTTATTCCGACCTCCGCAGGAGTACCCGACAGTTATTGTGAACTACCCATTGTCTAAAGTCAATGGGATTGCGGTCGACTTATTTCAATGACCTCTTAGTAATAGCTCTGCAGGTCTGACGGTGCGATTGTCAGGAGCTGGCGCGAAATAATATCTCAGATTGTGCCGAATAACATGTGAAGCACAGACAATAAAAAACGTAGGCGCAGCGGGCTGCGTCGAGGCTTTTATGGCCTGCGATTCGTGCGTTAGGCGTTGCAAGATGGGCAAATAAATTCGAGACAGATCCTTAGTATGCATGGATCTATGGCGTCGTTCTTATCAGCTCGCAGAAGGTGGCCCGGCATGCTTTCTCATAATCGCGCGGCGATAGCGTGAGCTGCAGCCCGATTTTCCCGCCGCTGACAGCTATTTTTTCAAAACGGAGCGCAGAAGCATCCATAAAGGCCGGGTAGTTTTTCTTCATGCCGATCGCGGTGCAGCCGCCCCGGATATAGCCGGTCACGCTCTGGATATCCTTCACATGAATCATGGACAGAGATTTGCATCCTGCCGCTTTTGCTGCTTTTTTCAGATCCAGCTCCGCGTCGATCGGGATCGCGAATACAAAATAATTGTGCGTCCCGTCCTCGGTCACAAGCGTCTTAAACACGATTTCGTGCGGCAGACCAAGCAGATCCGCGGCATGCTGCCCATCAATAAATTCCTCACATTCATAAGTCTGAAAGGTATATGGAATCTTCATGCGGTCGAGAATCCGCATGGCGTTTGTCTTCACTTCTTTTGATTTCGCCATCTTTGTCTTTCCTTTCCTGGCAGACGACAAGAAACGATGATATGTCCTGCATCGGGTTTTGATGCAGGACTGTCATAAGGAATCCGCCTACTTCGTCGGCACCTTATGACATAGGCCGCGCCATCGCGCTTCAGCGCGATTTTAATTGCGCGGCTCTCCATGATATGTCCTGCATCGGGTATTGATGCTTTGTGTCATTAAAATAGTATAGCGTGGATTGATTTTTTTGTACAGAGGAAAACAACAACATCACATATAAATTCAGAAACAATAAGAGGAAAAGCTTGCATTTCATAGCTACATATGATATAGTATTTTCAAATCAAAAAAATGCAATTGCACAATAAAAGGACGGCGACACTAAATCAAGGCGAAATAAGAGATATCGCTGAACACTCATGTGGTGATCATGGATATGTCCTGCATCGGGTTTTGATGCATAAATGATTATTGGAGGAATGAGAGCATGAAGGAAAATAAAGCAAACGCGGCAGAAACAACTAAAAACCAGAAGAATATGCCGGAAATGTATTCTTTTGAAGAGTCGAAAACATCATTTGTAGCAGAGGCGGCGGAGCAATATGTTCTTTCAAAGCATCGAGAGGAAGAAAGGGAGCTGAGGCCGTACCCTGTATCCGAAGCACTGGCAGAATATGCAAGGATGAAAATACAGGGCAGGTTCACACTGGAAGATTATCTGGCGGTGCGTGAGGAACGGCGTGTGGAGCTGATTGACGGCGTGATTTATGATATGGCGGCGCCAAACTATATTCATCAGGATTTTGCATTTAGAATCTGGAGAAGCTTTACAGATTATATAGATAAAAAAAGTGGACGATGCTGGGCATTTGGTGCGCCGGTGGATGTACAGCTGGACAGGGATGACAAGACTGTCGTGGAACCAGATGTACTGATTGTCTGTGATCGCTCAAAACTTCGGGAAGGCCGTATATATGGTGCCCCCGATTTAGTAGTGGAGGTACTTTCCCCTTCTACTTCAAGACGAGA
>JAJQEO010000043.1 GCA_021201665.1 Lachnospiraceae bacterium | reverse complement strand
TGAGGATATAATGAAAATAAAAAAGATAGAAAAAAGCCTTGAATTATGTTGGAGGTAGCGATAATGGTAAATGTAAGCGAGATTATTAGCAGCAATATAATGAATATTATGAAACAAAATGGAAAAAAACAGATTGATCTTGCGGTCTATCTTGGAGTGTCCAAGCAAGTGGTAAGTAAGATGCTTACCGGTGGAAGAATGATTAATGCAATTGAGCTGCAGAAGATTTCAGAATTTCTTGGAACCTCTATGGAGAGTCTGGTGAAACGACCGGAAGTAATTGTAGAAACTAATGCGGTAAAGGCTTTCATGGGTAAGGTGGAATCTCAGGAAGCAAGGGATGGACTTGGAATTGCAGATGAGATTGCGAATTTGATTTGTTTTTATGCGCGCACTCGTGAAAATGCTGAGGAAATGATGAAACAATGGGAGGCTTAGGGTTATGTGCCGGGTTTTGGATAATAGTCTTTTTATCAAAGACAGAAAGAAATACACAAAAATAAGTGAATGTGCAATTAGCTTTAATTCACTTTATAATAAGAACAATATTATTCAGGATGATATCTTTAATGTGTTGGAGAACTATGTGGCACGTCATGACATGCCATTTGATATGCTGAGATATCCTGTAAAGGATGCAGATTTGTGTGCATGCACATTCATTCGTAAGGGACGCATGTTTGTTATGGTTAATTCTGCACTGCCGTTATCAAAACAGATATTTGCGGCAGCACATGAATTGTATCATATTTATTGCTATTTTGAGGGATATGATTCTGCATTATTGCAATCCGGATCAATTTTAGCATCTGATATTATAGATGAAGAAGCAAACGAGATAGAGGATATGGAGGCAAACGCTTTTGCTGCTATTCTATTAGTTCCAAAGGAACGACTCGATGAACAAACGGATGTGTACAATTTATCTTACAAAGATATTTCAGTGCAAACAGTTCTTAAAATAATGGATATTTTTGCAATTCCTTATAAGGCGGCGGTATTACGACTTTTGGAGGAGGATAAGATTGAAACTAAGACCGCAAAGAAGCTTTTACAGGTTACGGATGAAGAAATCAGTAAGCAAATTGAGCTTACAGGAAAAGCTGCACGTTGGCAGGAGATACCCAGGGATTTTATTCGATTTGGAAGCTTATCAAAGTTGATGTATGATGTAGAACGTTTGGATGCAGTTCGTGAAGAACGGTTAGCAGATGATAAAAACAGATTGAATGAAATTATGGAAAGCTTAAGAAAACAGTGAGGTAGTGCCGATGGGAAAGGAACCCAAATATGCCTTGCTGGATACTGATTTTTTATATAAATCACATTTGGCGAGAAATTCAAAAAATCATACACTGGCAGACTTTGTAATGGAATTTGAAGGGTATGAGTTTTTCTGCCATGAGATGATAAAGGAAGAACTGAGCAGACATGAACTGAGTCCTGATCCGAATCCCTGGCTTGAAGATAAAATCAGAACCGGAAAAGTGAAGCTGTATACGGATTGGGAGATTGTAAGTGAATTAGGAAGGTTATACGGAAAAGAAGCAACAAATGCGTATCTGGAATTGCTAAAGACGAGTTGTGATACTTTTAATGCCGGTTTTTATGAACAATACTATGATTCTTTGAATGAGCTGAAGAATCTGGAAGATGTAGAGGTGTTTTTGGCGGCATTAAAGGCGTGTGACGATAATGTTCCGCATAAAAAGGGGCTGGGAGAGAAAAAGACATATGTTCTAATTCAGATGATGGAGATTATGTATGGCAATCGGGTGTATGTATTCTGTTCGGATGATTTTAAAGCAAGACAAAGTATAGCAGGTTTAGAGACGCCAGTACATTGCATCAGTATATTAGGAGTCTTTTATAAGCTGATGAGGTCAGGCAAGGAAAAATCTGAGATGAAGGAATATTATGATCGGTTGGCTGCATTTTTGAAGAATCAGGTGGAATATAAAGTCTGGTCTATATCCGGGCATCAGCGTGAAAGCGTGCCTGTTCAGCAGGTGTTCAATGAAATATATGACGGAAAGTTTCGAATGTTGGGAAACGGAGATTTGCAATACATAAAGTAATTTTTTTACAAGGACTTGAGAAAATATCAGGTCAGAAGAGAAGCACTTTGTTATCTTTTTACCGGAAGATTGTGATCAGCGATGGCTGTCAGTTCTTTAAGGTCTGTAAAAATGATCTGATTACTTCGAAGGAGGACTATGTTATGACGGAACTGGAGAAGTTGGATGCTGGGCTTGAGTATGATTTTTGGGATGAGGGCGTGAACAGCAGGAAGCTGCGCGCCATAGAGGTATGCGGACGACTGGAGAAAATTCCGCAGACTGACGAAGCTGCACGTGCTGTTGTCATCAAAGAACTGTTTGCACACACGGGAGAAAATCCGGCTCTGCTGCCTGGTTTTAACTGCGACTATGGGTTGCATATTTCTGTGGGCGAAAACTTTCTTGCCAACTATAACGTGACGATTCTGGACATTGCGCTCGTGACAATTGGAGACTATGTTATGATTGGCCCCAACACGCTGATCTCCACAGTAAACCATCCGATGAATCCGGAGGGGCGGAGAAAACATCTCGGAATCGCGAAGCCTGTGACGATTGGAAATGACGTGTGGATCGGGGGAAATGTGACTATCCTGCCCGGCGTCAAAATTGGAAATAATGTTGTTGTGGCGGCAGGTGCTGTTGTCACAAAGGATGTGTCGGACAACTGTGTGGTCGGAGGCGTACCGGCCAGGGTCATCCGGGAGATTGAGAATGATATCGACGAATAATAGAATCATTAAAAACATTCTCTGATTTACCATGGCATACAGCAGGTTTTGCCGGCGGCCAGTTCCGCAGCTATTTCAGTCGTAAGCCATATTGCACCTTTTCATCCTGATGATCACGTACACAGCCACAACGAATTCCGTAATCGGCATTGCAAACCAGATGGAATCTGCCCCGGCCAGAACAGGCAGCAAAAAAATCAGTATTCCACTGATAATCGTCCCGCGTCCGACTGATATCACGAATGAAACCGCATTTTTCATGATTATCTGAGGAATCAAGCCGACAAAACAGTTCTACCTTTATAATTCCATTCAACCGTCAACAGCTTGCCGATTTCCTTTCAGTTGACCGAAGCGCTATGTCTAAAGAACTTTGTAAAATGCGTGATGATGGAATAATAAGATTTGAGAAAAACAAATTCACCTTAATTTAGTAACGCAAAACAGCTCATATTCCGCATTGATTTCTTCCCCTGTATCTGTTAAAATACGGGTTAGCCCACGCTAACAACGTGCAGGGAGGCTGGTATAGATAAGACAGAGAAACACGAGGGAGGAATGAGTTGTGAAAAAAGACGTACAGACAAAACGAGAGCGGGAGAAACAGATGGTCTCCCAGATGATCGCACTTTACTGCAAAAAAAATCATCATACAAAAGGAACGCTCTGCCCGGACTGCGAGGCGTTAACTCAGTATGCACGGATGCGCAGCGACAAATGCCCTTTTATGGAAACGAAGACCTTCTGTTCTAACTGCACGGTACATTGCTATAAGCCGGAAATGAGGGAGAAAATCCGGCAGGTTATGCGTTTTAGCGGTCCGCGGATGATCTTTCATCATCCGGTTGCAGCCATCCGTCATGTGGTGGAAACAAAGAAAGAGCAGAGGCGGTTAAATAGAGCGGAAGGCACAATGTAGAGGTATTCTTCGAAATGCAGCAAAAAGAGGAAGAACAGGAGCGCCGGGAACAGCGGGCGCAGAATCGTTAGAATATATTATGAGAAGAAAACCGCTCTTCGTTCCACTTCGGTCGGCGCTAAACGGACATCCACTGGATGTCCAGCGCCTCATAATCTCCAGAATCTGGCGTTTTTTATGAACAGAGCCGGGCAAGGAGTTTTGCGGCTAAAGCCGCACCTGGCTCGCGCAGGCGGATAGGGGAGAAGGGCGTTCCCCTATCCGATTTGCAGATATTATTTATGATTCGTTCTCCGTTCTTCCACCATTTGCGCAAACCACTCTACCATTGCCGGGTCATAATGTGAGAAAAACGAGCTTTCTTTCTTATCAAGCTCCGCCATTGCCGCCATGTCCTCATCAGACAGGCTAAAGTCGAAAACATCGAAGTTTTCAGCCATTCTCTCATAATGTGTAGATTTCGGAATCACGACGATTCCTCTCTGTATGTGCCAGCGCAGAATCACCTGTGCCACGGTCTTGCCATATTTTTCTCCGATAGCCGCGATTGTAGGATTGTTGAACATATTTCCGCGTCCTTCTCCAAAGGGAGCCCACGCTTCAATCTGCACACCATACTTATCCATGTATTCTTTCGCAAGCACCTGCTGATTGAGCGGATGTGTCTCTACCTGGTTTACCATCGGACGGATGCGGGCAAACGAAGCAATATCAACAAGGCGATCCGGGTAAAAATTCGATACCCCGATTGCTCTGATTTTGTCCTGCTCATATAGCTCTTCCAAGGCTCGCCATGCTCCGTAGTAATCCGAAAATGGCTGGTGCAGCAGGCACAGATCCAGATAATCCGTCTGTAATTTGCGCATGGATTCAAGTACAGATTCCTTTGCAGCCTCATATCCGTAGTTTTCGATCCAAACCTTTGTGGTGAGGAAAATGTCCTCGCGGGGAACCCCGGATTTTTGAATTGCGGAGCCAACCTCTGCCTCATTAAAATAGCTCTGTGCCGTGTCAATAGAACGGTAGCCTGCTTTCAGCGCATCCAGCACACAGCGCTCACATTCCTCCTGCGTCACCTGATAAACTCCGTAACCCAGAATCGGCATTTTCACTCCATTTGATAATGTTACGTATTCCATGATATTTTTCTTCCTTTCATCAATTTTTATCAGCCCAGGCTTTTAATTCAGCTGCACCGGCATTGGCAGCAAAACGCCTGCCATCCTTTAAAACAGCACCTTTACAGGACACCTTCAGCTCTTCATTTGTCCGTCCCATTCCGCTGCTGCCTGACGTCGCAAACGGAATAATCTCTTTTCCGGTCAGATCATACTGCTCCAAAAACGTGTTGATGATGGTAGGAGCCACATACCACCATATCGGGAAACCAACATAGATAGAGTCGTAATCGTTTATATTCTCCACGCGGTTTGCTACAGGCGGGCGGAAAGACTTGTCATTCATTTCCACACTGCTGCGGCTGTTTTTATTTGTCCAGTCCAGGTCTGAGTTCGTGTACGGAACCTCCGGCTGAATTTCATGCAGGTCTGCACCGATTGCATCCGCAAGTCGTTTTGCCAGAGCAGCGGTCACTCCGCTTGCCGAAAAATATGCCACTAATGTTTTCTTTGCCATATGTCAATGCCTCCAATCTGATACAGGAAGTGCCAAAAACATGCAAAAACAAACGCCAGAATCTCTTTGACACTTCGCTCTTCATGTGATAACATGATTGTAATACCTAAACCTGACTTTAGGTCAATACCTTATTTGAAAAATTTCTGTGAATTGGAGAGCCTGCCCATTTAAAATGGGCTAAAGCCCATGGGCAGGCCTACGTCCCGAGGCAAGCTCGGGACAATAATTGGAAGCACTCGCCATGAGAAATCGCCTGCGGCGATGGCGAGTGCGCAGGCAGCGCCTCCTGTGGAGGCACTACAAAAATTGGAGGTTATTGCTGTTATGTATACGATTGGTCAAGTTTCGGAGATGTTCAACCTGCCTATTTCAACGCTCCGCTATTACGATAAGGAGGGACTCTTTCCGAATTTACAGCGCACTTCCGGTATCAGAAAATTCTCAGACAGAGAAATTGAAACCCTGCGCGTGATAGAATGCCTGAAGAAATCCGGTCTGGAGATTAAGGAAATCAAACAATTTATGGAATGGTGCGGACAAGGGAGCGCGACCTATCAGCAGCGGAAGGAACTGTTTGAAAAGCAGATAGAATCTGTTGAGTCGGAAATGGAAAGAATGAAGGGCGTTCTTGCGCTTCTTAAGTATAAATGCTGGTATTATGAGCAGGCGATTGCCGACGGCAATGAAGAAAGACTGAAAGCGATGGAACCAAAGGATATGCCGGAAGAAATCAGGATGGCATACGAAAATGCACATCAATAACTTTATGAAGGAGAAATCACATTGGAAATTAATAAACACATGGCTTTCCGTACTTTCATGCCTGCCCCTGTGAAGCAGCCCGCAGTGTAGCGGGGATTGTGGAATCAATGATGATCATGATATATCCGGCAATCCTCTGCCGATCCTGTTTTTCCGGCTGGTCTATGCTGCTCAAAATAGATCCGGCGACAGCTTCCGAAAAAAATGCACTGATGAAATTCTTAAATTCCGCAGAGACATTCAACTGTTCTGCCTGTTCCACCGCATCAATGTAAATGCGCAGCACATCTATGAAGTCATTATAAAAGAAACGCTTCAGTTCTGAGCGGCCTAATGAGTGCGAAACACTATGCAGGAAGTCCCGGTTTTCGTCTACATAGTCCAGAACGAAATTCAGGGCTTCCTCATATTCCGCGAGGAGATCGAAATTTTTGACTACACTGATCGCTTCCTGCTCAAGTGTCCATTTGAGCAGATCATAAATATCTTCAAAATGATAATAAAATGTTTTTCGGTTGATATTGCAGTCCACGATAATATCCCGGATCGTAATCTGGGAAAAAGATTTCTGGCAGGCCAGTTTTTTCAGGGAATCAGCCATGGCCTGTTTCGTTCGTGAAGTTGCTTCTTTTCGCGTCATGTCAAATCCTCATAATCTGTGGTAAGGAGGAGCCCGCTTGCGGGAGGATTCCTTGCCACCTACGCACCTGCCATTGCCGAAGGCAATTTAATTGCAGGTGCTCCAGTTTGAATTCATTTATAGTAATTATCTTTCGTCGTTTTACGTTTCTTACTCACAGCACAGCTGCCCGCCGCGTCATGGGATTCTCTGCTGCAGGCCGTGAGAATCTTTTCGCCTCACATTATACATGATAAAGCAGAAATTTCTATGGTCAAAAACCGTCAGATGTCCGGTATTTGAAAAAATTTTGACCATCAAAACAACCTGATTTGTCCGTATTTCCACATTTGGAGGGTGATTGACCATTGAACGTTTTCTTTTTTTTATGTAATGTTTGTGCAGATTTGCAGCAACTATAATGGCACAGGAACGATTCGGAACGGCAGCTGTTTAGGCTGCTGCTTTGAATTGGAAAAAACACGTTTGGAGCCATGCCATGAAAGAGAAAGATTACGAAATTACATTAAGCACACCGATTGGAAAACGGCGGGGGATGATGAAGCTCAATTTTGATGATGGAAAAATTGCGGGCGTACTTTCCCTGTTTGAAAACTGCGAAACGGTCAGCGGATTTATGGACAACAAGGGGGACTGTTCCCTGTGGGGGAGTTTCCGGACGCTTAAAAATTCTTTTTATTATAAAGCGACTGGAACGATCAATGACGAGGGCCTGGACCTGGTTTTGTATGGGGAGAAGCACAGCTACCGGATGACGGGCACAGCTGTTCCCCTTCACCCGGAAGGCTGAGAAGCGCAATTACAACCGCAGTTTGAAGCACCTGGCAACAGAGGCGCAACGAAAGGAGAGCAATATGAACACAAATAAAAATGGGATAAAAAGGAAAGCGAAAAGCGTGGGCGCAGCGGCTTTGAGCGCAGCAGTAGCCGGCTGCGGACTATGGTCAGCCTGGGCCGCGGCGGATACTCTGACGGAAGATGCAGTGAGCACAGAAAAAACAGAGACTGCGGAAAACACAGAGAATACGGAAAATACATCGGCGGCGGCAGAGGATGACGCGGCTCAGGCTGCTGTTAAGGATGAGGCGGAGGGTAATACGCCCCAGGTTTCTGTTAAGGATGAGAATGTATACGTGACACTGTATGCGGATGGAAGCGTGTCCGGGGTTTATGTGGTAAATGAGTTCGACATTGAGGAGGATACAGAGGTTACGGATTACGGGGATTACAGCTCGGTGCGGAACCTGACGACAGAGGAGGAGCTGTCCGTTGCAGACGGGGCGGTGACATTTACCGCTTCGGCCGGGAAATTCTATTACCAGGGTAATCTGGAAGATGTGGAGCTTCCATGGATCATTACGATCCGCTATGAGCTGGATGGGGAAGAGCTTTCCGCCGAAGAACTGGCCGGACAGAGCGGCAGTCTGAGGATCACCCTGTCTGTAGAAGACAACCCGGACTCGGAAGACGCGTTTTTTGATAATTATCTGGTGCAGGGTACGGTCGTGCTGGACACGATGAAATGTACCAATATCAAAGCGGACGGGGTCACGGAATCGAATGTCGGATCGGACCGCGACCTGATTTATAACGTGATGGCCGGGCAGGAAGCGGAATTTATTATCACGGCGGATGTTACGGATTTTGAAATGGACGCGATATCATTTTCAGCGGTTCCAATGTCGTTCAGCATTGATAAGGATTCCCTCGACCTGGATGAAATGTATGACAAGCTTGACGAAGTAAAGGATGCGGCGGCGGAGTTTGATGAGGGCGCGGATGACCTGGCGGATGGTGTGGAGGAATTGTCGGATGGAACTCTGGAGCTTGCGGATGGAGCTTCGGAACTGTCAGACGGAGCCGATTCTCTGGCGGCCGGCGCTGTGACATTGAGAAGCGGGACCGGATCGCTGGTAAGCGGTGCTTCGGAGCTCGCGGACGGAGCATCGGACGCTTCGGATGGGGCGGAGGCACTCGCGGATGGAACGGATGAGCTGATCAGCGGTGCAGAGGAGCTTTATGAAGGGGTGGCGTCTTTAAAGAGCGCGGTTTCCAGTGCGCATACAGGTGCTGCGGCACTGGAGGAGGGAGCGGAAAGTGTTGCTTCCGGTGCCTCCGCGCTTGCGGATGGAGCTTCTGAGGTGGATTCCGGAGCAAAATCCCTGCAGTCTGGCATCCGCTCGGCTGCGGATGGAGCTTCCTCTCTGGATGATGGCATTGCCGCACTGCAGGAGGGTGCTTCGGAATTATCAGAGGGAGCCTCGCAGGTTGCCTCCGGGAGCCAGAGCCTAAGCGATGGTCTTTCGACTCTGAGCAGCACAATGACTGCGCTGGATACCGCCGCCGGACAGTTAAGCAGTGCCCTGACAGAGCTGACAGCACAGGATGATACACTCGTCTCCGGAAGTGCTGAAGTTCTGGCTGCCCTTGAGACCATCCAGACCAGCCTGGCTGCGATTACTGTGGGAACCGATGTCATACAGGAGCAGATCGCGGACGCGGAAAATATGATCGCGCTGCAGACGGCTTCTGCGCAGATTCTGGAAGCAGTAGAAAGTCTCTCTGAGGGAGCACAGTCCGCGGCGGAAGGACTTGATACCATGGCATCGCAGTCGGACAGTGTCGATGAATTAATCACACAGAACACAAGTGCCGCAAGTACGCTGAGCGGCTACATCAGCACAGCGAGAACCCTTTGGAATACAGTTAAAAACAATGAAGCGGTACAGGCTCTGGCCTCCGGCTATGATGTGGAGTCGATTCTTTCCAATATGGAAGCGATAGTTACCCTGCTGAACACGGATGCAGGCACTTTGGACTCCCTTATGGAAGGGATTGAAACGGCTTCCGCAGGCGTGGATACGCTCTCCACAGGGGCTTCCGCCCTCTCGGAAAGCTACGCTTCTTTTGATGAGCAGATCCAGGCACTTCCGGAAACGCTCTCTGTCCTTATTCAGACTATGCTTGTCAGCCAGCTTTCTGACCTGGGTGATGGGATTGAGCAGCTTGTCACCGCTTACACAAGCCTTGACGAAGGGCTTGGAAGCTACACAGACGGTGTGGAGCAGGTGCAGAGTGCCTACGCACAGATCGACACGGCGATTGGCCAGGTAGATACGGCGGCGGCTGCCCTCTCGTCCGCTTCCGCACAGCTTGCCGGCGGCAGCCAGAGCGTATCGGAAGGAAGCTCTTCCTTAGAGGAGGGGGCATCCACCCTGGCGGAAGGAAGCTCGTCACTGGCGGAGGGGATGGAAACACTGGAATCCGGCAGCACCTCGCTGGCCAGCGGGACAGGCAGCCTTCTGGAAGGCTCGGAAGCTCTCTCTGACGGCGCGCTTACTCTTTATCAGGGAGCACAGTCATTGAACAGCGGCCTCAGTGAGATGGAGGATGGCGCGAAGAGCCTCAAGAAAGGAGCAAAATCGCTGCTTAGCGGAGCGGATGAATTCCAGTCCGGGATTTCCGCGTTGTCTTCCGGCCTGCTGACACTTTCCAAAGGGACGTCTTCCCTTTACAGCGGGGCTGTCAGCCTGTACAGCGGCACCGGTTCCCTGGCAGGCGGTGCGTATGAGCTTGCCAACGGCACGGTTTCCCTTGTTGATGGGACAGGAGAGCTTACCGATGGCATAGCGGAATTTTCTGACGGCATTGCAGAGTTAAAGGAAGGCACGGAAGAATTTGTAGAAAAGACTGAGGATATAGACGAACAGGTCGATGAGATGATCGACGACCTGATCGACCAGATGGCAGGGACCGATTATGAAGCGGTATCCTTTGTCTCGGAAAAGAACACTGGAATCGGACTCGTGCAGTTTGCGATGACTACGGAATCGATCACGATAGACGGGGATGCAGAGAAAACAACGGAAGAAACAACAGAAGAAAATGCAGATGAAGCAGCAGGTACGGAAACCTGGACCGGGAAAGCCCAGGAGGAGACAGAGTCTGAGCCTGAGACTATCTTAGGCAGGGTGAAATCTCTGTTCTGAAAAAACCGGCGCCCGCGAAGCGGGCATGAGAGTTTTGCAGCGGAAGATACAAAACTAAGGAGCAAAGGCAAACATGGAAAAGTTTTACCGTATGATCGTAAAAGGCCCCAAAAAGATTATTGTGCTTTTTGTGGGGATGGCACTCCTGTGCGCTGTCCTTAGCACACAGGTTGGGGTAAACTATGATATGAAGGACTATCTGCCCGAATCGACGGCATCCACGGTTTCCCTGGAGCGGATGGAAGAGGAGTTTGACGGGGGAATCCCGAATGCGCGCGTCATGGTGAAGGACGTTTCGATAGAAAAAGCACTCGAATATAAAGAGCTTCTGGAAGCCTGTGCCGGTGTGACGGCGGTCACCTGGCTGGATGATGTTGTGAATATCCTGGAACCTCTGGAGACAATGGACACGGATACGGTCGAGACTTACTATAAGGATGGCGCTGCGCTGTTCACCATTACGATCCCGGAGGAGGACGTCCTTACGGCCGTAGACGAAATACGTGCTGTGATCGGGGATGATAACTGCATGACCGGGGATGCGGTGGCGACCGCCCAGGCCACAACCGGAACGACCACGGAAATACGGAAGATCGCCAGCTTTGCGGTGGTTTTTATCCTGCTTGTCCTTCTTCTTACCACGCATTCCTGGATAGAGCCGGTGATCGTGCTGCTGGGGCTTGGCGTGGCGGTACTGATCAATTCGGGGACAAATCTGATCTTCGGGGAAATATCCTTTGTGACGAACGCAGCGGGGGCGATCCTGCAGCTGGCGGTCTCTCTGGATTATTCGGTTTTTCTCATTCACCGCTTCGAGGAATGCCAGCTGCAGGCAGACAATGAAAAAGAAGCGATGGTAGCTGCGCTCGGCAAATCGACTTCGTCGATCCTTTCCAGCGGGCTGACCACGGTAATCGGCTTCCTCGCCCTGATCTTCATGAGGTTTCAGATCGGTCCTGACCTGGGACTCGCCCTTGCGAAAGGCGTTGCGATCAGCCTGGTCACGGTATTCGTTTTCATGCCCAACCTGATCCTTATGACCAACAGCGCCCTGAAAAAAACACGCCACAAAGACTGGATGCCCCGTTTCAAAACGTTCGGCCATCTGGTTTACCGGGTGATGATTCCTTTCGTGATCGTATTCTGTATTCTGGTCGTGCCCGCCTATCGCGCTTCGGGACGGAACACGTATTATTACGGATCTGCTTATATATATGGTGAAGGGACAAAATACGGAGATGATACCGCAAAAATCGAGGAAATATTTGGAAAAAGCGATACCTGGGTCGTGATGGTCCCGAATGGGGACACTGCCCGCCAGAGTGCGCTTTCTGACGCTCTTCATGCAATAACAGGCGTCAAAAGCATCCTGTCCTATGTGGATACCGTTGGCGCCGAGATACCGGAGGAATACCTGGACGCGGATACGCTTTCCCAGCTTGTCTCAGAAAACTACAGCCGCTTTGTGATGACGATGGACGCGGACACGGAGGGGGAAGAATCCTTTTCACTGGTCGAAGCCGTCCGGGAGACCGTAAATGAGTATTATCCGGATGATTATTATCTTGCCGGTACCTGTGTCAGCTCTTATGACCTCATGGATACGATCACTGCTGACACAGTAAAAGTGAACGCTGTCGCGATCGGCGCTGTGTTCCTTGTGCTGCTGCTTACCATGAAATCTCTGACCCTGCCGGTTATTCTTGTCATCAGCATTGAGGCCGCGATCTGGATCAACGTAGGGATTCCCTACCTGACGGGAACAACTGTATTTTACATTGCCTACCTGATCATCAGCTCGATCCAGCTCGGAGCAACGGTCGATTATGCGATCCTGTTTACCGACCGTTATCTGGAACACCGCGCATCCATGGGAAAAAAGGATGCTGTCATACAGACAATCTCATCCGTAGCGGTATCCGTACTGACATCGGGCTCTGTCCTTGCGGTGGTAGGCTTTTTGCTGGGGGCGATCAGCGAGCATGGCATCCTTTCTGAGCTTGGTAATTTTCTCGGCATCGGAAACCTGCTGTCGCTCACGGTCGTGTTTTTCGTCCTGCCCGGATTTTTGTACCTTTTTGACGGGCTTATCCGGCACACGACAAAAGGACTGCATTTACTGTAAAAGCGTCGTAACTGTTCAGTACCTTCACAGTCACGGGACATATCCCGCACTTGTGCGGGATGCCGTCCTGGCGAAGGAAAAAGTCCATTTAAAATCGCTTCGCGATGGGACTTTTTCCTGTAAGATGTACGTTTTCATACGTACCTCGCAGCGAGTGCGAGGTACTGTCCTGAATAGACAAAAAGTCCTCAAGGGGATGTCTCCTGTCAAATTGCCCCACAATCTGCCCCTCTTTGTCCGAAATCACACAAAAGACGGCTATTTGACCGTTGAAACAATGTCTTATGCTTGTTATAGTCCCTTACGGAACTGAAAAAATATAGTGAACGACAAAATTCTTTTGTCATTCACTATAAGGATGCACACGGACGCACGAGGAATGGCTGCTTTCGCAGCCTTGCGTCCGGCGCAAAATTAAATGATGGAGGTATTGACAATGATTATATGTATTGGAAAGTCCTGTGGAAGCGGTGCTCATGAAATCGGAGAAAAGCTGGCCGGGAAGCTGGGTTACTCTTTTTATGATCAGAAAGCAGTGGAAAAAGCTGCCTGCCAGAAGATATGCGAGATTGACGCAGACCAAAAGGATGTGCTTTATGCGCAGCTTAATGAAGATGCATTTGGCGCGATTGGTGAGACCTATGATATCGGCAGGACGCAATTCCTGGCGAAAAACGACGTCATCCTGAAAGCGGCTTCTGAAGGGAATTGCGTATTGGACGTGAATTGTGCGGATTATATTTTGAAAGAAGCTGGAATTAACAGGGTGAGCGTCTTTATTACAGCGCCATTTGAGGACAGAGTGAAACGCATGAAAGAAGAATTGCAGAAAGATGAAATTCAGGCATCCGCGTTTATAAAAAAGGAAAATCTGCGCAGAGAGCACTATTATAATTATATTACTGGCGGCAGCTGGGGAAAGGCTGAAAACTACGATATTTGCCTGAACAGTTCTGCCTGCGGAATAGAAAAAACTGTTGATATCCTGCAAAAACTGGTTGATAATTTTGAATGACAGCCCAGAGCTGGACGTTAAGCGCCGCTTCGATCATTTAGGCAATAACAGAATATGACTTGAAATTAGCCTGTCGGTTATCTCATTGACAGTGTAAAAACCGTCTGCGTTGCCCCTTACGAATAACAGCCAGAGAAGAAATCCCGCAGCTTGACGATTCCAGCTTCATTCAAAAGATATTGTTCCTGTACCCGCCCATTTTCGATATGGATCACACTGTCGCAGACAGAAGCAATCAATTCATAATCATGGGTGATAATAAACAGAAAGACATCCTCTTTCTGAAGCTGCTTTAATAGCTGGCAGGTTTCCATCATATGGCTGAAATCAAGGCCGGATGTAGGTTCGTCAAAATACAGAATCTTTTTCCCACAAACACAGGCAGAGGCAATGATCACCCGCTGCTTCTGCCCGCCGGATAAAGTCATGGGATGGCGGTCGGCAAGGTCTGAAATATCCAGAGTCTTCATGATTTCCTGCAGACTCTTTTCGGATGGGTCACGATTTCCCAGTACAATTTCTTCCCGGACACTGTCGGAAAAAAGCTGGTGGCCCGTCTCCTGCATGACAAGATAGCTTTGCCGCACACGTTTTTTTGCGGTTTGCTTTTTCCCATCCAGCAGGAATGTTCCCTTCACCTTCTTCAAAAGCCCGCACATACAGGAAACAAACGTGGATTTTCCCGCTCCATTGGTGCCGATGATTGCGGTGATCCGGCCGGAGTGGATGGACAGCTCCGGGATGGAAAGTGCCTCCGTTTTTCCATAGAAGCAGTGAATATCCTGAAGCTTTATCGTATGGTCGGAAGGAGCGGCCGTGCAGGGGGTGATCGGATAGGAGAGAAGATCCACCGTCCGAATTCCGCTCTGAAGCTGTTCTTCTATCGTGAACTGTGCTAATTCCGCCATCGTATATTCCCGGATGATTTTTCCATCCTCCATATAGATTGCCCGGTCTACAAGATTTTTAAGAAACCATGTGCGGTGTTCTGCAATGATGATGGTCTTGCCCTGCTGCTTGAGAAGCGTCAATATCTTCCGCAGTTTTTCAATTGCCTGAACATCCAGGTTGGAGGATGGCTCGTCCAGTACATAGACCTGCGGGGACATGGCATAAATGCTGGCAAGGGCGATGATCTGCTTTTCGCCTCCCGACAGATGGAAGATGTTTCGGTCAAGCAGAGCTTCAATTTCCAGATCCCTGGCCGTCTGTCTGACACGGGCAGCGATAGATTCGCCCATCGCGCAGCGATTTTGCATGGGCGAATCGTCCTGCCGCTGAGCGGAGCGAGGGGGCGTTTCCATTTCCGGTTCCATACCGAGGTTTTCGCAGCCGAAGGCGATTTCACTGGTGGTGTTGACGGTATAGAACTGCGTCCGGGGATTCTGGAATACACTGCCGACCTGCTTTGAGATCTCATACATGGGAAGATCGCAAAGATTCCTTCCGTCCAGCAATACAGCACCGTGCAGGCTTCCTTCATAGAAGTTGGGGATCAGGCCACCCAGCAGGCGGGTCATCGTTGTTTTCCCACATCCGCTTTTTCCGCAGAGCAGGATACACTCCCCGTCTTTTATTTCCAGATGGATGGAATCCAGGCTTTTACCTTCGCCGTCTTCCTGATAGGACCAGGTCACATTCTGAAAAGAAATCATAAAATCCCCATCCCTTTCATAATCAGTGCTAATATTGCCAGAACCCCGGTTATCACCCAGACGGCAATATCGCGATAGCCGAACTTCACCTGTACAAGACTGGAGTGAACGCCGGGATTATCCAGGCCCCTGCAAAGAGCTGCCGCTGACAGCTCTTCGCTGATATTCACCGCAGACATCAAAAGAGGAACCATGATGTGTTCCAGAGAAACATGGATGCCGCGCATCTTCATAGCTGCCCGGATAGATGTCCATTCCTCTTTGATCGTAGGAAAATAGCGGAAGATCACGGACAGCGGAATGATTGCGGTCTGCGGAAGGCGCAGCTTCCACATGACCGCAACAAATTCACTGACTTCTGTTTTTGTTAAAATCCATTTCCCCAGGATAAAACAGGGAAGGAATTTTCGCAGAGATACCACAAGGAAGGATACCAATGTAAAGGCAAACCCATTCATGTGAGGCGTGGCAAGCTGGTCGATTCCAAGCATGATGAAAAACGCAGTCAGAAAATGGAGAGCGCTTTTCGGCAGCCCGTCTATGGTAATGAGCAGCAGACAGCCGAATACCAGAACCAGTTCAAAGACAAGGGCATGGCTGAGAAGTAAAAAGAGATTCACAACCAATAGCAGCATCAGCTTTGTCCGCAGATCAAATTTTACTTCCCGTGTATCCATCATACCATTCCAGCCTTTTCAAAGTGCTTCTTAAACATTCTTTTGCCGATCACGCACCCGATCAGGGCAAAGACAACTGTTCCGGCGATCATCAGATACAGCACCCATATGGGCGTCATTGCCTCCAGGGTGTTGCAGAAATCCGCACTCATACCACGCTCCAGCGTATCGGCAAAATAATAGTCACGCATGATCCAGATCGGCAGGAATCCGCCCAGCAGATTCTGTGAAAAGAACACATAGCTTAAAACATTCAGCTTAGTATTGCGGAATTTCCCTGCACCGGCGATGATCTCAGCCAGGATACCTGCCACAGCACCGGTTACTGCTACGACCCAGATGTTTCCCTGGAGCAGCAGGAACAGGCAGGGCAGCATGGCTGCAATGAAGACAGGCCCGTGCATGGGAGCCTTGTTAAGCAGCATCAGATAAACCGGAGCGGCCACCAGGGCGATCAGGCTGGACATACAAAGATAAAGGGGCGGCAGAGGCATACAGCAGCACCCAATGACCAGAAACACAACAAAGTACAGGGCGATGAATACGCCCGCAGATACCAGACTTTTTGATTTTCTTGTATTCGTCTTATTACTCATTTTATGTACCTCCAGATAAATAATTTGCAGTTGTTCAGGACAGTGCTTCGAAGTTTGTATAAAGATGCGCAGAGCCGGGAAAGAGATTTTGCGGTTAAAGCCACACCCGGGTCTACGCTTTGCTCCGGTCGGCGAATATCCCACACAAAGTGTGGGATGCCACCCGGCGAGGGCTGAACGGATGTCCACTGGCCATCCGGAGCCGCGCAGCGGATAGTGTGAGAAGACTCCATCTATCCGATTAACTGTAAGGAAACCAAATATTTACGATCATTCAGATTCCGCACCGGCTCTGACGCCGGTACTCCAATGGGGTCTCCCCCAAAAAGCTCTTAAACGCCGCAGAGAACTTGCTGGCGTTCTCGTACCCAACACTGGCCGCGATCTCAGCCACCGGCTGATTCCCTTCCCGCAGCGAAGTGGAAGCCGCCGACATTCTGGCTTCCCGCAGCCAGGTCGAAATATTTTTTCCGTAAACGCCCTGAAAGTAGTTTTTCAGTGAGGAGGGGCTGACCCCAAACGGAGCAGCCAGTTTTTCTATAGAATAATGTCTGCTCAAATCAGCGCTGATGATCTCCATCACCTGTTTCGCGATTTGTACCTGCCCCATGGTCATAAAAGACCGGTCGTCGCTTTTCTCCGGCATATCTGATGCGCAGAGCAAAAGCAATAGTTCTGCCACTTTTATTTGCAGATAAGAGACCCGGCACTTATGAGGAGCATTTCCCATGTCTTCAAACAGCCGTTTTATCTGTTCATCCGCCCGAATGACATAGCTCTGAGCGTCCTGACAAAAACGATTCTGTACCTGTCTGCTGTTTACGCCAAGAATTTTCAACAGCTCCGGAGCATCCCGGCTTAATGTGGAAGAATGGAATAAAAGCTCTATCCCATGATAGTGCCCATAGGGAAATTGAAAGCTGTCCTGTGCTTTCCGCACATCAATACTTAAAATTCCCGGTTCCATAAACAAAAACAGATGGTCGGACATCCGGACTTCCATGCGTCCTTCCGAACAATAATTGATTTTGAGACTGTTGCCTACTTCCTTGCTTTCCGGCAGATAAAAGGATTTGCAGTGAAAGCTGTGAAATTGCAGGACAACGCCTGGGAAAAGTGTAAGGACTTCTACCGTACCTGTCCCGTCCACACAGTCTACCTGATAGACGATCTGCTGTTCGTTGTGAGTCAGCACCCGGATATTCTGCTGGGCTTTCAGTTCGCTCATATACGTTGGGAGAATTGCTGATGGCTCCAAAAAATCACCTCCTTAACGGCAAGACAGTTAGCCATGTCTAACTTAACTCAGTATACCATACCAAAACCGTTTCTTCTACTCTTTTGGGCAAAAATGCTCCGCCTGACAAAAGGTTTCAAACAGCCCATTCCAGACTTTCTGTCTGGATTTGATACAGGCGATGATACAGACCATCCAGTGCCATCAGCTGCTCATGCGTTCCTGCTTCTATAATTTCTCCATTATCCAGCACCAGAATCTGATCTGCATCCACAATGGTGCGGAGCCGATGGGCGATGACCAACACCGTTTTTCCCCGTATCAGCCGGGAGATGGCGCTTTGGATCAGCACCTCATTTTCCGGGTCGAGGGATGCGGTAGCCTCGTCCAGCAGGATAACAGGAGCGTCCTTTAAGAGGGCGCGTGCAATGGAAATTCGCTGGCGTTCGCCGCCGGAAAGCGTGGAACCGTTCTCGCCCAGCAGGGTTTGATATCCATCCGGCAATCTTTTGACAAATTCATCACAGCAGGCCGCTTCCGCAGCAGCCAGGACCTGTTCGTCCGTAGCATTCGGATTTCCGATTTTGATGTTGTTCCAGACAGTGTCGCCAAACAGGGTCACATCCTGGAACACAAAGGACATCATCCCCATGAGATATTCCGGGTCAAGGGTTTTCACATCCACACCACCGATAGAGACTGTGCCCCTTTCTACATCCCAAAAGCGGGCGATCAGCCGGGACATGGTGCTTTTCCCGCTGCCGGATGGGCCGACCAGCGCGGTGATCCTGCCCTCCGGAATCACGGCATTCACGTCTTTTAGAACAGGTTCTTTGTGATACGCAAAGTCCACATGGTCAAACGTGATCGTATAATCAGGAAACGGCACATCCGTGCGGCCTTCCATGCTCGGAATACCGGCAAGCTCCCGCATACGCCGGGTAGAGACAAGTGTGTGGAACAGCATGGGGAGCAGCGTGAGGATCGTCAGGATCGGACCATACATCCGGCACACGATCACCAGAGAAAGCAACAGCGGTAAAATGGTGATGCTGCCGCCTGTCAGAAGGTGGACGCCCACATATACAGTGATGCCGATCCCGGCCTGCAAAATAAATTGAGCGACAGAGATGAATACGCTTGTACCCAGCTCCATATGAATAGACTGTTTTTTCAGATCCTTCAGGGCATCGTTCAGCTGGGAGAATTTCTCGCCGTCCAGGTGACAGGACTTGATGATCCGGATACCGTCCAGATATTCCTGTTCTTCCTCGGAGGCTTTCAGTTTTGCTTCTGTCTGCTTCCGGCTTCCGCGCTCCTGAATCTTTCGGCTCCCGAAGATGATCAGGAATGACAAAGGCAATGTGCAAAAGATGGACAGACCCATGCGCCAGTCGAAGATCATCACACAAATGCAGATCAGCGTACAGGAAATGGCGTTGGCCATCAGGGGCGGTACAATATGACTCAGCGAGTGTTCAATGCTGGCGCAGTCACCCATCATGTTAGTGGTCAGTTCTGTCAGGTCTTTATCGTTGAACACGCTCATGGGGAACTTCCGGACCAGCTCCGCGATACGAATGCGGGAGTCCTCCGCTGCCGTGTAGCAAGACACATAGGTCTTCCGGTAATCGTTTTTGCAGCAGAAGAAATGGAGAAGTATCGCAATAACACCGGCTCCGAACAGCATCCACATTTTATTCCAGGAAACTTCTTCGCCGGTCAATGGCTTTAAGATTTCCAGAAAAATCTGGACAGTGACAACCACGGACAGCATCAGGGAAAGGTTTGTCAGTGTGCAGGCGAAAATGCCTTTTCTCAGATCACTCGCTCCCCGGTCTGAGAGCTGAAACATTTCTTTCAGATTCATCATGGCTTATGCCTCCCCTCCTGCGCTGAATTTCCATGTCAGGGCTTTCGTATAATTGCTCCACAAATCCTGATACCGGCCTTCTTTCGACACTAATTCATCATGAACGCCGGATTGTACGATCCTGCCGTGATCTACGACAAGAATCTGATCTGCGTTTCGGACTGTAGAGAGACGATGCGCAATCATAATCACCGTTTTTCCTTTTACCAGTTCCAAAAGAGCCTGCTGAATGAAATGCTCGTTCTCCGGATCACTGAAGGAAGTGGCTTCGTCCAGTACCAGAACAGGCGCATTTTTCACAATGACCCTTGCTATGGCAATGCGCTGAATCTGGCCGCCGGAGAGCTTCACCTGGTTTTTGCCGAATACGGTCTGGTACCCCTGCGGCAGCTCCGTGATAAATTCGTGGCACCTTGCTGCTTTAGCAGCGGCAACGACTTCCTCCTCTGTTGCGCCGGGACGTCCAATGCGCATATTCTCCAGAATACTTTGCCTGAACAGGAAATTGTCCTGGAACACAAAGCTGACTGTATCCATCAGATCGCCGATACTCATATCCCGGATGTCTGTTCCGCCAATACGGATCGCGCCCTGTTCTACATCATAAAAACGGGGAAGCAGGCTGGCAATGGTGCTTTCCCGCCGCCGGACGGGCCGACAATCGCAGTGATTTTTCCCTGCGGTGCTGTAAAAGACACCGATTGCAGCGCCGCAGCCTCGTTATCCTCCGTATAGAAAAAGGTAACATGATCATAAACGACGTCATATACGGACGGTTTTGGGAAAGTGTTTTTCTCCGGAATTTCCG
>JAJQEO010000108.1:60409-100917 GCA_021201665.1 Lachnospiraceae bacterium | reverse complement strand
ATGATCGTTATGACAGTGCTCTATCCACCGATCAGACACTGGGGCTGGATATGGTTTTTAAGAATTTCGTTTACGATTCTTATAGCCGGGACCTTTCTAAGAAGGCACGTGATTCATGGGTAAAGACAGGAATGGAAGGTAGCTTTAGAGGTACATACGCTCCATATGGTTATCGGAAGTCAAAAGAAAATCATCGTAAATTGGAAGTCAATTCTGAGACAGCCCCAATTGTCAGGGAGATATTTGAGTTACGTCTGTCGGGCTGCAACGCAACTAAAATCGCAAGGCTATTAAATGCCCGGGGTGTTCCGACACCTGCACAGTATGCCATTGAGCATAATGAAAGAAGGTACGGGCAAAATATAAATTCAGGAAAACAGGGGTGGAACAGCACCAGTGTAATGCATATTCTTCGCAATGAGAAATACACGGGGAATATGGTTACCCTGCGGACGAAAGAGAATGGCATTCGTGGAAAAATGACAACCCGCGATAAACAGGAATGGATCAGAGTTGAAAATACGCATGAGGCAATCGTGTCGAAAGAAACCTTCTATAAAGTAGAAGATATGCTGCCGAAGTATAAAAAACCATATGCCGGCAGGCGGGCGAATGTATTCTATTGTGCGTATTGTGGAAAGCGGATGTCCAGGTCAAAGAACGGTACTTACTACTTATGCCGGTATGGTGACACAAATCCGAATGCTTCCTGTTACCGTTTCCGCGCAGATGCTCCAGCGCTTGAGAATGCGGTCCTTCAGGAACTGAACAGCCATATCAAGAGATTCCTTGCACTGGAAGCTTGCAGAAAAGATCAATCGAGGAAAAAGAAGACTTCGGAAGAATCAGACCGAAAGCGTTACCAAAAGAAACTGGAGCGTCTCGAAAGAGAAAAGACGGAGCTGTATGAAAAATACAAGGATGGGAAATTTTCAAGGGATGACTACCTGATGCAAAAGAGGGAATGTGATGCAAAAGCGGAAGAGTACCGGAAGCTCCTGTCGCCCATAGAAGCAGAAACAGAGAATTCTGAAGGAAGATTGGAAAATGCAGAAAGAGAAAGCGTGGCTGAGCTGATTCAGCAGCATTCAAATCTGGACAAGCTGACGCCGGAGATACAGGAGGCATTCATCGAGCGGGTAGATGTCTATTCTGCAGACCGAATGAAAATTACCTGGAAATTCGCTCATGTATTTGATGAATGATGCGGGAAATGTTTGGTTATATATTGACACAAGCAGACCGCACATTGAAACTTGCAAAATATAAGATAGCAGGCGTGCGCGAATACTGGATTATCGACCCGAAACGGAAGCACGTATTTGTCTACGAATTTGAAAAGAGCGATCTGGCAGTGATTTACGGATTTGAAGATGTCGTTTCTGTTGGGATTTATGGTGGAGACTGCAAGGCAGATTTATCGTGGATTTATGAGCAGATGCGTCCGCTGTATGATACAATGAAAGCCGCGCATTAGATAATTTATTGAAATAAGTCGATATAAGAGCTTATTTCCCGGAAACCTTCTGCTATGCACTTCCGGAACTTTTTGGCATAGGATATATTGATGGAAAAAATTTCAGGTGAATGTATGGGGTATTTTAATAGAAGGAAGATGCAGGGAGAGAAGACAATGGCTGCGGATGTTCCCGGGCAGGACCGCTCTGTCTTTTTGGGCAGTGACAGATACTCTCTGGATGCCCAGAAGAGGAGCGAGTATATAGTCGATGATGCCCAGAAGAGGAGCGATCCTATAGTCGATGATGTTCAAAAGAGGACTGGAACTGAACTTTTGGATAAGCAAAAAGGCACTGGTGTTGAATGTCAGGGCAGAAAAAATAATCCGTCCGGGAAATCAGACATCTGCGGCAAATGCGCAGAAAACGGAAGCGGTATGTTCGACTTTTTAAATCCAGGCGACGAGATGCTGGCAGAAAAGGACTTCCGCATGCTTCAGGGGATGTATCCGGCTGCGGCGAAGGAATTGCTTCCACTGATTGAGGAGGAGTGCGACCGGATGGAATATGAGGGCAGTGCTATGTTCGATGAATACCCGGATTATACGACCGTCTATACTATTCAGAAACGGATAGAGGAAGCGGCGAGGGATGCTGTTTCTTCGCAGGGGATGGCGCGGGGGTCGGGTATGGATGGATCCGCGCGAGGCATGGCGTGGGGAGCGGGTATGGATGGGTTCGCGCGAGGCATGGCGCGGGAAGCGGATGCGGAAACGGCAGCACGAGGAATAGCGCGGGGAACGGATGCGGAAACGGCAGCACGAGGAATAGCGTGGGGAGCGGATGCGGAAACGGCAGTACGAGGGGAAACATACGAGTCAGAACAGACAGGAGACCTTGTTTCACGCGGCGACCTGATCCGGGTTATGCTGCTGCAGGAGATGCACCGACGGAGATGCCGCTACAGAGCCTGCGCGGAAGGGGGAATGATTTGAGATTACAGTAAGAAAAAAACCTATGGCATTTTTCTCTCTGAGATAGTATACTGAAAACCGTACGAAAAGCCGAATGCCTGACAGACGCAAAGCGCGTCCTGGGCGCTGATGATGGGAGAATGCTTTTATGGGAAATATACTTAGGACAGTACGGAATATGATTATACGGGTTCTGGTGCTGCTGATCGTGTTTATAGTAGCAGTTTATGTGTTTGCGAGACTGCTGAACCAGGCGACTCCGAACACTTCGGAAACGATGGCGGACGCGACCTTCCCGCTGGTCTATATGCAGGATGATGGCGTCAGCTATAACTGCCTGCATGGCTATGCCTATGAGATGGACGTGAACTATATCCGCGATACGGTGACCATCCTGGACTCCAGTCACGAGCTGGATATTAAAATACAGTCATTTAACACCAATATCGAGAGCGTTTCCTATGAGGTGCTGACGCTGGACGGCAGCGAATCTCTGGAAAACACGAGCGTGATCAATCTGACGGAGGATGATGAAGGCTATCTGGAGGCGACTCTGACGATCCAGAATCAGGTGCTGCTGAATCAGGAATATATTCTCAAGATCCAGGTGTTGGCCGGAGCGCGCAATATTTATTTTTATACGAGATTGCTGCTGGAGGACGGCCTGCATCTGGATGATTATCTGGACTTTGTGACCGGCTTTTACGCGAAATGCGTCAACAAGACAGATCAGTCTTCTCTTGGCGTCGTGGTGGAGCCGGATGATACGACCGGCACCAGCCAGACGCTCGCGAGCATGGATATCCATGACACAGTTGCGCAGCTGATGTGGGGCTCTTTGAATCCTTCCATCTACTACAAGCCGACGCCGAGCCTGGTCGATATCAATGGCACGACGGCCTCCTTTGTTTTGAATTACTGTATTTCCGCGGTGGATGAGGACGGCGTTACTACGCTTTACCGTGTCAAGGAATTTTACCGGCTGCGCTATACGGACACGCGTGTTTACCTTCTGGATTTTACGCGGAGTACGGATGAAATTTTTAATACAGACAGCGAGGTACTCCAGTCTGAGGGCATTAATCTTGGCATCACGGATGGCGATGTGGAGTATCTGTTTGACGATGATAAAAATTATGTGGCCTTCGTGCAGGAAAATGAACTCTGGACTTACGACATCAATGGCGGTAAGCTCTCGCTCGTGTTTGGATTTTTGCAGGAAGAGGACATGGATTACCGTGATTTCTATGATCAGCATAATATCAAGATTCTGAACGTGGGGGCGGAAGGAGACGTCTGGTATGTCGTTTCCGGCTATATGAACCGCGGCGACCATGAAGGAGAAAACGGCATCGCGTTTTATCATTATGAAAATTCTTCTGCCACTTCTGAAGAGCTGCTTTTCGTACGCACGATGGAGGCGTATGACAGCCTGAAGCTGGACATCGACGCGCTCGCTTACCTTACCGATGATGGGGAAGACTGCTACATTTTGCTGGAAAACACGGTATACCGGATTGATCTGGCGACCGGCGAATACGAGAGTGTGATTACCGGCGTCAACAGCGGCTGCTATACCAGCTCGGATTCGAACCGCTATTTCAGCTGGCTTGTGGAGGGAGAACGCTATGATTCCCAGACACTTCGCACGATGGATCTGGAGACCGGCGAGATACGCGACGTGGTATGCGATACGTGGGAGCGCATCCGGCAGGTCTGTTACATGGGAGAAAACCTTATCTACGGGGTGGCACTTCTCACTGACATAGACAGCTCTGCGGCAGGCTCTGAAGTGTTCCCGATGTATGAGCTCGTGATCGTCGGAGAGGATGGGGAAACCATCAAGGAATATACACCGTCAGGTGCTTATGTGATCGGGGCTGAGCTGTCAAACAACATGCTGACCCTTTCCCGCGTGGCGAAGGTGGATGGGGAATATGTGGAGACGACCACGGATACCATTGTCAGCACGGACACGGAGGACAGCGTGGAGTATGGCTTGTCTACCGAGACCGATGACGTCAAACAGACTGTGATCCTGCTGCGTGTCGGTACGACGATCACGGATACGAATCCGCAGGTCGTGACGGGTAAATTTGCGTCCGACAGCGGAGCGGCCGCCGTGGAGATTCCGGCAAATGCGGACAAAGAACAGCTCTACTACGTATATGCGGGCGGAAGCCTGGACAGCAGCTGGCCGACCGCCGCGGAAGCCATCCAGCGCGCGGACGAGATGGTGGGCGTGGTCATCAACGATGCCAAGGAATATGTCTGGGAGCGCGGCAATCAGCAGGACGAGGCGAGCATCAGCCTGGATAACATCCCGGATATTGTCAAGACAGGGACGATGGATGTGGACGAGCTCGAAGCCGCCCTGCAGAAGGATGTAGTCGACCTCACAGGCTGCACCCTGGAGCAGGTGCTCTATTTCGTCAGCGAAGGAAAAGCCGTCATCGCGGCCACCGAGACCGGCAGCGTCATCATCACCGGCTATGACGACTATGGGAACCTGATTCTGCTGAACCCGGGCGAGACCGAGACCTACTATTACGGGCCGAACGACAGCCTGGCCCTGTTTGAGGCGGCGGGGAACCGGTTTGTTTCTTATCTGAATACGGATCTGTCATGAAAGCCATAAAATATCAGAAAACAGCGGAAGAAATCTGACGATAAAAAAGCAACATCTGCTCGGGCGACACGAAAAAAGGGAAAATCGTAAAGTAAACCTGCACAAAACAAATGGTCTTTGTCGATATCAGAAGAACGCCGGGCAGATGTGTTTTCCCCAATTTGTCCACACCCTGGTGGATAAAAAAACGTGGGAAAATGGACTTATACACTGAGTTATCCACATTATCCACATTTTTTGAGTGAAAAAGGATTGGTTTACATAGTTTTTTTCAAAGAACGTGCGTTTTGTGGATTCTGATAAAAAAGGGAAATTTGTCAAAAAAAGTCGAAAAAGGGTTGACAGATGAAGAATCCGGCAAATGGCATTACTGTCAGAAAATTCAATATATTCTGAATATTGGTCAGGCTAATCCTGGCATCGCCCTGACCGGAACATCCGTGACCCCGGCGAGAAGCCTGATGCCCGCGATTTTCGCCGGCGGAGACGCGCTCGCCCAGGTATGGATTTTCATCGTGGGACCGCTCATCGGCGGTGCGCTTGCGGCAGTCATATATGGCGCGTTGGAGGATTGATTTTGACTTGACAAATCTGCCTCTCTGTGCCAAAATGATTTCTAAAGGAAACCTGCGTAACTTTAGATACGCTGTTTATTAAGAAACAAACACCAATTTCAGATGCCAAACCGATGAAGTGAAGGTCAAACAGGAGATGCGCTCACAGAGAGTGGGTGGTGCTGGGATGCCCACAGTAAGCAGCCTGCAAATGGGTCACGGAGGGCGAGGCGAACACTGCACACCATATATTGCAATTGTGCAGCCAGTAGCTGAGACGTTTGTCCGCGTTAAGGACTGGAAATGTACGCATTTCGCTGAGTGGTTGTCTTTTGTTTTCTGTGAAAGTACTGACAGGAGGGTTCACAGACAGGCAGGACGGCAAATAAGGTGGTACCGCAGAAAAATCTGTCCTTATGGTAAAGTAAGGGCAGTTTTTTTATATGCGCACGGCCGCGTAAGGCATATCCCATGCGAAGCGTGGGATGCCCGCGTCCACAATCTCCGATTGTGGACATTACCCGGCGAGGGAGTTTTATGGCTTATGCCATACGCGGCCGGCGCGACGAGTAGGGGACAAGCTCCCTACTCGATTGATGATTCCTCCTATACTAAGATTGTGAAATGAAAAACAGCGTTTTGTTTAGTAAGATCGACTTCACCGGGAAAACGGTGTACGTGCTTCCGTACGCGGGCAGCGTGGTACCGGTGTAGAGATACAATGTAAATTTTCACTATGAAAGGAGCTAAAAAAATGAAAAAGAAATTAGCAGTATGCGCACTTGCGGCAACAATGGCAGCCATGACGGTGTCAGGCACAGCGATGGCGGAGGAGTACAAGGTAGGTATTCTGAAGCTTATGGATCACGCTTCTCTGGACCAGATTGAGGACGCGATTCTCGCGGAGCTGGACGCGCTTTCGGAGGAAGGCGAAGACACTTATGTCTATGAAGGCTATGTTTACAGCGGCAATGCGGATTCATCCACGATGATGCAGCAGGCATCTCAGCTGGTGAATGACGATGACGTTGATATCGTTATCCCGATCGCCACGATGCCGGTGAGCATTTTGCAGGAAGAGATCGAGGATTCGGGCAAGGATATCCCGATCGTGTTCGCGGCGGTGTCTGATCCGGTAGGCTCTGAGCTGGTTGACTCGATGGAGGAGCCGGGCGGAAATATTACGGGAACCAGTGACGCGCTCAATACAGAGGCGATCCTCGATCTGATGTTTATCGCAAATCCAGATCTTTCCAAGGTAGGTCTTCTGTACAGCCTGTCTGAGGATTCTTCGGAGCAGCCGATTGCGGACGCAAAGGCATATCTGGATGAGAAAGGTATTGAATATTATGAAGCAACCGGCACCAGCACTGCGGAAATTCAGCAGGCAGTTGAGTCACTGATCGCGGACGGTGTAGAGGCGATCTTCACTCCGACCGACAATACGGTAATGTCCGCGGAGCTTTCCATCTATGAGACGCTGATCGAGGCAGGCATCCCGCACTACACCGGCGCGGATTCCTTCGCGGTAAACGGTGCGTTCGTCGGCTATGGCGTAGATTATGAGCTGCTCGGGACAGAGACCGCTGACCTGGCTGTTTCGATCCTGCAGGGCGCTGACCCGGCGGAGACCGCGGTTGTCACGTTTGACAATGGTATCGTCACCGTGAATACCGAGACAGCGGAAGCGCTCGGCATTGACTACAGCGGATTTGAAGAAGTGGCGACGCAGATTGTAGAGGTTGTAACGGCTGAGAGCATGGAGTGATGCCGGTGGCTGAAAATAGTACTTCTGTTTTATTCTGACAGGAGCGAAGCGGGACGCCTGGTGTGGAATGCGCAGGGAATGGCAGACAGCAGCCGAATTGATACAGAAAAAAGAAAGCTCGCCTGGGACAGACACAAAATCCCCAGGCGGGCTGCTGTCTTATTATAATTGTCTGTTTTTTTGAATATCATTTTGCTCTTAGAGGATAGAGCTGCAAGAGGGTTACTGTTCGCAATTCGACCACGCGTCTGCCGCGCGGCTAAGGTTGAAATAAGTCGACCGCAATCCCATTGGCTTTGGACAATGGGTAGTTCACAACGCAATGGTAACGGAAAAGGTTTTCGGGTCTGTTAGAGAAAGGAATTAATATTTTCATGAGTTCAATTATTACGCTCTCGGTAGTGACGAATGCGCTGGAGCTGGGAATCATCTACGGGCTGATCGCGCTGGCTCTGTTTCTAAGCTACTCTATCTTAAATATCGCGGATCTTTCTACGGACGGCTGCTTTACTCTGGGCTGCGCCGTCGGCGCGCAGGTGGCCATCATGGGGCATCCGATCCTGGCGCTGGTAGCGGCCATGGCGGCGGGCGTCTGTTCCGGTTTTATCATGGCTTCCCTGCAGACCCGGCTGGGAGTGGAGCCCATTCTTTCCGGAATTATCGTAAATACAGGACTTTACACGGTCAATCTGGCCGTTATGGGTTTTTCCTCGAATCTTTCGATTTTCAAAAAAGATACCATCTACAGCCTGTGCAAGGATTTCTTCGGGGCCACCTGGTATAAGCTGATCGTATCGGCGATCATTGTGCTGGTTATCTGCCTGATTCTCGGGTGGTTTCTGGGGACGCGGCTTGGCCTTTCCATCCGCGCGACCGGCGACAATGAAGACATGGTGCGCGCTTCCAGCATCAATCCGGGATTCACGGTAACAGTCGGCCTGTGCATCTCCGGATCTCTGACGGCACTTTCCGGCTGCCTGATCGGACAGTACCAGAAATCCTGTGATATCAACATGGGCACCGGCATGGTGACCATCGCCCTTGCGAGCCTGATCATCGGTGAAACATTGCTTGGAAAACGTTCCATCCCGCGGCGGATCGTCGGCGTTCTTGTCGGCAGCTGCGTCTACCGCTTTGTCATCGCGATTGCCCTGCGGCTTCACGTACCGGCGGAAGCGATGAAGCTGGTATCCGCGATTATCGTGGCCATCGCCATTGCCGCTCCGTACCTGAAAGAGCGGGTCGCGCTCCAGAAGCGGAAGATCGCGAACTCAGCACCGGAGAAGGGAGGGAGCCGGTCGTGAAAGAAGAAATGCAGATCTCTGCGATAAACGGATATGGGAAGAAGCAAGTATGCCGGATTCCCGCCTGGAGAAAACTCTGGCGGATTTTCGTCACGACAGCTCCAGTGGGAAATGGAGGTGAGCGCTCATGCTGAAAATAACGAACGTGAAAAAAGTCTTCAACCCCGGCACCGTCAATGAAAAAACGGCTCTTGCCGACGTGAGCCTGACCGTCAACGACGGCGACTTCGCGACGATCATCGGCAGCAATGGCGCCGGGAAATCGACCCTTTTCAATTGTATCGGCGGAAGCTTCTTCCCGGATGAAGGGCATGTTTACCTGGACGACCGCGATATTACCTATGTGCCGGAGTACAAGCGCGCGGTCGACATCGGCCGCCTGTTTCAGGATCCGATGAAGGGAACCGCCCCGCACATGACCATCGAGGAAAATCTGGCGCTCGCCTATCTGCGTGTGGCGAAGAAGAAAGCCGTCTTTTCCAGAATTACTGCCGCCGAGCGGAAAATGTTCCGTGAACGGCTTGCCCTGCTTGATATGGGGCTCGAAGACCGCATGAAACAGCCGGTCGGTCTCCTTTCCGGCGGCCAGCGCCAGGCACTGACGCTTCTGATGGCCACCCTTGTTCCGCCCAAAATCCTTCTTCTGGACGAACACACGGCGGCACTCGACCCGGCCACGGCGGACAAGGTCATCGCGCTCACAAAGCGTGTCGTGGAGGAAAATCACCTCGCTTGCCTGATGATCACCCACAATATGCACTCTGCCCTTGACATGGGCAACCGCACCCTGATGATGGACGACGGGCGCATAGTGCTGGACATCAGCGGGGAAGAGCGTGCCGGCCTGACAGTGGACGGCCTGCTCGAAAAATTCCGCGCAGGCGCCGGCAAAGAGCTGGACAACGACCGGATCCTGTTTTCCAAAGCACAGTAAAATCCGAAGCTCACTGCAAGCAGCAGCACAGTGCAATCCGAAGCTCACTGCAAGCAGCAGCACAGTGCAATCCGAAGCTCACTGCAATCAGCAACACGGTGCAATCCGAAGCTCGCCGACATAGTTAACTCAGGATTTAGCTAACTGGCACTTGTCTAAACAGCCTTTTTCTGTTATAACTGGTTTAGCAAAAACCTTATGACAGAAAAGGGCTGTTTTTTCATACGCGTTCTGTTCCGATACGCGAAGCAAATCGAGAACTTTGAGCCGGGCAGGGACAACTGACGTATGCATTTTGCGCTGTCTGCCGTGCGAACCGCAGACCATAAAAGTCTCGGCGCAGCCCGTCATGGAAGAATGGAGGAACGGAAAAATGAATATGGATTTTGAAAATATTACATCGAGAATAAAAAGTCTTGGCAAGGACACGATGACTGAGGTGCAGAAGGTGACGGAGGTCAGGCAGTACCGCTCACAGATTTCCGCAGAGAAAAAACGGATTGAAGCGATTTATACGGAGCTTGGCAAGAAGCTGTATGATGAAAACAGAGAGACTCCGCCGGAAGGCTTTGAGGCGGAATTTCACTCACTGAAGGTGGCATTTGACACGATAGAAGAGCTGCGGGGAAATATCCGCATGGCAAAGGGGGTGGCTCTCTGTCCGAACTGTCGGATGGAGGTCGGCATCACCGAGCGGTTCTGTTCCAACTGCGGCTGTAAAATGCCGGAGGTTATCACAATCGAGGGTGAGGAGCCGGAGAAAATTTCGTTTACGGATGATCCACTGACCGGGGAGCAGAAGGAAGAGTCGGCAGCGGAGGAAGCAGAAGCTGCGCCGGAAGCAGAATTCGCGCCAGAAGCAGAAGCTGCGCCGGAGACAGAAGTCACACAGGAAGCAGAAGCTGCGCAGGAAGCGGAAGCCGCGCAGGAGGCGGAAGCTGCGCCAGGAGCAGAAGCCGCGCCAGAAGCAGAAGACGCACCAAAAGCAGAAGCTGTGCCAGACGAGCCGCAGGAACCCACGCCGGAAGCACCGCAGGACGAAAAACCGACCGAGGAAAATGCGGCGGATGATATAGAGCAGGAAGATTCCTGTTATTCAGAGGAGATTGGAGAGCCAGCGGAATCCGAAACCGCGCCGGAGAGTGGGGAACCAGCGGAAACCGTAGAGGAGATCGTGGAGCCAGTGGGATCTGCGGAGGAGATCGAGAAAACGACGGAACCGGTAACGGAAACTGAGAATCTGGCGGAACCCACGCCGGAATCTGATGAGGGATCCGGGGACACGCAAAATCCGGAGGAAGCATAAAAATAAAACGAAGGAAACGCTTCGCGCCCATACAGCGCGGGGGAAGGAATCAATTATGGACGCTGTTTTCGAACGACAGGAAATGAATAATCTGGTCGGGGAGATTCTGGAGAGCTACCAGAAATACCCCGGGACATGCAGCATTGATAAAGGAAACCGGCTGAACCGGGCAGAGATTATCGACATACTCGAGGAAATCCGCTGCCTTTTGTTCCCCGGATTTCTGGAGATGAAAAATCTGAACCGCGACGCGATCAGCTACCATGTGGGGGAGCTTCTGGAGGATGTCCAGTACCGCCTCAGAAAACAGGTGGCCAGGGCGCTGTTCCACTCGGAGAGCGCGGCGCCGCAGGATACGGCGGAGGCAAATGAGCAGGCAGGGCAGATTGTCGGCGATTTTTTAAAGACGATACCGGCACTGCGCGCGATCCTGGAGACGGATGTGCAGGCGGCTTATGACGGCGACCCGGCCGCATATAATACGGACGAAGTCATCCTTTCCTATCCGGGCGTATTTGCGATCACGGTCAACCGCATTGCCCACGAGCTGCACAAGAGAAAGGTTCCGCTCATCCCGCGCATGATGACAGAGTATGCGCACAATCTGACCGGTATCGACATCCATCCGGGCGCCACGATCGGAAAATATTTCTTTATCGACCACGGCACGGGTGTTGTAGTCGGCGAGACGACCGTGATCGGCGACCGTGTAAAGATTTATCAGGGCGTGACGCTGGGCGCGCTTTCGACCAGAGGCGGGCAGAGCCTTCGCAATAAAAAACGCCATCCGACACTGGGCGATGATGTGACAGTCTACTCAGGGGCATCCATCCTGGGCGGAGAGACCGTGATCGGGACAGGGGCAATCATCGGCTCGAACGCATTTATCACATCTTCCGTCCCGCCGAGGACCAGGGTCAGCATCAAAAACCCGGAGCTGCAGTTCAAGGGCCGCGTGAGCATGACCGAGCTGGGGCAGGAAGGCTTCTGGAAAAACAGGGCGGATATGGCTCCCGACAGCGGAGAAGACCCGACCGATATGGCTTCCTATATTTAATAATGAAAACGGCACCGTTTTTCAAGTGCGCGGCTTTCGTTTACAGCTCCATAAGAGAGCCTGACAATTATACACATTTGCTTTGCGAGCGCAGATCTGTAAAGGAGAAATTCGAATGGCAGACGAACAGAAAAAGAATCAGCAGGGAATGGAAAGCACCGTTTCGACAGAGGAAAAGGAAGCTTCTGGAGTGACTGCAGCGACAAAGGAAAAGGAATCTTCCAGGGAGATTGCAGCGACAGAGGAAAAGGAAGCTTCCGGCGCGGCTGCCTCGGCATCGGGGCATACAATCAGCGAGACCTGGGCAGAGGATACAATCGCGGATCTGGACGAATTTATCGAGTCTCAGGGGATTTATATCCGGCAGTAATGGCAGGCATTCACAGCAGCCGCTCAGCCACATACAAAAAGGCCGGAATCGTGATCAGGGAGCAGAGCGTGGAGAACGCGTACAGCTCTGACGAATAGGCATAATTTTTGTGATACTTCAGGGCAAATGCCGTGCCTGTCGCGGCACAGGGGCAGGCCGCAGCGACCAGGATCGTATAGGCCACGGTCGAATCCACATGCACGAGCAGAAGGATCACAAACACAATCGCCGGCATGAGGAGCAGCTTTCCGAAGGACACCAGGTAGATGCGGGGATCCCGCAGCATTGCCGGAATGTTGACCTGTGAGACCGAGACGCCGGCGATGATCATGGCGAGCGGCGTGTTCATATTTCCGATATAAGCCAGTGTGTCCGAGAGGATGGGCGGAAACTTGATCTGCAGGAAAAAGAGCACCAGACCAAGCGTACTGGCGAGAATCATTGGCGTACAAAGATGGTGAAGCAGAGTCCGGGCAGAAGCAGAGAAGCTGCCTGCCGCGTGTGCGGATGTCCGCTGTGGGTTCGACGCATGGTCAGGATTCTCCTGTGAGCTGGACGCGGAACTATTTTTCGCATCATTCGCAGGAGAATGAATGTGGGAATTCGCACGTTTTTCATTGGCGGCCGCATTCTTCGTCATCAGTCCCAGCCCATGTGTCCAGGAAAAAATGTTAAAGACGGTCATATAGGCGGTCAGGTACAGGACGCCCTCGCTGCCGAGGATGCTCTGCACCAGAGGAATTCCGATGAAACCACAGTTGGAATAAATGACAGCAAACCGCTCGACTGCGCAATTATCTTCTGCTTTTTCACAGGATAGGACGGCCGACTCATTCCGAATAGAGGAAACACCTTCCCGAGTATTTTCAGGGGAAGCGCCTTTCTGAGTATTGTTAGAAGTAAGCACCTGTCCGGCATCTGGCTTTTCTGCGGGTTTCCGAATCAGCAGCGTGGACACCGGGATCATGACCAGGTGGGTGAGAATGGCGAGCGCATAAGAGATCAGCAGCCCCCGCACCAGATCCGGGCTGTAGTCCGTCTGCAGCGCCGTGATGGCGACGATCGGATTCACCACCAGCAGAAGCAGGTTGGCAAGAGCCTTATTGGCATGATCATCAATCAGGTGCAGGCGGCTTACGAGAATGCCGACAAATAAGATCAGAAGCATTTTGATAATCTGGGTCATTATGACAGAAAACATGACGGAATCCTTTCAGGCGGTCGGCGATTGTACTGCTGCAGGAGGCGGAGCCGCCGCTTATTTAATGAGACGATACATGTGTGAACAGAGGCATGCGCGGACAGACGCTGGCTGATATCTGTCAGTTGTCCGGCTCCTGGCTGTCCTCATAAAACACATCCACCAGAAACAGCGCGTTCGGCGGCGCGGTAAATCCGGCGAGAGAACGGTCCCGGCCATCCAGAATAGAAGGAATCTGAGAAGGCAGCACATCCCCCATTCCGATTTCAATCAGCGTGCCGGTGAGGATCCGCACCATATGTTGGAGAAAACCGTCGCCGTGATAGCGGATGTAGAGGATACCATCTTCCTCCTCGAAGGTGATGTCAAAAATCGTGCGTACGGTCGACTTCTTCATCTGCCGGTTCGCGCAGAAGCTGCGGAAATCATGCGTTCCGATCAGATAACCGGCGGCCTCGCGCATCCGCTGCACATGCAGCGGCTCCTCGACACGGTACAGATACCGGCGGTCGAAAATATGCGCGATTTCTCCGCAGTCGATCCGGTATTCATAGAGCTTTCCGACGGCATTCAGCCGCGCGTGAAAACGCTCGTCCACCTTCTGTACGGATAGAATGCGGATATCCGCGGGCAAATATTCATTAAAATAATCCTGGATTTCCCGGCACGAATAGCGGCTCATCATGCGCGGAATCCGGAAATTCGCGACCTGGTGCAGAGCATGGACACCCGCGTCCGTCCGCCCGGAGCCATTCAGGTCGACCGGCTCCCCATACAGATGCTCCAGGATCGTTTCCAGCTTTTCCTGGATTGTGTCCGGCGTGTTGCCCTGCCGCTGCCAGCCATTGTAGCGGGTACCGTCATATTGCAGAATCATACAAAAATTAGCCATAACTGTCTCCTCCCATAAGGAGCACCTGCATAAGAATCGCCTTCGGCGGTGCCGGGCGCCAGTGACGCCCGTTTGGCACCGACCGGAGCGAAGCGGAGAGGGCAGGTGCATACAGGACTTCAGTATAGCATTCTTTGGGGGAAATGGCAATTGTGGCAGACATTTTTTGACATCTATAAAAAACTTACGTTACAAGTCGCATCTGGGACACAGTGCGCTCATGCTTTCGGCAAAATGTGTGGCCAGGGTGAGACATGTAACAATCGTAACTGTTTGGCACCTTCGCAGTTACTGACAATCTACTATTGGAGGAATAACCGAAATGAGACGAATCATATTGGCATCAGGCTCCCCGCGCAGGCGGGAGCTGCTTTCACAGACAGGACTGGAATTCGAGGTAATTCCGGGAGAGGTAGACGAGGACACTGTTGTTGCGAAACTGGACGCATATTTCAAGGCGGCATCCGCTGCTGGCGCGACGGCAGCCTCAACAGACTTTGCGGCATCAGCCGCCGGCGCTGCGGTATCCTCCGCAGATTTTGCGGCACCACATGCAGATCCGGCAGCCGCTTCAGACAATCCTGCGGCATCATCTGTCTACCCTGCGGAGGTCGTCAAAGCACTCTCCTTAAGCAAAGCAGAGGCCGTGGCCACGCAGATTTCAGAAGGCATCGTGATTGGCTCAGACACGATCGTCTGGGACAATGGCATCCTCGGAAAGCCGAAAGACCGTGCGGACGCGCACCGGATGCTCCGCCAGCTGCAGGGACGGGTCCATTCCGTATTTACTGGCGTGACCGTGCTGGTAAAAGACGAGGAAACACTTAAAAAGAACACCTTCTTCTGTGAGACAAAGGTGGATGTCTACCCGATGACCGAAGCAGAAACGCAAGGCTACCTCGACAGCGGCGAACCGATGGACAAGGCCGGTGCTTACGGTATCCAGGGAAAATTCGGACTCTGGGTGAAAGGGATTGAGGGGGATTACAACAGCGTAGTCGGCCTGCCGCTCTCCGCGCTGTGGCAGATACTGAAGCAGTATGTATAAGATATTATTTATTGTGATTGCCTTTCGACCTGGAAAGCGAGCGAATTAAAATGATGCAGATTGATTTGATAAAAACGGTATGCGAGTTGATTTCACATCCAAATGAAGAAGAATGGTTTGAATTCAAAGAAAACTGGTATGAACCTGCGGGGATAGGGGAGTACATTTCTTCTATGTCTAATACTGCTGCTATGCTTGGAAAAGACGAGGCATATTTGATATGGGGCGTTACGAATAATGAGCATGGGCTCGTTGGAACGACCTTTGACTATCATAAGGAAGTGAAAAATGAGCCGTTGGAGCATTATCTGGCCAGACAGATTGTGCCGGATATTGCATTTGAGTTTCATGAGATTCAGATTGATGGGAAAAGGATTGTGGTTCTGGTTATACCGGCGGCAAAACTGGTGCCGACAGCATTTGGCGGGAATCGCTATTTCCGCATTGGTTCCAGTAAGGTGAACCTGAATAAATATCCGGAACGAGAATCAAGGCTGTTTGATATTTTGCGAAATGGCTTTCCGACAATCGAGGGGATGGAAGCAGATGACCAGGAACTGACCTTCCGTAAACTGTTTCTTTACTATGAGGGAAGAGGAATCAGTTTGAACCCGGAGACGTTTGAAAAAAATCTTGGCTTGCTGACAAAAGACGGAAAATATAATCGGATGGCACAGCTGCTGTCTGATAACAGCCGAATACCGATTCGTGTATCGTTATTTAACGGCCTTGACAAAGCATCAACGATGTATTCCGTCAGGGAATTTGGGAACGATTGTCTTCTTGTATCGCTTGATAAAGTGCTGGAGTATGGCGATATACTGAATGTCCCGCAGGCGGATGAAAGAAACCGGCTTTCGGAGCGCAAAGAAGTCATGCTGTTTGATCAGGAGGCATTTCATGAGGCTGTTGTCAATGCGTTTGTTCACAACTTATGGAAAGACGGAAACGCGCCTATGATCACGGTATTCAGTGACCGGATTGAGATATTATCCCGAGGAGCACTTCCGCCGAAGCAGACGAAAGAAGGCTTTTTTAAGGGCGAATCAATTCCGGTAAATCAGAAGCTATCCGATATTTTTTTGCAGCTGCATATCAGTGAACGCTCCGGACGGGGAGTACCAGTGATTACAAAAGTGTATGGACAGGATGTTTTTGACTTTCGGGAAAATTCAATTGTGGTGACTATCCCATTTACTTTCTTTTCGACGGATGATGGAGATAAGGTAGGGGATAAAGTAGGGGATAAAGTAGGGGATAAAGTAGGGGATAAATCGACTGTGCGATTAAATCCGACTAGGCAGAGGATTATCAACGAGATGAGAAATAATCCAAATGTTACTTTGCCGCAGCTGACAACTATGATAGGACTTAGCTATAAAACAATTGAGAAGAATGTATCTTATTTAAAGAAAAACCAAATTATTGACAGAGTGGGTTCAAACAAAAATGGCTGGTGGAGGGTATTATAGGATATTCGCCTGAACATAGGTAAAACTATCGGAGTCTGGGGCATTATCAACAGAACAGGAGAACCGGACAGGGGGAGTTTATTCCCCCTGTCCGGCTCCCCAAAATCTCCTGCGCAGTATTATAATCACCTTCTCAGTGCCTCGCAGAGCGCGATCAGTGCCAGCGACTGCCCATAGGCCATTGGGCGGACCTGGATCCCCTTGTAATGCTCAGAATTCATCCCCATGGCGGTTCCAGCTGATACCTTCAATACGGTTCCGTCCTCCGCGATGCTGTCCGCGATTCCCTGAATTCCCAGATCCGCCATACTCTTGAAGCTGTCGTCTAGGATTCCCAGACGGATTCCCCGGATGATTCCTGCTGTGATCGCTGCGGAGCCGGAAGCCTCTTCATAGGACTCAGGATCGTCCAGAATCGTGTGGTATAGTCCGTCCTGCGCCTGCAGCTCCCGCAGCGCTTCTGTATGAGTCCGGAAGGTGGTCTCTATGTAGCGTCTGGTTGAAGCGGTGAGTTCATCACGGTTTTCCAGGAAAAGAGTGATGCCCAGGGTGAACCAGGAATTGCCGCGGCACCAGAACACGCCGCCGAAATTGTCAGCCCGGTTGAAACTGAAGCCGTGGTAGAACAGGCCGTTTGTCTTGTTGTAGAGATACTTGATGTGCAGCAGAACCTGGTATTCTGCCTCTGATTTCCAGGTCTCATTCTGATAGCGCAGACCCATTCTCCAGAGAAAAAGAACCGCCATGAAAATCGTATCCAGCCAGAGTTCACTTTCATTTAAAATGACCGCATTACGGTTGCCGATTCCGCTGGTCACATGCTGAAATCCGCCTTCTTTTGTCTTCGGAAGCTCCCGGATCAGCCAGTCTGCCTGCTCTTTGCACATCTGCTCATATTTTTCCTTTTCCGGCAGATAATCCATAATCTGCAAAAGTGTCAGATACGGCGCGGTCGTATTAATGTTGCGGGACGGCAGTCCCCGTTTGAGGTTGCTTTCATACCAGTTTTCAAAGAAATCCAGAAAACGTTTGTCTCCGTAATAGTCCTGAAGCATCGACAGTCCGAAAAGCCCAACTCCCTGTGGCCAGTCCCATTCTTCAATGCCGAAATCGCGGTTGACATTTCCGGTCCGGATCGCTTCCTCCAGAGAAATGCTTTTGTCGCTTTCATAATCGGCTCCGCCCAGATGGATGAGCTTATCCATAACAGCTTCCGTTTTTCTTAATAATACTTCATTAGTCATCGTGTTTTCCTCCCTGAATGAATTTTATATAGTTACTCGGGGTAACCCCGGTAGCTTTCTTGAACAGCTGACTGAAATACTGCGGATTATTTCCGCAGCCGACGCTCTCAGCGATGGACTGGATCTTATCGAAGCTGCTCATGGAGAGCATCTCCTTTGCTTTCTGAACGCGCAGCGCTGACAGGTATCTGGAAAATTTTTCTCCAGTTTCCTTAAAAAACCGTTTGCTCACGTAATCAACGTTCATATAAAGAACATTTTCTGAAATCCATTTCAGTGAAAGGTCTGGGTCGGAGTAGTGCTCCTGGACATATTCCTTCACGCGGGCACTGATTGTTCCGCCAGGTGCTCCGCTTAGCCGTTCCTTAAGAGCCTCGCCGAGCTGGTTCAGAAGTGTTGCGCGGATGGTATCACAGTCTGAATGGGCATTTACTGTGAGAAGCAGCTCTGTCGCGTCCAGTGTCGTGAAAGAGGGAAGCTTTGAAGCAAACAGCATGACGATTGACGAGGCGAGCTGTTTCAGAAACGGGGCATCCGAGACCTGGCCCAGAAGCTCCGACAGAATCTGAAACTCCTGATCGTTTCCTTCCTGAAAAATCTTCAGCGTACAGGTCTCGACCGAGTGTATCAGGTTTCGGTAATTACAGACGGAGACAAACTCACCATCCATGGCATAGTAAATGGTATCGTAGCGCCTGATGCTGCAGATCACCCGGTCGAGAAGCTCCGTCAGATTTGTGTAGGAAGTTCTTTGATACACGTGGGAGACCTCGGTATTCCCAGACTGCAGACCGTTCATATAGCTGTCCAGCTCCTGATACTGATAGTGAAAGGACGGAAAAAACACCATCAGCGTCTGATAAACGTAGAGAATGTAAAAAGGTACACCTGGCGCAAAGCGTTCCCGGTATCTGGAAATATCAGTGAGAAAATCCTTTTTTACTCTTTCGTCTGTATAAAAGAGACAGCATAGCTCATAGGGAGTATTCTGAAAATCAATAAATTTCTGATACGGGCTGTATACCTCAGAAAAAGCGTCCTGGTTCCGGGAAACCCCTTCGTTGATGATATTCAGGATCATGATGTCATCGAGCTGGGCGTTTCTGACATCCTGCCTGACTGTCGCCCTGGCGGCTCTTTTATTTGCGATATCTTCCATGACTGATTTCACGGAATCCATGATCTGCACTTCACTGCATGGCTTCAGAAGATAATGCTTGATTCCGGCCTGCATGGCCTCGCGCGCAAATTCAAATTCTGCGTATCCGGAGAGGATAATGAATTCCACATCTTCATTGACTTTTTTAATTTTGGAGATGAGCTCCAGACCGGAAAGTCCGGGCATTTTAATATCTGTCATCACAATGTCCGGATACTCATCCAGAATCATATCATATGCTTCCACACCGTCACAGGCCGTTCCGATGACTTCGACTCCCATGGAAGTCCAGTCAATATGCTCTGCGATGGTCTGTCGGATAATCCGTTCATCATCAGCGATCAGTAGCTTCATCATTTTCACTCTTCCTCTCTATGGGTTTCTATGGGGATATCAATCTGTACTACCGCATGATCCTCATCCTGATTGTAGATAGTAAGACCATATTCTGAACCGAAGCGAAGCTGCAGCCGCTTCTGAATATTTAAAAGCCCGATTCCAAATCCGTGAGGCTGCATCCGGTTTTCCGTAAGATCCTCCAGCAGATGAGGAGGAAACTGAGAACCACTGTTGACCACACAAATCCGGATCCGGCTCCCGCCGATGGCTCCCGCGATCCGAATGACACAGGTGTCACTCATTTCCTCCAGCGCGTAATTCACCGCGTTTTCTACCAGCGGCTGCAGAGTAAGCTGCGGAAGTACCACGGAATTCAGTTCTTCCGGGATCTGGTTTTCATAGAGAATGCGGTCTTCGAATCGAATTCGGATAATCGTCATATAGTCTTCCACAATTTTCAACTCTCTGCCAACAGTGGAAGTCGTCTCCTTGTTGCTGAGCGTGACTCGCAGCAATGATCCAAGTGCTTCTACCATGGTGGAAATATCAGTCGCGCCGATCGCTTTCGCGTTCCAGTTCAGCGATTCCAGTGTGTTGTAAAGAAAATGCGGATTAATCTGGCTTTCCAGAGCTTTCAGCTGCGCCTCCTTAGAAAGAAGCTCGGCCACGTATTTCTGTTGAATCAGCTCCTGAATCCGCATGGCCATCTGATCAAAGCGCTGGTGAAGCTCTCCCACCTCGTCTGTCCGCGTAGAATAGTCATATTCGCAGGTGGGCATGACAGAGTCGTCCTTTCCAAATGCCTCCATTTTCTGCACGAGCGTCTGGAAATGCTGCGTGATCGAGCGGATGATTGTGTGAGATACCAGCAGGGTTACCAGAATTACGATCAGGACCGGGAGCAGGGATAGAAGGAGGTAGGTTTGCTGTGCACTCTGCAGCTCTGCGCTGGAAATAAGGCAGATATATTCCCAGCCATAATCTGATATCGTCCCTTTTACATAGAAGAAAGGCTGACCGGAGAGGCGGGTAACCCCATATGTATGATCCGCTTTTTCCAGGAGCCTGGAATAATCCTGTTCATCAAGCGTTTCCGAATGATAAATTTCCGCTTCATTTTCGATCAGAACAAATCCTGCGGTACCGGACAGATAAACATTTTTCGTGGCTGAGGATATGATCTCATCCAGGTCTACACATACCAGAATAGTTCCCAGAACATCAAGCTTCAATCCCTCAGCGCGGCGGACATCTCTGCCAAGGAAAAGCCCGTACTCATTACAATAAGAAGTAACCCATACGGCTGCCCCCGAATTGGTGTGCGCGGCTTCAATGACTTCCTGCTGAATTTCTTCCGGGACATCATTGCTTTTTGCAATATCGCTGTAATTGGTGTAGCTTGAATTGTAAAGATTGATAAAGCGGATTCCATACTGCTTAAAATTCTGGTAATATTCCGGAATCAGATAGGACAGGACTCTGTAGGCGGTGTTTCGCTCCGAATCATCATCAGAGTCTGCCACGACCGCGAGATTATCCTGCGTATTGCTGTCAGCCAGAAGAATTCCCGTCATCGATTCGATATTATCCAGAGTTTCCGAAACTGTTGCCGCGCTGGCCGACAACGAACCGGCAAGGGATTCGTAAAGCATATGGCTTTCTGAGCGAAACAGCATTTCAAATCCAATCCCGGACGCGATCGTCGTTACCGCCAGCGTCATCAGGACAAGAAGCATGATTTTCCGGCTCAGGGAAAGGTTATTCATTTTTTGTCGGAATGTTATCTCAAAGGTTCGGATCTTATTTTTCATTATTACACCTGTTATTTGATGTGCTGGCGGCTTGCAGCCGTATTTACATGTATTTGTCAGTGCTGTTTCCGATTATAAACGCTAAATTGGGTCTTTACAAGCGCGATCGGGCAGGAACACGGTTTTTTAAAATACGAGGTCGGTTTCGTCAATTTAAAAATGGAATCAAAGCGTTTATAATACAACCATCAGAACTGCTCGGCGGGAACGGTAATTTGAACCGGACAGCTGTCAGTGACAGATAGTGAAAACAAATGAAGCAAAGCAGAAAGCAGCAAAAAGCAACAAAGGCAACTAAAGTAAAAAAGTAAACAAATGCAGACAAAAAAAGGAGGAAATGAATTTATGAAACGTAACGTATTATCAGCAGTACTTGCCTGTGCAACAGTGGCTTCTATGACAGCAGGTCTGAGCGTAAACGTTTTTGCATCGTCCGATGTTTCCCTCACGGTTTCCTGGTGGGGCAATCAGACCAGAAACGAGAGAACACAGACTGTTCTGGATATGTATTCGGAAGAAACGGGAATTTCTCTGGACGGACAATTTTCCGAATGGGCAGATTACTGGAACAAGCTTGCCACTTCTTCCGCAGGACATTCGCTTCCGGATGTTGTTCAGATGGATTATGCGTATCTGGAGCAGTACGTAAGCAACGGGCTTCTGGTGGACCTGACTCCGTACGTGGAGGACGGGACCCTGGATGTATCCGGAATTGATGAAGGCCTGCTGGATTCCGGGACAGTAGACGGCGGTCTTTACGCGATCCCGCTTGGGGAGAATGCTCCGGCGCTGGCCTACAATAAAACACTTCTGGATGAATATGGAATCGAAGTGAATGATTATATGACGATGGATGAGTTTATCAGCCTCTGTCAGGAAATCTACGAAACGACCGGTTACAAGACCGATATTTATTATGGAAATGGCGACAGCTTCCTTGAATACTTTATCCGTTCCGAGGGTGCGGTGCTTTACGAGGATGAGGGACTTGGCGCGACGGAAGAAATGCTGGTAAGCTTCTTTGAAATCTATGAGCAGGGCATTGCGGAAGGCTGGATGTGTGAACCGGCGATCTACGCAGAGCGCACGATCGGCACACCGGAGCAGATGCCTCTCGTATACGGATCCAGCCCGAGCACAATGAGCTGGTGCGCGTTCACTTATTCAAACTCTCTGGCTTCGCTGATCAGCGCGGCAGGAGAAGACGTTGAAATCGCCATCACCACCTGGCCGGCGGACGACGCGGAAGCGGCGAATTATTTGAAACCGGCGATGTTTTTCTCGGTAACGGTGGACAGCGAGAATCCTGATGAAGCGGCAGCGTTTATTAACTACTGGACCAATAGTGTAGAGGCGAACGAAGTGCTTCTTGCAGAGCGCGGCATCCCGGCTTCGGCTGTTGTGTCAGACGCGATCGCGGATCAGCTGGATGAAGTAAACCAGGGCATCATTGAGTACATCAATGAAGTAGTATCACCGTGCAGCTCTGCAATCAACCCGCCGTCGCCGGAAGGCTCTTCCGAGGTGCTGAATCTGGTGAACGAACTGGTAGAGAAGGTCTGCTACGGCGAATGCACGGCGGAAGAGGCTGGTGCCGAGCTGTATACATCTGGAAATGAAATGCTTGCAGAGTAACAAATAGATCGATTTTAGACAGGTGGATTTCAGGGAGCGTGGGTGCGAAAAAACACCCACAGCTCTTGTGATGCGCAGAGGCGGGCAAGGTATATTCCATGCGAAGCGTGGGATGCCACCCCGGCGAGGGGGATATTACCCGGCAAGCCGCATCCTGCTCGATCTGCCGGCAGAAATTTTCGAACGGTTCATGACGATTCATCAAGAAACATGGAGAACACATTATGAGAAAGAAATGGAAAAACCCTCTCAACAATGAGAAAACGGCCGGTGTTTGTTTTACTATGCCGTTTACCGTCGGATTCTTACTTTTCATGATTGTGCCTATGGGAATCTCTCTTTACTATTCCTTCTGCGACTATAATATCCTTTCAGATCCATCCTTTGTGGGTCTGAAAAATTACATAAAGATGTTTCAGGATGAGACCTTCTTCAAGGCATTAAAGGTTACTTTCTTTTACGCGCTGGTATCCGTACCCCTCAGACTGATCTTTGCCCTCCTGGTGGCAATGATTCTTCTGAGACCGACAAAGGCCACCGGAATTTACCGCGCATTGTATTATCTGCCGTCTATTATCGGTGGCTCCGTTGCTGTATCCATTCTGTGGAAGCGCATGTTTGCTATCGATGGCGTAATAAATAAGCTCCTGGGCGCCATCGGCCTGCCATCTGATTTTTCCTGGCTTGGTGATAAAAATACGGCAATCTGGGTACTGATCATCCTTGCCGTCTGGCAGTTTGGATCCTCGATGCTGATCTTCCTGTCCGCGCTCAAGCAGATTCCTTCCACGCTTTATGAGGCATCGGAGGTGGACGGCGCATCCAGTATCCGCCGCTTTTTCAGCATCACACTTCCGCTGCTGACGCCGACCATCTTCTTTAACCTGGTCATGCAGATGATCAACGGATTCCTGGCTTTCAATCAGTCCTACATCATCACACAGGGGAAACCGCTGAACTCCACGTTGTTTTACACGGTATATATGTACCAGCAGTCCTTTGAATACTATAATACCGGATATGGTGCCGCTCTTGCCTGGGTGATGCTTCTGCTTATCGGACTGATCACACTTGCACTGTTTGCCACCAGGAAATTCTGGGTATATGATGGAGGGGTATGATGAAAGCGAAACGAAAAATAGGCACGGTCATTTATCATATTCTGGTCTGCGGGCTTGGTCTGGTCATGATCTATCCGCTGGTCTGGATGATTATGAGTTCCTTTAAGGAGACTAACACGATTTTTTCCACGGCCAGTTCCCTGATCCCAGAAAAATTCACCCTGGAAAACTACATCAATGGATGGAAGGGGTTCGCAAACATAACCTTTGCTACCTTCTTTAAGAATTCCCTTTTTATCTCCATCGTGGCGACAATCGGAACGGTTTTCTCATCCGCTCTGGTAGCCTATGGCTTTGCCCGGTTTAAATTCCGGGGAAAAAACATTCTCTTCGCGGCCATGCTGGTGTCGATGATGCTGCCGGCACAGGTGCTGATGATTCCGCAGTATCTCTGGTACCAGAAGCTCGGCTGGGTCGGAAGCTACCTTCCGCTGATTGTCCCCTATTTCTTTGCTATCCAGGGATTTTTCGTATACCTGATGTCAAACTTTATTCAGGGAATTCCTACAGAGCTGGATGAGGCAGCAAAAATCGACGGCTGCTCTTACTTCCAGATTTTCCTGAAGGTCATCCTGCCACTGCTTACCCCCGCGCTGATCACCGGCGGAATCTTCTCTTTCATGTGGAGATGGGACGACTTCCTTTCCGCGCTGCTCTACGTCAGCGAATCCGTCAAATATCCGGTTTCCCTGGCACTGAAGCTGTTCTGCGACCCGGGATCTTCCTCAGACTACGGAGCAATGTTCGCGATGGCGACGTTGTCCATTTTGCCGGCTGTCCTGATTTTTATCTTCCTGCAGAAATATCTGGTGGAAGGAATCGCAACCAGCGGTCTGAAGGGGTAAATACAGAGCAATCTGCAACAGGAGCTATCGACAATCTGATACGGCAATACATCCCCTGTATTTCCGAACGCCCCGAGATAAATAAGTGTATGCTTTGTAACTGTCTATTTATGACAGTATCTGGCACAAGCTGCGAGGTACGTATGAAAGTATATTGCATGTTTTATGTGAGAATTTGTGAGAACTGGAAAGCAGACTGAGCCGTAAGAATCTGTACAGTATGCACATGGGATTATGATACAGTCTGCCGGCATATACGAGAGGAGAACAATGATGGAACAGAAAAAAATGAAAGCAGTCGTAACCTATGCGCCCTTTGACAACCGCTATGAGGAATACCCTATGCCCGAGCTGGAGGATGGGGAAATCCTTCTGAAAGTAAAAGGCTGTGGTATCTGCGCGGGCGACCTGAAGGCTTACCACGGCGGCATCCGTGTCTGGGGAACATCTGAGGCAGACCGCTATATGGAGCCGCCCTGCATTCCTGGTCACGAATTTTACGGTGAAATCGTAGACATGAAAAACAAGGATTCAGACTACGAGATCGGCGACCTTCTCTGCGCGGAGCAGATCATCCCCTGCGGAGAATGTGAATTCTGCAGGAACGGGGTTTACTGGATGTGCCAGCGCTCCGCTGTATTTGGTTTCAAAAAATACGGAAACGGCGGCTTTGCCGAATATGTCAAGCTTCCGAAGACCGCACTCACTCACAAACTGCCGAAAACATTCACAAAAGAGCAGTGCGCGCTTGTGGAGCCGATCGCCTGCGGCATGCATGCGCTGGAGCGTGCCTCCATCGCGCACGACGATGTGGTTGTGATTTCCGGTCTGGGTGCCATCGGGCTTTCCATGTGCAACATCGCAAACCTGGCTCTTCCGAAAATGGTCATCGGGCTTGAAGTCCGCGAGGAACGCGCCGCCATGGCAAAAGAATACGGCGCGGATATCGTCCTGAATCCGGCGAAAACCGATGTTGCCGAAGAAATCAGAAAGCTGACCGGCGGCTATGGCTGCGATGTCTATGTTGAGGCTTCCGGAAGCCCGAAGAGTGTCGGTCAGGGAATGAATGCCTTGAAGAATCATGGACGCTATGTACAGATGGGAGTCCTTTCCGATCTCGTGACCGCTGACTGGAACACCATCGGTGATGGCAAGGAGCTGACGATCATCGGCTCCCATCTCTCCGCGAAGGTCTATCCGGCTGTGATCCGCGGAATCGAAAAGGGCCTGATCAAAACAGAAGGGCTGATTTCCCACTGCTTTAAGCTGGAAGACTGGAAAAAAGCGTACGAGACCGCCGAGAAAGCACCCGATGCGATCAAGGTTATGCTTGAGCCGTAACAGCTGCAGAAGGCAGTTCCTGCCTTGCCAACCTTTTATAAAAAAGGGAAAAAGATAGTAAAACGCTTAAGGCGCTTACGATAATTACCCACACAGAAAAACGTCCCAGACAAACCGGGGCGTTTTTTTGTGTGAGTAGTCCTGGAATGTGAAATTTACGCAAACGGTTGATTTCCTGCGAATGGTTGGGGTATAATGTACAAAACCTATCGAAGGACAGGAAGTAGAACTCAAGCATGGTGAAGGAATCAATATTACAGGTTAGAATGGATACGGATGTATTCAGGAAAGCGGAAGCATTATATAGCAGCATGGGGACTTCTCTGACAGAAGTCCTGAGATTGTTTACGCTAAAAAGTGTTGAGGAGAATGGCATCCCTTATGCAATGTCGGCTTCGGTAAAGAAAAATGGTCAGAGGCTTGGGATTGCAAAAGGAAAAATTTAAGGTACCAGATGACATTGATTTATATAATGATGAAATTGGACAGAAGTTTTAAACCCTGGCACATCCACACGTTCACAAAAAAGGCGCAATTTTGCCACACAACAACCACGGATATAAACACAGATTAAGAATGGCAGGAGTGAAAATATAATTTTTTTAACATGGGAGGGAGTACAGTGCCATGATGAATTTCGAGTATGATAAAACAGCTCCGGAAGCGCAGTATTATGAGGTTCTGGGCGACTTGATTGAGCGCTGGGAATATGAAATTGTGGAATTTAAGGAAGCAAAGGGAAATTATAATACGGATCGCGCGGGCCAGTATTTTTCTGCCATCAGCAATGAGGCGAATCTAAAGCATCAGCAGTATGGCTGGTTTGTTCTTGGTGTAAGTGAGAGTCAGGAGAAGTACCCGGTCGGAACAAATTTTAAGCGAGGGGAGACCTCTCTTTTAGAAAAGTTTAAGTATGAGATTTCCCAAAACATGACTGATGGTGCGACATATCTGGATATCATAGAAATTGCCCCGGTTTATCAGGGAAAAACATGTCGTGTACTGATGTTTAAAATTCCTGCTGCGGCGACCGGGATGCCGACGGCATGGAAAAACCGATATTATGCCCGTTCCGGGGAGAGCATTGTTTCACTTTCGCAGATTAAGATTGATATTATACGAAGTCAGGAGCGGATGGATTGGTCAAGGCAGGTTTTGGAAGGGGCACGTCTGGAACACCTGGATCCGGAGGCGATAAAGCTTGCGCGGGCAAAGTATCTGGAAAAAATGAATCGTCCGCACATCGCCGAGGAAGTATCGAGGATGACGGACGAACAGTTTTTAACAAAAATTAAGCTGATGATCGATGGAAAAGTCACGAACGCCGCGATGGTATTGCTGGGGAACCCGGATTATGATTATCTTTTTTCTACTCCGCCGACGATGATGTGGCGTTTGTATGGAGCAGATGGTGCTAACCGGGATTACGCGATTTTTACGATTCCGTTTATTTCAGTTGTAGATAAAATAATGATGAAAATCCGAAACCTGACCTATCGGTATATGCCCAATCAGATGACACTGTTTCCCCTGGAGACGAAGCAATATGATTTATGGATGCTGCGTGAGCTGCTGAACAATTGTATCGCGCATTCCAACTATCAGCTTGGCGGGCGGATTTATCTGAACGAATTTGATGAACAGATTACGATTACGAATCCAGGTGAGTTTTTGCCGGAGAAGGTAGAAAAGGTACTGCGCCCGGGATATAATCCGCCCTTCTACCGGAATCAGTTGCTGGCGGCGAGCATGGTCAACTTTAACATGATAGATACGCAGTCGTCAGGCATTCAGAAGGTGTACCGAATCCAGCGGGATAAGTATTTTCCAATGCCGGATTATGACTTCTCGACCGAAATGCAGGTTGGCGTGACGGTCTATGGAAAGAGCCTGAATGAAGCCTATATGTATATTTTGTTCGACCATCCGGAAATGCCGCTGGAGACGGTCTTCCTGTTGGATCGGGTACAAAAAGGGCGGGAGATTTCAAAGGAAGCAGCGGATTATCTTCGAAAACAGAAGATGATCGAGGGGAGATATCCGAAGATTTATCCGTCGGCTGAGGCATCTAAGGTAACAAATGAAGAAACAAAATATATTCGCAATAAAGCCTTTGATGATCAGTATTATAAAGACTTGATTATACAATATTTACGGACTTACCAAAAGGCGAATAAAGCAAAAATTCGGGAGCTGCTTTGGGATAAATTGCCGGAAATTCTGTCTGATGCCCAGAAGAATCGTAAAATCAACTATCTTCTTACATCTATGCGTGAGACCGGGCTCATTGTGACTGATTCGCCGAATCAGCAGAAGTGCAGTTGGGTTCTGAAATGACACCTTGTTCACAGAGTAGAATTTTGAACAAGATTAAACAAGATTTTGAACAAGGTTTTGAACAAGAATTGATCATTCCGCACGTTCACAAAAAAGACACAATTTTGCCACACAACAACCACATATTCAACACAAATCGGTCAAACCGAATTTTTATACTACCGTCAACATGAAACAAGAGGTGTGTGGGTGGCCGGAAGGCAGGAAAGACCGGGAAAAAGTAAAGAACATCTCGAGAACATCCCTCACACTGGCTATAAATTTTCTGTTAAGATCACAAAATACAAATTACAAAGAGAGGGATTATTATGAAGAACAAAAACGTTATTTCCATCGCATTGGCAGGAGTTTTGACAGTAGGGGCAGTCGCGGGGCTGACCGGATTTGCATCGAAGGATACGGTGAGCGCGACGACATTTACTTCGGAGTCAGATACAGAGGAGAATACCTCGCTGCTGACGACAGTGTCGGATGACAGCGTGACGGAGGAGAGTTCCTCGAGCAGCAGCTCTGAGACGCTGACGGTAGCTGAGGTAGCGGCGAAAGCACTTCCGTCGGTGGTGACAATCACCAATACCTCCGTGACAGAGCTTGAAAATTATTATGGCGGCTATTACGGATACTTTTACGGATATGGTTCCGACGATGACAATACGATGACTTATGAAAGCGTGAGTGTCGGCTCCGGTATCATCATCGGCGAGAATGACACGGAGCTGCTGGTTCTGACGAATTATCATGTAGTTGAGGACGCGACGGAGCTTTCGGTAGGCTTTATCAATGAAGAAGCGGCAGAGGCAGTGGTAAAGGGTACGGATGCTTCGATTGACATCGCGGTAGTGGCGGTACAGCTTGAGGATATTTCCGACGAGACCATGTCTGAGATCGCGATTGCAGAGATCGGTGATTCCGACAGCCTGCAGCTTGGCGAGCAGGTGGTGGCTATCGGCAACGCGCTCGGCTATGGACAGTCCGTGACGACCGGTATTGTCAGTGCGCTGAACCGTACGATTGAGCTTGACACCTACACGGCAGAGATGATCCAGACAGACGCGGCGATCAACGCCGGCAACAGCGGCGGTCCGCTGCTTGACATGAACGGCCGCGTGATTGGCATCAATTCCGCGAAAGCTGCAGACACTGGTGTAGAGGGTATGGGTTATGCGATTCCGATTTCAGACGTCGTATCGATCATTGAGGATCTGATGAACAAGGTGACTAGGACGGAGACCGTCAGCGAGGAAGAGAGTGCTTACATCGGCATCACCGGGCAGGAGGTTTCCTCTGAGATGTCCAGCGTCTACGGCATTCCGGAAGGGATCTATATCACAGAAGTAGCGGAAGACAGCCCGGCAGCGGAAGCAGGACTTCAGGCAGGCTACATCATCACGAAGTTTGACAGCACAAGCGTAAGCTCTATGACGGATTTGAAGAATCTGCTGGCCTACTACGCGGGAGGCGAGACGGTTTCCATCGTAGTAAGCTACCAGTCGAACGGCACCTATGTGGAAGAGACCATCGAGCTGACGCTGGGACTGCTTTCCGACTATCAGGATACCTCCTCAGAGGAAGAGGATACTTCAGATTCCATGGGCAGAGGCGGCGCTCCGGGGAATAATTAAACAGCAAAAAACAAAGCAAAACGTGCAAAAAGCTGAGTAAAAATATAGAAAATGAATTGCAAAACAAAAAACATGCGTGTATAATAAGACCGCATGTGTGCGACGGAGCACAACATTTTGGATACCCGTGGCGTCTGCCGCGGGTATTTATCTATCAATTTATGAGGAGGCAATTGATCATGTCTTACACAGAAGAAATCTATGACCGGGTAGTCGCTCAGAACCCGGGCGAGCCGGAGTTTCACCAGGCGGTAAAGGAAGTGCTGGATTCTCTGAAGCTTGTTATCGACGCAAACGAGGAGAAGTACCGTTCTGTCAGCCTGCTGGAGCGTCTGGTAGAGCCGGAGCGCATCATTTCCTTCAAGGTGCCGTGGGTGGACGACAATGGCAAGGTACAGGTCAACAAAGGCTATCGCGTGCAGTTCAACAGCGCGATCGGACCGTACAAGGGAGGACTTCGTTTCCATCCGTCGGTCAACCAGGGCATCCTGAAGTTCCTGGGATTTGAGCAGATTTTCAAAAACTCCCTGACCGGACTGCCGATCGGCGGCGGCAAGGGCGGCTCCAACTTTGACCCGAAGGGCAAGTCGGACCGCGAGGTAATGGCGTTCTGCCAGAGCTTCATGACCGAGCTTTCCAAATATATCGGTGCGAACGAGGACGTCCCGGCCGGCGATATCGGTGTAGGCGGCAGAGAGATCGGCTATATGTACGGCCAGTACAAGAGACTGACCGGCCAGTACGAGGGCGTTCTGACAGGCAAGGGCCTGACCTGGGGCGGTTCTCTGGTGCGTACACAGGCGACCGGCTATGGCCTGGTTTATATTCTGAACGCAATGCTGAAAGACCATGACATTGAGATCGCGGGCAAGACCGTAGTGGTATCCGGATCCGGCAACGTGGCAATTTATGCGACAGAGAAGGCACAGCAGCTCGGCGCGAAGGTCGTGGCTCTGAGCGATTCCAACGGCTATATCTATGACTCAAACGGCATCAATCTGGATGTGGTTAAGGAGATCAAGGAGATCCGCCGCGGCAGAATCAAAGAATATGCGGACGAGGTTCCGACCGCAGTTTACACCGAGGGCAAGGGCATCTGGACCATCAAGTGCGACATCGCTCTTCCGTGCGCGACGCAGAACGAGCTGAACCTCGACGACGCGAAGGCGCTGAAGGCAAACGGCTGCATTGCGGTAGCAGAGGGTGCCAACATGCCGACCACTCGTGAAGCGACCGATTACCTGCTTTCCGAGGGCACGCTTTTCCTGCCGGGCAAGGCATCCAACGCAGGCGGCGTAGGTACCTCCGCACTGGAAATGTGCCAGAACAGCATGCGCCGCAGCTGGAGCTTCGAGGAAGTAGACGAGATGCTTCAGAGAATGATGAACGAGATCTATGAAAAGATCTCCGACGCGGCCAGCCGCTACGGCGTAGAGGGCAACTACGTGACCGGCGCGAACATCGCGGGCTTCGAGAAGGTTGCGGACGCTATGATGGCACAGGGCACGGCACTGTAATTGGATGATCAGTGCAGGCTTGCTGACGGATACGGTTGCAACAGAATGCGATTATGCGCCATATGACAGCACGGCTTCGTTGACGGATTTTCATTAAAAAAAAGAATCCCCCCCATTTCGTTTCCCACGTTTATGTAGTATAATAGGCGCGGAAATGAGCCGGGGGATTTTTATTTCTGCGAAGCGATGAGTCAGATAGCTGGGGATTTTATTTCCGCGAAGCGATGAGTCAGATAGCTGGGGATTTTATTTCCGCGAAGCGATGAGCCAGATAGCTGGGGATTTTTTTCCGCGAAGTGGTGAGTCAGATAGCCGGTGGATCTTGCTCCCGCGAGACGACAAGTCGGGTAGCCGGAGCCATAAAGGAGTTGCCGGCTTTGCTGATGCCGCAGACATAACATGTATGGATATTTGACATTCCAGAAAAGACAGAAGGGAGCACACAATATGGAAATCACAGCATTCTGGCGGGATATTATCGGACTGAAGGAAACAGAGCTGCTTGCGGAGGCGGTCCGCTATTCGGAAATTCGCAGATTAAAGAAACGGAGCACCGTTATCCGGGAAAACGAGCGGCTTACGGAGATCCCGTTTCTGGTGTCGGGAGTGGTCAAAAGCTACTGCCTTGGCGCGGACGGCAGTGAAAGAATTTTCTGCTTCGGATACCGTCCCGGGGAGCCGGTCACCTCTATTTACAGCCTCGATAAGGAGATTACTTCTATCTGCACCATAGAAGTGGTGAACGATGCAGAACTGCTGTACATACCCCTGAAAGAGCTGAACCGGCTGGTGCAGAGCAGCGTTGAAGCAGCGCGCATTTATGAGGCCATGCTCTCCGTGTCCTTGTATATTACTGTTGAGAGGGACCGTGCCCTGGTCTCCTATACCGCGAGACAGCGCTATGAATGGTTCACGGAATTTTACCCTGGCCTGGAGGAATTGATCAGCAAAAAAGACATTGCTTCCTTTTTAAATATGTCTTCGGAGAGCCTCAGCAGGGTCAGAAAAATTATCAAAAATTGATTTAGGTCAAGGCAATGAAAATCCGGCTATGCTATAATTACGGTTATAGCGCAGCCTTTTTTCATATATGCGTACACGCGTAAGGGAGTGGCTTCGCTGTACAAGATCCTTTGCAGAACGAAAGGAGAAAAGCATGAGGAAAAAACAGGGAGACTTCTTCAGAAAGTGTGGGAACGGACGAAGCGCCAGGTGTGAGTAGTGAAAAGATGTCAGGGAGAAGTGCCGGGTGTGAGTGATGAAATACATACCCTCTGGATTGTCTTTTTTGCTTATGAAAATCAGCGAGGAGACATCCAGGGGGTTTTTCTATGCACAAATCAATCCGAAAAATCGAGATAAAATTCATCATATTGCAGATGGAAAACATCTGCTTTTTTTGATAAACTCTCATCTGCGCCGGAGGAAGATGAAGAGAAACGAAGGTGCAGTACATGAAAATTTCAGAGTTTTTTAAAGAAATATTTAGAATAAAAACGCATTTTATTTCCAACAGTGGAATAAAATGTAAAAAAGCTTACATGAACGGTCATTGAAAAAACTATAGCTGATGGAAAACTACTGCCGGGGAGACCCAAAAATGCGGAGATGCCGAAGACTCCGGAGAGGCCAAAAAACCCAAAGAATCCTGGGAAGCTGAAGATCCTGGGGAGGCAGGAAAATCAGAAAACCCGGCATGTCAGGAGGGATAAAGGATGTTTGGACGACATAAGAATATGGCTGCGTCAGAGTCCGAAGTACTCAGGACGCAAAAAGAAAGAAAAGCTACACAGCAAAAAAAGACTGCGCGAGTGCGGACATGTAAAAGGAAGACCGCGCAGCGAAGAAGCGTTTTGCGAGAGCGGTTCAGTAAAATAAAAGAACATTTGACCGAGCGAAAGACAGAGAGAGACGCAAAAGCGGCCCGGATCAAAGCCGACCCGAGATATAAGCGTATGATCGAGATCCTGAATCGTTACTCGATTCTGTTTCACGCGCTGCTCTCGTGCGCAATCTGCTTTTTGATCGAGTGGGTTTCACGGCACTCATTTCTGGAAGCCTGCGCGTTCATGGTGGACAGGAATCTGGTATTTTTGTACAATGCCTTCCTGGTGTGGACCACACTCCTTTTTGTATACATAGTAAAAAGACGAGCTGCCGCCCGCACTTTTATCAGTGTGTTCTGGCTGTTTCTGGGCGTAGTTAATGGCATCGTCCTCGCGAACCGCGTCTCGCCGTTCGGCTGGACAGACCTGTCGATGGTCAGCGATCTGCTGACGATGAGGAGCAGCTATTTCACAGACTGGCAGGCCGTGATCGCGATTGTGATTGTGGCGGCACTCTGCGTCATGCTGGCATACTTCTGGGTGAAAGGACCAAAATATGAGGGAAAAACCCACCGTGTCTCCGGCGCGGTTCTGGCAGCCGCAGTCTTAGTTCTGGTCGTACCCGGCGTAACGGATGCAGCAAAAAGCAACAATGTCCTCACCGAGTATTTTTCCAATCTGGCGCAGGGCTACAAGGATTACGGCTTTGTCTACAGTTTTACATCCAGCGCGCTGGACACCGGCATGAGCGAGCCGGAAGGGTATTCAGAGGACGCGATTGCGGAGATTCTGGCGAAGACGGAGGAATGAGTAAAAGTGGAAGACCGACTCACAGCGAGCCGGTTTTTTTCGCTTTTATCCATCACTTTTTCATTACAGCCATTTCCGCTTTTTTCTGGTTGATAGTGGACGAGAGGGCGCTTTTTGTGTATAATGCACACAGGCGCATAAGGGATTTGACAGCTTCGCTGTCATGCGCCTGGCGCACGACCGGCGGCAAGCCGCAGGTCGAATAAGGACACAGGCGCATAAGGAATTTGACAGCTTCGCTGTCATGCGCCTGGTGCGCGGCCGGCAGCAAGCCGCAGGCCGAATAGGAAAACAGGCGTTCTTTTTATGTAGAGAGATGGGCGGGAGGATATTACATGAAATTTCGACAACGTTATATGAGCGGCGAAGCCGAGTTTGATGAGATCTTTGACCTTACGGATGAATGGAATTTCAGTGACGAGGAATGTACTCTCCGGGAGTACCTTGGACTGACCGAAGAAGAAGAGGATGTGTGGATCAGCGAGAGTGACGAGGCTCTGGAAGTGCTGATGGAAAAAGAAAAAAACGCCAGATGCGCTGCGGATAACAGTCAGGTCAGGGATTGATCTGTCAACAACGACGATTGCTGCTGAGGAGGAGTGATTTCTATGGCGAAGATTTTTAATGTAACTGGTGCATGCAGACCGGATAAGCATTATATGGTTGATCTCAAATCCAGACTTGCGGCAATTCGTGAAATGGTAGACGAGGGCGATTATTTTACAATCAACAGAGCAAGGCAATACGGCAAAACAACTACTCTCAGAGCTCTTGCAGATTATCTGCGCCCTGATTATATCGTAGTGAGTATGGACTTTCAGCGGATGAGTTCGTCTGTTTTTGAAACGGAGAACAGGTTCTGTGTCGCGTTTGCAAAAGAGTTTCTTAAAAAGATTCGTATCGAAAATGAACTGCAGGAAGGAATCATTCTGTCATTGAAAACAATGTTAGAGCAACGGTATGAGAAACTGCAGCTGTTCGACTTATTCGACAGCCTTTCGGAAATATGTGAAAAAGCGGACAGACCGATTGTGCTGATGATAGACGAGGCAGACCAGGCAGCGAATAATCAGATATTTCTTGACTTCCTCTCTCAGCTTCGGGCTGGGTATCTTGACAGGGATATGATTCCGACCTTTCAGAGCGTGATTCTCGCAGGGGTTTATGATATCAGGAGTATCAAGAAAAAAATTCGACCGACGGAAGAACACAAGGAAAATTCTCTCTGGAATATAACAGCTGACTTTCGGGTTGATATGAGCTTTTCCGCAGAGGATATCAGCGGAATGCTGAATGCATATGAGGCTGACTATTGCACGGGTATGCATGTCAGCCAAATGGCGGGTCTGATTTATGATTATACGTCGGGGTATCCTTACCTGGTCTCACGGCTGTGTAAGCTAATGGATGAATATCTTTTCGATGGAAAAGAATTTATAAATAAAGCGGCTGTGTGGTCGAAGGGCGGATTTCAAAGAGCAGTGAAAATTTTGCTCGAGGAGAACAATCCCCTGTTTGATTCTCTGATAAATAAGCTTTACGATTTTCCAGAGATGAATGCTGTCATTTCAAGCATCCTTTTTCAGGGAGAACAGGTTTCCTATAATGCGGATGACAGAGCAATAAGAGACGCGATTATGTTTGGTTTTATTAAGGTTCAGGATTCCGCTTTGAGAATATCGAACCGGATTTTTGAAACGCGGTTGTATAATAAATTTTTGCTGGATGCCCGCCAGAAGGAAAATAAAATCTTTGCAGAAGGCTCCCGGCATAAGGATCAGTATATTGTTGATGGTCATCTGAATGTCAGGCATATTCTGGAACGCTTTGTTGATACTTTTGATTTTCTGTATGGAGATAAGGATGAGACCTTTGTTGAGGATGAGGGACGCAGATATTTTATGCTGTTTTTAAAACCGATTATAAACGGGAGCGGTAATTGTTATGTAGAAGCGGAGACCAGAAACCGGGAACGCATGGATCTGGTGATTGATTATCATGGTGAACAATTTATCTGCGAACTTAAGATCTGGCATGGAAATGCGTACAATGAGCGCGGGGAACAACAGCTTACCGATTACATGGATTATTTTCACTTGAAAAAAGGATATATGCTTAGCTTTAACTTTAATAAGAAGAAGGAAACAGGGGTGAAGGAGATTGTAATTGAAGACAGGGTTTTGATAGAGGCTGTGGTGTAAGTTAAGCGTATATGTTGAAGGCATTTTCGAGCCGCAGTAAAGAAGCCCTAAAATAGTTTTTCTTTGATTGACAAAGCATTTTCTAAACTATATAATGAGTGCCAGTGAGAGCAGCCGGACTCGTCCGCCTGCTCTTCTTTCGACTGGGATGGGAGGAAAAACGAATGAGCAGATTAATGATTATCGGCTGCGGCGGGGTTGCCTCGGTGGCGATCCAAAAATGCTGCCAGAATCATGAGGTGTTTGACGAGATTATGATTGCGAGCCGCACGGTGTCAAAGTGCGACGCGCTGAAGGAGAAGCTGGTTCGGGAAGACCAGGCGGCTGACGCATTGGCGGAGAAAATGATTCAGGAAGACCAGGCGGCAGATGCGCTTACAAAGATCACGACAGCCCAGATCGACGCGGATGACGTGGAGGCGCTGACGGCCCTGATCCGTTCGTATCAGCCGGATGCGGTGCTGAATGTGGCGCTGCCGTATCAGGATCTGACGATTATGGACGCCTGCCTGGCGGCGGGGGTGCATTATATTGACACGGCAAATTATGAGGCGGAGGATACCTCTGACCCGGCATGGCGTGCGGTTTACGAGGAGCGCTGCAAGCGTCTGGGCTTTTCTGCTTACTTTGATTATTCGTGGCAGTGGGCGTATCAGGAGCGTTTTGAGAAGGCGGGGCTGACCGCGCTTTTAGGAACCGGGTTTGACCCGGGTGTGACGAGCGTGTTCACGGCTTATGCGCAGAAGCATTATTTTGATGAAATTCATACGATTGATATTCTGGACTGCAACGGCGGCGACCATGGATACCCGTTCGCGACGAATTTTAACCCGGAGATCAACCTGCGCGAGGTCTCGGCACCGGGTTCCTATTGGGAGGACGGCCGCTGGGTGGAGATTCCGCCGATGACGATTAAGCGCGAATACGATTTCGCCGGAGTCGGCAAAAAGGACATGTATCTGCTTCACCATGAAGAGATTGAGGCGCTCGCGAAAAATATTCCGGGAGTGAAACGGATTCGTTTCTTTATGACCTTCGGCCAGAGCTATCTGACACACATGAAATGCCTGGAGAATGTCGGCATGCTTTCGACGACACCGGTGAATTTCAACGGTCAGGAAATCGTGCCCATCCAGTTTTTGAAGGAGCTGCTGCCGGATCCGGCTTCGCTTGGTCCGCGGACGGTCGGCAAGACCAACATTGGCTGTATTTTTACCGGCATTAAGGATGGAAAAGAGAAGAGTCTCTACATATATAATGTCTGCGACCATCAGGAGTGCTACCGCGAGGTCGGCTCGCAGGCGATCTCCTACACTACCGGCGTCCCGGCGATGATCGGCGCGATGATGGTGGTGACCGGGCAGTGGCAGCGTCCGGGCGTATTCACAACGGACGAGTTTGATCCGGATCCCTATATGGAAGCACTGAACCGATGGGGACTGCCGTGGGTCGTGGAAGAGAATCCGACGCTGGTGGAGTGAGCCACAGGGTATTTTTCAGTGGGACATTTATAATTGACTGACATTGATGGATAGTTGAGTGACGCAGCTGTTTGAGATTGTGATTTCATTTACAGTGAAACAGGCAGGGAATGAAAGAATATCTTTGCTGAACCCATGACCTCTGGCTGCGCCGGAAAGAGCAGAAAGCACGATGCATATAGAGAAAATCCCGACTCCCGCCTACGTGCTGGATGAGGAAAAACTGATCAAAAATCTGGAAATTTTAAAGGGAGTGCAGGAACGCACCGGCTGTAAAATCCTCCTGGCACAGAAGGCTTTTTCAATGTTCTGCGAATATCCACTGATCGGGAAGTACCTGTCCGGCACGACGGCGAGCGGCCTGTATGAGGCCAGGCTCGGTCATGAGGAGATGGGGAAGGAGAACCACATTTTTTCCCCGGCCTATCGGGAGAGCGAGATTGATGAGATCGCGGACATCTGTGACCACGTGATCTTTAATTCCTTCTCGCAGCTGCGGCGGTTCGGCCCGCGCTGCCGGGGGAAGGCGAGCATCGGGCTGCGCATCAACCCGGAGTGCTCCACGCAGGGGAATACAGTCGGCGCTGCCTCGCAGGACTCTTCCACATCGACTGTGGCCGACGCTGCTTCGCTGGACTTTTCCACGTCGACTGCGGTCGGCGCTGCCTCGCAGGACTCTTCCACATCGACTGCAGCCGATGCTGTCTCGCTGGACTTTTCCACATCGACTGCGGCCGGCGCTGCCTCGCAGGACTTTTCCACATCGACTGCGGCCGGCGCTGTCTCGCAGGATTTTTCCGCATCGGCTGTGGTCGGCGCAATCTCGCCGGAGTCTTCGCCGAATTCGAATGAGACCGGAACGAGCGAGGTGCATCCTGCCATCTACGATCCCTGTGCGCCAGGCTCCAGACTGGGAATCACACAGGAGATTTTTGAGCGGGAAATGAAAATATCCGCTCAATTATCTGGCCACTCTGTTTCTTTTCGGCAGAAGCTGTCGGACCAACAGAAGGATTGTATGGGTAGATCAGAACGGACTTTGGACAGTCGGAAAAGTCAAGAGCGTGCCGGGGAGAGTTTCGTGGACGGCTGCAGGCCGGATACCCTGGCATGTGTAGATGGCTGTGGGCCGGATATCCTGGCTTGCGTGGACGGTCTTCATTTTCACACACTCTGCGAGCAAAATTCCGACGCCCTCGAAACCACACTGGCGGCGGTGGAGCGGCGCTTCGGCCCGTATCTGAAGCGGATGAAATGGCTGAATATGGGCGGCGGACATCACATCACCCGGGCAGATTATGACTTGGAGCGCCTGGAAAGATGCATCCGTCATGTGCAGGATACCTATGATCTGCAGGTTTATCTGGAGCCAGGGGAGGCGGTCGCATTGAACGCGGGCTACCTCGTGACGGAAGTGATGGACATCGTGGAAAATGGCGGGACCACAACACTGATCCTTGATGCGTCGGCCGCCTGCCACATGCCGGATGTACTGGAGATGCCATACCGTCCGCCGCTTTTGGGCAGCGGGCAGCCGCAGGAAAAACCGTACACATACCGTCTCTCCTCGTGCACCTGCCTGGCAGGAGACATCATTGGCGACTATTCATTTGACCGGGAAATCCATCCTGGCGACCGTCTGTATTTCGAAGACATGGCGATCTATTCCATGGTAAAGAATAATACCTTCAACGGCATCGCCCTGCCTTCCATCTGGGTCATGGGGGCTGCAGAGCGCGCTGTACGGAATGTGGCGGAGAGTGTTACGCAGGAAACGGCAGAGAGCACTGAGCGGAAGACGGCGGATGGTGCTGCAAAGAAAACGGCAGAGCGCGCTGCATGGAAAACGGCGGAAGGTACTGCACAGAAAATGGCGGAAAGCGCTGCAAAGCAGTTCGCCTTGTCGGAAGGCGATATGTCACAGGGCGTGAAGGTCTCGCCGGGACGCGAGTGCTATCTGGTGAAAGAATTTGGATATGAGGATTTCAAAGGGAGGCTATCCTGAACCAAAGCGCCTGAATGCTCTGTCCTCACGCTTCGCAGAGAAAAATACCCGCTTACGTCGGTATGGGAAATCATATGAAATCATTGCAGTAATGAAAAATGGAGCGGCTGCGAAGCACTGTCCCGAATTATTGCATGATTATTCCGGTAGAATCTCAGGAATAAAAGCTTTAAAATACGAAGGACATCAGGAATAAAGGCTGTGAAATACGAAGGACATCAGGAATAAAGGCTGTGAAATACGAAGGA
>JAJQEO010000108.1:48224-60309 GCA_021201665.1 Lachnospiraceae bacterium | reverse complement strand
CTGTGAAATACGAAGGACATCAGGAATAAAAGCTGTGAAATACAAAGGACATCAGGAGTAAAGGCTGTGAAATACGAAGGACATCAGGAATAAAGGCTGTGAAATACGAAGGACATCAGGAATAAAAGCTGTGAAATACAAAGGACATCAGAAATAAAAGCTGCGAGAGGGTATGAAGTGGCATACTACAGAAAACAATTACCGGAAATTCTGACAACTCCCATGGAGGATGGCTTTCATATGCCGGGCGAGTTTGAGCCGCACCGCGGCTGCGTGATGGTCTGGCCCGTGCGCCCGGGCTCCTGGCCGCACGGAGCGAAGGACGCACAGCGTACGTTTATAGAGATCGCGCGGGCGATTGCCCGGAGCGAGACCGTCTGGATGCTGGCCGCGCCGGAACAGATACATACGGTGCAGGAAGCTTTGGCCGCGCCGGAGCAGATGCATGCGGTGCAGGAAACCTTTGCCGGCGGAGAGGACGAAGGCGGCAGACAGGAATTTGAGAAAGCTGACATCGGTCAGAAACCGAAGAAAGCACATAGCGGGCGAAATGCCAAGGACGGCGCCTCTGGAAGTACATGTGTGAGCAGTTGCGGGATTGCCTGCGCTCCGAATATTTACCTGCTCCCTGTCGAGACAGACGACGCCTGGGCGCGCGACATCGGTCCGACCTGCGTGGTGCGGAAAAATGGCGAGGTGCGCGGCATCGACTGGAATTTCAACGCCTGGGGCGGGAAGGTGGACGGTCTGTACGCACATTGGGACAAGGACAATCAGGCCGCTGGCGCGATTTGCCGGGCGCTGGGGATGGAGTGTTACGACGCGCGGCATTTCGTGCTGGAGGGTGGAGCAATCCATTCGGATGGTGAGGGTACTGTTCTGGTGACGGAAGCCTGCCTTCTAAGCCCCGGACGCAACCCGCATATGACGAAAGCCCGGATTGAAGATACCTTGAAAAGCTATCTGGGCGCGCAAAAGGTCATCTGGCTGCCGCGCGGCATCTGGAACGATGAGACGAACGAGCACGTTGACAACGTCAGCGCGTTTGTCCGCCCGGGAGAAGTGGTGCTGGCCTGGACAGATGACAAAAATGATCCGCAGTGGAGCTTGAGCAATGCGTCACTTCGCGTGCTGGAGCAGGAGAGGGATGCCCGGGGGCGAAATTTCATCATCCACAAGCTGCCGATACCCGCAAAACCGGTTTGCATTACAGAAGAGGATCTGGCTGGATTCGTGTTCGAGGATGGGGAGGATACGCGCGAAGCGGGTGAGCGCCTCGCCGCGAGCTACGTGAATTTTTATATTTCAAACGGCGCGGTGATCGTGCCCCAGTTTGGAGACGAGAATGACGCACAGGCCGTCAGGATATTGGCCGGACTTTTCCCGGAACGGGAGATCATCCCCATCTACACCAGACCAGTTATCGTTGGCGGCGGAAATATTCATTGCATCACACAGCAGATCCCGGGCGGAGAATGAGCGCATCACACAGCAGATTATAAGTGGGAAGCTTCGGCAGGTCTATAAAAACCGGAACAGCAGAGAAGCTTCGGCAGACTTATAAAAACTGGAACAGCAGAGAAGCTTCAGCAGGTTTATGAAAGCTAGAGCAGCAGAGAAGCTTCAGCAGGTTTATGAAAGCTGGAGCAGCAGGGAACCCTCGGCAGCTTGCGAAAAAGAGAGCTGCCTTGTGCGTCCGACGGAGGCAGAATATGAGAAACGTGACCATCGCCACAGTGCAGATGCAGTGCAGCACCGTGGTTTCGGAGAATATAGAAAAAGCAGACCGCATGGTGCGGCAGGCGGCAGAGCAGGGTGCGAATATCATCCTCCTGCCGGAGCTGTTCGAACGACAATACTTTTGCCAGGAGCGGCGGTATGAATACTATCGCTTTGCAAAGCCTGTGACAGAAAACGACGCAGTTTTACATTTTCAAAAAACGGCTGCCGAGCTGGGCGTCGTGCTGCCGGTCAGCTTTTATGAAAAAGACGGATGTGTCCTCTATAACAGCGTTGCGGTCATTGACGCCGATGGCAGCATCCTGGGAGTTTACCGCAAGACGCACATACCGGACGACCACTATTACCAGGAAAAATTCTATTTTACACCGGGCAACACCGGCTTTCGTGTATGGCAGACGAGGTTCGGCCGCGTAGGCGTCGGAATCTGCTGGGATCAGTGGTTCCCGGAGACTGCGCGGTGCATGGCACTTAAGGGTGCTGAGATCCTTCTCTATCCGACCGCGATCGGCAGCGAGCCGATCCTCGGGTGCGACAGCATGCCGCACTGGAGACGCTGCATGCAGGGACACGCGGCAGGCAACCTGGTACCGGTTGTCGCAGCGAACCGCATTGGCAGTGAGAGCGTGGAACCGACAGAAGCCAACGCATGGCAGAAATCCTCGCTTCTCTTTTACGGCTCCTCCTTTATCACAGATGAGACCGGAGAGCTGGTGGCAGCAGCCTCCAGAGACCAGGAAGAAATTCTTACCGCTGCCTTTGATCTGGACGAGGCCGAGGAAAACAGGATGAACTGGGGACTCTTCCGCGACCGCCGTCCCGGGATGTATGGAGAAATCAGCAGATGAGACTGAGCCTCATAAGTCGGCTTAAAGCCCGGAGTCCGGCGCAGACGGCTCAGCCAACGCCAGCTCAGCCAGACTCCGGCGCAGCCAGGCTCCGGTCGCAGACACTGTTAAAATCATGAAAAAATCGCACTGAAATCGCGGCAAAATCCGTCAGAAACAGCCAGAAAAAGCCCCGGGAAAAAATGCTCACGATTGCCATTCCGGCACTCGAGGAGATGCACAGCGATGGAGAAGACGGGAGAAAGAAGATTACGCAGATCACGAGATATACAACGGTTAGACTGGCTCTGATCGAGAGTATCGCGATGACGATCGGCTTCGGAAGAAGCGGTCTGCTTGAAGAGTTCAACGTGATCACTGTAATCGTAGCTCTTGTAGCTGGCAGCACGATGCTGATGTGGATTGGCGAGCGCATTACAGAGAAAGGAGTCGGGAACGGTATTTCCATCGTCCTGATGGTCAACATCCTTTCGAGCATCCCGTCTGATTTTGTCGTCTCTACGGTCTGTTTATCGAAGGAAAGACGATTGCGAGAGGAACTCTTAAAAAGCTTCGAGATTGCTTCGTATAGCATGATAAAGTCATGGAGGTATATATGTCTAAGGCAGATGTCATAGAAATAGAAAGAAAAGTAATTGAGAAACTCCCGAACGCGATGTTCCGGGTGGAGCTGGAAAATAAGCATATAGTGCATGCGCATATCAGTGGGAAGCTCCGCATGAATTTTATTCGGATTCTTCCAGGCGACAAGGTTACGGTTGAGCTGCCTCCCTGCGATCTTACGAAAGGAAGAATTATCTGGAGAGATAATTATAAGAGATGTTTAGACAGGGATTCCGGGATGATGTGTGCCATAAGGAGAGAGCAGGATTTAGATTTCTGGCCTGCCGAAAACGGTGAGAGAAAGCCGTTTATCGGCAGGCCAGAAATGTCAGGGGAGGCTTCATGCGGGAAATCGCATATCATCAGGGAGGCTTCATGCGGGAAATCGCATATCATCAGGGAGGCTTCGGGCGGGAAGTCACATATCATCAGACTGCAAACGCAACCCCAGAGAGGAGCCTTTTCGCTTCCTCATATTCCTCCACGGTAGAATCCAGAACACTGCATGCACGTTCCTTTGAATAACCTTCATTTTTCATAAGAGAATCGACACATCTTACAAGCCTTCCGGCCATTCCCTTATCCAGTCCGGTTTTCATGCCTTTCTCAATACCTTTCTCAATACCTTTCTCAATACCTTCCTCCAGCCCCTTTGCGGTGGCTTTGTCCAATGCTTTTGTTAACCAGTCTTCCATTCTGGTCACCTTCCTTTCTTCACCTTCGTTTTGTGCTATTTCAAATCTCCGATCTCCTGATACTGCTGCAAGTAGATTCAGCACTTCTTCTACATGCGTAATTTCCTCTTTAGAAGGAACATAGGCATGATTTTTTCTCATTTGTACAAAGTAGTCGGCTACGATTCTAAAATCACTTTTAAATTTTGCCACGGTCTCATCACTTAGCCAGGCAATTTCAAATATGTTAGCCCGGTAATTATGGAAAAAACGCGCAAATTCCTTGTCTGGAGTCCCTACAACGTTGCGGAGGCTGCGTGATTTCTGCCCCCAGCGGCGATCCGTGCCAAAATACAGGACAAGCGTCGCCACAGGATAGCGGGCTTTCCCCTGGTTTAATTCGTCTCGGTATGCCGCACCGTCATAACCGATCACTCGCAGCGCGATGTCAGGGTCGTTCTGCGTCTGGTTCTCCAGGCCGATAAGACCGATGCGCATCTGTCCTTTCGTCCAGTATTTGGCAACATCGCGGTCCTGGCCATGGATTAAGTTTGCCGCTTTGTATTGACTGATGGTGCCGCTGACTTCGAGGTCTTCCGCTTTTACGACTTCTTTACCTTTATAGATTAGAACATTTATGATGTCAGCGAAAACATCAGGGTAGTCTTCCAGTAATTTTTCTGTAATATCTTTTTCTGCCATTCATTTCCTCCTGATTTTAACACAAAATGAGTAAATTGCAAACCTGTTGAATGATTTTCTGTGCTGGATGATTTTCGAAGCGATGATTTTCACTTCGCTTTTCAGGTGTATTTTTCGACTGCTTTCCGGGGTGACTACCTTGGGTTTGATATTGGGGCATGCAGCTGGCGAGAGGGACAACCTGAATATTATCACAGAACAAATGAAAAGTCAATCACAATAATTATAAAAGAAAAATAAATATCAATTAAACAACAAATAATATGAAAAAAATATTTATTTGGCTGTTTTTTTCTTGACAAGATTTATACCGGGGGGGGGTATAATCAAATAGAAATTCAATTTCTGTAAACAGGGAACCAGAGAAATGGAATAAGTTTTTGATTCGGCTCTTTTCGAGCAAAGAAAAAACGAAACGGCAATGAACAAGGCGGGTAAACATATATGCAATGTTTTCACGCCGCGAGAACAAAAATCGGCGGAAATATTTAAAACGAAGGAGGATGAATCTGTATGAGTATGAGAATGAATATGAGAAAGAAATTACTGGCGGGGAGCATGGTTGCCGCGCTGGCATTGTCCGCGCTGTTCTCCGAGGTACCAGCAGAAGCGTTAGAGGGTATCTGGGCGATTGCGGATGAGAATGGAACAACAGAGTATGAAACCTATGTTCCGGAAGAAGTGTTTGATGAAGTTTTTTTCTTTGAGTATTATAATCCTGAAATCTCTGAAGAGGAAATAGATTCCTACTATACTAATTGGAGAGTAGCTTACCACTGGCTGGATATTGCTTATGAAAACGGATTATTTGAAGAAGAAATGGTTTATGAAACAAAGGAAAACGGCAGAGAAGTATTCATGCCGGATACAGAGCAAGTCAACTCGCTTTATCAGGAAGAATACCCGGAAGAAGTGGAAGAATTCGGCAAGATTTACACCGATGCGACCGTGCCTTTTCAGATGAAGCTGTGTATCGTGTTTTATGATGAAGAAACTGAGAACAGCTATAAAGCCATACTGTTTTACTCGACGGATGAAGATAGTGGGAAGTCTGTAAGCGATGAAACCATAAGTACGATTATTGACAACTTTAGGGCAAATGGGGAAGAAGTAGAAAAATCAACGGAATCGGATATGGAAGAAGAAACAGAGTTTTCCGAGGAAGCGTTTGAGGAAACAGCTTCGTATACCGGAACCTGGGTCACCTTCCAGAATCTATTAGTCGATACGGAATACTATTCCATTTATCTGCCGGAGCTCTGGTATGATATATCAGATATTTTTCTGACAGAATCATTGCTCCAGGCAGGATATGTGGCCGCTTTTTCTCCTTTGGATGACAGTGGAGAAATCATTGATATTCGCCTTATGTCGGGAGCTTACAGTGTGGATTCACTGTCGGCAAGTGAGAGCTTCCGGGAAACATATGGATTTTCTGACGATGAGGAAATAGAAAGTACAATCATTAATGGAATCCCTGCGGTATATACTGAGGTAGAAAGTTCTTCAGGAACTATACTTACGATGCACTTTATTAGTGGCTCAGGGGTTAATTTTATGGTTGAATTGTTTTCAAATGGAGAGTATGCAGATTACGCGGATACGCTTTTCAATAGTGTACACCTTGCTGACATGGATATGACAGATGATGAGGAAACTACGGATACTGAGGAAACAGCGAATACTGAAAGCGGTGCCGGTTCGGAGAGTTCCTGCGAGAACGACACGGATATTGTCCGGGAAGTGCAGCAGGCTCTGAACAAAGCGGGATATGACTGCGGCACAGCGGATGGCATTGCAGGCAGCAAGACGACCCAGGCGATCCTGTCATTCCAGGAAGACAATGGGTTGGAGGCAGATGGCCTTATTACGGATAGTCTGCTGGAAGCTCTGGGTATTCAGTAGAGTAGATTTTTTAGAAGGCTGGTCTTTTTAAAAGATAATACGCTGCTTAAATTTCTCTCGCGCCCCTGCGCATCATAACAAAAGCTCTGGAAATGCCTTATGGTTTCCGGGCTTTTTTGTTTTGTTTCAGATAAGCCACTTGAGAATAAATCAGTAAGGGGAATGACTCATTAAGTAATATACCAGGATTCGGAAGAAATGATTTACTATTGGATTACTTTCTATCTGGAAGACTCTGATGGAAGAATGGTTGATGACGCGATATATCTCCACGTTAAGATTTATGAGAAGGGGATTGATGAAAAATGTATTACGGAAAATGATATTACCCCAAAGGGGGATTACACTGGGCAGTCGTTGGTCATTGCGGATCAGAGCATAGTAAGCTGATTATCTGCACCTGGTTTCTCATTTTGGGACAAATGTTACAGGTCACACCTTGACCAATTATACGATACTGTTTCCTCTATGGGTGTGACCTGTAACGGCATCCGGCTAATTAAATCACTTCGCGATGGCTTATCCCGTCCGGAGGACGAGGATGCCTCCCCGGCGAGGGGCCGGATGCCTGAAAACACTACGTTTTCGCTCCGCACCCCGCAGCAAGTGCGTGGTGCGGGTGTGACCTGTAACGGGACAAATTTCACTCTGGGAAAAAATGCAAAAATAGCTTGCATTTCCTTTCCCTGCATGATATACTGGAAAAGCTTTTGCGAAGGCGCATGCTTTTTTATGCCCAAAAAGCAGGACACAAGAAGCGAAAGGAGGATTGACCATGAAGGTTCGATCATCAGTGAAGCCGATCTGTGAAAAATGCAAGGTGATCAAAAGAAAAGGCAGAATCATGATTATCTGCGAGAACCCAAAGCATAAACAGAGACAGGGCTGACAGACAATCAGGCGGAACCGACAGCAGCCGGAGCAATCAGGAACGATCTTGAGCAAAGAAGGAAAGGCTGTCAAAGAACAATATAACGATGGAATAAATGAGTTACCGTCCACTCTGTATACAGAGAAAGGCGGAGTACCACTCTTACTAATATATATAGTTGGGATTTTATTTCGTTGTGATATTGCTTTTAATACCGGCACAGGATCAGGCTCTACGCGAGCTTCCACATGAAAACCGCCGTGGAAGAGGCGAGGCCGCGCAAGACGGGTCGGGCGGAAATGCACCATACGATGGTCACGGAGCATTCGGAGTGCAGTGATATCCGATATCGGTTTTATCCGCAGGAGAGACACGCGTCATAGCTTAATGAGTCGGAAAGGCTGCCGCAGGGCAGCTGGGCGGCTATGTTTCGCCCCAGTTAGAAACAACATCAGGCAGTACCCGCACACAGAATTCAAAGAAACAGAATTCCTGGATACAGAAGCGGAATTCCGTGAGACGGAATTCAGAGAAAGAATTCCAGAAAACAGAATTCCGAACGACAGCGTTCAAGGTGACGGGTACACAGGCGGCAGTCCGGCCAAGGGCTTGCCGCAGAAAATGGAGGAAGAATTACATGGCACGTATTTCTGGTGTAGATTTACCAAGAGAAAAGCGCGTGGAAATCGGCCTGACCTATATCTACGGTATCGGCAGGACGAGTTCAAACAAGATTTTGGCCGCTGCGAATGTAAATCCTGACACACGCGTCAGAGACCTGACAGATGACGAGGTCCGCAAGATCCAGGACATCATCAGCGAGCACTACATGGTAGAAGGTGACCTCAGAAGAGAGACCGCTCTTAACATCAAGAGACTGCAGGAGATCGGATGCTACAGAGGAATCCGTCACAGGAAGGGACTTCCGGTACGCGGGCAGAACACGAAAAACAATGCCAGAACGCGCAAGGGTCCGAAGAGAACAGTAGCGAACAAGAAGAAGTAAAACATCATTAAAAGAAAGCAGGTTTATTGAGATATGGCAGCGAAAAAAGTTACGAAAAAAGTGACCAAAAGACGTGTTAAGAAGAACGTCGAGCGTGGACAGGCACATATCAAGTCATCCTTCAATAATACGATCGTTACTCTGACGGATGCGCAGGGAAATGCTTTATCATGGGCAAGTGCCGGCGGCCTTGGCTTCAGAGGCTCCAGAAAGTCCACTCCGTATGCAGCGCAGATGGCTGCTGAGACCGCGACAAAGGCCGCGCTGATTCACGGCTTAAAGACAGTGGATGTGTTCGTAAAGGGACCGGGCTCAGGAAGAGAGGCGGCGATCCGCGCCCTTTCCGCAAATGGTCTTGAAGTTACCAGCATTCGCGACGTGACGCCGGTACCGCACAATGGATGCCGTCCGCCGAAGCGCAGAAGAGTCTAATCAGGGAGGTCTATAGAAAATGGCAGTTAACAGAGTTCCTGTTCTTAAAAGATGCAGATCCCTTGGCCTTGAGCCGACGGTTCTGGGATATGATAAGAAATCCAGAAGAGAGCTGAAGAGAAGCAACCGCAAGGTCAGCGAGTATGGTCTGCAGCTCCGTGAAAAACAGAAAGCGAAATTCATCTACGGCGTACTTGAGAAGCCGTTCCGCAATTATTATAAGAAGGCGGACAAAATGCAGGGGCAGACCGGTACAAACCTGATGATCATGCTGGAGACCCGTCTGGACAACGTGCTTTTCCGCCTCGGCTTTGCCAGGACGAGAAAAGAAGCGCGCCAGATCGTTGACCACAAGCACGTGCTGGTAAACGGGAAACAGGTCAACATTCCGTCCTACCTGGTAAAGGCAGGAGACAAGATCGAGATCAAAGAGAAATGCAAGAGCTCCCAGAGATATAAGGACATCCTCGAGGCGACCAACGGCCGTCTGGTGCCGGAGTGGCTGGAGGCGAATCCCGAAGCCCTGGAGGGTACCGTTAAGGAGCTTCCGACCAGAGAAGTGATCGATGTTCCGGTAAACGAGGTGCTTATCGTCGAACTCTATTCGAAGTAAAAGTACGCGCCGCAGTAAGGAAACCCTCAAAATATCAACCCAGACAAGGAGGGGCTATAAGTGTTCGATTTTAACAAACCTAAAATTGAAATCGCGGAGATGTCAGAAGATAAACGATTTGGACGATTTGTAGTTGAGCCGCTGGAGCGAGGCTATGGGACGACACTCGGCAATTCCCTGAGAAGAATTATGCTCTCTTCTCTGCCGGGCGCAGCCGTGAGTCAGGTCAAAATCGAAGGCGTACTGCATGAATTCAGTTCCATCCCGGGCGTCAAGGAAGATGTGACAGAGATTATCATGAATATCAAGTCTCTGGCGATCAAGAACAGCAGCGAGACCAACGAGGCGAAGATCGCGTACATCGAATTTGAAGGCGAGGGCGTTGTAACTGGCGCTGATATCCAGGTGGACCAGGATATCGAGATCATGAATCCGGATCAGGTCATCGCGACATTGAACGGAGGACCGGATTCCAGACTTTTCATGGAACTGACGATCACCAAGGGCCGCGGCTATATCAGCGCGGAAAAAGGAAAAAGCGAGGATATGCCGATCGGCATGATCGCGGTAGACGCGATTTACACACCGGTGGAGCGCGTAAATCTGACCATCGAGGATACTCGTGTCGGCCAGGTGACGGATTATGACAAGCTGACGCTGGATGTTTACACCAACGCGACGCTGGCGCCTGATGAGGCAATCAGCCTGGCGGCGAAGGTGCTGAGCGAGCATCTGGGGCTGTTTATTGATCTTTCTGAGAACGCGAAATCCGTCGAGGTCATGAACGAGAAGGAGAGCGACGAAAAGGAGAAGGTTCTGGAGATGAATATCGACGAGCTGGAGCTGTCCGTCCGTTCCTTTAATTGTCTGAAACGCGCCGGTATCAATACGGTCGAGGAGCTTTGCAGCCGCACATCAGAGGATATGATGAAGGTCCGCAACCTCGGGCGTAAGTCCCTGGAGGAGGTCCTTGGTAAGCTGAAAGAGCTGGGACTCTCCCTCAATCCGAGCGACGAATAAATGGAGCGGTTGCGGCCAGTTGGTTTGAAGTCTTCTTCAAAGACACATCGTGGACGTGTAACACTGCTCTGAACTGGTAAAGATAACCGGGTGCCGCCAGTAAGCCCGAAGCGCGTGGCGGCCTGGATTGTCGTCAGTAAGCCCGAAGTGCATGACGACATATGGCATATGGCTATGCCGAAGAAAACGTATGCCGTAAAACATGGAGGAAAATCATCATGGCAGGATATAGAAAACTCAGCAGAACCTCTTCTCAGAGAAAGGCCCTGCTCCGCGGCCAGGTAACGGCCCTGATTTACAATGGCAGGATCGTGACGACCGAGGCAAAGGCAAAAGAGGTACGCAAAATCGCCGAGCATCTGATTGCACTGGCAGTCAGAGAAAGAGATAATTATGAGACCGTCACGGTCACCGCTAAGGTCGCACGCAAGGATAAGGATGGCAAGCGCGTGAAGGAAGTCCGGGACGGCAAGAAGGTCACTGTATACGACGAGGTTCAGAAGGAAATTAAAAAGGACAAGCCGAGCCGTCTGCACGCACGTCAGCAGATGCTCAGGGTACTTTATCCGGTAACGGAGGTGCCGAAGGAAGCCGCAGGCAGAAAGAAAAACACCAAAAAGGCTGATCTTCCGGCGAAGCTCTTTGATGAGATCGCGCCGAAGTATGCGAACCGCAACGGCGGATATACCCGGATCGTCAAGCTCGGACAGCGCCGCGGCGACGGGGCTCCGACAGTTGTGCTGGAGCTGGTATAAGAAGATACTTTCAGATAGCTGCAAGGTTGTTTATTCCGATTTGCAAAGCAAATTAAGAATTTTGGCAGCTCGCGAATTCTGCAAAGCAGAGATCTGTTTTATGAACCACATTATGATAATGAAAAACCGTTTCCCATGCCGGGGAGCGGTTTTTCATTTTTTATACAATTGACAATTGCTTTATTCTGTGCTATCGTGAATAGTAATCAAGGAACGTTTCTGTCTAATCAGACAATTAATTTTCCCGTGAAATCAAATGAGCAATATTTCCTAATCTAATTACGTATCTATGAGGTGTTTATGAGAGAAAAATATGAATCCCTGTCTTTGGCTATCCTGAAGGAGCTCGCAAAGGCAAGAGGTCTGAAGGGGACTTCTGCCTTGAGAAAAGCGCAGCTGATTGAAGTGATGCTGGAGCAGGACGAAAAGGACAAGGCGGCCCTTCAGGAGGAAGCATCTGAAAGTGTGTCCTCAGGCAATCCTGATCAGGAATCAGAAAAAGGCGGTCAGAAGCAGAACCGCAGAAACGAAAATGGCAGATCCCAGAAAAGCTCCGGGAGGCCCCGGAGAACCGATTCCCGTCTTACTGAGATAAAATTGGACTCAAGGGAAGAAACCGCGCCAAAAAGCGGGGAAAGACCGCCGCAGAATATTATGCAGCCACAGGGCGACAAGAGAGGAGCGCAGATCCAGGGTGAGAGCAGTCCGCTTCAGGATGTGGTACGGTCGCAGGATGAGAATCGGTCGCAGAATTTGAGCCGGCCGCAGGACGAGAGCCGGCAGCAGAACGCAGGGCAGCCGCTGGATGAAAGCAGTGAGCAGAATACAGGGCGATTGCAGGGCGAAAGCAGTGAGCAGAACACAGGGCGATTGCAGGGCGAAAGCAGTGAGCAGAACACAGGGCGATTGCAGGGCG
>JAJQEO010000108.1:0-48124 GCA_021201665.1 Lachnospiraceae bacterium | reverse complement strand
ACAGGGCGATTGCAGGGCGAAAGCAGTGAGCAGAACACAGGGCGATTGCAGGGCGAGAGCAGTGAGCAGAATGCAGGGCGATTGCAGGGCGAAAGCAGTGAGCAGAACACAGGGCGATTGCAGGACGAGAGCGGACAGCAGAATGCAGGGCAGCCGCAGGGCGAGAGCAGGCCGAAGATCGCAGGACAGCCGCAGGCCGAGAGATTACAGACCGCAGGGCAGCAGCCGTTTCGCAGCGGAGTACCCAGAGACTCGGAAGAACCTCATACACGCCGCCCCCTCTCCGCGAGGAACACGGACAGACCGCGCATGTCTCGCACAGGCACGGGGAGAGCCGCAGCCAGCTCACCTTATAATCGGGAAGATTCACGAGACAGAACACAGACGCAAAGAAGACGTACGCCAGAGAATGGCTCCAGAAGCACTTATGAGCGCAATAGCCAGGAACGCAGCTATGCAAACACAGGCAGCGGGGAAGAACGGAGCTATCGACTTTCACAGGGAAATGGAGAAGACCGCGGCTACCGGCTTATCCAGGGAAACGGAGAAGAATGGAGTTATCGTCTTACGCCGGGCAATGCGGAGGAACGTGGCGGCAGGTTTTCGCAGAGCGCCGGAGAAGATCGCGGCAATCGTACTTTGCAGGGAACCGGAGAGGAGCGCGGCAATCGCACTTTGCAGAGCACCGGAGAAGAGCGCGGCAATCGCACTTTGCAGGGCACCGGAGAGGAGCGCGGCAATCGCACTTCGCAGAGCGCCGGAGAAGATCGCGGCAATCGCACTTTGCAGGGCGCTGGAGAGAGCCGCAGCTTTGACAGCGTGAATCGGGACGCCGCCGCAGGAGTTCGGGCAGGTGATGGCCAGCTCCAGTCAGGTCATGCCGCAGAAGATCCTTCCGCGGAAGGATCCCGCATGGCTGACGCAGACCGCCCGCCGGCGGAGCTTTCCCAGCTTGACAGCGGCCAGTCCGTGAGCGGCATTCTCGAAGTGATGCCGGACGGCTATGGTTTTATTCGCAGTGATAATTATCTGCCGGGGGAAAATGATGTATATGTTTCCCCCTCCCAGATCAGACGTTTTAATCTGAAGACCGGAGATATCATTTCCGGAAATACGAGGATCAAATCCCAGCAGGAAAAATTCAGCGCGCTTCTTTATCTGAAAAAGATCAATGGCCTGGCTCCGTCCGAGGCGGCAAAGCGCTTTAACTTTGAAGATATGACCCCGGTTTTCCCAAATGAGCGGCTGCGCATGGAGCGGGAACAGCGAGGGACCGCAATGCGGACCGTGGATCTGTTTTCGCCGATCGGAAAAGGGCAGCGCGGGATGATCGTTTCCCCTCCGAAAGCCGGAAAGACGACCTTACTGAAGGATATCGCGCGTTCCGTTCTGACGAACAACCCGGAAATGCGCCTGCTGATCCTGTTGATTGATGAGCGGCCGGAGGAGGTCACAGACATCAAAGAGGCGATCCGCGGAGAAAACGTAGAAGTCATTTATTCCACCTTTGACGAGACTCCGGAACACCATAAGCGCGTATCTGAAATGGTGATTGAGCGCGCAAAGCGCCTGGTAGAGCAGAAGGAGGATGTCATCATCCTGCTTGATTCCATCACACGTCTGGCAAGAGCCTACAACCTGACCGTTCCGCCCAGCGGACGTACCCTCTCCGGCGGCCTGGATCCGGCGGCGCTGCATATGCCGAAACGCTTTTTCGGCGCGGCGCGGAATATGAGGGAGGGCGGCAGTCTGACTATCCTGGCGACCGCGCTCGTCGATACGGGCAGCAAAATGGATGACGTGGTTTATGAGGAATTCAAAGGCACCGGCAACATGGAGCTGGTATTAGACCGCAAGCTCTCCGAACGGCGGGTGTTCCCGGCCATCGACATCCCGAAATCCGGCACACGCCGCGAGGATCTGCTGCTGGACCGCGAAGAGCAGGAAGCCATTTATTATATGCGCCGCGCCCTCAACGGCATGAAGTCCGATGACGCAGTCGAGAGTATTATAAATATGCTCCTTCACACACGCGACAACCGCGACCTGGTGACAAGAGTGAGAAGGCAGAAAGGTGTGTAAAAAAGCGGGATTTTGAAACAACATCCTCCTGGAAGATTGCCCCGGAGGAGGGATTCTGGCCGGCAGAGGCTTACCATTCCACGAAAGGCAGCGGAGGCAGAGGCATTGGCCTGCGGAGCGTTGCGCATACTGCCGCGAAATATGGAGGCAGCGCCAGATTCCGGTATGACGAATCAGAACGGACATTCACGACGCGGGTGCGGCTGGATGCTGCGGGTGCGAACAATTAATTAAATCAGATCATAAGTAATCGGATTGGAGGAGAAATAGCTTCCGGTCCGATTTTTTAGACAGATGATTTTAGACGAACACTGTCATTTATCACATCTTTCTGATTTACCATATAACGCGAAAGTTATAGAGGCTTCTTATAGAAAAAGCGCGGGGATTAAGTGTAAAAAAACCTTGCATTTACAGCTGATGTATGCTATTCTCAGTGTGCTGTGTAAAAGAGACGGTGAGGGTGCCTCGTAACTGCGGAGGCATTGACCGTTACGAGTAACTGTGAAGGTACTGAAAAGTACTCGTTACGAAGATTTTACCATACCTGCAGGGACTTGCAGGGATAGCCCGGGGAGACTTGCCGCGGTAACAGCTGAGCGGCATTGGCCGGGAAAGGATTTTCAGATACTGTGTAATCGTGCTTTATCATTGAACAGTTCGTGTTTCGTCTTTGTACGGATCAGGGCAGACAATGTGAAGGATGACAGTTTTCGAAAATCAGCAGTTCACAAAAATGAGAAGAAGAGGTGAATAAAATGAAGGAAGCGATTCAGCCGAAGTATTATCAGGCAGAGGTGACCTGCAACTGTGGGAACACATTTGTGACAGGTTCTACAAAGAAGAGCATTCACGTGGAGATTTGCTCGAAGTGCCATCCGTTCTATTCCGGACAGCAGAAGGCGACAGCCGCACGTGGACGTATTGAGCGGTTCAACAAAAAGTATGGTCTTCAGTAGGATTGAGGATAGAAGCGCGTGGGTTGAGGTTCTCTTGGATCTCAACCTGTTTTCGTTATAGGGAATGATGTTTTTGCTGCCGGGAAGGACTTTTTCCCTATAGAGAACCAAATATCCTGCCTGTTGTTGCGCGAATTATGAAATATCTGCAGCCTGGGGATCCGGCAGGCGGTTTAGCGGCTTGCCGATTCAGACAGATGCAGTAAGAGAGAAGGGATTTTTATGAAACCATCCGGTATAGGAGGCCAGGCGGTCATTGAAGGTGTGATGATGCGCAACCGCGGCCGGTATGCGGTCGCGGTGAGGACGCAGGACGGCAAGATTGTGGTCGACACGCAGGACTGCTCGAGCCAGAAGCTCCAGGACCATAAATTTGTAAAGCTGCCGATCATCCGGGGCGTGGTGAATTTTTTTGATTCGATGATTCTCGGCATGAAGACACTGATGTTTTCCGCTTCCTTCTTTGCGGAGGAGACGGAAGAGGAGAAAAACGAGCGCGAGACGAAGGCCCGGAAAAAGGCTTTTGAAAAGTCGGAAAAGCTTCGCGCAAAAGGGAAAATGGACGCCGCGGCAAAGGTGATTGACAAATGTGAGAAGAAGCTGGAAAAGGAAGCAGCCAGCGGGGATGCTTCCAGTGACGATGACTGGCTGATGACGCTGACCGTCATTATTTCTCTGGTATTTTCAATCGCGCTTTTTATGATGCTGCCTTATTTTATATCCAGGCTGCTGCGCCCCGTCATCAGCTCGGAGATGGCGCTGCTGATGATTGAGAGTGTGGTAAAGCTGGTGATTTTCTTTGCCTATCTCGCGCTGATTTCCAGGATGAAGGATATCCAGCGCACGTTTATGTACCACGGGGCTGAGCACAAATGCATCAACTGTATTGAGAATGGCCTGGAGCTGAATGTGGAGAATGTGCGCAAAAGCTCCCGCGAGCACAAGCGCTGCGGCACGAGTTTTCTGTTTATTGTCATGTTTATCAGTATCATTTTCATCATGCTGTTCAGTATCCCGCTGTTCGCCCTGCTGCATGTCAATACGGCCCTCTGGCGGATTGTGCTGCGCCTGGCGCTGCTGCCTGTGATCGCGGGCGTGTCGTATGAGTTTATCCAGCTCGCGGGCAGGACGGATAATAAGGTGATCAATCTCTTAAGCCGTCCTGGCATGATGATGCAGCACATGACCACCAAGGAGCCGGACGATGCGATGATCGAGGTCGGGATCGCATCGGTCGAGGCGGTCTTTAACTGGAAAAAGTTCGAAAATGAGCAGTTCGGGACGCATTACGAGTGGGAAGAAGAGCCGACAGGGCAAAAGGAGCAGGAGCCGGGAAAGGATTCTGCAGAGCAGAATGCAGAGGCGGCAGCGAAACAGGCATTTTGAGAAACTGTGGAAATGTTGTCAATGAAACAAGGATTTCGAAAAGCTTTGGAAATGTTGTCATTGAAAGCAAGGATTTCGAAAAGCTTTGGAAATGCTGATAATGAAAGCATGTGTTTTGAGAATCTTTGAAAAAGATTGACGGCGAATCAGGAAACTGCCGTACAGGGGGATGCGCGGCATATGGCGGAAGAGTTATCTCTGAGAGAAAAGAAATCTGCCGGAAACCAGGAACTGCCAGAGCAGACTGCGGACGGATTTGGCGGATGCCATCTTTCACCGGAGACATCCCTGCCAGGAATGGGCGAATTCGAGATGCCGCCCGGAGCTTCTCTGCAGGCTGCCTGCGCAGCGGCACAGCAATATCTTGCTGACCATAAGATCGAAGACGCGGCAGTGGATGCGTGGTACCTGCTGGAATATGTGACCGGGACCAGCCGGGCTGCATATCTGGCTGACCGTGATCGGAAGATGAGTAAAGAGCAGCAGGCTGCGTATGTGGCTCTGGTCAATCGGCGCGGCGCGCATATTCCGCTGCAGCATCTGACCGGGGAGCAGGAGTTTATGGGCCTGCCCTTTCTGGTCAATGAGCATGTCCTCATTCCGAGACAGGATACGGAGACGCTGGTGGAGCTGGCGCTGGAGCGGCTTGCACTCGTTAAGCGAGATGAGCCTGCCGGAGAAGCACAGGAGGTTCCCTCTCTTCGCGTTCTTGATTTATGCACCGGGTCGGGCTGCATAGCGGTCAGCATTGCGAAGCTGTGGGAGCAGCGAAAAAAGAAGCATAATATAGAAGCTTACGCATCCGATATTTCAAAGGATGCCCTGGCAGTGGCAAGGGAAAACGCGCGAAGACTGGGAGCAGATGTCCATTTTCTTCAGGGAGATTTGTTTACATGGACTTTGATGCTAGCCCCATATATCATGGGGCAAACTGGAAAAGCCGGCCGCGAATGCGAAAATGAAATAAATGAAAAAACCAGCTTCAGGTGTTGCAAAGAAGGACGCGGCAGTGTGGCAGCACTTACATTTGACATGATCGTCTCCAACCCTCCATATATCCGTACTGACGTGATTGCGGAGCTTGCGGAGGAGGTACGCTCGCATGAGCCTCGCCTGGCGCTGGACGGAGGAGAGGACGGGCTGGAATTTTACCGGAGGATTCTCCTGGAGAGTCCGGCCCACTTACACCGGGGAGGATGGCTGCTGCTGGAGATCGGCTATGACCAGGGCGGGGCGGTTGCTGATCTGATGCGGAAGAATGGGTTTTCTCATGTGCAGGTCGCGAAGGACCTGCCGGGGCAGGACCGGGTAGTGTCTGGTCAATGGCTGGACTAAAAACAGTTATTAGTTAAAAAACTACAGAGATCGGAAAAATTGCCGCTGATTTATGGCAGTGGCGCCAGTAACGATGCAAGGAAAACGATGAAAGCTGATTATAGAATTATGCAGTTTTGCAAATACGTCTGCGGCGGGTACGGGGGCACCGGGGCGTCTGCCGGGAGGGAGTTTTAGATTTTATGTTTGATAAGCTGGAAGATCTGCTGATACGATTTGAGGAAATCCTCAATATGCTGAACGAGCCGACGGTCATAGCGGACCAGGCGAGGTTCCAGAAGCTGATGAAGGAGCAGGGAAGCCTGCAGCCGATTGTGGATACGTATCGGGAGTACAAAAAGAATAAAGAGACGGTCGAGGAGTCTCTGGCGATGCTGGAGGAGGAGTCCGACGAGGAGATGCGCGACCTGTTCAAGGAGGAGCTGGCGGATGCGCGGGAAAAGGTGGGGGAGCTGGAAAAGAAGCTGAAAATTTTGCTGCTTCCGAAGGATCCGAATGATGAAAAGAATGTCATTATTGAGATTCGCGCGGGAGCGGGCGGCGATGAGGCGGCTCTTTTTGCCGCGGAGCTGTACCGCATGTATGTCCATTACGCGGAGAACCGCCGATGGAGAGTGGAGACCATGAACGTGGAGGAAATCGGGATCGGCGGCATGAAGTTTGTCAGCTTTATGGTGACCGGCCAGGGCGCGTATTCCATGCTCAAATATGAGTCCGGCGTACACCGTGTGCAGCGGGTGCCGGAGACGGAATCCGGCGGGCGTATCCACACCTCTACGGTCACTGTGGCGATCATGCCCGAGGCGGAGGAGGTAGACGTACAGCTGGATCTGAACGACTGCCGCTTTGACGTATTCCGCGCTTCCGGAAACGGCGGACAGTGCGTCAACACCACGGACTCGGCGGTTCGGCTGACGCATATTCCGACGGGCATTGTGATTTCCTGCCAGGATGAAAAGTCGCAGCTGAAAAATAAAGACAAGGCCCTGAAGGTACTCCGCGCAAAGCTGTATGACCTGGAGCTGCAGAAGGCGCATGACGCGGAGGCGGAGGCGCGGCGTAGCCAGGTGGGAAGTGGCGACCGCTCAGAGAAAATTCGCACCTACAATTTCCCGCAGGGGCGCGTGACGGACCATCGGATCAACCTCACGCTCTATAAGCTGGATAAGATTCTGGACGGAGACATTCAGGAAATTATTGACCACTGCATCGCGGCGGACCAGACGGCGAAGCTGAGCCGGATGGAGAGCGGGCAGGGGGCTGCCGGGTTTTAAGGACTCCGTTGGATAAAAAGAAGCCTCTGATGGATGAACCCCATCGTGGAGCGATTTTAAATGGCTTTCCTCTTGTAACTGCGAAGAAACGGAATAATTTTAGAAAATTCCACAGAACAGGAAGCTGTGGAAAGGAGAAAAACCATGAACAAGAACCGATTTGCACTGACTCCGCCCATGGGCTGGAACAGCTTTGACTATTATGACACAACGGTGACGGAAGAGCAGGTAAAGGCGAACGCGGATTACATGGCGGCTCATCTGAAAGCGTACGGATGGCAGTATATCGTGGTGGACATCGAGTGGTTCGCCCACAGAGCCGGGAGCATGCGGGATCAGTATCAGTACATCCCGTTCAATGAGCTGGAGATGGACGCATATGGGCGTCTTTTTCCTGATCCGGAGCGCTTCCCTTCCTCAGCGGATGGTGCCGGATTCAAGCCTCTGGCTGACTATGTGCATGCGCTTGGGCTGAAATTCGGCATCCATATAATGAGGGGGATTCCCCGCGCGGCGGCGCATGGTCATCTGCCGATTTACGGGATGGAGCAGACGATGGGTGATGATTGTCTGGTGTCAGATTTTCAGGAGATTTCTGCTGCCAGTGCCGCGAAAGTGGATTTTCAGGGCGCATTCGGCACAGGTGCGAAACCGGATTTTCAGGGCGCATCCGGCACAGGTGCGAAACCGGATTTCCAGGGCGCATCCGGCACAGGTGCGAAACCAGATTTTCAGACGATTTCCGGCACCGGCGTGACGGCGGCCGATGTGGCGGATCCGTATTCGATCAGCCGATGGAATCCGGATATGTACGGACTCCGCGCGGACCGGAAGGAAAGCCAGGCGTATTACGATTCTATTTTCGAACTCTATGCGCGGTGGGGCGTGGATTATGTCAAGTGCGATGATATTTGCAATACGAACGCTTATCCGCACAACCCGTATTCGGCGGCGCATGAGGTTGAGATGATTCACGCGGCAATCCAGAAATGCGGCCGCCCGATCGTGCTCAGTCTGTCCCCGGGACCGGCTCTGATTGAGCATGCCTGGCATTACGAAAAATACGCGAATATGTGGCGTATTACCGATGATTTCTGGGATGAGTGGCCGCTGCTTCTGAATATGTTTGAGCGCTGCGAGCTCTGGCAGAACCATGTGTCGCGCGGCTGTTTCCCGGACTGCGACATGCTGCCGCTGGGGTCGCTGGGAAAAGGCTTCGGCCACGAGTGGCAGACCCGTTTCACGAAAGCGGAGCAGATCACGATGATGACACTGTGGTGCATCTTCCGCTCACCCCTGATGCTCGGCGCGGAGCTCACAAAGCTGGACGACTGGACGCTGTCTTTGCTCACTAACCGCGATGTCCTTTTTCTGTTGGAGGATGGACGGCATGGTGTGCAGGTGCGGCGGACGAAGGATTACGCGGTGTGGTGCAGTTATTATGAGGATTGTGCCGGATCTAAGCTGGATGGCACAGGTGGAGTATATGTGGCATTGTTCAATCTGACAAATTCGGAAAAGGAAATTTCAGTTACTCTGCAAGAGCTAACAGAGTGCATTCCGGCAAAAACAGAAATCACGTGCAACGAATTTACTCAGAAAGGGAGACTTCATGAGGTCTGGACCGGAAAAGAGACAGAATGTAATGGTGAAATGATATGGACACAGGTGGAAGCGCACGGAGCGAAGCTGTTTCGGGTTTAATCTTGTTATTTTATCTTGACGAACAGGCAGTGTGAGAAATATAATGGAAGCCGCGCGACAATAGAACGCCGCGCGACAATAGAACGCCGCGCAACAATAAAACGCCGCGCAACAATAAAACGCCATGCAACAATAAAACGCCATGCAACAATAGAACGCCGCGCAACAATAAAACGCCATGCAACAATAAAACGTTGTGTAACAAAGAAACGCTGCGCATTTAGCGCGTGGCCATTGACAAACGGATGGTCAGGTAAATTTGAGTTATAATACGAGGAGCAGAATTATGCCGATCAATGCATTCAGAAAAATATTTGATAAGAGCAGCCAGACGGAATCGAAAGAGCAAAAAGAGTCTAAAGAGGTAGAAAAGCGCCCTTGTAAAAAATGCGGCGCGGCTTTTTCCGCCCAGGAGCTGAAGGACAATTTTTATATCTGCCCGAAATGCGGATATTATTTCCGGGTGCATGCCCGCCGCCGGATTGATATGATCATCGATGATGGCACGTTTGAAGAGTGGGATGCCGAGATGGCGGTGGTGAATCCGCTGGAATATCCGGAGTATGAGGACAAGCTGCAGGCGGCGCGGGAGAAAACTTCCTTAAATGAAGCGATCGTGACCGGCTGCGGAGAAATAAATGGACTGAAAACGGTGATAATGGTCTGCGACTGCCGCTTCCTGATGGGCAGCATGGGCTATAATGTCGGCGAGAAGGTTGCCCGCGGCGTGGAGAGAGCGACGGAGCAGAGGCTGCCGGTGATTATCTACGCGGCATCGGGCGGGGCGAGAATGCAGGAGGGCATTGTCTCGCTGATGCAGATGGCAAAGACCTCCGCGGCGATTAAAAATCATTCTGATGCCGGACTTCTCTATATCAGTGTTCTCACAGACCCGACGACCGGCGGCGTGACTGCCAGCTTTGCCATGCTCGGCGATATTATTCTCTCAGAGCCGGGTGCCCTGATTGGCTTTGCCGGGCCGCGCGTGATCGAGCAGACGATCCGCCAGAAGCTTCCGGAAGGCTTTCAGAGAGCGGAGTTTCAGCAGAAGCATGGATTTGTGGACAGCGTGGTGGAGCGCAAGGATCAGAAGGAGGTTCTGGGGCTGCTTCTGAAGCTGCACTGTGGGGATGAGGGCTGGCAGACCTGGTCGGAGGAGAATAATCTCCAACCGGCAGCGTCCGAATCCCTGCCGGAGACGGTGCGCCGTCAGATTGAGAGCTGGAGAGACAATACACCAAAGAGCCGCAAGGCGCCGTTTTCCGGGACGATGCGCCAGAAGACGCTGAACAAGATCGCGAAGCGCCACACCGATCCGCTGGATGCAGTTCATCAGGCGAGAAAGACAGGACGTCTGGTGGCAAGCGATTATATTCGATTTTTATTTAAGGATTTTATTGAACTGCATGGAGACCGCTATTTTGGCGATGACGCGGCGGTGGTAGGCGGCATCGCGACCTATTGCGGCGTCCCGGTTACTGTAATTGGCCAGGACCGTGGAAAATCTGTGGAGGAAACTGTCGGCCGGAATTTTGGCATGGCTCAGCCGGAGGGCTATCGGAAATCCCTGCGCCTGATGAAGCAGGCGGAGAAATTCAACCGCCCGATTATCTGCTTTGTCGACACGCCAGGAGCCTATCCGGGTATGGAAGCGGAGGAGCGCGGTCAGGGAGAGGCGATTGCCAGAAACCTCTACGAAATGTCCACGATGAAGGTGCCTATTCTGTCCATCATCATCGGGCAGGGCGGCAGCGGCGGCGCGTTAGCGCTGGCGGTGGCGAACGAGGTCTGGATGCTGGAAAACGCGACCTACTCGATCCTCTCTCCGGAAGGCTTTGCCTCAATTCTCTGGAAGGACGCGAGCCGGGCGGACGAGGCGGTCAAGCTGATGAAGGTGACCGCACAGGAGCTTTATGAGCTGGGCATCATCGAGCGGATCATCTGTGAGGACGAGCCGGCCGAGGAGAAGAGCCTGGAAGAAATTTCCAAAATCATCGACAAGCACATGCGCGAGTTTTTCCACACCTGCGCGGATAAGACGCCGGAGGAGATCGCTGACCAGAGGCAGAGGCGGTTCCGCCAGATGTAGAAAAAATCACAAATAGACTTTTTGCTACTGCATGCAATACTGTTGCAGAATTCCGCTGCTTTGGAACTCTTATGATTTTCCTTTGTGGGTGTGACTGTCATTTCTGCCGGCAGATGACAGGAAGGACGAGAAGATACAGCTACAGCCATATAAATATTACGCACTTAAAAACGATTTCTTGCGCAAAATGACAAAATCTCGCTTCCGGTTTATCCGGATCAGGGATGAGAAGATACAGCTACGGCTATACAAATATTAAGGGTTGAGAAGGAGAGAGACCACTATGGCAAAATTAAAAGTCAACGCAGATCATGTCCTTGGGAAAATCAACAAAGAGATCTACGGCCATTTTTCAGAGCATCTGGGCCGCTGCATTTATGAGGGACTGTATGTAGGCGAGGATTCTCAGATTGAGAATGTGAACGGCATGCGTACGGATGTGATTGAGGCTCTGAAAGAGATCCGGGTGCCGGTGCTGCGCTGGCCGGGCGGCTGCTTCGCGGACGAGTATCACTGGAAGGACGGCATTGGCCTGAAAGATGGCAGAAAGAAAATGATTAATACGCACTGGGGCGGTGTTGTAGAGGACAACAGCTTCGGGACACATGAGTACTTTGAGCTGTGCCGCCAGCTGGGCTGCGAGAGCTATGTCAATGGCAATCTGGGCAGCGGCACCGTGCAGGAGATGTCCGAGTGGGTGGAATACATGACCTTTGACGGAGTCTCCCCGATGGCGGATCTGCGCACGAAAAACGGCCATGCAGAGCCGTGGAGAGTGCATTATTTTGGCGTCGGCAACGAAAACTGGGGCTGCGGCGGCAATATGAACCCGGATTTTTACGCGAACGAATACCGCCGCTATCAGACCTATGTCCGCGACTATCATCAGGATTACCGCATTAACAAGATCTGCTGCGGTCCGAACGTCGATGATTATGAGTGGACGAGAAAGGTTCTCGAGACCTGCTTCGCGCACGGCGGACAGAATGCGCATGGATTTATGAATGGACTGTCGCTGCACTATTACACGGTTCCGGGCGACGACTGGCAGCACAAGGGCAGCGCGACCGATTTTGACGAGAAGGAATACTACCGCACTTTACATAAAGCATATTATATGGAGGAACTCGTGCGCAGGCACGGCGCGATTATGGACGAGTTTGATCCGAAAAAGGAGATCGGCCTGATGGTGGACGAGTGGGGTACCTGGTATGACGTTGAGCCGGGGACGAATCCGGGCTTCCTTTATCAGCAGAACACCATGCGGGACGCGCTCGTGGCCGCGCTGACGCTGAATATTTTCAATAAACACTGCGACCGCGTGAAGATGGCCAACATCGCGCAGATGGTCAACGTCCTGCAGTCCGTGATTCTGACAGACGGCGCGCAGATGGTGAAGACGCCGACCTGGTCTGTGTTCCGCATGTACCGCGATCATCAGGACGCGCAGCTGGTCGAGAGCAGCCTGGAGTCCGCGCCGGTAGGCCTCGAAACTGAGTATTCCGTTCCAAACCTCTCCGAGTCCGTCTCCGTGGCCGCGGATGGCGTGCTGCACATCACCGTAGCGAACCTTTCGCTTTCGGACGCTTACGACATTGAGGTGGAAATCAGCGGCTGCGCGCAGGGCAGTGCCGCCGGGAAGTCTTCTGCTGCAGGGGCCTCGGCCGGAACAGCTTTCGCCGGCGGGTTAGGTACCTGCGATGGCATTAAGGGAGAAATCCTGACCGGAGCTATGACAGACAAAAACACCTTTGAAGCACCAGATGCGGTAAAGATCGCTGCGTTTGACGGTGTAAAGCGCACTGAAACAGGCCTTTCATTTGAAATTCCGGCCTGCTCGGTGGTGCACCTTGCATTATAGTAGTAAGAACCGTGTAACATAGAATCACTTCGTGATTGTATATCCCGTATGAAGTGCGGGATGCCTGCATTCACAATCAGGGATTGTGGACATACCACGCCTTGCAATCGAAGTTTGGGGAATATCCCATGCGAAGCGTGGGATGCCCGCGTCCCGCAATCATAGATGGGGGGCAAAACCCGGCGTGGGTATATCCCGCACGAAGTGTGGGATGCCACCCCGGTGAGGGGCGCAGTACCGTTCTCGATTTTCAGCGAGAATTGGAATATCGCTTTCGTTTATATTCGCAGGCGAGTACGAACTTATCATGATAAAGGAACAAAATGAAAAATACAACACAACAGGTTTGCAGAAAATGCCTGCTCCGGGATATGCCGGAGCAGGAAGCATATGCAAACCTTTTTCACTATCTGGAAAATCTTTCTCCTGATGACCGCGTTCCAGACGAGGTTTATCAGGAACGCCTGCACATCTGCCAAAGCTGCGAGAAGCTGCTCTCCGGCACCTGCATTCTCTGTGGGTGTTATGTGGAGCTGCGCGCAGCGATGCGGGTGCGGGGGTGTCCTCATGTCCCTGCAAAGTGGGCTGCGTACGATTCTGCGGATGCCGTTTCTCTCTGCTGAATTGTACAGACATATTTTACTGCCATTTTACTTCCTGAGGTTTTGGAATTTACCTGACGTTATTATAATAAGCTTGTGATTAACGTTGATCTTGAGATATGCAATCACAGGCTCGGATATTTCCGGCTGCGAATTGTGGCAAATGATGATTCCGGCCGGGGCTTCTCTTCTGTAGATTGCGCCAGAAGGCGGTTCCGGATATGGACGCGCCATGGGGTGGCCGCAGTAAAATCGGCTGCCCGGTAAAATTGAATGACCGTAAATTATGGAGGGAAATTTTATGAAGATGAAGAAACTGACGGCACTTCTTCTTGCGGCAGGCATGACAGCCTCTCTTGCGGCACCGTATGTACAGGCGGAAGAAACCACAACAGCACCAAAATATGTATTTTTGTTTATCGGTGACGGTATGACCTACTCACAGTTCCAGCTTGCGTCCTCCTATCTGGGAGCGATGGAGGACGATACGGATGATGATATTCTGGACGGCAATGTAGCTCTGAATTTCATGGAATTTGATTATACAGGAAGCGCCACGACCTATGATTCCAGCTCGTTCTGTCCAGATTCTGCATCTACGGCAACATCCATTGCATCCGGCTTTAAGACATACAGTGGTATTATTAATATGGATGAGACAACGACGACCAGCTTCACAACGGTGGCGGAGCAGCTGAGAGATGAACTGGGCTATAAAATCGGTGTGATCAGTTCTGTAAATCTGAATCATGCGACTCCGGCTGCATTTTATGCACATCAGGCGAGCCGTAATAATTATTATGAGATTGGCCTGGAGCTGATTGACAGTGGTTATGATTATTTTGCCGGTGGCGGGCTGCTGAAGCCAACCGGATCAGACGGGGAACAGACAGATCTGTATGAGCTGGCCGCAGAAGCAGGTTACAATGTTGTACGTACACAGGCTGAGGCCGAGGAGGTGACCGCAGAGGATGGCAAGACGATTATCGTTACGGAATATCTGGCTGACAGTGATTCTCTGAGCTATGAAATTGACCGGGAAGAGGACGAATGGTCCCTGGCTGATTATGTGTCAAAAGGAATCGAAGTGCTGGAAAACGACACCGGATTCTTTATGATGTGCGAGGGAGGCAAGATTGACTGGGCCTGTCACGCAAATGACGCGGCGACAGTAATAAATGATGTGCTGGCACTTGCAGACGCGGTACAGGTAGCGATTGATTTTGCCGAAGAGCATCCGGATGAAACGTTGATTCTTGTTACAGGTGACCATGAGACCGGTGGTCTGTCGATCGGTTTTGCGGGGACAGATTATGACACTTATCTTGACAATGTTCAGAATCAGGATATTTCTTTCGCGAAATATGACTCAGACTATGTAGAGGGATACCTGGAGAATGGAACCTCGTTTGAAGACGCAATGGTAGATGTAGAGGAACTTTTCGGACTGATCCTTCCGGAAAATGCTACAGACGAAGAAAATGAGAGCTCCACTCTGGTTTTGACAGATTATGAGGTGGAAGAGCTTCAGGAAGCATATCAGCTGACTCTTGACGGATATGCGACAGATACTGAGGGAAATGAAGTACAGACTCAGGGCGAATACATCAGCTATGGTACTTACACGCCTTTCTCAGTTACGGTAACCCATCTGGTAAATAATAAGTCTGGTATCTGCTTTACATCTTATGCGCACACGGGTCTTCCGGCTGCGGTATTCGCGCAGGGAGTTGGCGCTGACCTCTTTGGAGGCTCGTATGACAATACAGATATTCACGACAAGCTGATCAGCATCCTTGGACTGACCGATCTGACTGTATAAAAGAATATGAATTCATTAAAAATGAAGCTGAAGTCTGTAAAAATAAGAAAAACCTGGGCGTCTGTCCTTGTCTGTATCCTGCTGATCGCAGTCCTTATTTTCATCCCTACCGGGTTCGAAGAAGCGGGGGCGGCTTACCGGGATGGCGGAGAGCGAGTAGCAGCGAAGGTGATCAGCGTGGATAATTCTACCGTTGTGAATACCGGACTGGTACAGGCAGGAGAACAGTCCTGTGAGGTTACGCTTCTTGCCGGGAGTCATAAAGGAGAAAACTATTGGGCAACCAATAAACTGAGTGGCTCCCTGGAACAGGATAAGATATACGAGGAAGGGGATCGGGCACTGGTTCTGGTCAGCTTTAATGAGGGGGAAGTATCCTCTGTAAGTATGATCGACCATTACCGACTGGATCTCGAGATTGTGCTTCTTGCCGCGTTTTTCCTCTTCCTGATTCTCTTTGCCAGGGGAACCGGCCTGCGGGCAATCCTTTCCTTTGTGCTTTCTGTACTGGCGATCTGGAAAGTGCTGGTTCCCTGCTGCTTAAAAGGAATGGATCCAATACTGGTGGGCGGCGCTATCACTGCATTGCTGACATTTATGATTATCGCTCTGGTATTTGGATTTGACAGGAGAACTCTTGCGGCTGTCACAGGAGCGCTGTCCGGGCTTGCACTGACCTGTGTGCTTGGTATTCTGTGTACGGATACCTTCCGGATTCAGGGGGCGGTGATGTCATTTTCGGAAACACTTCTCTACAGCGGGTATGAAAATCTGGATCTGACACGAATTTTTATGGCAAGTATTTTTGTCGGCTCCTCCGGAGCAATGATGGATTTAACTGTAGATATTACTGCCGCAGTCAATGAGGTAGTGCAGAAACGGCCTGACCTCTCTCGCTGGGAGGCCGCCAGATCCGGCATGCATGTCGGACAGGCGGCGATGGGAACCATGACGACCACGCTGCTGCTCGCCTACTCCGGCGGTTATATCGCTCTGCTGATGGTATTTATGGCACAGGGGACGCCAATCATCAATATCTTAAATTATAAATATGTTACTTCTGAAATTATCCACACATTGGTCGGCTCTTTCGGACTGGTTCTTGCAGCACCATTAACAGCTCTGACATCAGGGTGGTTTCTGGCACGAAGAAACGTCCAGACGGATGTGCCTGTGGAAAGTGATGAGGAAATTTAATCTCGTTTTCAGGACTTTGAGAAAGCAAATCGGAGAAAAACCGCGCAGATGCCGGATTTTCTCCGATTTTTTATGCACACGGCCGCATAAGAAGTTTTATGGCTTACGCCCACGTCATAATCCTCCGACTTCGTCGGCAATCCTTATGACATTGGACGCGGCCGGCGCAGGCGGATAGGGGAGAAAAACGTTCCCCTATCCGATTGATGCACATGGCCGAGATGAAAAGGGGCTGAAAAAAACTATTTTTAAGGTTGCGATATGCGCAGAAAACGATTATAATAGTTAATCAGGTGCGGCCGACCAGACCGCGCGAACGCATGAGGGAAACGGAGGATACATTTTAAAATGAATAAAGGATTGAAAAGAGCGGCTGTTTTGGGACTGAGCGCGAGTCTTCTGGCGACTTCGCTTGCCGGCTGCTCGAAGAGCGAGTCATCTGCATTTGATGCGGATGCGGTATTGATGACCATAAATGAGGAGGAAGTGCCTGCAGGCCTGTTTAAGTTTGCGGTTCATTATTCGCAGGCGCAGACCCAGTACATTTATGACGCTTATTTTGGCGATAATTCTTTCAGCTATGAGTACAGCGACGGTTATACAATCGGCGATATGGTCAAAGAATCTGCCCTTGCGTCATTCGAGGAGATGATCCTTGCGAGACAGCATATGGAAGAGTATGAGGTAGAGCTGACTGAGGATGAGGAGACGGCGATCTCCGAGGCGGCAGCAGCATTCATTGAGGCGAATGATGAGGAAGTCCTGACCGCGATGAGCGCGACGCAGGAGATCGTGGAGGAATATCTTTCTCTGATCACGATCCAGAATAAGATGGAGACGGCGATGTCCGCTGATGTTGACCGTGAGGTTTCTGACGAGGAAGCGGCGCAGCGCCGAATCGAGTATGTTTATATTGCTATGGAGACGGAAGACGAGACCGAGGAAGAGACGGATACCGAGGAGGCAGAGACCGATACCGAAGCTGCGGAAAGCGGCAGCGAGGAAGAAACAGCAGAGGATGCTGCTGACGAAGACAGTGAGGAAGCCGAGACAGCCGAAGAGACGGAGGCGGAAACGGCTGTAGATGACGAAGCTGAGACTGCGGCGGATACAGAGTCTGAAACCGCGCTTCTTGCAGGGACGACTGCTGTAAAGACGACCTCCGCGGATGAGACAGAAACTGAGACGGATGCGGCCGAGGCGGATACTGAGGATGCCGGGGAAGCTGACGAAGAGGCAGAAACCGAGGACACCGAAGAAGCGGACGCTGACGAAGAGACAGACGCAGAGGAAGAAGCATCTGAGGAAGAGACAGAAACTGAGACCGAGACGGAAACTGAAACTGAGGATCCTGAAGTGGTTGCTGCAATGGAGGAAGCATACGCGAAGGCGGAGCAGATTATTGCTCTGGTACAGGACGGCACGGATCTGGAGGAGGCTGCCCAGTCCATTGATGAGGATCTGTCTGTGAATGAGATCACCTTCGGCTCCGACAGCACATCGGTGGTGGAAGGCCTGATCACTTCGACGGAAGGCCTTGACGATGACACACTGGTGGAGTACCCGGTGGAAGCATCGAGCGGCTACTATGTAGTCCGGGTGGTCAATGCGTTTGACGAAGAGGCGACAGAGGAAGAAAAAGAGAGCATTATCGAGGATCGTATTGATGAGGCGATTGATGCTCTTTACGAAGAGTGGGAAGAGGATGCAGACATCTCCACGGACGAGGATGTCTATGCGACGATCACCTTTGACTTTAACCTGAGCCTGTACGAAGAGGAAGAGACTGAGACCGATACCGAAGAGTCTTCAGAAGACGCATCTGAGGATGAGACGGAGGCTGCTTCGGATGCGGAGACAGAAGAAGAAACCGAGGCTGCTTCGGACGCAGAGATGGAGGAAGTAACGGAAGCTGAGACCGAAGAGGAAACAGCAGCCGAGACTGAGGCTGTGGCAACAGAGGCCGGGACGGAAGCAGAGACTGTGGAAACAGAGAGCGAGACCGAATCGGAGGAAGCATAAAGCAAAACGGAAGCATGATCAGAGACTGGATGGAAGTTAAGCCAGTGAATGACTGATGATATTGATGGCATATGGGAAATGCCGTGCTTATGAAAATCTGCTGTGACAGTGTACTGGCTGATGCGGCAGATTTTCCTGTATTATTGGCAGAAAAGGAGACTTTTATGAAATACGAGAAGATTGATGTGAAAAATAAGGATTCTATGGACTATGCGGCACTGTATCTTTACCTTCTGGATGATTCACCGGAGATTACGATCCGGGAGCGCCCGATGGTCGTGATCTGCCCGGGAGGCGGGTATGAATTCCTCTCCGACCGGGAAGCGGAAATTATTGCCATGCAATACCTTGCTATGGGATATCATGCGGCAGTGCTCCGTTATTCGGTAGCTCCGACCCGCTATCCGACGGCACTGCTGGAGTTGGGCAGAGCCGTGGCCGCGATTCGCGGGCATGCCCGGGAGTGGCACGTGAGCGCGGATAAAATTGTGGTTTCCGGATTTTCTGCGGGCGGCCATCTGGCGGCAAACTATGGGATGTTCTGGAACCGGACATTCCTTTCTGACACGCTGGGGGTAAAATCTGACACACTCGCCCCCAATGCCCTGATCCTGTGCTATCCGGTGATCACTTCCGGAGAATACGCACATGAGGGATCGTTCCGATGCCTTTTAGGCGCTGACTATGAGAAAAAGAAAAAAGAGCTTTCTCTGGAATTCTGCGTTGGGGAGCAGGTACCGAGGACATTTGTGTGGCATACCTGCGAGGATGACTGTGTGCCGGTGCAGAATTCCCTGCTGCTGGTGAACGCTCTGGTGGAGCATCACATTCCGACGGAGTTTCATCTGTTTGAGCAGGGCGGACATGGGATGTCCATCGCCAACCGCCTGACCGGCTCAACAGAAGGCAGCTGGACAGAGCGTGCCGTGGCTGTGTGGCCGCAGCTGGTGCATGCCTGGATGGAAAACTGGATTTGTGGGTGATTGACCGATTGCTCCCAGAGCGTTAATATTTTTTATTCTCAGGGGGATCCGAGATGACTGAGGACAGGTGAATTAGCGTTTGGCCGGCAGCCAGTTTCTGCATCGGGAAGGAAGAACGTCCGCAAAATACGATCTGTGGATGTGATATATCATCGAGAAATTATGAAACAGAAGCAAGAATTTCCGTACAGATTTCCTGTACAGATTTTCTGTCTGTTGCTACTGTGATATCAGCGGCTTCCAGATACTTGGGAAGCCGCTTTTTCATCAGATTTTCGATATAATCCACACTCATGTGTCCTTCAAGGAGCGGTCTGGTATGAGAATTTTTTACGCGCATGTAGATCTCTTCAGGCGCGGCGCATAGATAGACAATCTTTCCACTTTGCCGCATCGCCGCTACATTTTCCGGACGCATGGGCACACCGCCCCCGCAGGATACGACCGTACTTTTTTCCTGTGCCAGGGTTAAAAGCAGCTTCGTTTCCAGAGAACGGAAATACTCTTCGCCGCTTTCTGCAAAGATCTGCGAGATCGTGCGTCCCTCCTGTGATTCGATCTGTTCATCCATCTCGACCAGGCTCATCCGGTAATGATCCCTTAAAAACCGGGCGACAGTGGATTTCCCCACGCCCATAAATCCGATTAAAAAAATGTTCTGAATCATGGTATTCCCTTTCTCACAGGCCGTATTCCCTGAATAGCTGATCCTGGTAATCAGTATCGGCTACCGCTCTTTCTGAATCCGCATTATTTTAACACAACCTGACTGATTATACAATACAAAACCGCAAGTCACACTATGGACACAGTCTTTTCCCTGTTTGGACACAATCTTTCTATAGAATACTAAAGAGATTTTGAGCGTGAAAATATGTGAAAGGCTTGCTCACATAGCTGTATCCATGACAGCGAGCGCTACAGGAACATCTGTCAGGAAAGGTTTCTGCCCGGATCAGGGTATCAAGTGTTCCCCGCAGTTACAAAATTTTATAAAGAACAGGAGTGAAGGACTTGATTGAAGTAAAGCATCTTACAAAGCGCTACGGCTCGAATGCCGCGGTAGATGATTTGTCTTTTACGGTAGAAAAGGGTCAGATCTATGGTTTTCTTGGCCCGAATGGAGCAGGAAAGACGACGACGATGAATATTCTTACAGGATATATCGCGCCGACTGCCGGTGAGGTCGTGATTGACGGACACAATATCGTAGAGGAGCCGGAGGAAGCCAGAAAGTGCATTGGCTATCTGCCGGAGATTCCGCCGGTGTATCCGGAGATGAGCGTGTTGGAGTATCTGCGGTTTGCGGCGGAGCTGAAAAAGCTGCCGAAAAAAGAACAGGATGCCATGATTACAGAAGTCATGCAGACAACGGGACTGACTCAGGTGCAGAATCGTCTGATCCGCAATCTGTCCAAGGGATACCGGCAGCGTACCGGCCTGGCACAGGCAATTCTGGGTTATCCGGACATCATCATTCTCGATGAGCCGATGGTTGGCCTTGACCCGAAGCAGATTATTGAGATCCGGGAGTTGATCATCAGCCTTGGGAAAAAACATACCGTTATTTTAAGCTCCCATATCCTTTCAGAAATCAGCGCGATCTGCGACCATATCATGATTATCGCCCATGGAAAGCTGGTGGCGAGCGACACGCCGGAGAACCTGATGAACCTGATGCGCGGTTCGGGGTCTCTGGAATTGACGATTCGGGGAAACGAGGCGTCTGTAAAGCGGCTGCTGGCACCGCTTCCGGGAATGAAGTCCATCAGTATGAAAGCGTCTGTGGAAACAGGAATGGAGACGGTGGATGTCGTCATCAAGACGGACGCGGACAATGATCTTCGGGAAAAGATTTTTTATCTCTGTGCTCAGAACAATGCGCCGATCCTGCGGATGCAGCATACACAAGTATCCCTCGAGGATGTCTTCCTGGAGCTGACGGAGGATCACCCGCAGCCGGCCAAAGAAAAGAAAAAACGATTTGGATTCGGAGGCAGACCGAAAAAGGAAAAGGATGAATCGGCTGCGGTGCCTGATTCTGGAAATTCGGAGGTTTTTGTAAGTGAAGACCGCATTTCTGAATCTGGGAAGAATTCGGGCGGAGACGTGATTTCGGATTCTGCAGACCATAACGGACAGGAAGGAGAGGCGTAAAATGACGGCAATTTATAAAAAAGAAGTCCGGGGCTTTCTGACTTCGATGATCGGATATGTATTTATGGCGTTTCTGCTGGTGGTGACCGGCATCTATTTTACGTACTATAACCTGTCGATAGGCTGGCCGAAGTTTGCCTATGTGCTTTCCTGCATTCTGTTCGTGTTTATGATTGCGGTGCCGGTGCTGACCATGCGTGTCCTTGCAGAGGAGCAGAAGCAGAAGACAGACCAGCTGCTTCTCACCGCCCCGGTGAGTGTGACTGACATTGTAATGGGTAAATTTCTGGCACTGGCGACGATTTACCTGATCCCGATGCTGATCATGGCGCTCTACCCGCTGATTCTGTCGCAGTTTGGCACGATTTACTTTGCGGAAACCTACACGGCAATGTTTGGATTTTTCCTGATGGGCTGCAGCTTTCTGGCGATCGGACTGTTTGTCTCCTCTGTCACAGAGAGCCAGGTCATCGCGGCGGTGCTTACCTTTCTGGTTTTGTTTGTCTGCTACATCATTGACGGCATCGCCTCTCTGATTCCGGATACGGCGGTCGCGTCCTTCTTTATCATCCTGGCGCTGATTGTGGTGGCGGCGGCACTGATTTATTCACTGGTAAAAAATGTGATCCTGACCGGCATCTGCTTTGTCGCGGGTGTGGCGGCGGCAGTCATTGTCTATGTGGTAAACAGCACTGTCTATGAGGGACTGATCCAGGACATTCTGGGTATATTTGATTTGTCCGACCAGTTTACCAACTTTTACAGCGGTATTTTTGACATCACGGGTGTGGTTTATTATCTCTCTGTGATCGGTGTCTTTTTGTATCTGACGGTTGAGACAATCCAGAAGAGACGCTGGAGCTGACGGAAGGGAGGAAATGAATAATATGAGCGATAAAAAAATCAATGAGCCGGGCATGGAGAATGACCTTCCGCAGGATACCAGGCTCGAGACGAAATCGTCCGGGGATCATGTGGAAACTGAGAAGGCAGAGAAAACAGAAAAAACAGATAAGACGGAAAAAGCAAATAAAATAAAGGATTTCCGCCAGCTCAGGCACGGCTCCTACAGCATTGCCCTGTCTCTGATTGTGGTTGTGGCGGTGATCATGATTAACCTGATTGTAAGACAGATTCCTTCGCAGTATACTCAGATTGATTTAAGCGGCCAGCAGCTTTCGGTACTGACCGATACGACGAAGGAACTGGTGGAAGGCCTGACAGAGGATGTGACCATTTACTATATTCTGGAGGACAGCAACCGTGATACGACGGTGTCCCGCCTTCTGGAGCGGTACAATGACCTGTCGTCTCATCTGACAGTGGTAGAAAAGGATCCGGTGCTGTACCCGCAGTTTACCTCGCAGTATACGGATGAGACATTGACGGACAACAGTGTCATCGTCGTGTGCGGGGACAACAGCAAGGTTATCCAGTATGACGACATGTACGAGGTGGAGTACAGCTACAGCTATTATTCCTACTCTAGCACGACGACCGGGTTTGACGCGGAGGGGCAGATCACCAGCGCGATCGCGGCTCTGGTGAGTGACGACATTCCGAAGCTGTACACGCTGACCGGCCATAATGAGCTGGAGCTGACAGATACCCTTACGACCTCGATAGAAAAAGAGAATATTGAGATCGAAGAGCTGAGCCTTCTCTCTTCGGACGGCGTTCCGGAGGATGCGGACTGCCTGCTGATTCTTTCGCCGACCTCCGATATCTCTTCTGCGGAAGCGCAGATGATCTTGAATTATTTAAGACGGGGCGGAAGCGCAATTATCATTACCGATTATACTTCGGAGGAGCTGCCGAACCTGGCCGCGGTCCTGGAATACTATGGGACGGAGCTGGTGGAGGGCATTGTCTTTGAAGGAAATGCGAACTACTACTACTCGCAGTACCTCTACTATCTGCTGCCGGATATCAACAGCACGGATGTCTCCTCTGATCTGGCGAGCGCCGGTTCTTATGTCATGCTGGCTTCTGCGCAGGGAATTGAGACCACGGAAGACGCGCGCGATACGCTGACGATCGACAGTGTGCTTACCACCTCTGATCAGGCTTATTCTAAAGTTGATGTACAGAATATGACTACCTATTCGCAGGAAGACGACGATATCAGCGGGCCATTTGATATTGGTGTGATCATCACAGAGACAGTCGAGCTGACTGATGAACTCCTTGAAGAAACGGCCACGGTAGATGAAGACCTGGATCTGGACAGCTGGATTGACAGCATTGAAATTGAGACAGAGACAGAAACGGAGGAGACTGAGGAAGAGACCGGGGATACGGCAGAAGAGGAGAGTGAGGCTGCCGCAGATGCTGAGGAAGAAAGCGAAGTTTCTACTGTAACTGAGACAGAGACTGAGACCGAAACAGAGACGGAAGAAGCTGCCGATGAGGCAGAAACCAGAATCGCTGTCTACACCTCTTCTGCGCTTGCCAATGATTCCGTGAATCAGGCTGTCTCCGGCGGAAACTATCAGCTGCTGGTAAATACGGTGAGCTGGGCGTGCAACCAGGAGAGTTCGGTATCGGTTCCGTCCAAGAGCACGGTTGTGGATTACCTGACACTGACCACGGCGTCTGTGAATTTCTGGGCACTGGTAACGACCGTGATCCTGCCGCTGCTGATTTTGTTTATCGGACTCGGCGTCTGGATGAGCCGGAGAAAGCGGTAACCAGGGAAATCGGGACGTTTTAAGAAAGGGTGCTTATATATTATGAAGAAAAAAAGCGTAAAGCTGATTGCGGGAGTGGTGGTAATCGTACTCCTTTGCGGAGCCTATTTTGGGCTGCGCGTCTATAATCAGAAGACAGAAGAGGCCGAAGAGGAAGCGGCGGCGGGCGAGACCATTCTTGAGGTGGATACTTCTGCACTTACAGCGGTTTCCTTCCTTATAGATGGCGAGGAGGTGTCCTTTAGCCTGCAAGATGATGATACCTGGCAGAAGGATGACGATGAGACCTTTCCGGTGAGCCAGACGGCACTGCTTTCGCCGCTGTCGGAGCTGTCGGAACTGAAGTCGCTGCGGACGCTGACAGAAATCGAGGATGCTTCTGAATATGGGTTTGATGAGCCGCAGAATCTGATTACCCTGACGGACGAGGACGGAAATGAGACGATCGTTACGATCGGCAGCAACAATGACTCTACCGGGAATGATTACCTGATGCTCAATGAAGATACGACGACTGTTTATACGGTCAGCACCGATTTAAGAGAAGGCTTTTCGGATGATCTTTATGATTATGCCGAAAGCGAAGAGCTTCCTTCCTTCCTGGCCTCGGATGTCACGGGCATTCTCGTGGAGACGGCGGATGGTGAGAACTACGAGCTCTATATAGAGGATTCTGTATGGATGGTCAGCGGTGCGAGCGAGAACGGGGCAGACGATGCGGATGTCACGGCCGAAGAACTTGAAGAAGGAGTCGAGGCAGATTCTGATGAGGCAGATACCTTGACAAGCACTGTCGCGGGGATTTCCTACGTGGACTTCCTTGACCACAATTGCAGCGATTTCTCAGAATATGGTCTCGATGAGCCGGCCGTGACTCTGACCATCACTTATGAAGAGGAGGTCGAGGCAGAGGACGAGACAGACGCAGAAGCCACATCAGAGGAGACGGATTTGTCTGATGAGGAGGAAGAAGCGGAAACGGAGGCTGCCTCCGAAGAGGAATCCGAAACTGAGACGGAGCAGGAAGCGGAACTGATCGAGCAGACGGTGATCTTCTATATTGGTGACACGGACGACAGCGGAAATTATTATGTACGGTTTGGAGATTCCCTGGAAGTCCACACCATCTCGAGCAGCACCGTATCAACGCTGCTCGGCTACACGCCTTATGATCTGGTAGCGGAGCCGGAGGAGGAAACTGAAACAGAAACGGAAGCTGGGACCGAAACGGAAGCAGAGACAGAGACCGAAACAGAAGCTGAGACGGAAACTGCAACGGATACCGAAACCGATGCAGAAGCAGAAAATGAAACCGATACAGAAATCGAAACTGCAACTGAGACGGAAGGTGTGACAGAGGATGTGGCAGAAGCTGAGATGGATGAAGAAACGGACGAGGTCGAAACAGAAGTGCTGACGGATGCGGCTGAAACGGAAGAAATGACAGATATTTCTGAGACTGAGGAGGAAACTGAAACAGAATAATCAGAGAGTCGGGCGAGAGCTGCCGGCGAATTCCCCTGCCTGATTTTATATAGCCAGGCAGGGGCTTTTTCCAGAAAAATTAATTCTTGAAAATAATTGTCAAATCTTCGCATTTTTGTTATGATGCATACAGTGCATAACCAGACAGGTTGTGCGGCAGACGGTATTCCCGGAATGCATAAGGAACTGTAAAGCTAATTCTTTAACAGGTCCTAAGGTTAAGAGGAGATTTTCATATGGGTAAGAAGAAAAAAGAGAAAAAGTCCTCAAAATCTATAAAAGCAAAATCTTCAAAAAAGAAAATTTTACAAGAAATTTCAGAAGAAAAATTCTTACAGGATAAATCTTTAAAAGAAAAATCTATGAAAAAGAAATCCTCAAAAGAGAAATCTTCAATAGAGGATCGTTCGCCTGGGAAATCAATACTGGAGCCATCTCCGAAAGAAAGTACTCTCGATGAGGAGGCACTTCTGGATAACGCGGCATTTTCTGATAAGGCGAAGCTTTCTCATGACGCAGTCTGGAAGGAAGGGGACATACCTGCTCTTTTTCAGGCACTCTCGGATGAGAACCGCCTGAAAATACTGAATCTGCTTTCGGAGCAGGAGATGTGTTCCGCCGAGCTGCTTCAGTCTGTTGCAGTGGCGCAGTCTACAATGTCTCACCATATGAAGGTTTTAAATGAATGCGGGCTGGTCAGCTGCCGCCGGGACGGAAAACGGATCTGCTATACGATACGCCGGGATACGCTGGAACAGCTGGAAAGCATGATCAGGCACTGGAAAGGGATCAAACAGGGAGGAAGCCAGACAGATGAATCGGTATGAACGGGAAGTAAAAAATGACTGGGAGGATTCCTGGGAGAGGGATGACAGGAAGCGGGGGAATGGCGTCACGCCGGCACAGATTTTTCTGATCATCCTTATTGTGATTCTGCTTGCCGTTCTGATCGGGATGGGAGTCATTTTCTTTGTGAATTAAGGCGAATTAAGGCTTTGTGAATTAAGAAAAAAAGAGCGGTTGCAAAATTTTTTCATCCGTGTATAATGGAAGTGGCTCACAAAGAGATTCCTGTGATTATTTACGACAACAACAGTAATATAAAATAGTAAAAAGACTACCGGCGAGGATGGCGGGCGAAGCGCATGACGGCGCGAATGCCAGGCCATCTGTTTTCATTTTACGATGCGGGGGACTGCATGTGGCAGCAAAGATGCAGGCGCGGAACGATTCGTGGGTTTCCGGTCATTTGCTGCCGGATTTATTATAACAGAGTAGTTGTGAAACATCCATCATCTGAAGCTAATGGGATTGCGACCACATTCTTTTAAAGGAGGAGACCTTATGGCGATCAGCGAGAGAGACAAAAAGATCCGTGACATCAGGCTGGAGGAGCTGGCAAAATATTGTCTGATTTCCAGCGAGTTTGACCTGAACCTGTATACGGAATACGATGTAAAGCGCGGCCTGCGTGAGTCGGACGGCAAAGGCGTCCTGACCGGACTGACGGAGATCTCGGACGTGGTCGCGTTTCGAAAGGAGAAAGGGAAAAAAATCCCGGCGGAAGGCCAGCTCTATTTCCAGGGCTACAATGTCATGGATCTGAAGGACGGCTTTGCGGGCCGGAGATTTAATTATGAAGAGGTGGTTTACCTGCTGTTATTCGGCGCACTTCCGAACCGCCAGCAGCTGGATTCGTTTCTGGAGCTTCTGGCGCAGTACCGCGAGCTGCCGAATAAGTTCGTGCGCGACGTCATCATGAAGGCGCCGAGCGAGAATCTGATGAACGCGCTGCAGAGGAGTGTGCTGACCCTTTATTCCTACGATGAAAACCCGGATGACATTTCGATTCCGAATGTGCTCCGCCAGAGCCTTTCCCTGATCGCCACACTGCCGCTGATCTCGGTGTATGCATACCACGCGCACAAGCATTATCACGACGACGAGAGTCTTCTCATCCGCTATCCGGATCCGAAGCTTTCCACGGCGGAAAATATTCTGCGCACCCTGCGGGAGGATGGGCAGTACACAGAGCTGGAGGCGCGGGTCCTGGACATTGCGCTGGTGATCCACGCGGAGCATGGCGGCGGTAATAACTCTACCTTTACGACCCATGTGGTCTCTTCCACCGAGACCGACACCTATTCGGCGATTTCCGCTTCTCTCGGTTCGCTAAAAGGCCCGAAGCACGGCGGCGCGAACCTCAAGGTCGAGCAGATGTTTGCCGATATCCGCGAGCATGTCAGCGATTGGGGAAATGAGGCGCAGCTTGCTGATTACCTGAGAAAAATCATCCGCAAGGAGGCCTTTGACGGTCGGGGACTGATCTATGGAATGGGACACGCAGTTTACACGCTCTCCGATCCGAGGGCAGTGATTCTCAAGGAGTACGCGAGAAACCTTTCCGAGGAAAAAGGACTGGTCAGAGAATTTGAACTCTACGAAAACGTCGAGCGGATCGCGAAAGAGGTGCTGACGAGTGAGAAGAATCTGCACAAGCCGATCTGCTGCAATGTTGATTTTTACAGCGGCTTTGTATATTCCATGCTGGGCATCCCCAGGGAGATGTTTACGCCGATCTTCGCGATCTCCAGGATGGCCGGCTGGAGCGCCCACCGCATGGAGGAGCTGGTAAACGGGGGCAAGATCATCCGTCCTGCTTACAAATATGTCGGGCACCATGTGCCATACCTGCCGCTGGAGAAACGGTGAGAGCTGAGATGAAAGGGAAGTGAAGTCATTACATATCCGTCTTCTTATTACCTGCCGGACATTCGCGCCGCACCCTCGCAGCCGGGGAAGGAGAGAGTGGGCAACGCAGCTACGTATTTCATATTTTTGGCATATGTCATTTTCGAAATTGACATATGCCATTTTTGATAGTAAGATATGATTACGATTCATGGTGAGCCTGAGAATTACTGCCACTGCCAGGCTGTGCCGGAACATGCTGCGTATGTGTGATACAAAAGATGCGAATCCGGTCCAATAATACTTTTTTTGACTGGAATCTGCATAAAAGACAAGAAACGTTTGTCGCCAATTATTACGGAACAGGATACGAGGAGAGAGGACTATGAACATTATAGTATTAGGCGGCGTAGCCGCCGGGACGAAGACTGCGGCGAAGTTAAAGCGCGAGGACAGCGCAGCTTCGGTGACTGTCTACACGAAAGGCGAGGATATTTCCTACGCCGGATGCGGCCTGCCTTATTATGTCGGAGGGGCGATCGAAAGCCGCGGGGAGCTGATTGTCAACACACCAGAAAAATATACCGGGCTGACCGGGGTGCAGGTAAAAACAGGCACGGAGGCGGTCGCGGTGGATCCGCCGACCAAGACTGTACGCTTTGTGAATGGGGAAAACGTCGTTTATGATAAGCTGGTCATCGCGACCGGAGCGGTGCCGTTTGTGCCGAACGTGACGGGGACTTCTCTTGCGGGTGTTTTTACCATGCGAACACCGGATGATGCGGCCGGGCTGCGCTCTTACGTGGAGCAGAATTCCTGTAGAAGCGCGGTCGTGGTCGGGGCAGGATTTATCGGATTGGAAATCGCGGAAAATCTGATGGCAAAGGGCATTTCTGTCACGGTTGTGGACATGGCTTCTCAGGTGATGCCGAACCTGTTTGACAAAGAGATGGCTGGATATATCCGCCGCCAGCTCGCGAAAAAAGGCATGCGGATTGTGACAGGAGCGGCACTGGAAGAGGTCACTGGTACGGGCAGAGCCTCCGGCATCCGCACGAGTGTCGGGAGCTTTGCCGGAGACGTGGTCGTCCTGGCGATCGGCGTCCGTCCGGCCACGGAGTTTTTGAAAGACTCCGGAATCGAAATGAATCGCGGCACGATTGTTGTAGACGAGTATCAGAGAACAAATGTTGAAGATATTTACGCAGTTGGAGACTGTGCGCAGGTCTTTAACCGCATTACGAAAAAGCCGCAGTGGTCCGCGATGGGCTCCACCGCGAATATCACGGGGCGTCTGCTGGCGAAAAACCTGACTGCTTCAGCAGCTCCCTATGGCGGCTGCCTTGGGACAGGAGTTGTGAAGCTTGCAGCGGATCTGAATGCCGGACGTACCGGTCTGACTGAAGAACAGGCGAAAAACGCAGGCTACGAGGTAGTCACGGCCACCTGTGTGACGGATGACAAGGCACACTATTATCCGGATTCTTCGACATTTGTTACCAAGCTGGTTGTGGACAAGACGTCGCATGCCCTTTTGGGAATCCAGGTGCTGGGCGCGGGTGCGGTCGATAAGATGATAGATATCGCTGTGACGGGCATTTCCATGGGAGCAAAAGTGGAAGACTTTGATACGCTTGATTTTGCCTATGCGCCGCCATTTTCCACCGCGATCCATCCGTTTGTGCAGGCCTGTTACATAGTGGAAAATAAGCTTTCCGGGCAGTATGAATCGTTTACACCGGCAGAATATCTGGCCGGTCGCGCAAAAGGCTACCGGGTGCTGGATGTCAGCCCCGCGCCGGCGATTCCGGGCGCAAAATGGCTGGATCTGGCGGCGGTTACTGCTCTGTGCAATACAGTAGAATCTGCGGATGCCGACAGAAGAGGCATTACGGATGTCAGCGAAAGCAGGGTGCCAGGTGCAGAAGGTATGGATGTCGGCGAAAGCAGGGTGCCAGGTGCAGAAGGTGCGGATGTCGGCGAAAGCGGGGCGCCAGGAGCAGAAGGTATGGATATTGGCACAGCCGGGACACCGGACGCAGAAGGCGCAGGCATCGGCGCGGCCGAGGCGGCGTCCGTCAAAGAGACCGACGCCGGTCAGGCCGCGGCTCCGATCGAAGGCCTCAGGACGGATGAAAAGCTGCTTCTGGTCTGCGCGAAAGGAAAACGCGCGTATTTTACACAGAATCGTCTGAAGGCACTTGGTTACACCAACACTCGCGCGCTGGAGGGCGGCCTGTTTGTAAATGATGTAAAGGTTGAGATCACCGGAACGCTGCCTCCGGAGGAAATCAAGCGGGTAAAGGGCCTCGGCTGTCTGCAGGATAAACGTTATTCGGATGTATTTAACGTCCGTGTGATTACCAGAAACGGCAAAATCACGGCAGAAGAGCATCGCGTGATCGCGGAGGCGTCCGAGCGCTTCGGCTCCGGCGCGGTGACGATGACGACCCGTCTGACATTGGAAATTCAGGGCGTGAAATACCAGAACCTGCAGCCTTTGATGGATTTCCTGAGTGAGAGAGGCCTTTCGACTGGCGGCACCGGCTCGCTGGTCCGTCCGGTAGTATCCTGTAAGGGGACGACCTGCCAGTACGGCCTGATCGACACGTTCAGCCTGTCTGAGCGGCTCCATGAAAAGTTTTATGTGGGCTATCACACGGTGACACTGCCGCATAAATTTAAAATCGCGGTCGGCGGCTGCCCGAATAACTGCGTGAAGCCGAACCTCAATGACCTGGGGATCGTCGGGCAGAGAGTACCGACGGTGGATATGGCCAAATGCCGCGGCTGCAAAAAGTGTAAGGTAGAAGCGGCTTGTCCGATTAAAGTGGCAAAGGTTGTAGATGGAAAGATTCTGATCGATCCGAATGTTTGCAATAACTGCGGGCGCTGCAGGGATAAGTGCGTATTCGGGGCAATTGATTACCAGGACGGCTACCGCGTCTATATCGGCGGACGCTGGGGCAAAAAGGTCGCGCACGGCGAGCCGCTTCCCCGGATTTTTACCTCTGAGGAAGAAGTTATGGATGTGGTTGAAAAAGCGATCCTGCTGTTCCGCGATGAAGGACAGACCGGCGAACGCTTCGCGGACACTGTGACCAGGCTGGGCTTTGATGTCGTCAGCAAAAAGCTGCTGGAGGGCAGGATTGATAAGGAAAGCATTCTGAAAAAGACGGTCAAAGGCGGAGCGACGTGCTGATGAGAGCAGAACTGCCGGAATCCTCCACGCGTTTCCGCGCATCAATAAAATAACGGAATTTTTTGAATGCTACTGCGCAACAGCAAAATAACCGTAATTTTTTGAATACTCCTGCGCATCTGCATAACAACCCGAGTTTTTTGTATGCTTCTGCGTTTCGGCAGATCAGCCTGATTTTTTACATGCGCCTTTGTGCCATGATGGAAGGGGCGGGAATTTTACGATTCCCCGCCCCTTCCTGCGATCGCAGGGACAAGAAAGAAAATTTTGCGTGAAATCTTCCGGCATTCCCGATGGAAGAGGTCTGGTTTGCCGCAATTAGTAATGTGAATTGTTTGTTAACCAGATGAAAAAGCTTGACAAATCAAACAGGAAAATTATAATGATAAAGTCGGAAAAAATTAAGGAATTTCTTCGATTTTATTCTTTTTTAATTCTCTTCTGCTTGCCATTACGCGCATTTTGTATTACTATGATTAATGATTTTACGGACAAGGGATAAAGCATATGTGGAAACTGTTTATCGTCTGCGCCGCCGCGGGAATTGCGGCCGGTGTCGGGACTGGGTTTGCCGGGATGTCGGCAACTACGGCGATTGTGCCGATGCTGGTGACATTTCTCGGGGTACCATGGTATGAGGCTGTGGGGATCGGACTGGCGTCTGATGTGCTGGCGTCGGTATGCTCTGCACTTGTATATAAGAAAAACGGAAATCTGGATCTTAAGCATGGGGCGATCATGGTGGCGGCGGTGCTGCTCATGACAGTTCTTGGAAGCTATTTTTCTCAATATATGCCGGATCTGGAGATGGGACGCCTTTCTGTGGTCTTCACGACACTGATGGGGCTTCGCTTTATCGTCCTGCCAGCAACCAAGCAGACAAAGCTGGGATTTTCGATTCCGGCAAACAGGAGGATGCTGCTCTCTGTGATCTGCGGAGTTTTTATTGGCTTTTATTGTGGATTTATGGGACTCGGCGGGGGCATGATGATGCTGTTTATCCTGACGACGATCCTGCAGTATGATTTAAAGACCGCAGTCGGGACGAGCGTGTTTGTGATGACCTTTATCGCCTTTACCGGCGCGTGTTCTCATTTTTACTTCGGAGATGTGACGAATTATATTCCGTCATTGCTGCTGTGCATTGTATTTACGCTGGTCTCGGCTCTGATTGCGGCGGCGGCTTCGAATCACATGAAAGACAAGACAACGAACCGCGTGACAGGCGTGGTGCTGTTCGGCCTGGGGCTGATGATGCTGTGGGAGTCGTTTTTGTGAGATGGAGAGCCGCGCATGAAAGAATCGCTTCGCGATTGTATATCCCGTACGAAGTGCGGGATGCCACCCCGGCGAGGGGCGCGGCCTACGTCCATACTCGCTCTGCGAGTACGGACATGTGATAGAGAGCCGCGCAATTGAAAATCGCTTCGTGAGGGGGCGCGGCCTTCTTTGATATACAGATATTGCTTCGGAATATTTTGTCTGTACGTGGGCAAATGACGGAGGATTTGATATGGATAACAGAAGTGGCAGGGAGAGTGATTCCAGAGCTGACCGAAAACATGATCAGAAATCGAAGCATGGCCGCAATCCGGAATTTCTCTGCATGGGATTTCAGAAATGTGGGACAACGACTTTATTTGAGATTTTGCGCAGACATAAGGATGTGGTACTTTGCCGGGATGTGAAGGAACCAATGTATTACCGTGTCAGTGGACTGTGGTTTTTCGGGCGCAGATGGTATTACCAGCATCGCTATTATGGACATATCACCGCAGAAGACCCCAGACGGTGCGGAGAGGTAAATGCCGGACTGACATTTACCGGCTGCGCAAAGAAAATCTGTCACGATTTTTCCCCGGATACGAAACTGATCTTTATGATGCGCAACCCGGTAGACCGGTCGTATTCTTCTTATAAATATTTCCTTGCCAGGGGTTTCCTGCCGAAGGGACTGGTGGAGGAGGACCAGAGATATGGACATGCCGAGGCGTTTGACAGGTATGTTCATTCTGTGCTGGATGATCCCTCCAGTGAGCAGCAGATCATGAAAAAGCGCCTGAAATATCTGGTGTTTTCCCAGAGCTGCTATGCGACCTGCATCCGGGAGTATCTGGGACATTTCCCAAGGGAAAATATCAAGCTGGTCTTTTTTGAAGAATTTATCAAGGATGAAAAAGCTGCATGTGAGGATATTTTTGACTTTATCGGCATTGGAGAGGATGAATCCCTGGATCTGGATGATTCCATACGGGCAAATGAAGGAAACGAGTGTGCTATCTCCAGCGAGGCTGCGAAAAGACAGCAGATTTTGAAAGGCTTTCACTATGGCTTTTACGAGTTTGTTTTGCTTTCACACTGGTTTCCGGGCGCTTATCGGAGGTTTAAAGCATATTTTGACAGAAAGCGCGATGAAACTCTCATTTCGGATCGGGATAAAAGCAAAGTTTTGCCAAAGACGAGGACATTTCTGGAAACCTATTTCGCAAAAGAGGTGCGTGGGATCGAACAAATCTCCGGCAGGGACCTTTCAGAAATGTGGTACCCTGCTGGAAAGTATCTCCCTCTCAATCAGGCATGATCTGCCCGCTTTCCAGATTGGGTTCAATGAAATTTTCCCGCGAGTAGTCCCAGAGTGTCTGGGAGCCGCTCGCGGTATTTTTATTTCTCTCAAGGATCTGGCCGAGATGAACTCCCTTTTCGCTCCAGGCCTTCCCACCGGCGGCCGCGTTCAGCAAGGCGGGCTGGATGTTGTCCATTGTGCGGGCGAATCGGGCCTCCGGGGTCTCACAGGCCTCGAATTCATCCCAGAGTGCGCGCATTTTTTTGGCCTGGTCAGGCGGGAGCATCCCATAGATCCGGTCGGCCGCGGCCAGCTCGCGCGCGTGCTGCGTTTTTTTGCCCTCCTCATCGTAGGCGTAGGTATCGCCGGCGTCAATCTCTACGACATCGTGGATCAGAAGCATGCTGATGGTCCGCAGCAGGTCTATTTTTTCATTGGCATATTCGCCGAGAATGAGTGTCATGATGGCCATGTGCCACGCGTGCTCTGCGTCGTTTTCTTTTCGGGTACCGTCCGCCAGGTAAGTCTGGCGGCCGATTTCCTTTTCCTTGTCCATTTCCAGGCAGAAAGCAAACTGCTGCCTAAGGCGTTCACTGTTTACAGGATTATTCATAAAAAACCAGATCCTTTCCTTTTGTTTAGAAACATATTCATCGTTGCAGCCCGGCTGCGGATGAATACAGATGTGTGTTGCCGTCTGTGATAATCTGTACGCGGGTCGCTTCTTAAATCTCTCAGGGTCATATTCCCCGCAGCTCTGCTGCGCAACAAACTAATGACGAACGAAGCGAGTCTCGGTCTGATATCCCGCAGCTTGCTGCAGGATCGTTCATTGTTTAAGCCGCATGAGAAATAGGACTTATGCCCATGTCACCAGGGATTCAATGATTTCTTTGGCAATTCTTATAGCATGATACACGGCCTGCGCAGGCGGACAGGGAAAGAAAGCGTTCCCCTGTCTGATTCAGCACAGAGCAGTCTACTCATGAAACCGGATATCTGCCGGAATCAGGGATTCTTCGCAGTAGTCTGCAAGGTAGGCGCGCAGCTTGTCCGGATCCGGCTCTTTGCTGCCGTAAATGTCCGCAGTGAGCACCAGCTGATTTTTCTCGGCGTAACGGACATAGGCCTCGGCGCGGCGGACACCCTCATAGCCGGTGAGCAGGGTCTCCAGCTTGTAGAGATCGAGGAAGTGTCGCCCTTTGATACCCTCGTGGATGACGGTCCGGCCGCTTTTTTCCAGCAGATCGAGGCTACCGTCCGGCAGAATGCGGGCGGTTTTCCCAGTCTGGTAAAGGATGCCGGGACCATAGGGGTTCGTGATCTGATCCAGATAGCCGGTGGTCGGGTAATCGAGGATGTACAGCTGCCCCCAGGCGCCCAGCGGCTGCTTGCGGCAGGTTTCATCGAAAACGTAGGCTTTCACCTGGGTGTCTCCGGAAACGGTGGGGATCAGGGGGAAACCTGCGGCCTCGTTGATGGCGGCGGCAGTGGTGGCATAATGCTTCGGGAAAAGCGACTGCGGCAGGTAGCTCTTCAGCCTGTGCACGGACGATTCATCCAGCATTGCTTTGGTAATGGTCTCCATGGCGGTCATGAAAATTTCAAGCTGACTGACATCGAAACGGTTTTCCCAGTAACGCAGCTCATAGAAGTATCCCCTGTCATCCGCCATGATCTGCAGGTGGAAGGGCAGGGAGTCGAGCTGCAGCGGCTCGCGCGTGATCGGCTCTCCCCCGATTTCTTCCACATGTAACAGGTCCCCCTGATACTGGATAAACATCTCGTCCGCGTGCAGGGTGGAAATCGTGCAATTCATGGTGTCCATGATCTGGTGCGCGGACTTTTTCAGCAGCTCCGGCACGGTTTCGTGCGGGACATTCGCAGTGCGGAAGAAATAAGTCAGAAACAGAGGCCCGGCGATCCGCGCCCAGCGGCTGTCGGTCCGCCCGCTGTGGATGCTGCTGCTGACCACATCCTTTTCGTTGCTGAAAATGCCGACGGTGTAGTTAAAGGCCGTCAGGAAGAGTACGTTTTCGGACACCGCGTTTTCCCGGCAGAAGGCGAGCAGCTTCTTTTTTGTCAGCTCCGTGAAACGCCCCTTCAGGGAGGCATTCTTCCCGTTTTCCAGATCATGGCAGTCGGTTCTGGTGAGGATGCATTTCCGGATGCGGAAATCCTGCATCAGGTTCTGGAAATAAGCTTCATTTTTGGTGCGCACTCCTTCCGCGTCGCGCTGCTTCTCATCCAGTATGTACTCGTAGAAGGAGTAGGTCTCCTTTTCCACCGTTTTTCCCTGATACAGGGCGTCGATATCCTCAAAAAGGATATGCATGGTCGTCCCGTCGCCGATGATATGCGCGATGTCAAAGAACAGGTAATTCGCGGATTCGGTCTCGTAGATCGCAATGTGGTAAAGCGGTTCTCCGGGCGCGTACAGGTAGGGGACGAGGAGAGTACCCTTTGTCTTTTCCCACTCACTGTCGCTCATCTTTACGATCGGGATGTCAATTTTCCGGCTGTCATCGCGGAAATTTTTGAAGACACCCTCGTCAAGCTGGACGATATTTTTCAGCGCAGGATGCACCTCAAATACATCCTCGATGGCTTTTTTCAGCCGTGGGAGATCAATCCATCTGCCAAGGCGGAAGAAATAAGGAAGGTTTGCGGTTGTGTTGCCGCGCACGACATACGCAAAGTAAAGCTGCAGGTTGGTGAGCGGATAAATTTCCCGCGGCGTATAATCCACCTGCGAATCTGCTGACGTGCGATCCTGTGCCTGCCCGCAGAGCGTTTCGAGCTTTTCTACCGTAGGATTGCTCATCAGCTCGTTCAGCGTGATGGAAAAATGCAGCTTATCGTACAGCTCCGCGAGCAGCATGACGCTTCCCATGGAGTCGAGGCCGGCCTCAAAGATGTCCGTGTCGATACCGAAGCGGCTGTGTCCCAGCTGGGAGGCAATCAGATCGTAGATCTGCTTCTGCAGCTCATTCTCCGGCTGCAGGGCACTGGCCTCTGTCGCCAGATCGTTTTTCTTCTGCTCGAAATAATGGCTGCGCAGGATCTTTTTGGAGGAAGTCTTTGGGAACGGCGTATCCCGCAGGGAGAAGCGTGCGATTCTCTTATAAGAAGGCAGCTCCTGATTGTAGCGGTTAATGGTCTCGGAAACAGCCGTGCGGATATCAGTCACGCTGGCCGCGTCCGCATATTTGAAATTGGGGAAAACCTCAGCCACGATCGCGTCATCCTCCCCATAGACGAGGATTTCCTCGATCAGCTGCTCTCCTTCAAAGAGATTTTCCAGCTGTTCCGGTGCGACGTTTTCGCCGTTGCTAAGGACAATCAGGTTCTTTTTGCGCCCGGTGAGCCAGAGAAAATCGTCTTCATCGACATACCCCAGGTCGCCGGTGCACAGCCAGCCATCCTCGGTCATGACCTCGGCGGTTCGCTCGGGGTCTTTATAATAGCCCATCATGACGGAAGGACTCTTGACCTGAATCTCACCATCCACAATGCGCACCTGGCAGCCCCGGACGACCTTTCCCACGGAGGCAACCTTATCCTGGCGGTTCCAGTCGGCGGAGGCGATCTTCGGCGCGCACTCAGACATGCCGTAGCCCTGCGCGATGGGGACGCCGATCCGCCAGAAATTCGCCGCCAGCTCCGGCGCGAGGTAGCCGCCGCCGGTAGTGATCCGGCGCATGTTTTTTCCGAGTACCTCAGAGCGGATCTCAAAGATGGAACGCTTCGGCTCCTGCCGGGAGAGCAGGGCAATCCGGTTGTAGAGAGCCTTCGCGATCATCGGCACGACGCGCATCTCTGTGGGCGCAAACAGCTTTAGATGTTCCGAAAGGCGCCTCATATCCTGATTTAACGCCAGCACGCTGCCGTAGCGGAGGGTGGAGAGAACGTCGCAGTTGATGCAGAAAACATGGTGAATCGGAAGCACATTGAGCATGATCCGGTTCTCCGCATTGCCCTCCGCGTCCGCATTGAAGACATTGTCGATGAGATTAGCGTTGGAGAGCATGACGCCCTTGCTTTTGCCGGTAGTCCCGGAGGTGAAAAGCACCATCGCGCAGTCCTTTTCCCTCACATCCGGCAGCACCGCCTGCCCTTTGTATTTTGTCAGAATCCCGTCCAGACAGGGTACATGCTTGCCGTGCTGCAGAGAAATAGCCGCGCAGACGGTCGGACAGAGGGAGAGTGCTCCCTCTACGACGGAGTGATGCTCCCAGTCGTAAAACAAAATGTCCACATCCGAGCGGTTCAGACAGTCGGCGAGCCCCGTATAATCCAGCTGGACATCCAGCGGAATCACCACATTTCCGTGGCTCATGACACCCAGCAGCACCGTGAGATACGGATGGCTGCTGCTACCCAGAATCGCGACGCGCATCCTGCGCCCGACCGTCCGGTCCTGCTCTTCCAGCCAGGACGAAAAGGCATCGCATTCCTCCATAAAGGTCTGATAGGTTACCTCGTGCAGGATATCCTGCGTCTCATAGCGCAGGAAGACTCTGCTGTTATATTCCCGTCCGGCGCCATGCACCAGATCGTAGATGGTTTTTGTCTCGTTTTTTGTCATCATGAATGAACCTCGTTTATATATGCCGCACATCGTTTGCAATGTGGGATGCAGGCCATGCCCACCGCGCATGAACGCGATTAAAATGACATGGCGGTCTTCTGTTATCAGGATAGCCAGGATGAATGGACCTATCCAGGACAGGTCTTCGCGCCAGCTGTGAAGACCGTATGAAAACATAAAGCATGAATAAAGTCTTCCAGTGTAAATACAGGAAGACTTGCGAGAATGGGCAGAAAAGCTATTCATCCATTGGGATATCGCCCATCACTTCTGCAAAATCAATGGTAAGGTCATCAAATATACCGACTTTGATGCTGTCCTTAAAGGTGTAAGGGGTGACCTGAAAACGCTTCTGGTTATGAATATAGACAAGTACACTTTTTTCTGATGGATCAATGATCCAGTACTCCCGCACACCCGCGTCTGCATACAGGTTCAGCTTGCGCACATAGTCCTGCCCCGGATTACCGGGAGAGACAATCTCAATAATCCAGTCGGGCGCCCCTGTACATCCTCGGTCAGTGAGCTTGGAACGGTCGCAGATGACTGCCAGATCCGGCTCGACCGTATTGTCCCGGTCCTTGCGCAATTTGACAGCAAAGGGTGCGTGATAGACGCGGCACGATCCTTTTTTAGATCTGATATATTGAAAGATCAGACCGTGCAGAACACTGGAAATCTCCTGATGGATACGGCTCGGCGAAGCCATGTAATAAAGGCGCCCGTCAATCAGTTCCGCACGGACATCTTCTGGCAGATTCCAGTAATCCTCTTCTGTGTAGAATTGCTCTTTGGGTAATGGCATAGGGTACCTTTCCTTCCATAAATACATGTGTTGTGTAATGTTGCCTGAAACAGAGTATATCACAGGCATTTGGATTCCGCCACTGGCAAAATTAACGAGAAATGAGCGCTGGCCACCCCATAGTTACCCAGGACTTACCCAGCAAATCACCTGTACACCATTATCCACCAGCGAAAAATCCATCGCCGAGCTCAATGATCGTTTTGCCTTGATCTATACCGGCCAGAGACGCCTGGCACGCAATCTTCTGCGCGACGTGGTTGGAGAATACATCTGCAGCGATACGACATCCGTCCATGCGCATGACGCTATCCAGCGTCTCGCTGTGCTGATGCGCTATGAACTGGAAAAAGATAATGTTGATGGCTTTGCTGCTCTTTTAAGTGAACACTGGCTGGAGAGTCAGCACATCGACGCAGGCAGCACCAACACCCGTGTCGACCAGATTTTCGCGGTCATTGACGACCTGATCGACGGAAAGATGATCTGCGGTGCCGGAGGCGGCGGGTTCCTGCAGGTAATATTAAAAAAAGGAATCACCAAAGATGATCTGAAAGCACGGTTGAATGAAGTTTTTCAGGACAGCGGAGTCGATGTATGGGAGTGTGCATTTGTATAGAGAAGAAATGAATGAGAAGTCACAGGTGAGAAGAGCCGTTATGTGAGAACGGAAAATCTGAACAGAATTGTAAATTTTTCAAAAATCATCGTCACAAATCCGCCTCTGATTCGTTTTTATATAGCGGAAAGGCTTTTATAGAAACTCCGTAAGATTGCAATGTCTGCTTCTGTAGGGACGCCGTAGGACTGCAAAGCCAGCTTTATAAGGACATTCGATGATGCATCTGTTATCTATGATGCCGCTCACGGAATCACAAAGCGTCTTGCAGGCAGGAGGATTTTCGCTTATAATGCAGATAGGCTTATAAGAGACCGGACAGCTGAGCTTCCATATGTCTGCTGTATGATTATGATGAACAATACTGTCATATGTCTGACACATGGTTCACTGTACTGTCACCGGTCAAATGATAACCGCACCCGCACTGAAGGTGAACGATAGAAGACTTTCCAAAGAAATCGAAATCAGTTTACGGAGGTGCAAGGATGAGCAACAACAAAAAGAACCCAGTAACCCCCAAAATTCCCCCACAGAGCCCCACAGACACAGAGAAGTCGGGAGCGCATGACGCCGGGACAAAGACAGAGGCGCAACAGGATCCCAAAAGCATGGCGGAGATAGCTGCCGCTCAGAGCGAAACAGGTATCGTAAATCCGCACGTAGATACCAGGACTGCGAAACGCACTGGAAAGGACAGCGTCTTCACGAATATGTTTCAGCAGAGGAAGTATCTGCTCCAGCTATACCAGGCGCTCCACCCGGAGGACACCAGTGCTACAGAGGATTCGCTGACTAATATCACGATTGAGAATGTACTGGTTAACGGCCAGTATAATGACGTCGGATTCCTGGTCAACGACAAGCTGGTCATTCTGGTGGAGGAACAGTCATCGAACTGGACGATGAACATTATTGTAAGGGCACTGTTCTATATCGACCACACATTGCAGATCTATCTGGGCGAGAGAGAAGCTGACCTTTACGGCAGCAAAAAGGTTTATCTGCCGGAAACGGAACTGTATGTACTCTACACTGGCGACCGCGTGGATCGACCAGATAAAATCACACTCAGGGAACAGTTCTACACAGAACCCAAAGAGCGCAGGACCGCAATTGATGTCACGGTAAAGATGCTCTACGGCACGGTACATCCGGAAAAGATCAAAGGCGAAGATATAATCGGACAGTACGTATCGTTTACAAAAGAGTATAACAAACAGGTCAAAGAGCATGGGAGGACGGCAAAGGCAGTATCCGAGACAATCAGGATCTGTATGGAGCAGAACATATTGAGGGAATATTTGGGATCACGGAAAAAGGAGGTTGTGACGATGATGATGGATTTGTATGATCAGGATCGCATTTTGGAGATTCATATCGCGAGTGAGAAAAAGATAGCGGCGGAGGAAGCGAGAAATGAAGGAATAAAAGAAGGGATAAAAGAAGCGAATCGGGAAGCTGAAAAAGAGAAAACAGCAGCTATTATGAGAATGCTGAAGCTTGGAAAGCTGACGATTGAAGAGATCGCGGCCTGCCAGTCGGTTTCCGCACAAAGTGTGCGCGAAATTGAGGCAGGGATGCTGCAGGAGGCATGACAGATAACGTAGATTGTTGGATTGATAGTTGCTTTGAAAACAGAGGGGTTTCATCTCTCTCCTCTGTTTTTCAGAGATAACCGAGTTCTCTTTCTTCTACATTGTGCAAATTTTGCTGCTTTGATACAAATTTTACAATCCGGCTCCTAATGTGACCGGAATTGCACTTCAGATGAATTTTTGAAAGGATGAAATTGACATGAACCCAATGATGGATATATCGTTAAATACGCTTCTTCTGTCTTTAAAGGAAAATAACTCCGATCTTCACAGTAGTGCTATGAAGGAACTTGAGAATCGTTATGGCACGGAAAATGCAGGCATTATTTATGATATTTTGCGCGGCAAAGAAACGGGGCTCGATCTTGAAAGTCCTGTTATTTTTGCTTGGGCGGGAGAAGAAGAGAAAAATAAACTAAAAGCTGCTGTTGCCTATGCCAGGGAAACAGATATGATGCCTATCGACAGTATCATGGAGATTTATCGATGTGAAGATGAACTCCTTCCCATAATTGCCAAGGAACTCATTATCCAGCAGCTCTCAGACTATATTTACTATTTGATCTATTATTGTTATCCTACCTGTACAAAGGATTATGTTAACGACTTGTATTGCGTCGGCATCTGTGGCCTTCTTGAAGCCATGGACTCTTATGATTCGAAAGTGTGGAGCCTCAAATTATATTCGAGAAATTTGGTTATTCGCGAAATAGTAAGGTACGCACGAGCTTTTGGATTCGGTAAACCTTCATTTGGCGGTGAGACCCAAAATAAAGAAGGTTTTGACGCCTGGAAAGAAAGTATTTTTCGATGATCGGAAGATCTACCGGGAAATCTGGTTTAACGGAGAAATATTGTGATTGTATTTTGCACGATCATCAATTCATAAATTTTCAGATAGATTATTGATTGTAGGAAACGGATTCGATTTAGCACACGGATTACATACAAAGAACCCTAAAACTCAAAAGATTCCCCCACATATAAGGAGCGTAATCACAAAAAGGCGGTCTATTCCACCTCGCCCCATGAATAGTAACGCCCATATGCGAACAAAAAATGAGTGACCTGCCGTGTCAAAAAATAGAGATTGACAGAGAAGGATGGTGCGTGGTATATACAACAAAAAAAATAATGTCAAAAGGAAGGAATGAAGGAATGGCTTCCTTTCCTGAATGAAGACAGAAATGAGGATACGGCGATATGAAATATGGAAAATTTTTACCGGAACAAGGCACGATTGGTTTAGTCGCGCCTTCCTTTGGATGCAGTATTGAGCCATATAAGACTGCATTCGAAAATGCACTGCGCAGGTGGAAACGGCAGGGCTACCACCTGGATCTGGGGCCGAACTGCTATGCGAGTGCCGGTATCGGGATCAGCAATACGCCCCGGCTCTGCGGAGAGGAGCTGATGGCGTATTATTTAAAGGAAGACAATGACTGCCTGATTTCCTGCGGGGGCGGAGAGCTGATGTGTGAGATTCTGGACTACATGGACTGGGATCAGATTGCGGCGGCTCCGGCGAAATGGTTTATGGGGTATTCAGATAATACAAACATGACCTATCTGCTGGCCACGATCTGCGACACGGCTTCTATTTACGGTCCCTGCGCGGCCACCTTTGGGATGAGCCGCCAGCACCAGTCCATTAAGGACGCATTTGCATTGATAAGCGGGAAAGGATCGGGATGGAAAAGGGCTGCTGCGGCTGATCAGGCAAAAAGTACGGCTGACCATCCGACCTTTACGGTCAGCGGCTACCCCAAATGGGAACTCGAAGGAAAAAAGAATGAGGAAAATCCGCTCGCTTCCTACAACCTGACGGAGCGCAAGGTGCTGAAGTTTTATGATGGATCGGCCGCCCGGCCGGAGGCATTTCAGGTGCTGACGGGAAAAGAGATCCCCCAGACCAGCTTTTCCGGGCGGCTCCTCGGCGGCTGCATGGACTGCCTTGTCAATCTGCTGGGCACGCGCTATGATTATACGGAGGTCTTTCAGGAAAAATATCGTGAAGATGGGATCATCTGGTTTCTGGAGGCCTGCGACCTGAACGTGTTTTCTATCCGACGCGCCATGTGGCAGATGGAGCACGCGGACTGGTTCCGCCATGTGAAGGGCTTTCTGATCGGACGGCCTCTGAGCGGTCTGGAGCCGATGATGGGGCTGGATCGTTATCAGGCTGTCCTTGATGTGGCAGGGCGCAAGGGCGTCCCGGTCGTGATGGATGTGGATCTGGGTCATCTGCCGCCTGCAATGCCGCTCGTGACTGGCAGTTACGCGACGGTGCGCCTGGAAGGAAATGAGATTTCGGTGGAGATGGAGATGCGGCCGTAGAACATTTGCACGGTTGTGCCTTCTCAGGCTATAAAGAATCCCTGTGTGGGCATTGGTTAAAAATTTCCTGCGCAGTTGTGTGCATAAAGAAGAATCCAGGGTGACGGATGAGACCGTTTTCCTGGATTCTTTGCGCAATGGCGATTAAGGTGATTTGCGGCTGATGCCGGACTCAACCCTCCTGCATCTGGTTCAGAGCCTGAATCATTTCTTCGAGCTGCTCTCTTGAGCATACTCCGAAGGTCACGAGGTTCCGCAGCGGCATGGAGATCATCATTGCATTGTTCATCTCATCAGAAACCGCCTCGGCTGAGGCAGAGGACTCGGCTTCCTTTGTTCCCGCCGCTGCACTGCCATTTGGCTCTTTTGTGTCAGCTGCCGTGTCAGAGCCGCCATCCGCTGCACCTTCGTCTCCGGAATTTGTTGTACCATCAACCGGATTTTCGGCTGTACTAACAACGGAATCGTCGGCAGCACTATCGTCCGCATCCTCCGGCGCGGCGAAGACGGCGAGCATTTTCTTCTGCTGCTCCTGCACAAACGCGGCGGTCTTTGGGTTCGCCAGCAGCTCGCCAAGAGTGGTATTTCTGGTCACCTTTAAGGGCGGGAGCTGGCTGTTGTCAAGCCGCAGGGGGGCGATGAGACGGATGTCGCGCGAGGAGGCTCCAATGCACACCGCATATGCTCCCGAAGCGGCGTACCAGTCGTGGAGGGAGGCGCTGTACCAGGCGAGGCTCCGGTAATCAATCGCCATGGTGACCGTTTTGGTTTCTCCTGGATTTAATGCCACTTTTTCATATCCCTTTAATTCCATCAGCGGGCGGCGCGCGGCGCCGGTCTTGTCAGCGATATAGAGCTGGACAATTTCTTTTCCGAAGCAGCTTCCGGTATTGATGACATCCACTGAGACGGTGATGGTATCCTTTTCTGTCATCACGGCCTGTCCGTCCGCGAAGCAGGTTTCCCCGCAGTCCAGTCGCAGATTGCTGTAGGCAAATGTGGTGTAAGAGAGTCCGTGACCGAAAGGATAAGCGACGGGCATTTTTTTCGCGTCGTAATAACGGTAGCCGACATAGATGCCCTCCGTGTAATCGACATCGACCGGCTCGCCGAAGCTGAGGTAGGAGGGATTGTCCTCCAGACGAAGCGGGAAGGTCTCCGCAAGCTTGCCGGACGGATTGACCTTTCCAAACAGAATGTCCGCGATTGCGCCGCCGGCCGCCTGACCGCCCAGGTAGGCCTCGAGGATGCCCTTGACCTCATCTGCCCAGGGAAGCTCCACCGGGGAGCCGTTGTGCAGGACGACGATCACATTTTTCTGCACCTTTAAAATTTCGCTGACCAGACGGTTCTGGCATTTGGGCAGCTGCATGTGGCTGCGGTCGTATCCCTCTGATTCAAAGCTGTCCGGCAGGCCGAGGAACAGGACTGCCTTATCAGCCGCCTTCGCCGCCTCGATTGCTTCTGCGGCGAGAGCTTCCTCATAGATATCGGTGTCTGCTGCAAAGCCTTTTGCGTAGGTAATGTTTGCGTTTCCTTTTACTTCCTCAAGGATATTGTCAATCCGGAAGCAGTTGATGTGCGAGCTGCCGCCGCCCTGGAAGCGGGGCTTTTCGGCAAAGCCGCCGATGAAGGCGATCTTTTCCGTCTCTTTGAGAGGAAGGATAGGCGACGCTCCCGTGGCATCACTGTCATTTTTCAGCAGAACCATGGATTCCGCGGCGATCCGGCGGGCAAGCGCGTGATCCTGCTCCAAAGTGAACTCCTGCTCTTCCCGGTTGTCCACATATTCAAAAATAATTTTCAAAAGACGTTCCACTGCCACATCGAGTACCGATTCATCGAGACTTCCGTTTTTGACGGCCTCCACGATTTCGGCATCCGTCACGCCATTGCAGGAAGGCATTTCCAGATCCAGACCGGCCTTCAGACCGTCCACGCGCTCATTCACAGCGCCCCAGTCGGACATGACATAGCCCTCAAAGCCCCATTCTGTGCGCAGCACGTCCGTGAGCAGCCACGGATGCTCAGAGGCAAAGGTGCCGTTCAGGCGGTTGTAGGAGCACATCACCGTATAGGGCTGCGCTTTTTTGACAGCTGTCTCAAAAGCCGGGAGATAGATTTCGCGGAGCGTGCGCTCGTCCACGTTGGAGGACGCGCTCATGCGGTTAAACTCCTGGCTGTTTGCCGCGAAATGCTTGATCGACGTGCCGACATGGTGCGCCTGCACACCTTCGATAAACGCGGCCGCCGTCTCACCCGCGAGGTACGGATCCTCGGAGTAATATTCAAAATTACGTCCGCACAGAGGAGAACGCTTGATGTTGACCGCAGGCCCCAGCACCACGGAAAGGTCATTGGCCTGTGCTTCCTTGCCGATCGCGTCTCCGAGCGTGTGCAGCAGCTCCCGGTCAAATGAGCATGCCGTCAGGCAGCCCGCCGGGAAGCATACCGCCTTGATGCTCTCATTGATGCCAAGATGATCCGCCTGGTCATCCTGCTTGCGCAGTCCGTGAGGGCCGTCGCTGACCATCACGCTCGGAATGCCGAGCCGTTCCACGCCCTTTAAATGCCAGAAGTCCAGCCCCGAACACATGCCGGCTTTTTCCTCAAGGGTCATCTGGCTGATCAGAGATTTCAGATCCCGATTCATGATAAAATTCCTCCTGATTCAGATAATTGCTATGTACTGATAAGGTATCATGTTTTGTTCGTTTGTGGAAGAGAGAAAATAAATATTTTTAAGACTTGTGATTATGACAGGGATATGCTAAAAATATAAAGGAATAGATTTCGAAGAGATCAACAGAGCCAGAATATAACTCGTGGATATGTCTCCACAATAGAACATCCGTTCATCTACCCATTTTTTTGCGAAAATGGGTAGGTTCAAAGGGAAAAAGATGTGTTATACTCTTAAAATTAAGACATAGCAAAAATGCCGCAGACTGTGAGACCTGCAGAGAGTGCCTGTACATAATGCGAAATAGATTTTGCCGAAGTAGATTTTTTAAAATCCGTTAAGAAAGAGGTTGACTAATTGAAATATAATGCCATAATCTTGACAGACAGACAGACAGACAGACAGACAGACAGACAGACAGACAGACAGACAGACAGGATAATCCTGTCCGTTTTTGCTGGTTAGATTTTTGCTGCCTAAAAAAGAATAGAACGATTACTCAAGGCGTGTTTCGCCCATGGTTTATCCATGGACGGGATGCGCCTTTTTTGCGCAGGTCTGCGAGAGGAATTTTTCCGGCGGCATTTCCTATAGTTGTGCCGCCATGGATTCAGATGGATATGCCGGTGGGACAGCATTCATAAGGTGCAGCGCAGGGAAGTATCTGCACAGATGCAGAAGAATCCAGAGCGGCATACTCACAGCCGGAGCCTTTGATGCAGGGGAAGAAACAGGCCGCAGATGGGAAATGGTTCCTTACTGCGGGGAGGGAGGTGCTTATGGAAAAGAAATCGCGTCATTATGAGTTCGAGGGCGCAGTATTTGACATTCCGATGTACTATGATGAGCTCGCGAAAATGTATATCGAAGAATACCGGAATTTTAACGAGCTTCCGGTGTGGACGAAAAACGGCTGTCCCATCACGCACACGGTAGAAGAAGCGTGTCCTTTTGGCGAATGGGACAAACCGGAGCGATTTAACACCTGCGGGGATTGCCGTTTTTACAGGCAGATTGAGCCTCACGCTTTGATTGGAGTATGCAGACAGGAGAGACGGCGGTGGGCAAACAAAATAAGTGGGCAGACTTAGAAAGTATGGCATGAAAAGACAAAGACAGGATGCGATGCTCCCTGCTGTGTTTTCCGCTACAGGGCACACACGATGTCCGCAGGCAGTATGCCGGTCGTGAATATTATTACGAAAGGAATGTGAGAAAATGAAGAAAAGATTTTTGGTGTCACTTTTATCCATGTTGCTGATTTTTTCCTCCATGCCGACCATTGCATTTGCAACGGAGGCGAATCCAGAGATAACTGCGGTAGAAGTAGAGACGGAAGAAGAGACAGCTGCGGAAGAAGCAGAGACGGAAGAAGAGACAGCTGCGG
>JAJQEO010000056.1 GCA_021201665.1 Lachnospiraceae bacterium | reverse complement strand
CTCATAACCCATCCCAATGAGGTCTTTTTTCAGCTGTTCCGTGTCGAGTTCCGTAAAAACTCGCTGTGCCAGAGAAGAGCCTCCCGAAGAAGCTTCCCACCCGACAACGGAATTCGTTAAATAAGAGTCTTGCCTGGCAGCAGTACTCGTCAAAAAAGTGTCTCGCCTGGCAGCAGTACTCGTCAAAAAAGTGTCTCGCCCGGCAGCAATACCATCATCCGATCCCGCCACTCCAATCTCCAGAACATGCGCCGCCCACTCCTCAAACGGAACCATCCGGTTCATGCAGGCCGCTATTGTGGTGATAATCGTTAATTCCTGATCAGCGGCAGGCGCCGTTTCTGTCCTGATGCCAGCCTCGAATCGATCCTCTGAATGCGGCTTCCCGTAAGTTCCGGCAGAACTATTTTCATCGGGTATTCTGCTCCCTGGCAATGTATTTTCCGCCAGAGCCTTCAGCACCTGGACACGCTGCTGCTCCAGCAGGTTACTGTGGATATCCGCCTGGAAAAAAATCAAATCCTTTGCCGGAAAATACAGGACATTCCGGTCGAAGAAGCGATAATTCTCATACATCTCCTTCGCGCGAAGGTCATTGTAGGTGACGATGAGCGTAATCACTGGGGCTAAAGCGCCGCCTGTCGCGGAACGGTTTTTCGACGGCTGCGCACTCTCCGCCTTCTTTCTCCCAAACTCCTCCGACATGCAGTACACAAAATGGGACTTCTGAGAATCAATACATCCCGTCACCTGAAGCAGGCCGCGGTTTGACGCGGCCTTTTTGCTGATCTCCTCAAACTCCCCCAGTTCCCGCATAGGGGCTGTAAAAGCTTTCATAGCTCCTCCTGAACTCTGATTTTTATAATCGAATACTCTCTGGTTTTACACGCTATTTTAGCTTATGTGAACTACTCATCGCCTAAAACAATGAGATTGCGGCCGACTTATTTCAAGAATCCGCGGCACATCATTATCAGGCCTGCACAGGATGCGCGTTCTTTACAGATGCGCATTAAACCGGTTCATCACCGCCTGCACATCCTCCGTCAGCAGCATCGCCGCCGCTTCCGCCGCGCGTGAAAACGCGTCCGTCATCATCGCCCATTCTTCCTCCGGAAAATGGCCGAGCACATAATCCACAAGATCGTATCCCTGCGGTTTTTCCCCGACACCGATCTTGACACGCGCGAAATTCTGTGTGCCAAGATGCGCAATAAGGCTCTTGATCCCATTGTGCCCGCCTGCGCTTCCCTTCGCCCGGACACGCAGCTGTCCCGGCGGAAGACTGATGTCGTCATAAAGCACCAGAAAACCCTCCTCCGGGTCAATTTTATAAAAATCACAGGCCGCGCGGACGCTCTCTCCACTCGCGTTCATATAGGTCAGAGGTTTCAAAAGCAGCACCTTCTGCCCCTCAATCACTCCCGTGCCGGTAAGCGCCCGGAACTTTTCCGTCTCAATCCGAATTCCATACTTGTCCGCCAGGCGGTCAATCGCCTCGTAACCGGCATTATGCCGCGTATGCGCATACTTACGGCCCGGATTACCCAGGCCCGCTATAATATACATGATCGTTTCTTCTTCCTTTTTCCTGGTCAGAGTTTTCTGAAAGACCGCTCCGACCCTTGTCCCCCACAAAAAAACTTCTGCCCCACTCATGTTTTGTCCTCTCCCCAGACCCATTGGCTCGAAAATTCTTCTTTTCTCTTTCTTGAAACCCTTTGCCGTTTCGGCTTTTTATCCGCCATATCCGTCGGTTTTACCGTTTGTTCCGGTAAAATCAGTTCCAGGTTCTCCAGAGCGCTCAATACGCGCAAAACATTAAGTATATTCTCAACATTCACACTTTCTCCTCGTTCTATTCGGGAAATAGTGGAAAGTGCCACACCGGAACGCTCAGACATCTCTGTCTGTGTATAATTCATCGCAATCCGGATATCCTTTATTCGTTGTCCCACCTCAATTAAAATCGTATGATTGCTCTCATAGCCAGTAATTCGCATCTGCACCCTCCCGAAAGCTCTTTTCTCCTATATCAGGCACTTACAAACGATTTTTGCGCAAAATGGCAAAATTTCTATTCCGGTTTATCCGGGTTAGGAAATTTCTGTAGCATAACTATTTGACACCTTCATGATTATGAGGGGAAAAGTCCATTTAAAATCGCTTTGCGATATTTTTTAATAATGCTTTTCTGACTATTTATATAACATGTTTCCAGTTAACCTGTCAAGTTTGACATTTTATTTCATTTCCCGCAGCTTTGCGACCACCTTCTCAAAATGCATGAAGTGCGAAGCCTTCACCAGGATGGTATCACCCTCTTTTACCAATGATTGCAGCTGCTCCAGAAGTGCTGAAAGATCTGACAGTGTAACAGTCTCTATCCCGGAATTGGACGCCTGTACGCCTTCCGCGATCTTTGCGGCGAGCGGCCCGGCACAGATGCACAGATCAATCGCCAGCCCTCCAGCGAATGTACCGACTTCATGGTGCATTCGTGCTTCCTCCGGCCCGAGCTCCCCCATGTCGCCCAGTATCGCCACCTTCCTGTGCAGGCCGTCCTGCAATACCTCCAGAGATGCCTTCATGGATACCGGGTTCGCGTTATAGCAATCGTCGATGATCGTAAAATGTTCCGTGTGGATGATATGGAAGCGCCCGCTCACCGGCTGCAGACTCTCAATGCCCGCGCGGATTTCTTCCAGGGTCAGGCCATAGTGCAGGCCGACCGCCGTGGCCGCCAGGGCATTTCTCACCATATGGACGCCCGGAATCGGAATCTGCACGGTAAAGCTGTCTGCCGCAGTTTCCGCAGTCTGCACGGTGGAACTGTCTGCCGCAGCTTCCGCAGTCTGCCCGGTAAAGCTGTCTGCCACAGTTTCCGCAATTTTCTCGGTGGAACTGTCTGCCGCAGCTTCCGCAGTCTGCACGGTGGAACTGTCTGCCGTCGCCACCGCAGTCTGCAGCGAGGCTCGCCGCGAGCCAGCGGAGGAGGGCATTGCGTCTTTTTGTTTCACGCAAATGCGGCATTTGATACCGTCCAGTCCTTTTTTCTCGATCTGGTCCGCGTAGATATCATTGTCTGTGTTAAGGCCAAAGAAAACCGGGCGAACCGTGCGTTTGGCGGCACCTTCCCCGCCCCTTACATTCTTCGCGTTCTCCGCACTTTTGGCGTTATCCGCGCCTTCCAGGTCCTCCGTCTGCGCAGGTTCTTTCTCATTATGAGATGATTTTGCCGATGAATGAGTATATACTCCCGGTACACGCACCTCCTGCACGGTCGAGAGCTTGTCGTCGTCTCCGTTTAAAATCACATGCCCGTCCGGGCGCAGATAACCAAAAATCTCTGTTTTTGCGCGCAGGACACCGTCGCGGTCGCCCAAAAATTCCAGATGACACTGCCCGATATTCGTGATCACGCAGGTGTCCGGCTTCGCGATCTGTGCCAGGACATGCATCTCTCCGAAATGATTAATGCCCATCTCCAGCACCGCGATCTCATCCTCGTCCCGCAGCCGGAAAATCGTCAGCGGAAGCCCCAGCTCATTATTAAAATTCCCCGCTGTTTTAAGTGTGCGGTATTTTTGTGAAAGCACGGCAGCGATCATCTCTTTCGTGCTGGTCTTGCCGACACTGCCTGTAACCCCGACCACCGGAATCGCCAGCTGCTCCAGATAATACGCGGCCAGAGCCCCGAGAGCCTTAATCGTGGAATCGACTTTTATATAATTGTGTGCAGGCTCGGTGATATTTTTACTGTCTGAGAGTCCCTGCATGTCCTGATCACCGCCCATGGCACAGTGCCCCTGCACGTCCTGAGCACCGTTCACCGCACAGTGTTCTTCTATTTGAGGAATATCCTCCTCCGTAATTACGCATAGCGCGCCCATCTCAAACACCTGATCGATAAAATCATGTCCATCCACGCGCTCACCTCTGATCGCGGCGAACAGGCATCCCGGTTCCGCCTTGCGGCTGTCTGTCGTGATCGAGCAAACCTCCCGGTCACGGTCTTCGTCTTTTCCGCAATAAATTCCGCCGCAGGCTTCCGCCATGCGGCCAAGTGTCATATTTTTCATTCCGCCCATATCCCTCTGCCCAAAAACAAATTCCGGCTCCAACAAAAGTTTCCCAGTCTGCCAATTAGAGCCTGCGGCAGATTGAGAAACTTTTAATTCGTCAGTACGCACCCTGGTCCATCTGCGATAGTTAACTTTGTACAAAAATCTGTTTTGATGATAATCAACGTCAGGCTATTTGTCAACCGTCATTTGAAAAAACACAGTCTTCTAAGGAAGCATTTGCGGAGCAGTGTATTTTCATTAAGATCACCCCGGATAGTATTTTCTCCCCGGGTGATTTTGCCGTATTATATGAGTACACCGTCAATATCGCAGTGCGGGATTTGTTTCTGCATCCAGATTAGCACAGCGAAAACAAGGGTGCATTTGGTTATCCGAAAAGAAAGCAGAAAACATGATTCAGTGATCCTGCTGCTATGGCTGCATCATGCGGGCATACCTTCCCACCCGTTTCATGCAGACCCAGTAATTGCGTTCTTCCCTCCCAGGAGCTTCACGGATTCTTTTTTCTACAAACTCCAGGTCAGACATCCAGTCTCCCCGGACACTTCCCATATCCAGACAGCGGAGTGCTTCCTGCAGGACTCTTTCGTCCGCGCCCTGTCGTTTCATCTCGCAGAAAACCAGATCCGCAGCCTCGTCGTAGGCTAAATGTGTAAACGGGCGATGATATTGCAGACCTCCCGGCCATGGCTGCGAGAGATCCGGACGAGGCAGAAAATGATCCGACCGCGGCTGCAGGGAATCCGGATGAAGCCGGAGATGATCCGACCGCGGCTGCAGGGAATCCGGATGAAGCCGGAGATGATCCGCCCGCGGCTGCGAATGATCCGGCTGATTCCGGTAGGATAATTCAAAGGTATGCGTCTCCCACACGTCCGGCAAATACACATTGTCCTCTGAGGATTCCTCTATGTGCAGATAATAGAGAGAGGCTCGCTCTTTGCCCTCTTTTTTCCTGATAATCCGACCCAGGCGCTGCGTTCGCTGCCGCTGCACGGAGGTCCCGGACAGGATAATACCGATGGAAGCGTCCGGAATGTCCACTCCCTCATCCAGCGATTTACAGGTGATGAGAATCCGAAATTCTCCGGTCCGAAAGCGTTCCAGATTGTTACGGTTCGCCAACTCGCCCATTTTAGAATGACAGCGGCCGACCTGCCCGGGATAGACGCGGTTCAGGAGATCATAAAGCTCCTCTGCCTGGTCAATCCGCTCGCCAAACACAAGGATTTTGTCTTTTTCATCTAACCGTCTGATCAGATCTCCGGCGCAGGAAATCCGCGTGGAAGCCAGACAGACCAGGCGTCTCCGCAGATAAGTAAGATTCATATAGGTGGATGCCAGCTTCGCGAGCCCCCTGTCTTTTCCTGCGCTGAGTCTCTTTAGCTCCTCAAACAATTCCTTAAGGTTCAGTTTTCCCAGATAAGGGAGCTTCTGCCGCAGCTTTCCGTAGCAGTACGCCAGCTCTGTCGTAAGCGTTTCATATTCCTCCAGCTCTTCCTCTTGAAATCTCAGAGATATATGGAAAATATCAAAGGGGCAGATGGTTTTCATGGCCGACGCTTTTGCCATCCCATAAGTATAAATGCGCGGTCCGAGCGCCCCGGCAAGTGTACGTCCCGCCTGCCCGGACGGCAAAGTGGCCGAAAGGCCAAGAGTATAACAGGTCGCGCACGTCTGATCAATCCGGTCCTGATACTCAAAGATCAGGTGATTCTCCCCGCTCGCGTAATGATGACATTCGTCAGCGATGAGCATTACCGTCTCCCCGGCCTTGAGCTGCACGAGGATCTGGCGCGCCAGCTCGTAGCGCGCGGAATTAATCACATAAATCATATATCGACAATTGGCGGAATCTTTCCGACCCCCGCCGCGCTGGCCGATTTTTTCCTTTATTTCCGGCGGTTTTACCGGAAAGTCAGGCTCTTCCAGTCCTTTTCTGCTCTGTGTAAGCGCATCTTTTTCCATTGCAGAATCATTCTTCAGGAGTAAATCCGCTAATGGATTTGGTATATCAGTCTGATTTGGCATACCAGCCTGATTAAGCGTACTCGCCTGATTTAACGTATCAGCCTGATTCGGCATACCTGCCTGAGCCGGTGTCGCCGCCTCAAGATGCTCCCGCAGCGCTCTCGCCCACTGACGCATCAGCGAAGAGGTGGGGACTACGATTTTCACCAGCACTCTGTGCCCCAGCTTTTGCTCAAGTGCGTCAATCGCGCCCAAGGCAAGCCGAGTTTTCCCTGAGCCAGTGACTGCCTGCACCATGCCGTGGCCTCCACTCTCCAGCCAACGTCCCAGGCACTCCTCCTGCCATTGATAAAGCGTCGTCTCCATATCAGATATCCCTTCCCTGCACCCCGGATCATCAGAATTCTCCATCCGTTGCTATCTGATTCCTGTCTTCAGCCTCGCTGCAAAATCGACCGTACTTCCTCACAGATCTCCTCAAAATGAATCTGACATTTTCCGTCAAAAATCCGCACCGGTATCGGCTGATCCATCCCATAAGCGGAAGTATAACATTCGCCTCCGGTCATATCATATACGACGACAACTTCATTCTCCAAATCCACCACCCAATACTCCTGTACACCGGCACGATTGTATTTCATTAGTTTTAATACAGTATCTTTGTAAGCCGTGAAATCCGAAAGAATTTCGGCAATAAAATCCGGTGCCCCAAAAACACAGTGCTTTTTGATCTTGTCTCTGTCGCAGATTACCAGCACATCCGGCTGCACCATCGTCCGGTCATCGCAGTCCAGCTGCACATCTACCGGCGAAACCAAGGGTCTGCAGGAACCGCCCTGATCTCTGATAAAATCAGCCAATTGTCTCCCTATTTCCGCTACGGCAATCTGATGCGTCGTATACGGTGTTACCATGTCATAAAATACTCCGTCAATCAGCTCAACCCGCTGTTCATCCGGTAAAGCGTAGTAATCTTCCAGCGTAAATTCCCCCTGTTTTTTCTGCTCAGCCAATGTGGTTTCTCCTTTCTTTTTCCATTCGTAACTGTCTGGCATCTTCGCAGTTCCTTCCATTCTTTGCTTTCAGCTTCCTCTCCCGGTTCACCACAAAGATAAGAGTCCGGTCTTCCTCTTTCGTTTATAAATGCATGGTAACACATAGCCATCCATTCGTCAACAGGTTCCTTAAATATATTCAGAATCTGTTTCTTTTAAATTATTGACTCATTCGATTTGTAATGCACTATATTTGGTGCAATTCTCTCCTCGTTCTGCAAATAAAAGCAATATAAAAGCAGCTATCAAATACCTCTGTCTAAAATTTTCATTGGATTTTTGCCAGGCAGCTTTTTGGCAGCCTTGATCCTTCCGTTTATTTTCGAATTTTCCCCATTTCCGCAATTTTTACCGCATATTTTCCGCATTTTTCAAAAACATATATTGAAAACCTTCAGAAATTCATATATACTTTTCCTCAGTGATCTCTCCGTCCCACTCAGGCAAGAACCACACAAAACACAGCAAGGTCTGCTTATCCATCTGATCTGCGGATATCTCACATCAGAGGCGGAGACAGCGCAATATCATTTGCAAAGGATGAAAAACCATGAATTATGAAGACCTCTATCAGGCCCTGACGCCTGACGAAAAATCCTTAAAGGAAACCATCGCGGCTCTTACCCGGCTTCAGAAAACGATTGTCCGTGAAACTGAAAGCGGCGATCTCAAGTACCTCTCGCGGGATTTAAAAACGATCGCCCAGACGGCTGCCGCACTCTCGGCCACCATCGAGAAGCTGAGCAATTCTGTCGAAGGCTTCGACTCGAGGGCATATTTTGAAGACGGTGATTTTGCCGCACAGATGCTGGACATCTGCCATGAGCAGAACGTAGACGTCCAGGGAGAGTTCCCGGTCTATAAAATGTTTCCCTACAAGGTTAAGATCGATGTGGAAAATCAGGATGTTTATCTGGATAAGAAGCGCATCCAGTGCATGCGTCCTTCCAGCTTTGTGAAAACAGTCAAAGCCAGCCAGGAAAAGCTCCAGAAGGTCCGCTTCAACGCGGAGAGCTATGCCGACGAGCTGGCGGATACCTACGACCTGGCTCTGCTGAAGCTGAATAAAAAGCCCGGGAGTGTCCTTTATCTTACATCTCTGTATAAATTTCTGACCCCCATGGGCCGTTTCCGCAGGGAATATGACATGCAGGGCTTCTCGTATGACATCTCCCGCCTTTACGCAGAATATGTCAAAGGTAACCGTACATCAAAGAACGGCCGTACCTTTGATTTCGGTCCTGCGCACAACAATAGTAAGGGCATCCGCATTCTCGACGCGAACGGAAACGAGCAGTTCCTGGCGACGATTTCCTTCGATGTGAAAAAGTAAAATCTGCGCAACTGTAAAGGTACCGAACAGTTAAAAATCTGCAATTCATCAGCAGGTAACCCCGACGGGAAAATACGCGAAGCATATGAAGAAAAAGATAAAAGGGTATAATACCGCGAAATAGCTCTGCGTCTCACACGCATCAGCATATTTTGCAAAAGATTTTTACAAAAGAAAGAAGGGATTCTATGCCTGATTTTGAATATACGGCCGCGTCTGCCGCAGATTCTGCCAGAACGAATTCAAGCGACTTAAGCTGTGGGATTCATTTTCTGACTGATTTCTGGCAGAAGCAGTACCTGCAGGAATATATCCGTGACGGCGGGAGCAAGATCAAGTTCGTCACCGGACGGCCCGGCAGCGGCAAGACGCACTTTCTCCGCCTGACAAGTGAACTGGCAAAAATGGAAGGCTACAAGACGGTCTGGTTCTCCGCAAAGGATGTCTGGATGCACGACTTCCGGGATATTTACGTAGAAATTCTGGACCAGTGCGATATCATGGACTGTTTAAAGGCAGCCAGCAAATGCGTGATCCGGGAGATGGGCTATGACCCCGCAGAGTTGCCGGAAGGCGTCCGTTTTATTGACTATCTCTCACAGAACGGCGCCGGCGACCCGGTGACCCGCCGCGAGATTCGTTCTCAGTTGAGGAAGCTTTTTCTCGACAATCCTCAGCTGGATAATAATTTCGCGCTGGCCTGCAGCATGCTCACCGGCAGTATTCTTGGCTACCCGATCCTCGAAGAGCAGAATAAAGAGCTGCTTCTTTCCTGGCTGAAGGCAGACCGCGATGTCAAGCTCTCCCAACTGCGGACACTGGGCTTTTTCCCTGCCAAGATCACGCGGTACAACGCCCGCAACATGCTCCGCTCCCTGGCCGAGGTCATTCACATGGGAGGCTTTTCGGGTCTCTTTATCGCGATTGACGATGTGGAAATTCTGATCAGCCGCACCAGTCTGGAGACAGTGCATTATACCAAGATGAAGCGCGACGATACGTATGAGAGCATCCGGCAGCTGATCGACGACATTGACAGCATGCACCATATTTTCTTTGTCTACGCGTTTGACCGGTCGCTCATCGACAATGAGAATGCCGGTTTAAAATCCTACCAGGCGCTGTGGATGCGCATCCAGAATGAGATCGTCGGCGAGCGGTTCAACCGTTTCTCGGACATGGTCGACCTGGACCGTCTGGCGGCGCAGGAATACACGCCGGACATTATTGTTGCCATCTCAGAAAGTCTGGCCAGACGTCGGCAGAACACGGCAGTCGCACCCCTTAATCCGGCAGGCGCGAAGGAGCTGGCCGAGAGAGTACGCACCGGCAGCATCGGCATGGCGCAGCTGATCTTAAATGCGATGGAGGTGACAGGCGATGAGTGATTACACGAACAATCTGTATGAAGACAGCTCCCGCACACAGGCGAGTATTTCCGGTACAACAGGTACAACTGGTGCATATGATACAATCGGAACGAACGGCACAACTGATACCACCGAAACAATTGGCACTGCGGGCACGTTCGGCACAAAATGTGCCGTAAAAAAAGGCTGCACTTACAATTTCGAAGCCCGCCACATGATCGAGGCCCTGCGCTCCGGCGTCCCTTCCCGCGCGGTAGGCGCCTGTTTTTCGGAAGCCCGTCCTAAAATCATGCGTGAAATCTCAGGTATGCTCGACCAGGTCTGCGACACGCAGAAGTCCTGCGGCAAAATCATCAGCGGCAAATATGGCGAAGGCAAAACGCATCTTTTAAATACTATTTTCAACCTCGCCAGCGCCAATAATATGGTCGTCTCCTATGTTTCTCTCAGCAAAGAGACCCCGATGGATAAGCTGTACCTGTTTTACCAGAAGGTCATTCAGAACACGTATCTGCCCCGCAGGCAGCAGCCCGGGTTCCTGCATGAGCTGGAGAACATCTCCGCCAACAGTCCCGTGGCCAATGAAATGCTGCTCTACGCGGCCAAGCAGCTGGAGACCGACAAGCTGTACTTCCTGCTGCGTTCTTACTTGAATACGGAAGATTCCGATGAAAGATTCATTCTGCAGGCAGACATGGAGGGCGACTTCATGGCCAACGCGCCGCTGAAGAAAATCTACCGGCGTATCTTCAGCCAGCCCGCGAAATTTAATGTAAATTTCACCAAAACCCGGCACTGCATGGATTACTTTAAGTTTATGAGCCACCTGTTCCTGACAATGGGATATCAGGGATGGGTAATCCTGGTCGATGAGACCGAGCTCATGGGCCGTCTCGGCAAAAAAGCGCGGCTGAACGCTTATAAAAACATGGCCAATTTCCTTTTCCAGGACAACTGCCCCGAAGCGACCTGTACCTTCTTCGCACTGGCCGCCTCCTACCCGGAGGATGTCATTGAAGGACGGCACGAGTTTGACAATCTGGAAGCCGCCTTTCCTGACCAGCCCGAAATTCAGAATCCGATCCGCGCCGTCCTGAATCTTCTGAACGACGCGCAGCAGCTGCAGCCTCTGACCACGAGCGAGATCAATGAAGTCCTGCTGAAAATCCAGGACTTCCATGGACAGGCCTACGGCTGGACTCCGAATCTGTCCGTCGCCACGCTCGCGCGCTCCACACAGTCCGGCGGCTATCTGCTGAGGACGAAAATCCGCGCCGCCATCGAGTTTCTGGATCAGCTCTACCAGTATGGAAAAGCCGGTAAAACGACTATCAACGAGTTGGGGCAGGAGACCTTCGAGGAAGAAGTGCCGGAGATTGCGGATGTGTAATACGCCGGGCGACAGGTATTTTCCCGATAACTTTTCGCTGATACGCATTACGAATACACTGATAGAATGACCTTCCAAAATGACAGTCATGCGAAAAAACCGCAGCTGCAAAAATTCTAAACAGTAATAAAACGGCTCTGTGCATAGCAATCGGCGGTCCAAAGGACCGCCGATATCACTTTCTATCCTGAGATTATTTATGAAACATTCACATACAGTCCGCCCGGATCACTTCGCCTCCGCGTCCGCCTCGGCCTCTTCCTCCGCCGCTGCAGATGCATGCGGCTCTGTCACGAGGACTACGACCGCATCGCGGCTGGTGGCAAGCTCTACGTCCGGATCCGATGCGATCGGCAGATCGCCCACCTTGATGGAATCGCCCGGCTTCATTTCCCCGACGTCGATCTCTACCTTTTCCACCAGAGCGGACGGCAGCGCCTTGTACGCGATCTCCTCCAGGACTACCTGCAGAATGCCCTTCTGAATCTTGTCATGGTTGAGCAGAACGACCTCCGCCACGGAATGCACCTTCTCGCTGCTCACAAGAGCCTGGAAATCCACCTCGTCGTACTGTCCCTTCATGGAATTGTAATCCATCTCCTTGATCAGGACGTCCATCTTCGTCCCTTCGACATCCAGATACAGCTGGCTGCCCTTCTTCTTTGTCTTAAATACGCGCTCTGCGTCGCGTCTGTCAATCTTAATCGGAATAGAGCCCTCGATCTCCCGGCCGAAAATATTGCCGGTCACATAGCCCTCTCTTCTCAGTCTTTTAGCTTTTACCGTTTTATCTCTTTTTTCAGCTTTTAAAGTATCCATTTTATCTCTTCCTTTCTTTTCAGCTGATGATTCGCAGCCGAAACCAGCCTGCTCTTTTCCGCCTCCGCCTGTTCAGATGAGCGCTACGATGCCGGTTGATGTTCCGCCTTTGTTACAGTTGTATTATAACGCTCAATCGCAGATAAGATTCACCAAAAAAACGGAGGTTTTGCCCCCGTTTTTTCTGAATATTTTCGAAATATACATTTTCATACGTACTTCACAACAGGTGCAAGGTACTGTCTGTCATCTCCCCCCGGCTCTCAAAAGCATATCAAATCTTACTGTTAAAATATTCCTGCGTTACCTGCAGCTGCTTCTTCAGTATTTCCTTCCACATGTGCGGATGTATTTCCCCAGAGCCTTTTGAAACCTTCGTCCGGCGAATGTTTCCCTCATCATCAATTTTCCGATAAAAATAGTGATCCGTATCTTTATATAGTTCCCATTCATCCCTCTCGCAAAACCGCTTTAGTTCTTTCCAGCGTGGCATTGTATACTCTCTCCTATCAAACCGGGATCATCCATAATCAGTGCTTTAAAAATATAGGGAATATGTTTCTTTCGATTCGGGCTGTGGCTGTACATCTCATAGTCGCCATAATATTCCTCCGAATATTCCAGAATCGCATTCCCCATTGCGAGCCGGGCCGCCTGTTCGTCACTGCCATTTTCCACCAGGTCAATCTCATTCAAAGATAACGTGACCGAGCCGTCTTCTTCAATAAATTTTTGTGCGGTAAAATGATAAGCAGCGAGTATTTCCGACATTGTCTCCAGATTCGAAAACCACATCCGGTCTCTTGTCCGTTTGATAAATTTGGGTTTATTGTGAATTACGCTGTCACAGATCGCGCTCCACTGTTTTCTCACATCCGTAGCCTGTTCCATTAACATTTCCATCATCTCCTTTGCTCCTCCAGTATAAATGAAATTTCCTGACAGGTCAACCGGAAAATGTACATTCTGTACGTTTTATTTCGGCTTTTATTTCGGCTTTTTATTTTTTGCTATCATTATTTTCAATATATTCAAAATCAGCACAATCATTCTCTCTTGAGACACTGCGCAAAGATGATGAATGATGATGAACGAATTAAGATAGCATCTTGTTTTTCTGTTCTTTATAAGCTATACTAACTTCTGGTTTCGGTTGCCCGGAGCCGAAAAGCTTATGCTTATGATGTACAGGGGGATCACTCCCCATCCATTAATGCAATCCTTATCCAATTAATGCAATCCTTATCCGATTGAACCAACGCTTTACGGAGGCTGTTATGGTAGATAAATGGAACATTACCATCCCCGAGCTGACCGGCGAGGAGGAGCGCGGAGTCTATGTCTATCTCCCTGATTCCTATGAGGAGGAACCCGATCTGCGCTACGGCGTGCTCTATATGTTTGACGGGCACAATGTCTTCTTTGACTCGGACGCGACCTACGGCAAATGCTGGGGGATGAAAGAATATATGGACTACACGGAGACACCGCTCATCATTGTTGCCGTGGAGTGTAATCACAGCCCGGACCATGGGCGCCTGAAGGAATACACGCCGTTTTCTTTTTCGGATCCATCCTTTGGAAAAATCGAGGCAAAGGGCGAGATCACGATGGACTGGTACGTACATACGCTCAAGAAACTCATCGACCGGCGCTACCGCACCCTGCCGGACCGGGATCATACCTTCATCGCGGGCAGCTCGATGGGCGGACTGATGAGTCTGTACGCGCTGCTGGCATATCCGCAGTATTTTTCCCGCGCGGCAGCTCTCTCTCCTTCCCTCTGGGTTTCTCCGAAGGGACTTACCAAATTAATTGATGAGGCTGATCTCCCGGATGGCTGTGTGCTCTATATGGACTACGGAGAAATGGAACTTGCGAATCACAAGGACGCACTGCGCGACTTTGGCCGGGTCGCGGCAAAGCTGCTGGAAAAAGGCGTTTTGCTGGACTGCCGCATCGTCCCGGGCGGGACGCACTGCGAGGCCAGCTGGGAGCGGCAGATTCCGTTTTTTATGGAGACGCTGTTATACTGAATTGTGAGAAGCTGCTGTAACAAACATTACTGCACTGAGCTGTCTAAGCGACAGCTTAACGCAAATATAGAAATATAGAATTCATTGATTACTATATTTGTCTATTCCAGAAAGGATACAACATGAAAACACAGTATTTTTGCGATTACAGCCCCGCACTGAACCGGCAGATGGAGTGCAAGGTCTACGGACACGCCGGGCGGCCGGTCATTTTCTTTCCATGTCAGGACGGGCGGTTCTATGACTTTGAGAATTATCACATGGCGGATGTCTGGTCGCCGTGGATTGAGAGTGGGCAGGTGATGGTCTGCGCGGTTGACACGGTCGATTCCGAGACCTGGTCGAAGCCCTGGGAGGAGGCTTATGGGCGCATCCGCTGGTATGAGCAGTGGATTACCTATATCACGGACGAGCTGGTGCCGTTTCTGCGCTCGCTCGCCAATGAATATAACGGCTGGGATGGGTATCCGGGCGTGATGCTGTTCGGCTGCAGCCTCGGCGCGACGCACGCGGCGAATCTCTTTTTCCGCCGTCCCGACCTGTTTGACGGACTGCTGGCGCTCTCCGGCCTTTACTCGACGGAGTACGGCTTCGGCGACTACATGGACGAAGTTGTCTACCAGAATTCCCCGTTTCATTTTCTCGGGGGAATGTCAAAGGATCACCCTTACATCCAGCTCTACAACCTCAAGCGGGCCGTCATCTGCTGCGGCCAGGGCGCCTGGGAGATGCCGGAATACACGCGCAATCTGAAAAGGATTCTGGAGGATAAAGGTATCCACGCCTGGGTCGACCTCTGGGGCACGGACTGCCGACACGACTGGGACTGGTGGTATAAGCAGGTAGCCTATTTTGTGCCCTATCTGCTGGGAGAAGATCAGGCTGCCTGAAAAACATACCGCACAGTATCAGACTTCATCAAAAACCGGATATAGATTTCGCAGCCTCACAAATACGCTCTCTGCGGATGTAAAAAATAGTCTGCATGAATTTTACATGGAAAGGATTTGTCCAAATCCCGCTTAATAATCCGTATTACAGAATACTGACATACACTCATAAGCTTTAAAAACGTAATCAAAATAATAACAAAAAAGAAAGAGAAAAAGAGGAACTGACAAATGAAAAACTTTATTTTTATCTCACCAAATTTCCCGACGAATTACTGGCTGTTCTGCCGGGAGCTGAAAAAGAACGGGCTGAATGTGCTGGGCATCGGCGACCAGCCCTATGACGAGCTGACCGAGGATCTGAAAAGCAGCCTGAACGAGTATTACAAGGTCGGCAGCCTGGAGAATTACGACGAGGTCTACCGGGCGGTCGCGTTTCTCACCTACAAGCACGGGCGGATTGACTGGCTGGAGTCGAATAATGAATACTGGCTGGAGTGCGACGCGAAGCTGCGCACGGATTTCAACATCACGACAGGTTTCCACACGGAAGATATCCCGAATGTCAAGTTTAAATCCCGCATGAAGGAGTTTTACCGCAAGGCCGGGATCCCGGTCGCCCGCTATCATATGGTCGATACGCTGGAGGGCTGCCTCGCCTTTGTCAAAGAGGTCGGCTACCCGGTCGTGGCCAAGCCGGACAACGGCGTGGGCGCGTCACACACCTTCAAGCTGGAAACGGATGAGCAGATGAAGGAGTTCTTCAGCCTGAAATGGCCGGACACGCCCTATATTATGGAGGAATTTGTCCAGGGCGAAGTGAATTCCTACGACGCGATCATTGATTCGAAGGGCGAGCCGATGTTTGAGACCGGCAACGTCACGCCGGAATCCATCATGGACATCGTTAATAAATCAGAAAATTCGCTCTTTTACATCCTCAAAAATCTGCCGGACGACACCCGCGCGGCCGGGCGTGCCACGGTAAAAAGCTTTGGCGTCAAGAGCCGTTTCATCCACTTTGAATTTTTCCGCCTGCTGCAGGATCAGGCGGGTCTTGGCAAAAAGGGCGACCTCGTCGCGCTGGAGGTCAACATGCGGCCGAGCGGCGGCGTGACGCCGGACATGATTGATTTCGCTCACAGCACCGACGTCTACAAAATCTGGGCGGACATGGTCGCCTTTGACCGCTCCACCATGCCGGTCGGCAGCCACGCCTACTGCGCGTTCTGCGGCCGCCGCGACGGCAAGGATTTCGTCCTCTCCAAGGCGGATATCCTGGCAAAATACGGCACACATGTCAAGATGGCCGAGCGCATCCCCGACGCCCTCTCCGGCGCGATGGGCAACCAGATGTTTGTCGCTGTCTTCGATTCCAGGAAGGAAATGAGCGACTTTTACGAGGATATTCTGCGGGTAAAGGACAGCTCCATTGAAGCCTCCATTGTGTAAGAGTGAAACCTGCTGTACCGCATCCGATGTGTTCTTGAAATCCATGTACAGTTTTTTGCCCGGACGGCGATTTGGGTGCCGTCCGGGTCTTTACATCACCTGCGCTTTCTTTGTGCCTCCCGGTTTTCTATATCACACACTCATTTTATATAATGCGCCATTTTTTTGCAAAGCCTCATCCCAATTTTTACCGCTCCTCCCGCGCAGTTCTCTCTTCGTACTGCCGGGTGATGCGCTGCCAGAGCTCGTTGCCGTAGATATCGTAACGTTTCGTCACGATGGGGCGCGCTCCCCGGCGGAAGATCACCTCCTGGCCGATGGGCATGTAAAGAACCTCGTCGAGAGGCGCGTCGAGACGGGTGCTGATCCGCTGCGCGGTTTTGAGATCCATACCGCCCATATAGATGTAGGTATCGCAGTTGTTGATGATGGTGGTCGCATCATCTGCGCCGTACATGGATTCGAGCTGGGACTCAGACTGCAGCATCAGTGTGACGGAGAGACGCTTTTCCCTGAAAATGCTGATGTAATCAGGGAAGTTCAGGATCCGTCCGCCGGTAGCGAAGTCGTCGCAGAGCACGTGCACGGGGACGGGGAGCATGCCGTCCGGACGATCCTCCGCGAATTCAAACAGCCGTTTGAAAATCTGCGCATAAAACATGTTGATGAAAAAGTGCAGGGACGGATTGACCGGGCTGGTGGTGATGAAGAGGACGGTTCTGCGCATGGCAAGACGCTCAATATCCACCTGGTTCTCCATGCTCATCATCTCCCGGAGTTCCTTGCTGAAGATCGTGTCGATCGCCGTGTTCAGTACGCCGAAGACGCAGCTGGCCGTCTTGATCGGCAGCAGACGAAAGCTCTTCCAGCAGGTGACCGCAAAGTTGGTCGGATCGCGGCGCGCGAGCAGTTCAAATTTCTTGTCATAGTTGGTCTCAATCTGGCCGCTGCCATCCTTGAAGTCCAGCCGGTCTATCATCTCCAGCACATCTGTGAAGGTGCTGCTGCGGTTCGTAAGCATGACATACTTAATGATTGCAGAAAGCAGCGAGATTGCCGACTCGTCCCAGTAGGGATCCGCATTGGAGCGGTTCTTTCTCGGATCCGCGTTGACAATGGATTCCGCGAGGAAGGAAATGTCTTTATCGGTCTTTATGCAGCAAAGCAGGTCAAATCCGACATTTCCTCTGGATGGCTCGACAAAATCCAGATCCTGCACAGCATAGCCGCGCTTCAGGAAGGTCGGCTTGTACTTATTCACGATGCGCCGCTTGGTGACGGTCGTGATCAGGCTGGAATGGCAGGTTTCCAGAAGACGCGGTTCCGAAATGGAAAGGGTCTTTCCACATCCGCTGCTCCCGCATACGATGACATTGTTATTGATCCCGGTCACGGCCGGATCCGTACTGTACACGCAGTTTTCTCCAAGAATCATTCTGTCTGTCGTCATAAAATCATACCTCCCCTGAATAGTGAATCTTGTGTTTTTTGCTATCACTGCCTTTCTTCCATCCTGTCCGGAAAATCACAGCAGCCGGTCAAAGCTGACGATCTCGTCGCACAGCCCGAATTCCACACTTTCCTCCGGCGTCAGATAGTGGTCATAGCTGGTGGCCTGCTCCACCTCCTCCTCGGATTTGCCGGTATGCTTCGCCAGGATCCGGTTCATCTTCCGCTTGGATTCCATCAGGCTGTCGGAAATGGACTTGATGGAGGAAGAATTTCCGCCCACGCGATTCCCCAGCAGCGGTTCGTGGATCATCGTCTCGCTGTGCGGCAGCATGTATCTTCCATGATTCCCGCAGGCGAGAAGGACGGCCGCCATGCTGTAGGCCTGTCCGACGCAGTAAATGCGGACCGGGGCTTTGCTGGACTGAATCACGTCGTAGATCAGCATGCCCGCGTTGATCTCGCCGCCCGGCGAATTGATCAGGACGTCGATCGGCTTCTGCGGATCCTCGCTGTTCAGGAACAGAACCTTTTTTACAAATTCACAGGCACTCTCCCGGGTGATGTCTCCCTCGATGAAAATCTTCCGGTCCGCCATCAGTCGGGAATCCACGGGAACCAGGGTAATCCCTCCGCTGCTCTTGATCTGTACATTCATAATGCATCCTCCTCTTCATTGGGCGGAACAGTCCATCCTGACATCCTGATGTTCTGTTCCTGACTGAACGCTTCCTGTCTTATATTTGTATCATATCCGGTCGGAAGGTTTTTCTGGGGGGAGAATTCCTGACCGGCTTTGTGCAATCGGACAAGGCTGCGACCGTGTGCATCAATCGGATAAGAGAACGCTTTTCTCCCCTATCCGCAGCGCCGGCCGCGTCCAGCGAAGCTGGAATACTCCTTGCGCGGCCGTGTGCATAAAAACAGACAGAGGTATGATGCTCACCCCTGTCTGCCTGTATGTCTGTCTGCCCGTCTGTTTGTCTGTCTTTCACTTTTAAACTGTCATTGTCAGACCTGCGCCTTTCTGCTTTTCTGTCTTCCTGCTTTTCTATCTTCCTGCTTTTTGCTGTTTCTGCTATTCTGCCTGCTTTTCCAGACTCGTGCCTTTCCAGACTCCTGCTTTCCGGACTCGTGTTTTACTTTGTAATCCGGTATCCCAGCTTGACGATCAGTCTGATCGTCTCGAAGGCGGTATTCCGGTCAAAATCCTTCTCGCTCTCCGGCAGCTCCTCGTAAGGCACAAGCTGCGGGGTGGTCTTTTTTTCCGCATCCTTTACCTCTCCGTAGGTCCACCCCTCTTTGATGCGGCCCACGGCCCAGACATCGTGTACATTTTTGGCAATCCTCTCGGTGAGTGCCAGCAGCTCCTCGGGAAGGACAATTTCGCTGGTGTCTACTGGTTTTGGATTATACATATAATTTCCTCCTTGATATATAATTATAAAGCAGAGTACTTCCCATTGATCACCTTCAGCAGAGTATGACCAATGATGACCAATGTTATTGATCTCGTCAGGCTTCCAGATCATAACAACGCCAACCATCTCCCCACGCTCTCTCTGCATGGCATTGGTTCTGGCATGCATCCCTCCTTCGTCTCTTTGCCTGTCGGCGGAATGATTATAAACCATTTCGCAGACCCAAAATGAGGGGGGAATTTCTTAAAATAAGAATCTGTACTGGCATGGCAGCAGACAGCGGTCTCCCTGAATGCCCGATTCCACATCCTTTGCTTTTCCATATATTTTTTTATCTTCCACTTTCCTACCATACACCACCGGAGCGGCTCTTGTAAAGTATCTTTTTTCGCAGGCAGGCATCCTTGCCGCCGCCAGATTATTTTCGGATTTAAGTATGCTTTACCGCATATTTTTCTATTGCCATCTGCCGGCATTTCATGATACAGTAGTTACGTATGAGAAAAAGAAGGCCGCGCACGAAATGGTCCGAGCGGCAAAAGGGTATGACTACTCGGATTGCGCTGCATTGCGGGAATAAAGGCATAAAAAACAACCTGACAGAGGAGATTGCACATGGGCGGAATTTTTGGAGTGGCAGCAAAGAGAAGCTGCACAATGGAGCTTTTTTACGGAGTTGACTATCATTCCCATCTCGGGACACGCCGCGGCGGCATGGCCGTGTATGGGGAGCAGGGCTTCCAGCGCGCGATTCACAATATAGAAAATTCACCGTTCCGGACGAAATTTGAGCAGGACGCGGACGAGATGGAAGGACATCTGGGGATCGGCTGTATCTCCGATTACGAGCCGCAGCCGCTGCTGGTGCAGTCGCACCTGGGCAGCTTCGCGATCACCACGGTCGGAAAAATCAACAACATGGACGAGCTGCTGCAGACAGTTTATGCAAATGGAAATACTCATTTTCAGGAAATGAGCAGCGGCCAGATCAACGCGACCGAGCTGGTGGCGGCGCTCATCTGCAAAAAAGAGACGCTTGTGGAGGGCATCCGCTACGTGCAACAGATCATCGACGGCTCTATGACTCTGCTTCTGATGACAAAGGAGGGCATCTACGCCGCGCGGGACCGGCTGGGCCGGACGCCGCTGGTCATCGGCAAAAAGGAGGACGCGTTCTGCGTCTCCTTCGAAAGCTTTGCCTATCTGAATCTGGGCTACAGCGATTATCGCGAGCTCGGCCCGGCAGAGATTGATTTTATTACGCCCGACCAGGTGAATATGGTCAGCGAGCCCGGGGAACAGATGCGCATCTGCTCCTTCCTCTGGGTCTATTACGGCTACCCGACATCCTCCTACGAGGGCGTTAATGTCGAAGAGATGCGGTATCACTGCGGCGCCATGCTCGCAAAACGCGACCGCGAGGGCGCGGACATTTCACCGGACATCGTGGCCGGAGTACCGGATTCCGGCACCGCGCACGCGATCGGCTACGCCAACGAATCCGGGATTCCTTTCGCGCGTCCCTTCATTAAATATACGCCGACCTGGCCGCGCTCCTTCATGCCCACCAGACAGGCGCAGCGGAACCTGATCGCGCGCATGAAGCTGATCCCGGTCAGAGCACTGATCAAGGAAAAAAAGCTGCTGCTGATCGACGACTCCATCGTGCGCGGCACGCAGCTGAGGGAAACCACGGAATTCCTCTATCAGAGCGGGGCAAAGGAGGTCCATGTGCGCCCGGCCTGCCCGCCGCTGCTGTTCGGCTGTAAATATCTGAACTTTTCCCGTTCCAAGTCCGACATGGACCTGATCGCCCGCCGGATCGTGCGCGAGCGGGAAGGAGACGATGTCTCCGCAGAGGTGCTTTCCGATTATGCCAATCCGTGCAGCAAAAACTACGCGGAAATGCTCGAAGCCATCCGCAAGCAGCAGAATTTCACTTCCCTGCGATACCACCGGCTGGACGATATGGAGGAATCCATCGGCATCAGCCCCTGTAAGCTGTGCACGTACTGTTTTAGCGGAAGAGAGTAAGCAAAGCCTTTAATTTTTTTAGCAAAATAATAACGATTTCCCTTGCAATCTGACCGGTTTTCGTTTACAATCCGATCTTAAACACTTTTGGAATAAAAAAAGGGCAGAATTCCTTGATTTTTC
>JAJQEO010000086.1 GCA_021201665.1 Lachnospiraceae bacterium | reverse complement strand
AGCAGAAAGTGGGGCGTGATCCACAGTCATATGTACAGAAACATCAATGACTGTGACTAAAGGAATCTGCTCGTCAATCTCCCGGATTTTCCAGGCGGTATCCACGCCGGTCATGCCTTCCCCAAGCATAATATCCAGAAAAACAGCGCTGCAGAACCCGCGCCGGAATTCTTTGAGAAAATCTTCCCCGCTTCCATATACAGAGAGCTCCACGGTTTCCCGTTCAGCCGTAAAATATTCCCTGATCAGATGAGTCAGATTGTCCTGATCTGACTTCAAATCTTCAACGATGGCGATATGCACGATAAAGCCCCCTTTTCGCTGCGGACTGACTCCATTTTGGGCCAGGAGGAACCCTCAATTTCAATGGGATCTCAGACCTGATGCCAAGGCAGGTGAAGCAACATAAATATTACTTAGTGTAGCACAGTATGCAGGTTTTTTACAAGTGGAAAATTGAAAGCTGCGCAATTAAAAATCGCAGCCCTTCTCGATTTGTTGCGCAAATCGAAACATACCTCGCTACTGGCACGAAAAAGGGGCTTTATACTACAGACAGTTATAGGAAACGACGTAAGTCGTTTTACAATATAGGTGCACCCGGCAAGCGCACGCTTAAAACCGATGCACGGGCATTTTTTACTTCAGCGTACCTGCGCCGCTGACGATGAAACCGATATCGGAGAGTGTGCCGCCCGCCGTGATGGTCTGGTTGTAATCCTTCGGCGTGATGGTAAGTGTGGAGCCATCCACAGCATATTCACCGTTCCAGCTGTCCGAGAGGGTAAAATTCCCTGAGAAGGTGAGCGTCACGCTCCAGCCGGTAATATCTGCGCCAGAGGTATTTTCCGGGGTTACTGTATACTGGTAGAAAGGCACGCCGTTGCTTTCCCACTGGTTGACTATGTCGGCAGTGCAGGTAAGGCCGTCCGGGGTACAGACGACGGAGCCGGCGTTTGCAGATGCATTATCCGTAGTGCTATCAGATGTGTTGTTGTTGTCTGCTGCTTCGCTGCCTGTGGTACCTGCGGACGCATTGCTGTCTGCTGCATCCGCAGCCGTGTTGTCTGTGCTATCCGCGGAAGCACTGTCATTTGTTGCTGTGTCTGCGGCCGCATTGTCTGCTGTATCCGCAGAAGTACTGCCGGTTTCCGTGCTGCCGGACTCTGTACTATCCGCAGACGTGCCGTCGGAACCCTCGCCGCCGTCCGTACCTCCGGTCAGCATCTCATACAGCCACTTCCCGGAATCTGTAAGGTCGTCCGTGGTAAAGCCGCTGGTCTTTGTGCAGGTGCTTTTGATGATCGCCGAGCTTTCGTCCCGGTTGGAAAAGCTCCACATGGCGCAGCTGATCTGGCGCTCATCCAGCAGCGTCATCCAGGTGTTGGCCTGGTCGATGTCGAGCGTGCCGTTCCCGCTGGCGTCGCTGATGCCGTATTCGGAGACAAAAATCGGAAGACCGGCGTCCATGGCCGCGACGAGTGTGCTGCGCAGGTAATCCGTGTGCGTGGCGGCATAATAATGCAGCGTGTACATCAGGTTGTCATAGCCGGTGATGGGATCCGCTGCGGCCTGGTCGACATACTGGGACCAGTTCGGCGTGCCGACAAGAATCACAGCGTCCGGGTCATTGGCGCGGATGATGGGCAGGATTTCTGCCGCATAGGTTTTAATGTCCGTCCAGGTCACATTGCCGTTTGGCTCATTGCAAATCTCATACAGGATATTATTATGGTCCGCAAATTCCGAGGACATTTCTTCGAAGAAAGCTTTTGCTTCTTCTATGTAGGTATTCGGGTTGCCGTCGGAAAGGATGTGCCAGTCGATGATGACGTACATGTCCAGATCCGTGGCATATTCGACACCGTTTTGGATCAGCGTTTTCAGGTATTCCTGATCGCCGTCCGTGCAGTAGCCCCCGGACTCGGCTGTATACATCGCCAGGCGGATCAGACTGACGTTCCACTCATTTTTCAGCTGCGCGAAACAGTCATAATTGATATATTCGGGATACCAGGCAAGCCCGAGCGTACTGACACCCTTGAGCTGGACGGCATTGCCGTTTTCATCAGAAAGCTGGGTGCCAATCACCTGCAGCGCGCCGCAGGTGGAAGGAGCCGGGATTGCGGAGACTGCTTTTTCCTCGGATGCTTTTGCAAAAATGGGTGTACAAAGACCGGCAGATAAGGCCAGCCCCAGTGTCAGTATGACAAGGAGCGGCAAAGATGAAATGGTCTGTGACATAGTGATTCCTCGCTTTCTTTTCAGTTTGTATATCAAGTCAGGATCACGCTATATTCTAGCAAGAATAGCTGGAATTGTCACGAGTTTTTTACGCCGCCTTTTCACTCGGAATACATAGACAAATCTTCCGGTTTTTGATACAATCAGGACAATTAAAACGGATCGGAGGACAAACATGAACTTTGAATATTTTACACCGACAAAAGTAGTTTTTGGAAAAGGAACCGAATCAAAAGTAGGGGAGCTGATCAGGGAACAGGGCGGACATAAGGTGCTGATCCATTATGGCGGCGGCAGTGTCGTGCGTTCGGGACTTCTGGATAAGGTCTGTGAATCGCTAAAAAACGCAGGACTTCCCTTTGTAACACTTGGCGGAGTGGTTCCAAACCCGAGACTTTCAAAGGTAAGAGAGGGCATACAGCTCTGCCGCGGGGAAAACGTGGATTTCCTGCTGGCGGTCGGGGGCGGCAGCGTGATTGACTCGACAAAAGCGATCTTATATGGGCTGGCCAACGAAGGAGATGTCTGGGATTTATATGATTATAAGCGCCAGCCCACAGCCTGTGCGCCGATCGGAGCCGTGCTGACGATCGCGGCGGCCGGAAGTGAGATGAGCGACTCTTCCGTGATTACGAATGAGGACGGCTGGATCAAGCGAGGATACAGCAGCAATTACTGCCGCTGCCGGTTTGCAGTCATGGATCCGGAGCTGACAAGTACGCTGCCGGATTATCAGACACAGAGCGGATGCGTGGACATCATGATGCATACGATGGAGCGTTATTTCCATCGGGACGGCGGCATGGAGCTGACTGACGGCATCGCCGTAGCTCTGATCCGCACGGTGATGAAAAACGCGAAGATCCTGAAAGAAAATCCGTCCGACTATGACGCCCGCGCGGAGGTCATGTGGGCGAGCAGCCTTTCCCACAATGGACTGACCGGATGCGGGACGGACGGAGGAGACTGGGCTTCCCATCAGATTGAGCACGAGCTGGGCGGGATGTTTGACGTGGCGCACGGCGCGGGACTGGCGGCAGTCTGGGGAAGCTGGGCCAGATATGTTTACCAGGAGTGTCCGGAGCGCTTTGCCAGCTTTGCGCGGGAGGTTTTTGGCCTGAGCGAATCCAATGTGGATGGGCAAACGGCAGCATCGCCTGCTGCTGGAGGCGCAGGCGCGAAAATGGCACCATTGCCAGTTGCCGAAGATGGCAGTGTAAAAACATCCGCAGAGGACACAGGCACTGATTCGGCAATAGATTTCCTCGCCCTGGCCGGAATAGAAGCGATGGAAGATTTCTACCGCAGTGTCGGCATGCCGACCAGCCTGAAGGAGCTTGGGATTGCCCCGACCGAGGAGCAGATCCTGGAAATGGCGGATAAATGCAGCATTCACGGACATCGTACGGTCGGTGTGATCAAAAAGCTGGATGCGGAGGATGTCGCACAGATTTACCGTATGGCGAGAGAGTAGGCCGGGAAGGGATCGTCGACCGCAATAACCAATTCAGGTTTACGGTGCGATAATTTTTATTATTAGAGAAAAATCGGAGGGATAAGTATATGAAGGTTCTGATGTTAAATGGAAGTCCGCATAAAAACGGCAATACGGCGATTGCGCTGCAGGAAATGGAAAAGGTATTTCAGGAAGAGGGCGTAGAGGCGGAAGTGATCCAGGCTGGCAATCAGGCGATCCGCGGCTGTATCGCCTGCGGTGTCTGTCGCGAGAAGGGGAAATGCGTGTTTGATGATCTGGTAAATGAAGTCGCGCCGAAGTTTGAGGCCTGCGACGGACTTGTCGTGGCCAGTCCGGTTTACTATGCATCAGCCAACGGAACGCTTGTTTCCCTGCTGGACCGCCTGTTTTACAGTACAGGATTTGACAAACGCATGAAGGTCGGCGCGAGTGTGGCGGTGGCCCGGAGGGGCGGCACCAGCGCGACCTTTGACGAGCTGAATAAATATTTTACCATCAGCGGAATGCCGGTCGCCTCCAGCCAGTACTGGAACAGCGTCCACGGCAGACTCCCGGGAGAAGCCGTGCAGGATGAGGAAGGGCTGCAGACGATGCGTACCCTGGCGCGGAACATGACCTTTCTGATGAAGAGCATCGCGCTCGGCAGAGAAGCCTATGGACTCCCGGAAAAGGAAGCGCCGAAGTCGACGCATTTTATAAGGTAGGAAATAGCACTTCGCTGGAGGAGCTTTAGGAAGGGCAGATCGCGCAGCTGATTGAGAACGGTCAGTACTGACAGATGCTGTATAAATGAAGAATAGAACGAGCAAAAACATTCAGGAGCTCTCCTGGATGTTTTTTCATTTCTCAGCTTACACAGATTTTACATTCCTTTTACACTTACCCGATATTGCGCTTTATACAGATACGTTAAAATAATAACGTAATAACGCAGGCTCTTCGAAAGGATTTGAATTGGAGAGCGGAGAAAAGGGTTAAGTACGAAGGAGAATTTTATAGATATGAATGATACTGTTGAGATTCTTTTTGGATTATTGGGCGGCCTCGCTATTTTTATCTATGGCATGAACCTGATGAGTGAGTGCCTGCAGAAGGCGGCCGGAGAGCGGATGAAGCAGATCCTGGGTCTGCTGACGCGAAACCGCCTGATGGGTGTGCTCGCGGGCGCATTGGTGACGGCGGTGCTTCAGAGCAGCAGCGCCACGACGGTCATGGCGATCGGCTTTGTCAGCGCGGGGCTGATGACTCTGCCGCAGGCGATCTCCATTATTTTTGGCGCGAACATCGGAACGACGATCACCGCGCAGATCATTGCCTTTAAGATCACGGATTACATTTACGTCTTTATTTTCGGCGGATTTATTGTCTCATTCGTATGCAAACGGGAACGGGTGAAAAACATCGCGATGACCGTATTCGCGTTCGGACTGCTGTTTCTGGGAATTGAGACCATGGGAAGCGTAATGAAGCCGCTGGCATCCAGCCCGGTATTTACTGATATGATCGGGAGGGTAGCGGATATTCCGGTCCTCGGCGTCCTCGTGGGGACTTTGATGACACTGGTGGTGCAGAGCAGCAGCGCCACGATCGCGGTGCTTCAGAATTTTGCTTCCCAGGCGGGCTCCGACGGTGTGACCAGTATTCTTGGCCTTGCGGGCGCGATCCCGATCCTGCTCGGAGACAACATCGGAACGACCATCACGGCGCTTCTGGCCTCCATCGGCCAGTCAAAGGACGCCAGAAGAACGGCAGTCGCGCATTCCCTGTTTAATATTTCGGGCGCCTTGCTTTTTATCTGGTTTGTAAAGCCGTACGCGGCGCTGATTCAGTACCTTTCCCCGAGCGGACCGGAGATCGAGGTGATTTCGCGGCAGATCGCGAATGCGCACACAATTTTTAACATTACGATGACGGTGCTCTGGATTCCGCTGCTGGGTCTGATGGTGAAGCTGGTTATGAAAATCATCCCGGACGGCAAGCTGGAGGAAGCAGATCCGGCGAAAACCATTTATCTGGACAAAAATGTTCTTTCCCAGCCGGCCGCCGCGCTGAAGCTGGTAGCCAAGGAGACGCTGCACTGCGGCGACGTCGTGCGGACGATGCTGCGGGATGTGCATGGAACAGTAAAAAGCGGGGATGTCCAGATGCTGACAAAGGTGCGGGAATATGGGCGCGCGGTGGAATCCCTGCAGGGAGAGATCAATGAGTACCTGGCGGACCTTTTTTCCTCAGGCGCCCTGACGGAGCAGCAGGCCACACAGACCGCCAAGCTGATGTATGTACTCAGCGACGTGGAGCGTATGGGAAACCTTTCCGTGGAGATGGCCGACACCATCCAGGAAAAACTCGACAAAAACTATCAGTATTCCGAGGAGGCTATCAAAGATCTGGATGACAGTCTGGGACAGATCGAAAAAATGTATACAAATGCGCTCACGGCCCTCATGAGAGATAACGACGCGGCGCTGAAGAAGATGATCCGGCACAAGGACGAGGTGCTGGATCTGGACATCAAGATGCGGAAATCCCATATGCAGCGTGTGACCGAGGGCAAGTGCAAACGAAGCCTCTCCGCGCCGTTTATGCGCGTCCTGCACTGCATCGACCGCATGGGCAACAGCTGCGTAAACCTCGCTGAGGTCGCCATGAACCAGCTGAATTTTGAGTACTTTATCGCGGAAGAGGCGAAATGAGCAAATGGAAGAGACGGCAGAAGAAGGAGGGTGTGTAATATGATGAATGCCACAGCTTCAATCATTGGTTATGCGGTTGCGGTAATCATGCTTGCGGCTATGATCGGCGGAGCCGCGATCTGGACAAACAAAAAAAGATAAAAAACAGGGCAGATGGAAGGCTGTCTGGCCGAAAACTGGTTGAGAGAACAGACCGATTGTGATATGATTCTATGCGATGACGAAAAGCACAAACCCGGGAAATGATGAATGTCGTTTCCTAAATTATAAGGATGCGCAGGACTGCGTAAGGAATTATTCCGGCTTTCGCTGGACGCAGCCCGCGCTAAGCGGATGGGGGCTCGATAAAATCCCCCCTATCTGATCATCAGACGAAAAGAGGCTTATCGCTATGAGTCAGATTTCAGACAAAAATCACCTTTATACAGTCGACGAGAGGAAAGAAGCCGGGCGCTTTCACCAGAAGAAGATCGCCCTGATTAATGACTTTACCGGCTTTGGACGCTGCTCGCTGACCGTGTCGCTCCCAATCATTTCTGCAATGAAAATCCAGTGCTGTCCGGTGCCGACTTCGATTTTATCCAATCATACGGCCTACGACAGCTGGTTTTTTGAGGACTTTACAGACCGGATGCAGCCTTACATTGATGAATGGAAAAAGCTGCACCTTTCCTTTGACGGGATCAGCACCGGCTTTCTTGGCTCAGAAGAGCAGATCCAGATCGTACTGCGTTTTCTGGATGATTTTAAGGAAAAGGATACCGTGGTGATTGTGGATCCGGTGATGGGAGACGACGGCAGACCGTACGCAACCTACACGGAGGAGATGTGCCGTGAAATGAAAAAGCTAGCCGCCCGCGCGGATATCCTGACCCCCAATCTGACGGAAGCCTGTATCCTGACCGGCCAGACCTGGCACGACGGCAGGTGGCCGATCCGGCAGGTGCGTGCCCTGGCGGAGGCACTTTCTGAAATGGGATCGGGCAGGGTCGTGATTACCGGAATCCCGCAGGGAGAGTTTATCGCGAATTATTGCTATGAAAAAGGAAAGGAGCCTAAATTTGTCCGCACGCACAGAGTCGGGATGCAGCGCTGCGGTACCGGGGATGTGTTTGCCGCTATAATAGCAGCTGACGCGGTAAATGGTGTGCCCTTTTATGACTCCGTGCGCAAAGCGTCTCATTTTATCAGGCTTTGTATAGAGAAATCCATCGAGATGGAGCTTCCTCCGACGGACGGTGTCTGCTTTGAGGAACTGATGAGACTGCTGTGCAGATAGCAGATAGCCGATTGAAGCAGATGCCATGTCCTGTACGTGCCGCAGCCGCCGGTTGGCGCGTAAAAAGGTGAGGATTATCGTTAAGAATCTAAAAAAATACATTGACAAACACACTGAAACATATTACAATAACCCTGTCATCAAGATTTAACAATTATGTAATAATTTTTAATAAAAATGTATTGAGGGGACAGGGAGGCAACCAGATGAAGAAAAAAACAGTTTGGCTGGCATTTGGACTCGTAGCGGTGATGTGTGCCACATCGCTGGCGGGAGCCATGACGCTGACAGACATACATACAGCAGAGGCATCTGCCAGTGAGGAAGCGGAGGTCGATGTCGAGACAGAGGTCATCGAGGCGACAGAAGCTGCTGTGGCAGAGTCTGCAGAGTCAGAAACAGATACCGCTGCCGAAGAGACGGAAGCCCAGGAGACAGAAAAAGAAACAGGGTCAGAATCCGAGACAGAGGCAGAGACTGAGACAGAGGCGGGAACCGAGACAGAGGCAGAAACCGAGACAGAGTATGAGCCGGAACTTGTGGCAGTCGCCTATGAGCAGGAGGGTGCCTGGGACAATGTGGCTATTACGAACAGCGCGAAGGTCGAGACAGGCGTCAATATCCGCTATGCGGCTGATACGGAGAGCGAGGTCCTTGGATATCTGTACAGAGGCTCGGCTGTCTGGGTCATTGAGAAGGGTGATGTCTGGACTCAGTTTTATTCCAACGGTATTACGGGCTATGTGATGACGGATTATCTTCTGTTCGGGGATGATGTGGCTGAGATTGCCGAGGTATACGGAGCAGAAGGTATACGCGCAGATTGGGACGATGTAAATATTTATACCGATATGGAGGGCTCCGCGGTAAAGGATACCATGGATGCCGATGATGTTTATCAGGTGGTTAATGACTATGGACACTGGATTGAGATTCAGTATGACGAGGATTCGACCGCCTATGTATCCAGCGATGATGTGACGAGCGTTATGCTGTTTGAGTCAGCCACACCGAAGGATCAGGAGCGTGTGGAGCTTGTAAAGCTTTACGGTGTGATATGGCCTGAGGAGACCACTGCTTCCGGGGATCAGACTGATTCGACATCGTCGACTTCTTCCGCCTCCGATTCCTCATCGACCGAAGCTTCTTCGTCGACGAGTTCGTCGTCAACGGGGTCTTCGTCAACGAGTTCGTCCTCAACGGGGTCTTCGTCAACGAGTTCATCCTCGTCGGGATCTTCATCAACGAGCTCATCCTCGTCGGGATCCTCATCAACGAGTTCGTCTTCCTCGACATCGGAGACAACGGCCTCGACGGAAGCGGAGACGACAGCTGCGACAGAGGCAGAGACAACGGCCGCGACAGAAGCGGAGACTACGGCTGCTACTGAGGATACATCCTCCTCCACGGATACATCTTCTTCCACAGATACGTCGTCCTCCACAGATACATCTTCCTCTACGGATGATGACGATGATGATGAAGACGATATGGGCTATTACGATGCCGATACAGACACCTACTACGATTCGGATGGAAATGTGGTGACATCCTCTCTGGATGAGGAGACAGCAGTGGCGACTGTATCAGAGACAGAAGCAGCAATCTCCACAGCGTCAGAGACTGAAGCAGAGACTACGGCTTCGACCGAAGCAGAGACCACGGCGTCAACCGAGGCGGAGACCACGGCATCCACAGAGGTTGCGGCTGCGACCGCTTCTACGACATCCGACAGTACAGATGATACAACCCTCCTTGCGGCATTGATTTACTGCGAGGCCGGAAACCAGAGCTATGAAGGCATGGTTGCGGTCGGAGCAGTCGTGATGAACCGCGTAGCCAGCTCATCGTTCCCCAACACGATCAGCGAGGTGATTTATCAGAGCGGGCAGTTTAGCCCTGCTTCCAGCGGAGCGCTTTCTACGGCAATCGCAAACGGTGTCCCCAGCACCTGCTATACAGCCGCATCTGCGGCCATCGCCGGAGAAGACCCGACGGACGGCGCTCTCTACTTCAATTCCACCGCAAATAAGGGAATACAGATTGGAGACCACTGGTTCTATTAACACTCAAAGACAACTACAGATGTATGCAGAAAGACAGCCGTTCCCTCTTGTGTGATTGCGGGAAAATGTTGGCTTACAAAGCGCGGAAACCAGCTGCACTCAGAATCACGGGAGGCGGATATACGTCTGCTCAGATTTACAGGATGCAGATGCGAACCTGCTCAGATTTACAGGATGCAGATGTGAACCTGGGCAGATTTACAGAATGCGGATGCCGGCCTCGCGGCAGAGGCGCAGGGTCTCTTCATCCCAGATACCGGCCTGTACCTCGCCGACATGTGCCTTTTTAAGCAGCAGCATACAGATGCGGGACTGCCCGATACCGCCCCCGATGGTCAGCGGAAGCTCGCCTGAGAGCAGCATTTTATGGAAGGGAAGCTTCCGCCTCTCATCATGGCCGGACTTGGTAAGCTGCTCATCGAGTGAGCGCGCGTCCACGCGGATGCCCATGGAGGACACCTCCAGGGCGCATTGCAGCGGCTCATGCCAGAACAGCAGGTCGCCGTTCAGCTGCCAGTCGTCGTAATCCGGCGCCCGCCCGTCATGCGGCTTCCCGGATTTCAGCAGGTCGCCGATCTGCATGATGAAGATGGTTTTCTTTTCTCTGGCAAAAGCATTTTCGTCAGATCAGGATACAGATCCTCCAGCTCCTGCGAGGTGATGAAGGTAATGTCACGGCAAAGCTCTGTATCCAGCTGCTCATATTTGTACCGAACCTCGTCCAGCGTGTTGCAGATGGATTCCACGATACGCTTTACGGTCATTTTCAGATAGTCGAAGCTCCGGTCATCCGCCGTGATGATTTTTTCCCAGTCCCACTGGTCGACATACGCGGAATGCAGATTGTCGAGCTCCTCATCGCGGCGAATCGCATTCATATCGCACAGCAGGCCATTTCCCACATGGAAATCATAGCGGTAGAGAGCCATGCGTTTCCATTTGGCCAGTGAATGTACGACCTGCGCGTCCACTCCGGCGTCCGGAATCCCGAACGTGACCGGCCGTTCGACACCGTTCAGGTCGTCATTCAGACCCGTCGCGGGATCCACAAACAGCGGCGCCGTCACGCGCTTCAGCTTCAGCGCCATGCAAAGCTTTTGCTCCATCAGATGCTTGATGAGGCCGATCGCCTCCTGCGTCTCATAGCTGTTGAGAGGAGATTGATAATTTTCTGGAATCAGGACAGTGCTCATGAGTGCCTCCTTCTATATGCGGGAATCCTGTTAAGCAGGATTCTGCTATGTTTGACGCGCACGGCCGCGCATGGAAATTAGTGGCTTTGCCCATGCCATCAGGAATTCTCTTACAATGTCAGCAGTCCTTATGGCATAACTTGCGGTCGGCGCGCAGCCGGGCAGGAGACGAAAAGGCCGCCTCCTGCTCGATTACGGGTTTCGACTCCTGTCATTCTAGCACAAATGGTATTTGCATGTAAAGCGTCAAACGATGTTGACAAATAAGAAGGATACCGATATAGTTTGAGCAGGGATCATTAAATGTTATTTCAAAATGAGGAAGGAGTGGATATACCAATGCAGATTATCCATGTTTCAAAGACAAGACCGGGAAGCTTTCCTTCCCTGCAGTCAGCCATTCTTTCCATAGATGACGGCCCGAGGGACAAGGTCGTGGTCTGTGTAGAGCCGGGCGTTTATGAAGAAAAGGTCTTTATCCGAAAGGAAAATATAGAGATCGTCGGAGAAAATCCGGCAAATACCATCATCTGCTATGGGGATGGAGCCTACCAGCAGCGCCCGGACGGCTCCAGACCTTATGGCACCTTTAACACGGCTGTCGTGCTTTTTGCCGGCAGAGATATCACGGTAGAAAATATTACCATAAAAAATACAGCCGGCCCGGGAGAATACGCCGGACAGGCACTGGCCATCTACGCCGGCGCGGACCGGCTCACCTTCCGCAACTGCCGCCTGCTCGGATATCAGGATACGGTCTTTGCCGGATACGTAAAGGATTTCGACCAGAATCCTTACCCGATGCTTCCGGACTTTTTTACAGAATCTCAGGTGCTGATCAGCAGCAGCCCGGTTCGGAATTATTTCAAGGACTGTTACATTTGCGGCGACATTGATTTTATCTTCGGACCGAATACCGCATTTTTCGAAAACTGCGAGATCCACACGGAGAGGGAATCCTTCATTTCCGCAGCCAGCACGTGGGAGGGGCAGGAATACGGCCTCGTGTTTTCCCACTGCGCACTGACAGGCAAGGATATTAGCAAGGATATGCGGAACCTGGATACACAAAGCCTGGAAGCGCAGAGTCTGGACATGAAGAACCTGGACACGCAGAGTACGGACATGCAGCACTATACATATCTGGGCCGTCCGTGGAGAGACTACGCGAGGACGGCGTTTGTGTGCTGCTCCATGGGCGGACACATTTATCCGGAAGGGTGGGATAACTGGGATAAGCCAAAGGCTGAGAAATGCTGCACCTATGTGGAATACGGAAATACAGGTCCTGGTTCAGCTGCCTTCCATCGAGAAGCCAGAGTTCCCTTCTCCAGACAGCTTACCGATTCGGAGACGGAGGAACATTTTTCAAAGGAAAAAGTACTCGGAGGGGACGACGGCTGGTGTCCGTGAGGAATAAAACAAAGCTCGTTATGCTGATATCCACATAACGAGCTTTATACTATAACGAGCTTTATGCTGAGTGAGTTATTTTCGTGTTCCTGTGCAGACCTGTTCAGTCAACTTCATATTCCCGGATTTCCCCGGTAACGGCATTGATTTCAAACTCATATTCAGTTTTTCCATGATAGAATTCAATTTCATAGACCATAACACCGTCTTCCCGGCCGAGCTTTGCCTTTTTAAAGGTCACATCTTCAGAAGAGAGCCCGGCCTTTGCCAGCGCGATGGACTTGGCTTTGTCTACGCTGATGTACGTATCCTGCGCGTCCTGAGAATTCTGAGAATGCCCTGTACTTTCAGAATTCTCTGCACTTTCTGAATTTCCAGAGCTTTCAGAATTTTCAGAGCCGGAAGCGGTGCCGGAGGTACTGCCCGATGCGTCTGCTGCGGATGTCGCACTTCCCTGACTGCCAGATACGGCAGCCGGGAGAAGCTCCTCGGAGAGGCTCAGGATATCACCAGTAAGGACACTGATTTCATACTCATATTGCTTCTCATCGGTATAGAATTCGATGTCGTACACGGATAAACCGTCGTCATAGTCTTCCTTTTCCTTTGTGTAGATGACAGTGGCGATCTCTTCCTCCGTAAGCAGCGTGTCAGCAAGAGCAATTTCCTTTGCCTCTTCCAGAGAGATTGTGGCTGTATTTTCTGAGGTGGTGCCGGATGAGAGCAGGGTACTCTTCAAAGCTTCGTATTCAACAGATTTCTTGAGAATGCTGCCATCGTATGCCTGTACATGGTACTCGTACTCTGTTCCTTCGGCAGTAAATTCCACATCGTAGAGAAACTCTCCGTCATCGTAGTCGTATTTTGCGGAAACATACTCTGCGGCTGCCGGGTCCACACCCGCATCGGCAAAGGCAAAATTCTTGGCGGCTTCCGCGCCGATGACAGCATCTGCGGCTGAGGTTTCCGTCTGAACGGCAGCTTCGGTCTCCGCTGCCAGAGCGGATGCGCCTGAGAAGGCAAATGCCCCAAACAGGCAGGTGAGTGTAACAACAGCAGTCTTCCGCAGGTTTAAGTGCAAGTTTAAATGATTCCAGGTTTTGTTCGTCATAATCGTGTCCTCCTTTATTTGGTTTCGTATTTGTTTTTTCTGACTACAATATAACAGGCAAACATTAGAAGAACATTAGAACGCGGAAATTTTTGGCACAGAAATTCTTGTCCCCCGTTTCAGAAAGAAATACCATAGCAGGATAAGATCCGCACAGAAGTGCGGCGATTTTATCACAAACGGAGGGAAAAAGCCTATGGAACAGCAAACGCAGAACAAAAACCAGAGTATCCCAAGCTCCGCCCCTGATTCTGCCGGTAAGACATTCGCGTATGTGCGCGTCAGTTCGAAAACGCAGAATGAAGCCCGCCAGCTGGCTGCCCTGTCAGAGTATGGCATTGAGCCGGACACGATCTATATCGACCGCCAGAGCGGAAAGGACTTCAACCGTCCCGCTTACCTGGAAATGCTGGACGCCCTGCAGCAGGGGGATCTCCTGGTTATCGGCAGCATTGATCGGCTGGGGCGAAACTATGAGGAGATTCACGAGCAGTGGTACAGGCTGACCAGGGAGAAGAAGGTCCATATCCGGGTCCTGGATATGGATCTTCTGGACACCAGGGCAAGCACGGACCTGACCGGGACACTGATTGCGGATATCGTGCTGAAGCTGCTTTCCTATGTCGCCCAGAAGGAGCATGAGAGCATCCACAGGCGGCAGGCGGAAGGGATCGCTGCCGCAAAAGCCCGCGGGGTCAGGCTGGGAAAAGAGGAGGCCGCGCTGCCGGATGACTTCCCGGAATGGTTTGCGCGCTGGCGCAGGCGGGAGATCACCGGAAAAGAGCTGACCGGCTACCTGGGTGTACATATTACGACGGTTTACCGCCGGGCGCGGAAGCTGGGGCTGCCGTTTGCCCCGGAAGAATCACAGTAGCCGAAAATATATGCTCCTCATACCGAAAATCCGTGATGCCGCCGTATTTTTCAGCGATCGCTTTGACGGATGCGGTGCCAAGGCCGAAGCCGTCATGGTGTGTGGAACGGAACTGCCCGTTTTCGGTCACGGGTTCATGCAGGCTGGTATTATCCACGGCGATGTCGACCGCGTGCCCGTCCGAGCGGGCGATGAGGCGGATATATCCGGCACGTTCCGGTTCCATTTCCCGGCAGGCAGTCAGCGCGTTTTCCAGAAGGTTGCCAAGTACGGAACACAGGTCATACTCACTGACCGGCAGGCTGTACGGAAGCTCCAGCCTTGCGGTGATATCAATGCGTTCTTTTTCCGCCTCGCTGACGTAATAGCTGACGATGGTGTTTGCGGCGTAGTTTTCACAGAACCGCCGCCCGATATCCGGCGGCTGGCTGTGGTCATATTCATCTATGTATTTCAGCAGTCCGTCCATATCGCGGGCAAGCGCAAACCCGCGGAGAGCTTTCAGATGATGCCTGAAATCGTGCCGCAGCCGCTGTGTTTCCTCCAGGTGCCGTGACATCTGGCTGTACTGCGTGCGCTGCATGGCAAGGAGCTGTTCCTGCCAGGCGGCCTGTTCGGCCAACGCCGCTTCCTTCCGGATGACTTCCAGCGCGACAAGTAGGACATAGTAAATCACGAACGTGCCAAGGATCAGGAGAACGCGGGAAAAGAAAAAACGGAACTGCCGCACATTCTCCGGTGACAGGTCGGAGGTATACATCATTACAATGGCGGTGGTAAACGCCGGGAGGATCCAGATGACGCGCCAGAAAAAGGAAGTGCCGCCCCGCTGCCGGCTGCCGACAAAACGCTGTAGCCCGGCAGGACGCTGCAGTGACTGTGGGGAGGCTTCGCGCTGTATTGCGGCCGGGGCATCTGTCTGGAAGACCCGGTCCTTTGTCCGTTTCAGGAACAGGAACATAAAAGGTGAGAACACCGCGAAAACAGCAAGGTTCAGGGCTGTGCTGCGCAGCGACGTGAAGGTCAGCGCGGGGCTGTAGAAAAAGAAACTTTCCAGATAGAACGCCGCCCCCCGGACAATGAGTGTATAGTCAAAGATCAGGATGTACAAAAACAGAAGCTTCCAGGCATCGGCCCGGATGCTGGTAAAAAAAGTCACGAGGCAGACCACTGCGAAAATATATTCCGCCGGGCGCACAAGCGCGCTTCCGTTCAGGGTCAGGAAGGCATAGAAGAGGCATTGGAGGATCTGGGTAACCCCGACGACAAGGAAAACAGCCCATGCCGGGAAGCGGAGCTGCTTCCGGTACGGATAATAGGAAAGGATCCGGTAGGGGAGGGTGGCGGCTGCCTCAAAACAAAACGCTGTGAGAAAAACCGATGTCTTCATTTATAAACCGTCCCCTTTCTCAGCTCACGGATACGCCAGGAGCTCCATGCTTCCTTTACTTCTTTTATACGTCTTCGGCTGCAGAAAATCTGCTGTCCGCAGCTTAAAGAGATTTCTCCCCGTTCCGAGATCTCAAGGACATGGGAGAGGTTCACAACCAGCCCGCGCCCACATTCAGAAAACCGTCCGTTATCAGGAAGGAGCGCGACCAGATCGGATATGCTCATACGCGCCTGCACATCCCCCTCGTTTGTGTGAAACAGCAGGCCGTTGCGGATGGATTCTATATAAATGAGGCCATCCAGGAGAAGCGTGCCGCGCGAGGTAGTGCCGTTTCCGCTGCGGATCCGGATGTCTATGGACGCAGGAGCGGATAACGATTCCCGAATCCGCTCCATGCACCATCCGATCGCCCGCTCACTGACCGGCTTCAGCAGATAATCCATAGCATGGACGCCATAGCTTTCCAGGGAGAACCCGATTTCAGAGGTGATGAAAATGACAGGGATCCGTTCATCCACCTCCCGCACCTTCCATGCCGCGTCAATCCCGGTCGCCCCGCCAAGGACGATGTCCAGAAAAACAGCATGAAAAAGACCGGCCCGAAATTCATCCAGAAATGCTTCCGCATCCAGATAGCAGGAAAAGGTGACCTCATCCTGTCTGTCTTCACAGTTCTGCCGGATCAGGCTGACCAGATGGTACAAGTCCGATTTCAAATCCTCCACAATAGCAAAATTCATATTAAAAACCACTTCTTTCCGCCCATACGTACACACCCAAATGACCGTTTAACTCAGATTTTGACCGTTTAACTCAAAACGGTTGAAATTTAAAAAAAAGAATGCTAAAGTTGCCGACAGCAACAGAAAGATTTCATTATCGGTTGAACCGGCACAGGGAGGTGAACACATGGTTCGTTTTGTCATCTACGCAGACAAGGCCGAGGATATCGAAGGGCTGGACGCCCTCATCCGGGATGCCGTGTGTGCGCGTGGCGAGTGGCCATTCGTTCAGCGCTTCATCGGAGCGGAATCCCTTCCCCGGTATTTAACCTATGTCCGCTGGAACCCGTGCCTGGTTATGGTAGTGTCAGCCAGCGGCGACCGAGGGTGTGAAGTAGCCGCACAGATCAGGGAAAACAATCCGAACGCCCGGATGCTCTGGTTTTCCGGGACAGACAACGGCGTGTATTCCTACAGCCTCCATGTGACTTACTTCGGGCTGCTACCCGCCACGCGGGAAAAGATCGAGCTTGCACTGGATTTATGCAGGATCAATCCGCAGCAGCGAATGGCTGGCTCGTCTGAAAGTGTAGCACAGAGTACACTCAGTGCAATAAATTTACCCATCATCATTTGCACCTGAGAAAAAGCATTTCTTTCGGTTCTTTCTATTTTAATTTGTATCTTTTTCAATATTCAACGCAGCAGTTCTGCTTATCTTTCTTTAAATTTCCTTATATCTGCACTTTATTTTACAAAATCCTGTCATTTTCCCACTTGTGCATAGAGTGTACTTAATGCAAAAAAAATTCCATAAGATTTTGAATCGAAGCCGTAAGAATCAGCCGGGTGGAATTAAAAGATACGCCGTGTAATCTGGGACTAAGGGGGATGGCAATGGAAATAAAGAGCAGTAAAAAGAAAAACAGAAAAAATAGCGGACACCATCCGCAATGCCGGCGAACAGGTACATGGAATCGTCGGATTCTGAGTTTGCTTGTGGTGTTGTGTATGCTTTGCGCCAGTGTTCCTGTTTTCGTCTCTTCTGAAGAAACGAAATACCTTCCGTCCGAAACAGTCCTGGCAGAATCGGATCTGGCTGCGGCTGTGGCGGAAACATCCGGGACGGATGAGCCTGCGGATAATGCAGAGGCTGTTTCAGAAACAGAAGCTGTGACGGAGGCTGCGACAGAGACGGAAGATACGACAGAGTCAGAGACTTCGGTGGCAATGGAAGCTGCGATAGAGCCAGAAACTACGGTGGCAACAGAAGCTGTGACAGAGTTAGAGACTACAGCAGCAACGGAGGCCGCAACAGAGTCGGAGACCGAAACCGAGGAAGCAGAGGAGACGGGAGTCACAACAGAGGCGGAGACAGAAGCCGTGACAGAAGAAGAAACAGATGAAAAAATGATCCTTACAGCAGATGCAGCCATCTATGCAGAAGCGGCTGTGAATTCCGTAACCATTACCTGGGGTGCGATGGCGTTTACATATACAGACAGTGAACAGAAATGGGATCCGGCTACACACACTTATGAGACGGAATCAGAAGGCGGCTGGACAACAGATGAGACAGACGGCGGAAAAATCACGGTAGAGAATGATGGAAATGTGGATATTGCTGTAAATTACTCTTTTGCATTAAACACGGAGAATTCGGCAGCTGCGGCGTTGAGCGGGACATTTGTCGACAGTTCAGGGACAAAACTTACAGAGTCCAGCACGGTGCTGCCAACGGACGACACCACAACGGCATGGCTAGTGCTTTCCGGTGAACCGACCAAGAATATGAAAGATGCGACGATAGGTTCAGTGACGGTGACAATCGCCGAAGCCGATACAGAATAAGGTTTGGAAAACAATAGGAAAGGGGAGGCAGACATCATGAGCATAGAAAAACCAATACCGGAAGAAAAGGCGAGGACGCCAAATGCCGGTGAAAATCCTCCGGCTGGCAGCGCGGGAAAAAAGGATAAAAAAGACAGGCGAAAGATGCTGGTCATCCTGCTTTTATTGTTGATTACACTGATAGCAGTAGGAATCACGATATGGGCGGTGTTTTTCCGGGATACAAAGACCACACTCGCTCCAGACTACGCGCCGCAGGAGACGGAGGAATACGCTGAGGTGATAGGTGATGACGATGATGAAAAGCTGGAAGCATCCGATGGAGGCGGAGCAGTGAGCTTAAGCTACTCCACGGTGGTGACGATTGACCTGTCCGAGAAAACAGCCTCCCTTTATTTTGCGAATCCGTCCAAATCCACGCAGGACATGGTGCTGCAGCTGGTGATTCAGGATACGGTGGTGATTCAGTCTGGCTTGCTGACGCCGGGAAATCAGGTATCAACACTGAGCCTTTTAGACGGAGCTGCCGACATTCTTGAGGAGGGCGGTTATGATGGAGAATTCATTGTGCTTTACTACGATCCGGATAGTGGGGAAAAGGCGGTTGTCAACACAGAGATTCCGGTCACCATTACTGTGAAGGAGTAGCTATATGATTCCTGATGGGAAGTGTTCCGATTTTTGCCGGTCATTATCTCTGTGATGGAGTGCATGATGGAAAAACTGCACATGGAAGATAGATATATGCGCCTTTGGGGCGAATATATAGTGCAAATCATTTTACAGAAATATTTTTTCTGAAGAAAGGAGAATATCATGAAAAAACTGATTTCAACGTTATTTGCAGGCGTGATGTGCCTCTCCCTTACGGTTACAGCGTTTGCTGCTGATGGGAGTACAACTGTTACAACCGTGCCGGGGTCATCGGATGAGATTGATGTTTATGCCGTTTATGATGGGTCTACTTCTACGCCGACGGTCTATAGTGTGGATATCACGTGGGACAGCATGACGTTTGTTTACGAAGAGTCTGGTGCGAAGAACTGGAATGCATCGGATCATACCTACACGGAGCAGACCACGAGCGAATGGACATACAGCGAAGCGGAAATCACCGTAACGAACCATTCCAATGCGGCAGTGGATGTAACGCTTGCCTATACCGCAGATGATACAGTTGATTCCGGCGTAACGGGAAGCCTGGATGTAACGAGCGGTACGCTTACGGCCGGCGAGGTAAATGCTTATGACACTGCGGATTCCCTGACTTCAACCTTCTCCGTCAGCGGAACGCCAAATTCAAGTGTTGTGACAGCAGAAGGTGTGAAAATTGGCACGATCAGCATTACGCTGGAATAATTGTAAACTTAACACTACAAATAAAATTATGGAGGTTCGGAAATGAAGAAATTTAAAAAGACAGCCGCACTGATCATTGCGGCAGCTATGTGCGTGGGCATGAACGCAGGTACGGTCGCGTATGCGGATACATTGGAGGATGAAGGAAGCAGCAGCGCGGATGTAACCGCTACCTATAAAAGCAGTGAGACAGCAACGGTTTACAGTGTTGATATTACATGGGGAAGCCTGGAATTCACCTATACGGAAGCTGGGGCGCAGGCATGGGATCCGTCCACCCATACGTATACGGATTCAGACGAGGAAGACGGTGGTTGGAGTTATGAGGAAGGGAGCAATATTGTTACCATAACAAACCATTCCAATTCAGCGGTTGGTGGGAAAATAAGCTGTACAACTGCTGATGCGTATGCGGAAAACGTTACATTATCCATGGAACTGGAAAGTATTGTTTGCGAAAACGGCGGTTACGAAGCAGTTGAGTACTCTTATGTGGGAACCGCAGATAACGTAAAGTATGAAAATGTAATGTATTATCTGAGCAATGCAGCTGAGTGTGCGTTGGATGACCCGGATAGTGCAGCATATGTTGAAACTCCTTTGATATTAAGCGGCGATCCTGATGAATTTACAGAAAGTGTAACCATTGGTACAGTGACAATAACCCTTACGAGCGCAGCTGGTGATTCGAATATTGATGAGTATTTAGCAAGTCAGGGCTATATGTAAGGCCTGACAGGAAACTTTCTGTATGACATCCCGAAATCCAGGTGAAGATTTTAGACAGGAATAGCGTGTTTGCAGGACTTTTTGTTCCATTGACATGAGACTTATTATAATGGAGGTTTAGACATGAAGAAATTAAAAAAGACAGCCGCGCTGATCATTGCGGCAGCTATGTGCGTGGGCATGAACGCAGGTACGGTCGCGTATGCGGATACATTGGAGGATGAAGGAAGCAGCAGCGCGGATGTAACTGCTACCTACGAAAGCAGCGAGACAGAGATAATTTACAGTGTTGATATTACATGGGGAAGCCTCGAATTCACCTATACGGAGGCTGGGGCGCAGACATGGGATCCGTCTACCCATACGTATTCGGAAGCAGAAGAAGGTGGCTGGAGTTATGAGGAAGGAAGCAATATTTTGACCATAACCAACCACTCCAACTCAGCGGTTGCTGGGACAGTAAAATGTGAGACTAATGAAACGTATGCGGAAACCATTACATTGTCCATGGACTATGATAACATTGTATACGAGGATAGCAATCATTTCTCAGCGATAAATAGTACTAATCCAACTACTTATGTAGGATATTTACTGAGTGATGCGTCTGAATTTGCCTTGGAAAACCCTGATGGTGCAGAATATGTTGAGATCCCCTTTGAACTGAGCGGGGATCCAGACGAGTTTGAAGGTTCAGTGACTGTCGGAACTGTAACAGTGAAATTGGTGAGTGCGACCGGTTACGACAGTTGGTTTGCTTTTCTTGCAACAAATTATAGTTCACTTTAACTATTAAGAAAGGTGCTTCGCGTTTGCATTAAGGGGCGTATTCGGGAAATAACGGTTATATGAGGACTTTTGTGCAGGGCGATTGCTGAACTTATTCGGCGTAGCGAGTCGAAAATCACTCGAAAATTATGGAGGTTCAGACATGAAGAAATTAAAAAAGACAGCTGCGCTGATGGTTGCGGCAGCCATGTGTGTGAGCATGAACGCGGGTATGGTCGCGTATGCGGAGACATTGGAAGGCGAAGGAAGCAGCAGCGCGGATGTAACTGCTACCTACGAAAGCAGCGAGGCAGCAACGGTTTACAGTGTTGATATTACATGGGGAAGCCTGGAATTCACCTATACGGAAGCTGGGGCGCGGACATGGGATCCGTCTACCCATACGTATTCAGAAGCAGAAGAAGGAGGCTGGAGTTGTGAGGAAGGGAGCAATATTTTGACCATAA
>JAJQEO010000046.1 GCA_021201665.1 Lachnospiraceae bacterium | reverse complement strand
AAAACAGGTCAGGGACGCATAAAATTAGTCCGAAAAAACCGGAAGTTATCGTTTAGAATATCAGAAATGTACGAATGCTGAGATTGATCTGCGCGAGGGGAAGGTGGAGATTGCTTTTCTGTCGACCGTCACTTCTTCGCGGGAGGCTCTGAACGCGATTCCTTTTTATAAGGAAGAGGTTCTGGTTGTTCTCTATGAGGATCACCCGCTCTCTTCCAGAGAATCTGTTCGCCTGGAAGAGCTTCGCAGCGAGAATTTCGTTGCGCTTTGTGATGATGTTGTGTTTGACGATACGTTTCTGGAGCGGTACCGGAAGGTTGGATTTGTCCGGAATGTATCGGCGTCCGTACCAGTGGGGACCGATCTGATGCGCCTTGTAAAGGAAGGCATCGGGATTGCACTGATGCACGGGAACGCGGATACTACGCCGGATTATCCGGGAGTCCGGGTCATTCCGCTGGAGCCGAGGATGCAATATGAGGTCAGTATGTGCTACCGCAGTGATGTGCCGCTTTCAGAGGCAGCGGAGGCTTTTGTCAACTACGCGAAACGCTGGAGAGTACGTCACGCAGATCTGAATCTTTCTTTTGACGCGATGTTCTGACCGGTGCGCATGGTTTCCCGCCTGCGGTAAGCATTATTTATAGAAGAAGAGAATGTGCTTTTGGCATATTCTCTTTTTTTGGTGCGCCCGGCGGGCGCACGTTTAATCTTTTTTCCTCTTTCCGGGTAACAAATGAACCACAAAATGGGTCACCGTGAACCATTTGGCGCGATTTTACTTAAAGCCGGGAAAGGAAAATGCAGGGGACAGGGAAAAATGACGAAAACCGCCTTTCAAATCTGCACAAATAACGCAATAATGACAATGCATTTTTTGAGTCACCGACCGTGTTTTGTGATTTAACAACAATCCGCAATCTGTGTTAGAGTGTGAGCATGAAGGATATATGAGGAGGCGCATTCGATGGCACTGGATAATCTTTACGGCCGCGAAAACAAATGGAGGAAAAGGGTTCAGAAGAGGGACGCTGATACGAGGTCAAAATCCTACCACAGCCTGGCCTACCATCGTTTCTTTGAAAATTATACGGAATATACCACGACCGGTAAAAATGGGAAAAAGAAGATCATCCGGAAGTATACCGGGCCGGTTTACATGCAGGATCTGCCGGGGGCGGCAGGGGTTTTCCTGAAAGTATTCTTTCTGCTGGTGTTCGCGGTGATGGTATGGCTGATATTCCGTACCGGGAGCATGGAAGCGCAGGAGAGTATGGGGACAGCCTGGTACCTGGCTTTATCTGAGCTGTTGACAATCCTGTTTCTGACTTATATGGGTTATACGCTGCTGACCGGATATCTCACAGCGCCGGCGCGCATGACGACAGGAGATTACAAATGCTCCTCCAAAGCTCTGATGAGAGCGGCGGCGGGGTCGGCGGCCTGCTTTGGAGCAGATCTCGCTTTTACCCTTTTGAGCAGCCTTTTGAGGCAGGGGATGCCGGCATCAGCTGATTTTGTACATATGGGCTATTTTGCGGCGGGCGTGTTCCTGTCACTGCTGATGCTTTTTCTGGAGCGCAGCATTCCCTACCGGGTAGAAGAACCCGCAGAGCGCCCGGCTGATGACGAGGGGATGGAAATCCTGTACAGATAGTGCGGCTTACCGGCAACAAAACACATAATAAAGGAATCTTACCGGCAGCGCCGGTTTGTATTTAAAAAAATTTTAAGGAGGATAACACAATGAAGAAGAACACGTTATCAAAAGCAGTGGCGATGGGACTTGCTGTGTCGATGGCATTCGGCAGCACTTCCATGGCGGCGAGCGGCACGATCCTGGACAACGGACGCTATGAGAAGCTGGTGGTCGCGATCTCTGAGGATCCGCAGGACCTCGAAGGTGATGATGTCAACGTGGGTTCCCGTTATTACTGGATTTACGGAATATATGAGAGCCTGTTTGACTTCGCGGACGACAACAGCGGCGAGCTGCTCCCGTGCCTGGCTTCCGGCTATGAGGAAGTGGACGACGGAGCGAGCTGGATCGTGACCCTGAATGATGACATTTATGACTGGGACGGCAACAACATTACATCCAGTGACGTAAAGTTCTGCTTTGAATGGATGATCAACAACGGGCAGGCGATCCGCTTCGATTATTTTGATTCCATCGAGGTGATTGACGACTATACCTTCTATATTCACTGGACAGAGACTCCGCCTGCGATTTCTGAGGTAGAATTCCCGCTTGTCCGCACACTGATTTTCTCGGAGAAAGCATATGAGGATCATAACGGCATGACGACGGATCCGTGCGGCACCGGCTGCTACATAGTGACTGAGTTTGTAGCGGGTTCCAAGGTCGTTATGGAAGCAAATGACAACTACTGGGGACTGGATCACGACGAGCTCTCCGGAAGACATACCGCTACCGTTCAGACTCTGGAGCTGGATGTTGTATCTGAGGCTTCTACGGCTGTGATCGGCCTTGAGACAGGCACACTGGATGTCTGCAGCTACGTTCCGCTTTCCATGCTGGAAGAGTTCCAGACAGGTTCTCAGTCTGAAGACTATACGGTTGAGATCCTTACACAGGGCGACTTCTGGTATTTCGCTCCGAACGCACAGACGGTAAATGAGGAACTGAGACGCGCGATGTACTATGCACTGGACAACGAGACGATCTGCACCGCAATGGGCGGTTCCTACACGGCGGCTACCACACTTGGTACGGAAGCATTCACTGATTACGATGAGAGCCTGGAGCTGACAGACACCTATGTGACAGAGTATGATCTTGACAAAGCAGCTGAATGTGTAGAGGCGTCCGGATATTCAGGAGAGACCCTGACTCTGATCTGTGTAAACAATGAGGCGGCTGTAGCGGCTGCTACCATGATCCAGCTGCTGCTCGCTCAGGCTGGCATCAATATCGAAATCAATGCTGTTACCAACGATACCTATAACACGATTACAAGCCCGGCTTACTCAGATGAGTGGGATATCATGATCAACACGCTCGGCGGCTCCAACATGGTAGGCAGCTGGCATCTGATGATGGACAACGAAGTAAACAACGGTCTGACCTTCTCCCTGATCGAGGACGATACCCTTCAGGAGCTCTATGAGACAGCGACAGCTGATGCGACGCATGATGCGGAGCATATGAGAGCGGTCCTGGATTATGTAGTTGAGAACGCATACTTCTATCCGATCGCAAAGATCAGCTCCGGTCTGGTGTACACGAATGATATTTCTGAGATGTTCTACCGCGAGGGCTACTATACTCCGGGCGCTGCTACATTCTCAGTAGAGTAATTTTCGAGAGCTGGCAAAAAATAACCTGTGCAGGATACATGCATGAGTTATTTGGCGGCAGATTCTCAGATAAACAGGCAGGATAGAGATTCCCTTTCCACAATCAAAATGATTCAGGCGACAAAAGGCCATGAGACTACGAATTGTTCCGTGCTTCGTACTTTGTGTCTCTTGTATCATCAAAACCCCGGGAGCGGTAAAACGCTTCCGGGAGGGGAGGAACACACAGCCGCCGGGCAGCCTTTTTACGCGCAGGGGCTCCTGACGGCTGTTACTATACCCTGAAAACGCAAAATAAAACGACTTACGTCGTTTACTACATAATGCGCAGGGCCGGGCAAGGCTAAAGCCGCCCCGGCTCGCGCGGCGAGTAGAAGGCGATAGAGTCGCCTCCTGCTCGATCAGCATAGCATAGGAGGATTTCTATGATTAAATATGTCATAAAACGAATTTTAAGTATGATCGTGATTCTCTGGTGCGCAGGGCTGGTTATTTTTACTATCACTTATCTGGTTCCCGGAGATCCGGCTAGTCTTCTTCTGGGAAAAGAGGCTTCTTTGGAGACGATTGAGCAGAAGCGTATCGTCATGGGAATTGATAAGTCGTATCTGCAGCAGCTTGGCACCTATATGTTTAATACCTTTATCAAACTGGACTTCGGTACATCGTGGGTATTTTCCAGCCCCGTTATCGATGAACTGATCGTCCGCCTTCCCCGTACACTGATCGTCGGCCTGAGCGCGATGATCCTGAACGTGGTGATTGGCACGCTGCTTGGCATTTTCGCCGGCACACACGAGGGAAAATGGCAGGATTCGGCGGTGATGATCATCGCGATGGTGTTCATCTCCGCACCGGATTTCTTCGTCGCACTGTTGCTGATTCTATTGTTCTCCCTGCAGTTGAGATTGCTTCCTGCGTATGGAATTGACAGCTGGACCTGCTACATTCTGCCGATCATATCCAGCTCGCTGGGCGGCATCGCGATCAATGCCAGACAGGCCAGAAGCAGTATGCTCGAGGTAATCCGCGCGGATTTCGTGACGACAGCCAGGGCAAAGGGCCAGAAGGAAAATATTATTGTGAGAAAGCACATGCTCCCGAACGCGATGATGCCGATCATCACAGGTGTAGGCGGCGGCCTCGCGACAGTGATCGCGGGTTCCCCGGTCATTGAGTCGGTTTTCTCCATCCCCGGAATCGGAGCGTACCTGCTCTCCGGCGTCAACCAGCATGATTATCCGGTGGTCCGTGCATGCGTTATTTTCTTCGCCCTGTTCGCATCTATCGCGATTCTGCTCATGGACCTGTGCTACGCATTCCTCGATCCGCGGATCAAGGCTCAGTACAGTAAAGGAAAGAAGGTGGGTTAAATGGCAAAAGAAAAAACCAGTTATCGTACAAACCCGCTCCTTGATTTTGCCGGGAGAATGACCAAAAGCTTCAGCGCGAAGCTGGGAGTAATTCTGTTCGTAGTAATCGTTGTTTTCTGTCTGATCGGACCATTCTTCTCTCCGTATGGAGTGAATGATGTAGATCTGCTGAATATGTATGCGGGACCTTCCGCGCAGCACATTCTCGGCTGTGACGCGCTCGGCCGTGATATGATCACCCGTCTGATGTACGGCGGCCGTTATTCTCTGGCGCTTGGTATCTCGGCCTCTCTGTTCGGCGCTTTTGTGGGCGTCGTGATCGGATCAGTCGGCGGCTATTTCGGCGGTCTGACGGAGACCCTGATCATGAGACTGATGGATGTCTGGTCAGCCCTTCCGGGTACTCTTCTTTGCATCCTGATTTCCAGCGCGATGGGCTCCGGCTTCTTCGCGACGGTGATCGCGCTGACAGTGGGCGGCGTCCCCGGCACCGTGCGTATGATCCGCGGACAGATTCTGACAGAGCGCTCGAAGGAATACATAGAGGCAGCACAATCCATTAACTGCAGCAGTCTTGTGATTATGTTCAAACACCTGCTGCCAAATGTAATCCAGCCGATCATCGTGACGACAACGATGGGAATCGGCTCAACCATGATCATGGCTGCTTCCCTTTCCTACATCGGCCTGGGCATTCAGCCTCCGAGTCCGGAATGGGGCGCCATGCTATCCGATGGCCGTTCCTATATCCGTACCAATCCGCATCTTTTGCTGGTTCCCGGTATCGCGATCGCACTTACTGTATTCGCGATCAACCTGATGGGCGACGGCATCCGCGACGCGCTGGATCCGAAGCTGAGAGACTGATGGAAGGGGGAATTGAAAAATGGCTGATAATAAAGAATTTCTTTCTGTAAAAAATCTGGAAGTAATCTATACACAGGCACGCAAGACGGTGCATGCGGTCAACGGCGTGAGTCTGTCCGTGCCGAAAGGAAAAACCCTCGGACTGGTCGGCGAGACAGGAGCCGGCAAGACCACCATCGCGAAGGCCATCATGGGGATTCTCCCGGATCCGCCCGCAAAGGTTCTTGGCGGCGAGATCCTTCTGGAAGGGGAGGACCTGTTAAAGAAATCCAACGATGAGATGCTCGATGTGCGCGGCGCGAAGATCGCCATGATTTTCCAGGATCCGATGACGGCTCTGAATCCGCTGATGACGGTCGGCGACCAGATTCTGGAGGTGCTGCTTCTGCACAACAGCTACGACGAAGCGACCGGCATGAAAAAAGCCGGAGAGATGCTGGAAACCGTAGGGATTCCGGCGGAGCGCTACGGGGAATATCCGCATCAGTTCTCAGGCGGAATGAAGCAGCGCGTCGTCATCGCCATGGCGCTTGCGTGCAACCCGCAGCTGCTGCTCGCGGACGAGCCGACCACCGCTCTGGATGTGACGATTCAGGCGCAGGTGCTGGACCTGATCAATGAACTGAAGGTGAAATTTGAGACCTCCATGATTCTGATCACACACGATCTGGGCGTTATCGCGCAGACCTGTGACACGGTAGCTGTCATCTACGCCGGAAAAATCGTGGAAAGCGGAAGCAAGGAGGATTTGTTTGATCATCCGGCGCATCCATATACAAACGGATTGTTTGCATCGCTGCCGAGTATGACGGATGATAACGAGAAACTGAAACCGATCGCTGGTATGCCTCCGGATCCGACGAATTTGCCCTCCGGATGCGCGTTTTCACCCAGATGTCCGTATGCGACGGACGCATGCAGATCCGGAGAGATCCCCGTGCAGGAACTGACACCTGGTCATTTCTGCGCATGTATCAGGAAGGGAGGAGAAGCTGATGGCTGAAGAACTGATCCGTGTGGAGCATCTGAAAAAATATTTTAAAGTACCTGCGGGAACGAATCACGCCGTGGACGATGTCAGTTTCACGATCCAGAAGGGCGAGACACTCGGTGTTGTGGGAGAATCCGGCTGCGGCAAGAGTACGCTTGGAAGAACCCTGATACATCTTCTCGAATCCACGGAGGGAAAAATCTACCTGAAGGATCAGGATATCACGAGCGTAAAGGGACATGAGCTGAAAAAGGTCCGTGAGAAAATGCAGATCGTTTTTCAGGATCCCTATTCCAGCCTGAATCCGCGTCTCCGCATTGAAAATACGGTCATCGAGCCGCTGAAAATGTCCGGCCGGTTCAAATCAAAAAAGGAGCTGAAGACGGAAGCGAACCGGCTGATGGAGCTGGTGGGAATTGATGAGCGGCTCCGGGAAGCATATCCGCACGAGCTGGACGGCGGACGTCGGCAGAGAGTCTGCATCGCGAGGGCGCTGGCCCTGAACCCGGAATTCATCGTCTGCGATGAGCCGGTATCCGCCCTGGACGTGTCTATCCAGGCGGCGGTTCTGAATCTTCTGCAGGAGCTGCAGGAGCAGATGGGCATGGCATACATGTTTGTCACACATGATCTGTCCGTTGTGCGCCACATTTCAGATAATATCTGCGTAATGTACCTCGGACAGCTGGTAGAGAAAAGCCCGACAAAGGAGCTTTTCCACAATACGCTGCATCCGTACACGAAGGCGCTGCTCTCGGCGATTCCTTCCACGGATATCCACAAACCGATGCAGCGCATCCAGCTCAAGGGCGAGATCACCAGCCCGATCAACCCGAAGCCGGGATGCCGCTTCGCCTCCCGCTGCCCATACGCGACAGAGGCCTGCCAGCAGCCGCAGCAGCTGGTGGAGGTTGAAAAGGATCATTTTGTATCTTGCTGCAGGATTAAGGAGATCAGCTGAGAGGTACGTATGAAAACGTAACTGTGAAGGTACTGAACAGTTACAGACATACGTGATCCGGGCAGGCACCGGGAAGCGATGTATTTAATAATTTTTGTACTTACATTCGGGCCGGTGGTGGTATAATATAAACCGAAAACATCTCATATGTAACAGATGGGAGCGTGATTTTTGTGTTCAGCGGAAAAGACAAGACGAGAAACCTCATAATTTTGTTCCTGATCCTTGCGGGCGCGACCGTTTACTATTTCTTTTATTCACAGCCCGCAGCGTCGATACAGTTTTCCGATGAGGAAAAAAGCGTCAGCTTTTACGGACTGAAGGATACGTCGGATACGTTTCTCTTTGCGGATATTCTTTCGATCGAGCTGGAAGAGACTCCGGACTATGGTGAGGCGACGGACGGCGGAACGGTTAACGGAAAGAATATGTATGGTACCTGGGAGAGCGACTCTCTGGGGACCTACCACGCCTATACGACCACAAAAATCGCTCCCTGTATCCTGATATCGGACGCGGAGAAAACCATAGTGTTCAATGTCTCTAACGCGGAGACGACGCGGTCACTGTATGAGGAGCTGACAGAGTACTGGCAGGAAAACAGATGAAAGATATGGAAATAAATTGACAGGAGGGTCTTATGATAATTAGAATAGGACGGGACGGGGAAGTTGAAAAAGAAGTCAACAAAACGATTCGGGAAACGCTGATCGTGATGGATATGGGACATTCTCACGCGATGGAGTATGTGCCGGTCAATCCGACGGCGACCAGCCACATCGCCGTGGTCATGATGCACTGCGATCAGAACTATATGGGATTGAAAATGGGTCCCGCCCTCGCGGCAAGAGGCTATCATGTGCTCGCCTGCGAGTCCGTGGAAGGCGGAGAGATTGACAGAAAACTGCTGATGCTGGATAACAGCATCCGCTATCTGCGCGGCAACAAAGAGATCGAAAAAATCATTCTGATGGGACACAGCGGCGGCGCGACGCTGATGACCGCTTACCAGAGCATCGCTGAAAATGGGCCTTCGATCTATCAGGGAGAGGAGATGATCTACAAGTGCACGCTGAAGGAGAAGCTGGCACCGGCGGACGGCCTGATGCTGATCGACGCGAATTACGGAAATGGTGTGATGTCTCTGCTGAGCATGGATCCGGCGGTAGAAGAAGAGGGGAACGGCATGAAGCTGAACCCGGAGTTTGACATCTTTGACCCGGCAAACGGCTATGATCCCAAGGGTGCACATTACAGCGACGCATTTATCAAAAAATATCAGGCGGCTCAGGCTGCGAGAAATGAAAAGCTGATCAGTCTGGCGCTGGAGCGCCTGGAAAAAATCAGTACCGGAAAGGGCAATTATGTGGACGATGAGCCGTTTTTCATCACGGCGGCGGATCAGCCGAAGCCGAACAACCGTCTGCTCCCGGAGGATACGCGCCTTTTAAGCCATACAAAGGGCGAATACGATCTGGTGCATGGGGACGGAAGCATCACGCACGAGCAGATTTTCTCTGTCCGCACGCCGGAATGCGACCGCTGCTTCTCCAGCACGTATGGGATGGGAGTCAATAAAAATACGGTCAAGGGATTTTTAAGCTCCCAGGCACTGCACACGACGGAAGAATTCGCGGTTCTCGAGGATGGAATTATCGGTGTGGACTGGAAATCCAGCTATGCCTCACCGATCGGAAACATCGACGGGATCTCTGTCCCGACGCTGATGATGGGCATGACGGGCGGATATGAGTATCTGGCGTCCGAGATGATCTATGAGCGTGCGAAGATGGAGGACAAGACCATCGCATTCGTCCGGGGCGCAACACACATGTTTTTCCCGAACAGAGAGGCTGAGAAGACGCCGGGCGAGTTTGGCGATACAGAAAATGCGCTGTATGATTACATGGCGGACTGGATGAAACGCTTTGCATAAAGCGTTCTGGTGACAGGTCAGGCGTTTAAGAATGATTTTTGCGCAAAATGGCAGAATTTTGGTTCCGGATTGTCCGGGTCAGGAGGAGGAAGGATAAAATGCAAACTTTAAAAGGCAGAACCTGCGTGTTCGCGGGGGCGACGGCAGGAGACGGGGTTGCGGCCGTGAAGGCGCTCTGTGCAGGCGGCATGAATGTGGTCATGATGACCCACCAGGCGTCCCGCGCACAGGCGTTGGTCGATGAGGTCAACGGGATGAACCTTCCGGGAAAGTGCAAGGCGGTCGGCGCACTTGAGAGCGGCCCGGCTGAGGAGTCTCCGGAGATTTATGAATCGCTGGTGCAGGAGTTTGGCTCCGTGGATGTCATCATTGCGAACACGGGCGGCTTTGGGGAAAATATCCCGATGGAGGAACTGACTGGCGACCGGCTGCTGCGCGATGTGGAGCATCTTCTCTGCGGCGCATTCAATATGCTGCGCGCCGCGCTTCCCTCCCTGCGCAAAAGCAAAGCGCCGCGCGTCATTTTCATGTCCACCACAGAGGGAGTCAATGGCGGCGTACATGAGAGCTTTTCCAACGCGGTCGCAAAGGGCGCGGTACACTCTCTGGCGCTGAACGCGGCGGCAAGGCTGGCAGGAGAGCACATTACGGTAAACTGCATTGCGAAAGGTGCAATTCCGAGAATCGAAGGACTGCACCCGGGAGACGCGGATCCGGCGGACTTTCTTCCGTCCATCCCGATGGGGCGGATTGGAACACCGGAGGAGCTGGCGGAACTGATCTGCTTCCTCGCAAGCGAGGAGAGCGCTTACCTGACCGGCCAGACGATTCATCTGACAGGCGGACTGGAGCTGCGCCGGTAAGTAAATACAGAAGAATTATCAAACCCGATGATGGCAACATCATCGGGTATTGACTTCGCCGGCAACAGTCAAAAGTATATTATGCGGATTTGCGTGCCAAAAACGGTGATAATCTTCTGGATAAACACAGACATTGATAACTCGATGAGATATCAATATCGCCTTAAATCGAGTATTGCACAGAATAGTTGCCTGGTTAAAAACGGAAAGCCCACAGCTGCCGAAATATTACGGCAGCTGTGGGCTTTCTTATTTCCTTGTCCCCAGATCAGGGAGACGCTGGTTGGCTCGTCGGGCAGCAGGCAGTCTCAATCTCCTCGTCTGCAGCCAGGATGTGCTTTTGTTTTTCATAAGCATATCACCATATAAGGCGGAATACACAGAATATCTTCCTTCTCGCACAGATTCCGGGGGTGGACGATGTAGCAGCAGCCTATTCTCTGCCTGTATTTTTCGCGGAACCGGAGCAAGGACTTGATGGAATAGTTGCTGCCGGATTTCACCTCAATGGGGTATATCTGGTATTTCGTTTTCCTGTTATTCGAGATAATAAAATCGATCTCGATGTCATTACGCCGCTTTTCTTCGCTGTAATGTGTGTAAAAGAAGAGCCGGTGTCCATTTGCAGTCAGCATCTGGGCAATGACATTCTCATAGAGCATGCCCTCGTTCAGCCCGAGCTTTCCTGCGAAAATCTGTTTGTAGACTTCATCCTCCAGAAGCTCGTTTTCATCAAAGGCGTGGCTCACAAGCAGACCGGTATCGCCCAGGTAGCACTTGATATACGTATCAGATTCACAGAGAGACAGCCCGACATTCGGGTCGCTTACCTTTCGGCACTCATTCGCAATCATAGAATCGGTCAGCCAGAAAAACGTTTCCTCATATTGGTCTGCAGAGGAACCTGGGAGAATGCGGTTAAAAACAACACGTTTCTCGTGTCTCGATAACAGGCCTGGAATCTGCTCAAAAACAGACAGAACCTTTGCGCGGTACTGCTGCCTGATTTTCATGATATCATTGCGGTACAGCGTCAAGATATCCCGCTTTTCCAGATCCGCTTTTCCAAAGTCCTTATGGCTGCTTAGAAAGGCGGAAACACTCATGGGCATGCCTCCGACTAACAGATATTGCTTGAATAATAGCATGGCCTTGTTGTGCAGGCTTCGCTCCAGCGGTTTTTTGTCATCAAAGCATGCATGAATATATTGAAGCAGAGGTTCCTCATTTAATGCCTGGCAAAATTCCTCAAAATCCATGGGGTACATCTTTATCTGACGTTCTTCTGATGGAATAACAATATTCTTTACGTTTTCACGAATGGAGATCAGGGAGCCAGTCTCTATAAAATCATAGCGCCCGTCAGCGACCAGATACTTTATCGCTGCCCTCGCCCTGGGAAACAGCTGAACCTCATCAAAAATAATCAGACTTTCCCTGTCATGGAGACGGACACCATATTCAACAGATAACAGCATAAAAAATGTATCCAGATCATTCAGGTGTTGGATGAAAAGCTCCTTTACAGCATCCGAAGCCTGCGCAAAATCTATCATAATATAGCTTTTGTATTCGTTTCTGGCAAACTCCTCGACAATGGTGGATTTGCCGATACGTCTGGCACCCTCAACCAGGAGCGCTTTTGTGCCCTTTACATCCGTTTTCCAGTTTAAAAATTTACTGTAAATTTTTCTTTCAAACAGCATCGTTTCTCACCCCATCCAGAATAACACAATACCCGATAATACGCAAGCCTCTTTTACATAAAAATAGCCATAAAACGCAATAATACAATCGACAATAATAGCCATAAAACGCAATAATACAATCGACAATAATTGCCATAAAACGCAGAATTACAATCGACAAAAAATGTCGTAAAACGATAAATTATAAGGCATAAGCCTGCCCATGCCTTGTTATAAGTTTTGCTGTAGAGCAAAACTTGTGACCTGCTGCGAAGCACATTTTAAATGGGCAGGCTTTCAATTGAGGCAAAGGCATTTCCACGGATCTTGAGAAGGGGGAAATGTGTGTCATCCAGGGGCGAAGCGGCGGGATCTGATTTGCCACTACATTACGCTTCCGGTGCTGGTGACCTTCGCGGGAGGGCTGACCGGAGCGGCGTTTGGCATCTCTTTGGTGAAGGTGTTCGGCTATCGGACAAAAGAAGTGCGGAAGCTGTATCTGGACGGCAATCTGTACACGGTAATCATCGGCGCATACTAAATCCCGTACGTAATCAGCTGATCCCTCTCCTTTATACCGAGGGAAACCGCAAAGCTGATAATGATGCTGTCGAATTCTGCGCGGATTTCCGTGAGCGTGCTTCCGAACAGGTCAGTGATAATACCAAGACGCTGGCCTTTTTTTACGTGTTCGCCCAAAGTGACTTCCGGCAGCCAACAGCCGGAAACGGGGGCGTCGAGAAAGACGACATTTGTGAGAACATAAGCTTTTTTTGAAGGCTGTCTTATGGCACCATTCAGAATTCCCAGATGTACGAGCAGATTTTTCACATCTGCCTTGTAGGTATCGACTTCGTCACGGCTCCAGATACCCTGGCTTCCGCGTTCAATCAGAATGGCCGGTGTTCCCTGGATGGCGCAGGAGTTGTAAAAGCCGGTGGTGGATTTTGATTTTACCAGATAGTCGGCATTTACCAGAAGTGCCGCCTCCATGGACGCTTTCAGGACATCCGGATCTCCGACGCCGGGGGCATACACGTAGGGCGGCAGGGTTTCCGGTATGTCGCCTCCGTGAAGGTCGATGACAAAATCGACCCTCTTGTGGTATTCCTCACCCATATACCATGCGACCTGTTCGGCCATGGAGCCGTCCGGCGAGCCTGGATAGAGCCGGTTCAGGTTTTCGCCGACAATCGGGTTGATGTAGCTGCGTCGATCATAAAATGCCGCAGTATTGACCGGATGGAAAAGGATCAGCTGGCCGCTTATCTGCTCCGGGGTGAGTTCCTTCGCCAGCTCTATGGCGGTGAGTATGCCGGGATATTCGCTCCCATGGATGCCGGAGGAGACGAGGACAGTCCTGCCTTCGCCGACACCGTTGATCAGCGTTGCGGGAATCGTCTCGCCGGATGGACCGAGCGGGACGAAGCCCTGTACTTTTGTGCATGGGGCGGCAGTCAGGCCGCCGTAGATCATACCTGTTTTCATAGGCATATGAATTCCTCATTTGTTTCATTATTATGTAATTTTTTGATATACACGATCCGCATGAGGGCATTATTCCAGCTTACTCCCGCCCCATAAGAATCCTCCTGTCGGCAATCCTTATAGCATTGGACGCGGCCCGTCAAAGCGTATGTTCCGATTTGCGAAGCAAACCGAGAACTCTGGATAGGGGAGAATGGCGTTCCCCTATCCGATTGCCCGACTCTCCCGGCCCCATGGATTGGGCAAATAGCCGCACTGGTTCTTCCATACTTGCGGATTGAGAAGAGAGCAGTTCCGTTCTTCGCCTCCGGGTATCTGCCAAATCAGATTTTCTTCTTATAAAGCACCCGGATCGAGTTCAGCACGCAGAGCATGGCCACGCCGGTGTCGGCGAACACGGCCATCCACATGGAGGCGAAGCCGCACAGGCCGAGGATCATGACAAGCACCTTGATGACGAGCGCGAAGACGACATTTTGCCACGCGATGGCGCTGGTCGCCCGCGCGATGGCGAGTGACTGCGGGATGGCTTCCATGCTGGAGGTCATGAATACCACATCCGCCGCCTCAATGGCCGCGTCCGCGCCGCTTCCCATGGCCGCTCCGACGTCCGCGCCCGCGAGTACCGGCGCGTCGTTGATGCCGTCGCCGACGAACATGACGGAGCCGTGCGAATTCCGCACCTGGATCAGCTCGGTGAGCTTATCCTGCGGCAGCAGCTTCGCGTGTACCTCGTCGATGCCGGTCGCGTCCGCGACTGCCTGGGCGGAATCCTCCGCGTCGCCGGTCAGCATGACGGTCTCAATACCGAGAGATTTGATCTGGGAGATCGCGGATTTCGCGTCCTCCTTGATGGTGTCGGAGATGACCAGATGGCCGATAAAGACGCCGTCCTTCGCGGCGAGCACCTCCGTGCCGAAGCCTTTCTTTTCATAGTTTTCAAGCGAAACACCGTATTTTTCCATCAGCTTGCGGTTGCCGCAGAGAACCGTGCACATCGCGGAAGCGTTGCCCGCCACAGGGATTACTGCGCGGATGCCATGTCCGGCAATCTCTTCTACTTTGACCGGCCGCGCATAGCTGATTTTCTGCTCGTTTGCCGCGTTTAAGATGCTCACGCCGATCGGGTGGGTGCTGGTCAGCTCGCAGCTTGCGCAGAGCGAAAGGAGCTCATCAGCGCCGCTCAAATGCGGAGCATTTTCTGCATGAGCGGCGCGACTTGCCCCCGAGCCCGAGCGAGGGGGCGTTTCCATCTGTGAGACATCAGAGGCGGCAGGCACCGCGCGCTGCACGACAAAGTTGCCTTTTGTGATGGTGCCGGTCTTGTCCATCACGACTGCGTCGACATTTCGCATGGCTTCCAGGGCGACACCGCCTTTGAAAAGGATACCGCGCTTTGAACCGGCGCCGATGCCGGAGAAGAAGGCCAGTGGGACACTCAAAACGAGCGCGCACGGGCAGCTCATGACGAGGAAGGTCAGTGCCGTGTAGACATAATAATACCAGTTGCCGGTTACCAGGGATGGGATGATGGCTGTTGCCAGAGCCAGGATCACGACGACCGGGGTATAGATTCTCGCGAACCGCGTGATAAAGCGGTCGATCTTCGGCTTGCTGGCCGCCGCGTTTTCCACGGAATCGAGGATACGGGTGACCATGGATTCTTCCAGAATTTTTTCCACGCGGATTTTCAGAACGCCGGAAGTATTCACGCAGCCGGAGATGACCTCGTCGCCGTAGCTGGCTTTTACCGGAACAGGCTCACCGGTGACGGGCGAGGTATCCAGACGGGTCTCGCCTTCCACGATCACGCCGTCCAGCGGAATGCGGTCGCCCGGACGGATCAGCAGGATATCGCCAACGTTGGCGTCCTCCGCGTTAATGACGCGTACATCCTCACCGACTACAAGATTGACGACCTCCGGGCGCATATCGACTGCGTCCATGATCTGCCCGCGGCTCTTTTCCACGGCGATGTGTTCAAAATATTCCCCGATGCGGTAGAAGAGCATGACGCCGACCGCTTCCGGGTATTCCTGGATCGCGAACGCTCCGAGCGTGGCGATGCTCATCAGGAAATTCTCATCAAAAACCTGTCCCTTCAGCAGATTCTTCACGGCGGTGAGTACGATGCGTCCGCCGAGTACTACGTAGCCGACCAGCAGTACAATCAGGGAAGCGGTATCCATCCCCCGGTGTTCCAGTACTTCGCCTAAAATGAACAGCACCGCTCCCAGCCCGATGCCAAGCAGGGTTTTCATATTGTCGGAAAGCTCGAATGGTGGTTCCATCCGGCGCGCTTCCGGCAGAATTTCATTGACATTTAATGTATCCTTACTCTTCGGACGCGTGTCTTTGGGTACCAGCTTTACTTCAGATTCGATGGTGCTGCATATCCTCTGCATTTCCTCAAACAGACCGTCCGGATTTTTTCCGCTTACCCGCAGCTGCTTTGTCGCGAAGGTAAGCGTTGCGGTCGTGATGCCGTCCAGTTCATTGATGCGTTTTTCCATTTTAGCGGCACAGTTTGCGCAGCCTAAATTTTCCACCGTATAGGTACGGGTGACCAGGGTTCCCTGGGATTTTGTACGCGGCACGACCTTTACTTCAGATTCAATGGCGGAGCAGATCGTCTGAATCTGCGGCAGAAGTGCGTCCGGATCCTTCGCAGAAAGCCGCAGCTGTTTTGTCGTGTAGGTGATGGTCGCGTAGGTCACGCCTGGCAGTTCTTTGATCTTTTTTTCCATCTTGGCGGCACAGTTTGCGCAGCCTAAGTTTTCCAGCAGGTAGACTTTCTTTACGCAGTCTTCATCCGGCATCCGGCAGGTGCAGTTCGAGAGGCTCTGCCCGCAGACATCGCAGTAATCCTCATGCGGATGGCAGAGCTCGCACTCGCAGTCGTCCGGGTGACCCTCCGTATGATGATGTTCATGTCCGCATCCGCATTCATCGTGATCCTCGTGGTGATGCTCATGCTCATGGTCGTGTCCGCATCCGCACTCATCGTGATCCTCGTGGTGATGCTCATGCTCATGGTCGTGTCCGCATCCGCACTCGTCAGGTTCTTCGTGTTTATGATCGTGATCATGTCTGCATCCGCAGGGTTCTTCTTCATGGAGAAGCTCTTTTTTACTCATAACGGATTCTCCTTTTCCTGTGTGGTATATGAGTTTATGTGATTTTTGTTTGCTTCAGAACAGCATGCCACAGACCGCCTGCTGCGCAGGCTATATTCCGCTTACGCGTCATATGTCTGAGGCTCGCTGGGCGTCTCCGTTCCACTTCGGTCGGCGCTAATCGATCGTCCACTGGACGATCAGCGCCCGCCCATCCCGAAATGGAAATACAGACTTTAGCAGATAAATCTGCACATCTCCGCTGCCGCTCCAGTCGGCGCTAAACGAGTGCCACTGGCACTCAGCGCCTGTTTTTCCGTTTCGATGCTGTTCTGAACTGTTAATACGAAAATAAGTCATCGCAGAGAGCGATGACCGCTTAGATAATTTAAAATGAAATTTGATTTCGATGGGTGGATTTACTGGCATTATAAAGGAGGAGCAGGAAAACTGTCAATCGATTTTTACATTTTTTTCATTTTTTCTGTAGACAAATAAAACTGAGAGTGCTAAACTGACAGAAGCTTAGATATTTTAAAACTGAATAGAGGATGCATGTTCCCCCTAATCGGGGATTAAAAGAGAAACCGGTGAGAATCCGGTACGATCCCGTCACTGTGATAGGGAGTCTTTTGTTAAAAATGCAGCATTTTTATATTGAGAAACAGGGTAACTGATACTGAACAGTTACAAACTGGAATCAAAGATGCTGCGTGGTATGTCACTGCGAGGCGTTTGCCTGGTGGGAAGGCGGCAGAAGGCGTTGATCTTAAGTCAGGAGAACTGCTTGCGTCCGAGGATTGGTTTCTTCTTACGGTGGATAGGAAAAGCTTTTATTTGTCTTATTTTTGCATGCAAAAACAGGAATGGAAGTGCGTCCCGTGCCGGGCGCTTTTTTCATTTCCGATTGATAATGCGGAATCGATGGCCGCATGCTGCAAATATAAGAGTCTTAAAATGCGTCCTGAAACGGGGCGCGTTTTTTATGCGCAGGGCCGGGCAAGGCATATCCCATGCGAAGCGTGGGATGCCACCCGGCGAGGCATATCCCATGCGAAGCGTGGGCTAAACGTGTGCCACTGGCACACAGCAACCGCGCAGGCGAGTAGGGGACAAGTCCCTCTACTTGATTTTCATGCGGCGGAGGCGAATTGCCGGCTCTGCCCGATCATTAATGAAAAGAGGGAAAAGCGATGAGTAAAAAGCAGCTCGGAGGACGGCTCCTGCAGATTGTGATTGTGCTTGTGGGAATCAGTTTTCTGACATTTGCGCTGACGTATCTGGCTCCCGGAGACCCGGTGCGCTCCATGTACGCGGTCAACGGCACGATACCGAGCGAGGCAGTGCTGGAGGCGACCAGAGAGGAGATGGGGCTGAATGACCCGCTTCTTGTACAGTACTGGAACTGGCTGACCGGATGCCTGCATGGGGATTTCGGCACGTCCTACTCGCTGAAAACGCCGGTGCTGACGCTTCTGTCGTCAAGGCTTCTGCCGACGCTGAAGCTGGCGCTGCTTTCGCTGGCGATGATGCTGGTGATCGCGGTTCCGCTCGGTATGATTTCTGCAGTGTATAAAGGAAGTGTTTTTGACTACATCGTTCGCGGGTATACGTTTCTCGGCGTATCGATGCCGAACTTCTGGGTCGGCCTGCTGCTTGCCTACTACATAGGAATGGTGCTCGGCTGGCTGCCGGTCATCTCCATCGGCACGGGGATCAAACCGATGATCCTCCCGGCGCTGACGCTGGCTTTTCCGATGTCGTCGAAATATGCGCGTCAGGTGCGCACGGCGGTGCTGGAGGAGCTGAATCAGGACTATGTGACCGGAGCGCGGGCGCGCGGGATCAAAGAGAGCAAAATCCTGTGGATGCATGTGTTTCCAAATTCGCTGCTTCCTCTGATCACGATGCTGGGACTGTCCCTCGGTTCGCTGCTGGGCGGCACGGCGGTGGTGGAAGTGATCTTCTCCTATCCGGGGCTTGGCAGCCTGGCGGTGTCGGCGATTTCGTCGATGGATTACCCGCTGATACAGGGCTATGTGCTGTGGATCGCGCTGATCTATATGGTTGTTAACCTGGTGGTGGATCTTTCGTATAATCTGGTGGATCCGCGTATGAGAAACAATATGGCTGCTCCCCGTTCTTCGAAAAAAGAGACAGGTAAGATAAAGGCGAATGTAAATCAGATGGCCGCAGCGTCCGGCACTTCGGGTTCACAAAAGGGCTGAAGAAGGGGGCAGAATATGCAAAAGATAACAGGCTTTATCAAAAAACATAAGGCATTCACGGTGTTCGCCATTCTGGCGGTTGTGCTCGCGCTGGTCGCGGTTTTCGCGGACTATATCGCTCCTTACGATCCCTATGAGGCGGTGCTGACGGACGCTTTGCAGGCGCCGAGCTCGACGCACTGGTTCGGCACAGACAAGCTGGGGCGGGATCTCTTTTCCAGAGTGATTTTCGGAAGCCGGATCTCCTTGTCTTCGGCACTGATCCTGGTGGCGTGCATTTTCGTGGTGGGATCGGTGCTGGGCATTCTGGCTGGATATTTCGGCGGCTGGGTGGATGCAGTGATCATGCGTATCGCGGATATGATGATCTCTTTCCCGGGCATGGTGCTGGCAATCGCCATCGCCGGTATTCTGGGGGCAAGCATTACAAATGCGGTCATCGCGATTACCGCTGTGAGCTGGACAAAATACGCACGCCTGGCCCGTTCTCTGGTGCTGAAAATCAAAAACTGCGATTACATCGCGGCAGCGCGGGTGACCGGTTCCACTACGCCGCATATCCTGAGCGTTTACCTGTTCCCGAATGTCATGCCGACGTTGCTGGTGACGGCGTTTACTGACATCGGAAGCATGATGCTGGAGCTGGCGGGACTCTCGTTCCTGGGCTTTGGCGCGCAGGCGCCGATGGCGGAATGGGGTCTGATGCTGAGCGAAGGCCGGAGTTATATGCTGGCGGCGCCCTGGATGATGCTGTATCCGGGTCTCGCGATTCTGGTAACTGTTGTGGTATTCAATCTTCTGGGAGACAGTCTGCGGGACGTCCTGGATCCCAGAGACGAGTAATTCTTTTTTATGCGCACGGCCGCATAAGGAAGTTATCGCTTCGCGATCGCGGCCGGCGCAGCATAAGCGATGAAATCGCTTATGAATAATTTGCGCACGGCCGCATAAGGAAGTTATCGCTTCGCGATCGCGGCCGGCGCGGCATAAGCGATGAAATCGCTTATGAATAAAATGCGCACGACCGCATAAGGAAATTATATTTTTTATGGAGGAAATTTTAAATGAAAAACATGAAAAAAGCATTGGCTGCCACGCTGGCGGCCGCAATGGTGGTAAGCGCCTCCCCGGCCGTCTCACAGGCGGCGTCAGATGACGTGCTGAATTTTGGATGTTATGTGTATTCGACCTCGTTTGACCCGGCTGCGTATCAGAATGCTGCATGGCAGGGCGTCCGCTGGGGCATTACAGAGTGCCTGTTCAAATTCAATGATGACATGAGCGTGGAGCCGCTGCTCTGCGATACCTATGAGGTGTCCGATGACAAGATCACCTGGACGTTCCATATCCGTGACGGTGTGCTGTTTTCAAATGGCGATGCCTGCGACGCGCAGGCAGTGGCGGATTCTCTGAATCGTCTGTTTTATGTGTGCGCGAACAGTGATGAGTACAGCTCGACTCCGGCAGGCTACATTGATATGGCGAGTATAGAGGCCGACACGGATGCAAACACCGTGACGATCGTGCTGAATACGGCAGTGGCGGATCTGACCGCGACCCTGTGTTTCCCATTCTATTCGATCATTGACGTATACGGCGATACTACTGATGCGGAGCATGAGGGCGGCTACGCGACCAGCGTGATCGCGACCGGTCCGTACGTGCTTTCTTCTTTTGACGCGACGACCAAGAGCGGTTCGATGGTGGCAAATGAGAACTACTGGAACGGTGAGGTGCCCTACGGCACGGTCAATGTCACATTCATTGAGGACGATACGACCAAGGCGATGTCTCTGATGAGCGGCATCATTGATCTGACGGAGAATGTGACGACGTCCAGCGATCTGGCGACTCTGGAAGCTTCGGATGCTTACTATGTATCGAAATCTTCCAGTCTGAGAAGCGGCTTTGCTTACATCAACATGGACGGCGTTCTTGGAAATGATTCCCTCCGTCAGGCGGTTCGCATGGCAATCGACAGCGAGACGATGTGCAGCATTACCGTGGGCGGAATGTATACGGCCGGTGTCGGCATTCTGCCGTCCTCTTTGATCTATGAGGATGAGAACCTGGATAATCCGTACGCATATGATGTGGATGCGGCGACCGAGCTTCTGGATGAGGCCGGCATCGTGGACACGGACGGAGACGGCATCCGTGAGCTGGACGGCGAAAACATCAATCTTACCTATATTACCTACAACAACCGCTGCCTGTCTGATTTTGCGCAGGCAATTCAGGTGTCTCTTTCCGCGATCGGAATCGGCGTGAGTGTAAACAGCACGGACAGTGACACAGAATGGATGCTGATGCAGGCAGGAGAGTATGACCTTTGCGATTCGAACTGGACGACCGTAGGCACGGGCGACCCAACCGCTTTTCTTTTGAACTGGTATGGCGGCACGGACGGTTCCAACTTCTACGGTGAGGACAATCAGGATGGCACCAACTATTGCAACTATGACAGTGATGAGTTTGATGCGCTGTATGAGCAGTTTATCGCTTCGACGGATACCGATGAAAGAAACGCTCTGGTTGTGGAGATGGAGCAGGTGCTGGTCAATGACTGCGCGGTCATTCTGCACGGCTATTACAACTCGACGATGATCAGCAATTCATCCAAAGTGACTGGCGCGGAGATTGCGACGTTTGACTATTACTGGCTGAGCACGGATATCAAGCCGGCAGAATGAGAATTGCGGCGCTGCTGCCCGGAACGTCTGCTTTTTGAAATAAGCAAAACGACGGCAGCACTTAGAATTGTCTGCCGCTGACTAGCTTTGCAAATCAGGACATATTAAAGAAAAAACTCATTGTACGCCAGGTCTGCGCTGCCGGTTTTCTGGCGCAAACCGGGAATATGTAGAAAATGTGCCTGACAGGACGCGGTCTGTATTTTCGATTTTCTGACGCAAATCGAGAAATACTAAGGAGAACCGCGCATTATAATCGTGCTTTGCACGATGGCGCGGTCTGCGTCTTCAACCTGCTTACGCAGATTGAGGACATAAATCAGGAGGAGCGGATATGGATTTACTGAATATTCAGGATATTTCAGTCAAATATGGGAAAAATCCCAGGCCGACGATCGAGCATTTTCATCTCGACATGAAAGAGGGCGAGGTGGTCAGTGTCGTCGGAGAAAGCGGAAGCGGCAAGACGACCGTCATCCGCGCAGTGCTGGGGCTGCTCCCCGGCGGCGGACAGGTGACCGGGGGAGATATCCTGTTTGAAGAACGCTCACTTTTAAAGCTTTCTAAAAATGAGTGGCGCGACTTAAGGGGGTCAAAGATCTCCATGATCTTTCAGGACTCTGGAGCCATGATTAATCCGATCCGCAAGATCGGGGCGCAGTATGTGGAATACATACGCACTCACGAGAAGATATCAAAAAAGGACGCTTTCGATAAAGGCGTGGAAATGCTGGAGCGGATGCGTCTGCCGGATGGCCGGAACATCATGAACAGCTATCCGTTCCAGCTCTCGGGCGGGATGCGGCAGAGGGTCGGTATCGCCATGGCGATGACCTTTTCCCCGAAGCTGCTTCTGGCGGACGAGCCGACAAGTGCGCTTGACGTGACGACGCAGGCACAGATTGTGCGTCAGATCATGGAGCTTCGTGATCAGTTTGGCACCTCGGTCATCATCGTCACGCACAACATCGGTGTAGCGGCCTACATGGCCGACCAGCTGGTGGTCATGCAGTATGGACAGGTCGTAGACCGGGGGACGAGAGACGAAGTGATGAAGCATCCGACGAACGATTACACAAAGAATCTGCTGGCCGCTGTGCCGGAAATGGAGGGAAAGCGCTATGTCTCCTGAGAAAAATGAAAAAACGGCTGCAGAGCAGACACCGGCGGACAATGTGAGAGCGGATATAGAATCAGGCAGAGGAACCGGATTAAAAGATTTGTCGAAGGACGACACAAGAATGGGCGGAATATCAGAGCCTGACGGGGAAAGTGCCGGGATATCAGAATACGGGGAGGAGACAGACAGCCGGGAAGAGACCGGGCACGAGGCGATTTTAAGCGCATGGCATGTCACAAAACAGTTCCCCGCGTCCGGCGGACGGATTCTCAAGGCATGCAATGATATCAATCTGACCGTGTACCGCGGGCGGACGCTCGGCATCGTCGGGGAGAGCGGCTGCGGCAAATCGACGTTTGTAAAAATGATCGTCCAGATGCTTCAACCTACAGAAGGGCAGATTCTCTTTGACGGAAAAGACATCACAAAGCTGAAAGGCGAAGAACTCCGGCAGAGCCGGAAAAAGCTCCAGATGGTGTTTCAGGACCCGGCTGCCGCATTCAGTCCGAAGATGAGGATTATCGATATTGTCACCGAGCCGCTGATGAATTTTAAGCTGATCAGGCGCCCGGAGCGAGAAGCGAAGGCGAAGGAGCTGCTCCGCATGGTAGAGCTGCCGGAGGATTTCGTCTATCGCTATCCGCACAACATGAGCGGCGGGCAGCGGCAGAGAGTCGGCATCGCGCGGGCACTGGCCCTGGAGCCGGAGATCATTGTCTGCGACGAGGCGACCTCAGCACTTGACGTCTCCGTGCAGGATCGTATCATTGAGCTTCTTGTAAAGCTTCAGAAGGAAAAAGGAATTTCGTTTGTGTTTATCTGCCACGATATGGCGCTGGTGCAGTCCTTCGCGCATCAGCTGGCTGTCATGTATCTCGGAAACATTGTGGAGGTGCTTCCAGGAAGTGAAGTGGCGACGAACGCGCAGCATCCGTACACGCAGGCCATGCTCGGCGCGATCTTTTCCACAAAGATGGATTTTACAAAAAAAATTGAGAGCATCGAGAGCGAGGCTCCGAGTCCTGTAGATGCGCCGCCCGGATGCCCGTTCCAGAACCGCTGTGACCGGTGCATGGACATCTGCAAAAAGGAAAAGCCGACGCTGAAGACGATCGGAAAATATCACGAGGTGGCGTGCCATCTGTTTTGAGAAAGGATCTAACATGAAAAGATCAGCTGCGATAATTATACCTGGATTGCTGTTATGTATCGGTATGTTTGCCGGAATGTCCGCTCAGGCCGGTGAATCTACGGAGGAGACCCTGTCCGCCCAGGAAGAGCTGGCCGCCGGCTATACCATCGGCGTATCCGTCTACGATCCGGAGGACTGGGAAGCGATTGCGTTTCGGGATTATTTTGAAAACTATCTTGGCTCCGCGTTCAACACGACCTTTTATTACAATGCGGAGCGGATAGACACAGCCGAGGATGAGATCGAGTTCGTGGAAGAGCTGCATGAGGCGGGCGTAAAGGGCATCATCTCATTCCTTTCGACCTATATTGAAGATGTTCTTCCGGTGTGCGAGGAGTATGGGATGTATTACGTACTCGGCTCTGGTACGATTTCCGACGAAGTGTATGAGAGAGTAAAGGATAACCCGTACTTTCTCGGGACGATCGGCCCGACGACGGAGGATGAGCAGACGGCGGGAGAGACGCTTGCCAAGAACCTCGCGGCGCTCGATGAGAGCGGCAGCGCGAGCTACCTGGTCGTAACCGGAGGCAGCGGCATCGGCAATGAAATGCACCGCTTAAGAACCATCGGTATCCTGACAAAGCTGCAGGAGCTTTACGGCCTGGCATACGACCAGTCCGTGGAAGAGCTTGCCGCAATCACGGAGACGACAGAGATTGAGACAGGCACGAATGTCCGCATTACCATTTTCCCCGGCTATCTGGCAGACGGCAGTGAGGTCGGAGAGGCCGTGGCCGGCGGTGAATATACTATGGTAATTTCAGCGATGACCATTGCCAACGCGATCACCGACATCTGCAGCGCGGAGGCAGAGTATGGATACGACATCAAGGTTGGTATGGTCGACTGTTTTACAGATCAGAACTACGCCTTTTTCAACGAGACAGACGCAAACGGCGATTCGAAGCTGAACAGCCTGATCGGGAAATACGGCGCGATCGTCGGCCCGTCGTTTGTTGCGATGTGCAATGCTTACGCGGGGTATGCGGACGATTTTCGCGATGAAGACGGAGGTGCGTTCCGCCTGTACCAGACTTACTGGTACGCGGCAGACACCGATGAATTCAATGAATTGTACGCGCAGTCGATCAGTACATACGAGAACACCTACAGCGCGACCGACATGATGCAGGTGCTGAAGCTTTATAACGAAGACGCGGACTACGCGGCGTTTCAGGAATTTGCGGAGAAATGACACGTTAAGGTTCGAAAAATATGGACAATACAATAACATAAGTGTCCTGTACACAGCCCGCAGCTGCCGGAAATCTTGAGCTTTCGGCGGCAGCGGGCTGTATTTTGTGTCTCACAATTTCTTATAATGCCGCCACGATTTTTGCGGCCCTGCGCCCGAAGGTCATGGTGCGTCCGCAGGCAAGACCGGTGAAGAGGTTCGGGTAGGTCTGGGAGAAGAATCCGCCGGAGCAGTCGCCGGTCGCGTACAGGCCGTCGATGGCGGTGCCGTCCTCACGGATGACCTGCATATCGGTGTTGATGCGGCAGCCATTTAATGTGGTCAGTCTGTTTGAAAGTACGGATGAGTGGGAATGCTGTTACAGGTCGTATCTGGCACTGCCCTGCGATGGATGAAGAGAAGATGAAAAAAAGATGAAAAAAGGCTTGCAATATTTGCATACTCGTGCTATTATCCTAACGAAAGTTAGATTAGCCTAATAAAAATTTCAAAAAACTCACCGGATAGCAGTCCACTATACTCTATAGTGGACATTTTTTTTGCCTGAAAGCTCCAGAGTGTATCTCGGAATAATTCCTCTCGCAGCACTGCGCATAAAAAAAGCAGACTGCGAAAACGAAAATTGGTCTGCCGGGAGCTGCCTGCTGTTTTTACGGAGGTTTACATGAAAAAAGGATTTCTGAAAGCACATTTGAGTACGATCATTCTTGCTGCGGCACTGGCTTTGCTCTCATTTCTTTCCCTTTTTGTCGGAGTGATTGATGTGAATCTCGCGGGTCTGGCTGCGGGGGATTCTGAGCAGTGGCTGATTTTTATGGCCTCGAGACTGCCGAGACTGCTGGCAATTCTGTGCACGGGCATGGGCATGAGTGTGGCGGGGCTGATTATGCAGCAGCTTTGTATGAACAAGTTTGTCTCGCCTACGACCGGCGCGACGATCTCCTCCGCGGAGATGGGGATTCTGCTGGCGCTGCTGTTTATGCCGAATTCGACGATCTGGAGCCGGGCGTTGTTTTCCTTTACGACCGCGATCCTGGGTACCTGGATCTTTGTCTGGTTTATCCAGCGCATTCAGTTTAAGGACGTGGTGATGGTGCCTCTGGTGGGCATTATGTTTGGCAACGTGATCACAGGGATCACAAATTATTTTGCCTATCGGTACGAGATGACGCAGGCACTTTCCACCTGGACGGTCGGGCATTTTTCCATGGTCATCCGCGGGCGGTATGAACTGGTGTATCTGGTAGTGCCGATGCTGGTTCTGGCTTTTGTCTTCGCCAATCATTTTAACATTGTCGGCATGGGGAAGGATTTTTCCAATAATCTGGGAGTCCATTACAATCTGGTGCTGTTTGGCGGCCTGACCATTGCCGCGCTGATCACGGCGAGCGTGGTGGTAGTCGTGGGCTCCATCTCTTACATCGGACTGATTGTGCCCAATCTGGTTGCGATGTTTAAGGGAGATAAAATCCGGGGAACTCTGCCGGATGTCGCGCTGTTCGGAGCAATCTTTGTGCTGGTATGCGATATGATCGGGCGGGTGGTGATTGCACCCTATGAGCTCCCGATCGAGCTGATCATCGGCATTCTCGGCAGCATCCTGTTTATCGGACTTCTGATGTACCGCCTGAAGCACGGGCGGAAAGCGGTCAGTGTCGGGGAGCTTCTCAGAAAACAGTTTGGCATACGGAAAATGGCAGAGGAAGGAGGCGCTGCAAAATGAACGCGAGGACGAGAGTTTCCGGCGAAGGAGAACTGGCTTATCAGCCGTCCGGCTCTGTTTTGGAGAGTCTGGAGGAAACGGAAGCATATACAGAACAGGACAGCCAGAAAGGAAGCATGCCTCATAAAGGACTGGCGAAAATGCTGCAGTCCTGTACTGCACAGAATACGGGCATGGCGGGGGGCATTCGGGCGGGTTCCCGTACAACCGCGGCGCGGCGCGCGAACATCCGGAAGCTGGCCATCCTGGGCGTGCTGGTGATTTTTGCGGCGATCCTTTACATGACGATCGGTGTGAAGTTTGCCAATCCGAAGCTGTTTCGCTATTCCATGAAGATCCGCACACCGAAGCTGGCGGCGATGCTGATCACTGCGTTTGCGATCGGCAGCGCGTCGATTGTGTTTCAGTCAATTATCAACAACACGATAGTGACGCCCTGTCTTCTGGGCATGAATTCCCTTTACACGCTGATCCATACGGCGGTGGTGTTTGTCTTTGGCACGGCCAGTTTTATCATGACGAAATCGAATCTGGCGTTTGGCATTGACCTGGTGCTGATGGGGATCACGGCGACGATTATCTACAGCTATCTGTTTAAAAAGACCGGACATAATGTCCTCTATGTCCTGCTGGTCGGCACGGTGCTGAGTTCCTTTTTCTCCAGCATCCAGTCGACGCTGACACGCGTCATGGATCCGAATGAGTATGATACCCTGCTGGCGACGCTGGTCGCGAGCTTCAACAATATCAATACCGAGATCATTGTCTTTTCCGTGATTGTACTCGCGGCGCTGGCGTTTCTCTTTCGAAAGGATCTGGCTCTGCTGGATGTGATAACGCTGGGGAAAAATCAGGCGATCAACCTGGGCGTGGACTATGACAGCTGTATCCGCAGGCTGCTGCTGTGCGTGACGCTTTACATCGCAGTGGCGACGGCGATGGTTGGGCCGATTTCCTTCCTGGGATTGATTATCGCAAACCTGGCGCGGCAGCTTTTGAAGACTTACCGCCATTCGGAGCTGATCATCGGCTCCACCCTGTTTGGTATGCTGGTGCTGGTCGCTGGACAGCTGGTTGTAGAGCGGGTGTTCGTATATTCTGTGCCGGTCAGTGTGTTTATTACCCTGTGGGGCGGAATTTATTTCCTGTATCTGATACTGAAGAATTCGAGAAAGTAAACCAGCGTATATTGAGGAGTTCTTTATGCAGAACTGTAAATGAGAAGGAGTCGGCTTATCAGGTTCCTGCCCGCCGGGCGGGTTGCTGTGTGCCAGTGCCAGGACCGCGGGCAGCAAAGCTGCCAAAACTCCTTGCGCGGCCAAAGTTCTCGATTTGCTCCGCAAACCGGAACAGACTGCGCATAAAAGAAAAGAAGGGAGCAGACCATGTTTGCGAAAAAACTGACGAAGCAATACGACGGAAAAACGGTAGTCGACGGGGTCAGCTTCGAGATTCCGAAGCGGGCCGTCATTTCCATGATCGGGCCGAACGGTGCCGGCAAATCGACCGTTTTGAATATATTGTCCAGACTGATCGCGCGGGACGGCGGAGAGGTGGATTTTGAGGGGAAGGACATTACGCAGTGGAAAAGCCGCGATCTGGCGAAACGTCTTGCGATTCTGACCCAGACGAATAACATACAGATGAAGCTGACCGTCCGGGAGCTGGTGACCTTTGGGCGATTTCCTTATTCCGGAAATCATACAACGAAGGAGGATGAGGAAATCATCAGCCGGGCAATCGCTTATATGGAGCTGGAAGAGTTTGAAGACCGGTTTATCGATGAGCTGTCAGGCGGACAGCGCCAGAGAGCTTACATCGCGATGGTGATTGCCCAGGATACGGAGTACATCCTGCTGGATGAACCGACGAATAACCTGGATATCTACCATGCCACCAATATGATGAAAATTGTCCGTCGCCTCTGCGATGAGCTTGGGAAGACGGTGATTTTAGTGCTGCACGAAATTAATTACGCGGCATTTTACTCGGACTACATCTGTGCGTTCAGGGACGGGAAAATCGAAAAATTCGGTACCGTGAAGGAGGTGATGACGAAGGAAACCCTGGCACGCATTTACAATGTAGATTTCGAGATTATGGAAATTGAAGGGAAACCGCTGTCGATCTACTATTGAGATTGCGAGGAAAGCGTTGTCGCTCCATTATTGAGATTGCGAGGAAAGCGTTGTCGCTCCATTATTGAGATTGCGAGGAAAGCGCTGCCGCTCCATTATTGAGATTGCGAGGAAAGCGCTGTCGCTCCACCATTGAAAAAGCAGGAACGGTTCCCGGCATTCATGGTTACAAAAAATTTTACTGTTTCAGTACTTTCAAAAAAGGAGATTATGAATTATGAAAAAACTTATTTTCGCTGCGCTTGTCGCGGCAATGACTATCAGTACAGCCTGCTGTGCCCAGGAGGCAGAAACCATCACCATCACTGCACTGAATGCGGATGGTGAAGAGACAGAGGTGGAGGTTCCGTATGACCCGGAGCGCATTGCGATCCTGGATCTGGCCTCTCTGGACATTCTGGATAACCTTGGCCTGGGCGACCGGGTGGTGGGCACCGCCAGCACTTCGATTGATTACCTTTCTTCCTACGCGGAGGATGAAAATATTCTGAACCTTGGCAATATCAAAGAGGCAGACCTGGAAGCGGTGATGGAATGCGAGCCGGATATTATTTTTATCGGCGGCCGTCTGAGCTCGATTTATGACGACCTGAGCGAGATTGCGCCGGTCGTATACCTGGCGACAGACAGCGAAATCGGCCTGGTAGAGAGCGTCCGCAAGAATGCAACGACCATCGCGTCCATCTTTGGGCTTGAAGATCAGATTGATGAAAAGATGGCGGCTTTTGATGACCGCATCGCGGCGCTTCAGGAAGTAGCGGCGGGGAATACCGCGCTGGTCGGTATGTGCACCAGCGGCAGCTTCAATCTGCTTGGAAACGACGGCCGCTGCTCTATTATTGGCGTGGAGATCGGCTTTGAGAACCTCACCGCGGCGGATTCAACATCCACGCACGGCAATGAGTCTTCGTTTGAGACCATCCTGGAGCAGAATCCGGATTACATCTTTGTGATGGACCGTGACGCGGCGATTCAGACAGAGGGGGCGCAGCTGGCGCAGGAGATCATGGAAAACGAGCTGGTGATGCAGACAGACGCGTACCAGAACGGCAACATTGTTTATCTGGAGCACCCGGCTGTGTGGTACACCGCAGAGGGCGGGATTACCGCACTGGATACCATGCTTGCGGATCTGGAGAGTGCGCTGCTCGCAGAGGAATAAAGGAAAAGTACGAAAAAACGGATAGGGGAATGAAGCCTCTGTCCGTTTTGTATGATGCGCCATGCCTGCGCGGCGTAAGGGTGAGAGGACTCCCTTGTATGATTGCACAGTACATACAGCGCGATCATGATATAAAAGTGCCTGCTATTGTTTATAGAACGGAATCTTGTTTCAGCTGCCGCATCCGGATATAGCAGCTGCTAACCAGGATCACATCCGCGCCCAGCCAGGCCAGGACCTCCGCGTAAAAGATGCCGGATTCCCCGATCAACAGAGGGAGGCCGATTGCGGCGCCGGTGCGCATGACGAATTCCGCAATGCCGGAAACCATCGGCAGCAGTGTGTCACCCATGCCCTGCAATGCCGATCGCGTGACATGGAGAATATAGAGAATCGGAAGGCAGACGCTCATGATGGTCAGGTAATGATACGCAATCCCCAGTGCGGTGGACACTTCCTCGGCTGTACAGGAAAGAAACAGGCTCAGGATCAGTTTGCCGAACAGCAGCATTGTCGCGCCGATTACGATGGAAGTAACGATTGCGGTTACCAGCGCGGCGCGCATCCCCTGACTGATGCGCCAGATCTTTCCGGCGCCAAGATTTTGCCCGACGTAGGTCACCATCGCATAGCCGAAGGAGGTGGCGGCGATTTCAAGCAGTCCGTAGAGCTTGTTGGTCGCTGTAAATCCTGCAATAAACAAAACGCCAAATCCATTTACAACAAACTGAACGATCATGCCGCCGACGGCGATGATCCCATTCTGAAACGCCATGGGAAATCCCAGCTTCATTAAATACAGGCAAAGGGAACGGCTGATCCGGAAGTCTGCCCGTAGGAGATGTATTTCTTGAGACGACTTTGAACAATCTGAAAGCAAACGGCGGGAAGATTGCGATCTCCGTATATGACGCTCAGTCTCTGGAAGGGTATCAGATTAAAGGTACAGCAGAGTATCTGACCGACGGCGACATTGTGACGGCGTTTAAGGCGATGGTAGAAAAGATGTTTAACGGGGCTGCTACCGCGAAGGGAGCGCTGCTTATCACACCGGAAAAGGTGATCGTTACAACACCTGGCGCAGACAATAAGAAAGTCCTTTAATATCGGCAGAGGCAATAAGCCGGAGAACACAGGAAGCTGGAAATTTCGTAACTGTTCCGTGCTTTTACAGTCATGAAATTTTAAAAGGAGCAATGATAAACGGGTGCGGATGCGGTTTCTGCACCTGTTTTCATAAATGGGGAAAATGAATTCGGAAAAAGCATACATCAGACCAGAAAAATGTGTCGGCTGCGGTGCCTGCATCGCAGTCTGTCCCCAACATGCGATCCGTATGAAAGCGGGGTGGAAAAGTGAAGTGGACGCGGGAAAATGTATCGGTTGCGGAAGCTGCGCAGCAATTTGCCACAGGGGAGTGCCTGTGCTTATAAAATCTGCAGAATAAAGAGACTTTTATTTTAAAAAGCTCGTAACTGTTCAGTACCTTCACAGTTACGAGCTTTATCCCGCACTCTGTGCGGGATGCCGCCCCGGCGAGGGGAAAAGCCCATTTAAAATCGCTTTGCGATGGGGATTATCCCGCACGCCAATATACAGTACGGCCAGTATAACAGAAAAACCGAAAAATTGGAAACAAAAAATAGCAGGATTTCCTTTTGTTTTACGGAAGTCTGTGGTTTAATAGGATTATAAAATTCGTGTGTGAAAAGGGAGTCGTAATTACTGCCTTACACAATCCGGAGGGCAGTGGAGATGCAAATGAAGAAAAAGAAATTCTGTTTTGGAATAAATAAATGCCAAAATGGAATTGTCCGTTACTGTTATGAAAAATATAATGGCAGATGATATAACTGAAACAGGATAAGAACAGGAGGCTGCCTGTGAATTACAAAGTAATTATCGCGGATGACGAGCCGAAGATCATTCAGCTGATCCGTCAGCTGGGGCATTGGAAGGAACTGGATATTGAAATCGTGGATGAGTGCCGCAATGGAGCGGAGGCTCTGGAGAGTATTGTGAGGAATCGGCCGGACTTTGTCCTGTCGGATATTCAGATGCCGGTCTATGACGGGATTGAACTGATACGGCGGGTGCGGGACGCGAACGTGGATCCTCTTTTCGTGCTGATCAGCGGCTATCGTCATTTTGAGTATGCGAGAAGCGCAATTCAGCTGAACGTCATGGATTATCTGTTAAAGCCGATTGATGAAAAACAGCTGAACGATACGCTACGGATCATTTGTGCCCGCATTGATGAGAAAAACCATCTGGCGGAACAGAGCAAAACTCTGTATGTATTGCAGGAGAATCAGAACCGCAAAGCGATGGAGCGTTTCTGGGCAAAGCTGCTCTATCGGGACGAGACGGTGAACGACGCATGTTTTTCTTCCGAGGAGAACTGCAACCGGGAGTTTTATACGGAGTTCGTGCCCGGATGCTATCAGGTGTTCTGCGTTTTTTCCAGCCTGAGCGCGATTTTGGAAAAATCGGACGCGATGGGCAACGGCAGGCTGGAGGTTTACATAAAGGAGAGCTTTCCTGACTATGTCCGCTATTACGGAAATAACACGTATATGGGCTACATTCTGATTGCAAATTATGAGGAAGAAAAGAAAAACGAGATCCGGCAGGCAGTGCTGGCTCTTTATTATAAGATCCGAGATCTGAGGGAAATCTATGGGGATATCCGTCTCAGTATCGGCTGCAGCCGGATCATCCATAGCATTTCGGATATTTTTATCGCTTTTGAGGAAGCACACAGCGCGGAGTGGGGCCGTCTGGTGCTGACGAGAAACGGCGTGCTGGAGTATGACCAGATCGCGCAGCTTCCGGGATTTTCCATGGAGGATCTGATCGCGCGGGAGGAGATTCAGACGCTGCTTGACTGCCTCCGCTATCTGCGCTCGGAAGAACTCGGAGATCTGATGGAGCGGATTTACCAGAGGGCGGTGCGTTTAAACGGCCGCAATCCCCGGGATATGATGATGAGTTTTTTTAAGCTGCAGGCTGAGATCATTTTCTGTTTTGAGGATACGGAGCGGCAGACCCGCATGCAGGAGGAACTCTATTACGCGTATCTGAACGCACGCAATTTTCAGCAGGTCATCCGCAATATCTATCTTGTCTGCCAGAGATATGTTGAGGAAGAACAGAAAAAGCTGAAAGAGAAGATGGGCAAGCCGATTCAGATGGCTGTCCGTTATGTGCGGGAGCATTACGCTGAGCCGATTTCTCTGGAGGATGTCGCTGCTGCCGGCAATGTTTCCCCGACCTATATGAGCAGGCTGTTTAAGAGCGAGATGCAGATCGGATTCATTGAATTTCTGACACAGGTGCGGCTGGAGGAGTCGGAGAAGCTTCTGGAAAATACGAACCTGACGGTGCGGGAAATCGCCGCGAAGGTGGGATATCCGGACGAAAAGTATTACTCAAAGCTTTTTAAGAAGAATACCGGGATCAAACCGACGGATTACAGACGGATATACAGTGGGTGAGCGCGAAATGGACGGAATAAAGATCATAATGGCGGCGGTAATTGCGATTCTGTTGATTTTTCTGATCCTGGCAGGTGTAATGCTGTACCGGCAGAAAAAAATAATCGCCTTTCTGACCGGGCAGGAGAGGCGGAAAAAGACGCAGGCCCGGATTAGCTGGGAATCCGGGGAGGCGGAGGAGGTACGCCTTCTGCGAAAACGGATGGAGCTGTCGACGCTGCAGGAACAGATCAATCCTCATTTTCTTTATAACACACTGGACAGCATCCGCAGCCGCGCGCTGATGGACGGGCAGTCGGAGATCGCACAGATGACAGAGATCCTGTCACGCTTTTTCCGGTATTGTATCAGCAACAATGACAGTCTGGTGCGGATTCGCGAGGAGCTGAACCATATTCAGGATTATTATTACATCCAGAAATACCGGTTTGAGGATAAGCTGGATATGCGCGTCGAGGTGGAGACGGAGGAGATTTATGATTATTACCTGCCGAAGATGACCCTGCAGCCACTGGTGGAGAACGCGATGATCCACGGACTTGAGAAAAGCGCGAAGAAAGGCAGGATCGATCTTCACATTTTCCTTGCCAATGAGAGGCTGGTGATTCTGGTTGCCGACAATGGGGTCGGTATGAGCCCGGAACAGCTTGCCGTCCTGAACGAAAGGATGAACGGACAGCTGTATGAGGCGGGGCGAAAGGGAAGCAGACATACGGGAATCGCCCTCAACAATGTCAATGCACGCCTGAAGCTGACTTTCGGCGAGGACTGCGGCATCCATTACCGCTCAATGGAAGGCGAAGGTACGGATGCGGTGGTCACCATGCCGGTGGTAGATGTGTTTGCCCGCGTGCGCTATGAGGAAAAGTCACAGATGTGACACAGATCAGATGCTTCCTGCGAATAACTGGTCGGGGTAATGTAAATACGAATGCGGGTGATGATTATGAAAGAACTGCTTCGAATCGTACATGGACGTGTGGATGACATTGGCGAGGGCGAACTTCACGACTACAATGTCGAGATTTACGAGGGAGACATCCTGTATATACAGGGAGTTGAGGACAGCGGAATCCGGACTCTGGCGAAAGTGTTTGCGGGAGACTGCGCATTAAAAGGCGGCAGTCTTTTTCTGAATGGGAAAAAGGTAGAGGATTATGACCGCGGCACCGCTTATTATTATCAGATCTACACCATCACTGCGGAGGGGGATCTCGTGGAGACATTAAGTGTGGCGGAAAATCTGGAGGCGGTGCGGCATCTGCCCTTCTCTCTGCGACCCTATGACCGCAAGAAGACGGAGCGAAAGGTGAACGAGTACCTGAAAATGGAACAACTGGACATCCGGGCGGATGAGGAACCGTGGATGTTAAGCCAGACAAACCGGAAAAAACTGAGCATCCTGAAAGCAGGCATGCATGGAGCGCGGCTGGTAATCCTGGATGCCACGCATGGCTATTATGAAGGAAAAGAGGCGAAGGAGATCTGTGACCTGATCCGGAGAACGAATGAGGAGGGTATCACTTTTGTCATTCTTTCAAGGTACTATACGCTGTTTGCGGAAATCGCCAATCGGATACAGGTTCTCTCGGGCGGCATTGATCTGAAAGAGTGGGGACGGGCAGACGAACGCATCCGCCATCGCCTGCGGCGCCCTGCGGGGGGAACAAAAACGACAGAAGCTGATAAGACGAAGATCCCATCGTTGACTGAATCGACTGGGCACTTTCTGGGTATGTACGACTATGAGTGGGAGATGGAGGACGGGATCTGGCATTATCTGTCGTTTGTGCGCAGACAGAATCCGATATTCTGGGAAAAAGAAGTGGGCGCGCATATTCCCAGGCAGGGAGAGAGCTTTTGTAAGGGAACTGCGGTGATACCGCTCAACAGTGGAGAGAGCCTCGTTGAGAATCTGGATATAGCGGACAATTTGCTTCTGCCTATTCCGCATCGCGCCGGACGTGGTCCGGGTGGTGTAATCCCTTTGAATATCCGCCGGAACGTCGCGGGGAAATTTTACCGGACGACCGGAATTGACCCGGACAGGACACAGATCTGTGATCTGAATAGGATACAGAGAAAAATTCTTTCCATTTACCGCTGGGAGCTGGCGCACCCGGAGATTATGATACTGGAGAGTCCCTACAGCGGCCTGACACAGGAAGAAATACGGGCTTTGCGCGCCTATCTGCGGGGCGCGGCGAAACGGGGAATCCGCATCCTGTATTTTTCAAAGTCACCGGACGATATGAGGGAGGACTGCGAAAAAGTGATTCTGACGCAAAACGGCAAAAATGCAAAAATCGCCACCTTTTCACATTTTTTTCCACCTCACGAAACAGAGAAAATCTGGTAAAGTACAGACATCAAAAAGAACGGAGGAAATACCTTATGAAAAGAAAACTGATGGCACTGCTGATGGCAGGCTGTATGGCACTGGGATGTCTGGGAAGCTTTACAACCGTTATGGCGGAGGAAGAGACAGAAGCTGAGAGCGTTGCGGAGGAAGTGGCGGAAGCTGTTGAGGCGGAGGGCGAAGACCTGACAGGAAAGAAAGTCGGATTTTCCGCGCTGATGATGTCCTCGGAATTCTTTACCGATATGTCAAACCAGATGGAAGAATACTTCACCGGCTATGGCATGGAGTATGAAGTAGCGGACGCGAACAGCAACGCACAGACACAGATCCAGACGGTTGAGAACTTTGTTTCCATGGGAATGGATTACATCATCTGCTTCGTAGTAGACGCGTCTTCCATTTCTGACTGTCTTGTAAAAGCGAGAGAAGAAGGCGCGTTTGTTATCGTTATTGGTACTGTGCTCGACAATGCGGACGCGTATGATGTCTGCATCAACATCAGCCAGGAGGAATCCGGCCAGGTAGAGGCACAGCTCGCGGCGGCATGGATCGAGGAAACATTCCCGGATGCTGAGGACGGCTCCATCAAGGTCGGTCTGCTGACCAACTCAGAGAATGAGGACGCGGTCGCAAGATGCAACGGTCTGCGCCAGATCGAAGAGTATACATCTAAGGCTGTCATCGTGGAAGAACACGAGACAACACAGGCTGAGGGCGCTGCGGCGGCACAGAGCTACGCAGAGATGATGCTGATGAACAACGAGGACCTGAAAGTAATCCTGACCTATGGTACGGATCAGGGGCAGGGCGCGAATGAGGCAGCTATGGCAGCCGGTATCAATACAGACGAGTTCGCAGTATTCACAGTCGATACCGCTGAGTTTATCCGTGAGAAGATCAGAGCTTCTGTAGACGGAGAATCCGTAATCCGCGGCACGGTAATGCTTGGTGAAGGCACGCCGATGACCTGCTACAAGCTGATGGACGGCTCCTGGTCAGACCGTGTGGTTGACAAGGTTTACTCCGAGCGCTGCATCGAGATCACCCCGGAGACAATAGATGAGTATTATCCGGACGACTGATGAGAAATGATCAGGAAATGAAATATGGAGAACCAGGCTGTATGAATCGCTTCACGGGAAGCCTGGTTGATATCCTGGAAATTGTTTATTAACCGAAAAGAGTAACAGGAAAGGGCTGCTGCGCTGTGCAGCAGTCCTTTTCGACAGAAAGGATATCTTATGGCAAAAGTACTGGAAGTAAAAAATGTGACCAAAACATATCCTGGTGTAGTGGCGCTTGACAATGTATCCTTTGATGTGGAGGAGGGGGAGATCCTTGCGCTGATCGGAGAGAACGGCGCCGGAAAATCGACCGTGATCAAAACAATATCGGGCGCGATCACGCCGGATTCCGGAACCATTACTATTGCCGGGAAGACTTATGAAAAGCTGACCCCTTCGATGGCCAAGAACGCCGGCATCGGCGTCGTCTACCAGGAACTGAATCTGGTACCGTCCTTAAGCATCATGGAAAATATTTTCCTCGGCGATCACGTTGGGAAGCGGGCATTTATGCCGGATTTCAAAGAGATGCGGAAACGTTCACAGGAGGTCATGGAGGATCTCGGCGTCAGGATTGATGTTTCTACCCAGGTACAGATGCTCTCGACAGCGCAGATGCAGATCGTGGAGATTGCGAAAGCAGTTGTAAAGAATTGTAAGGTGCTGATCATGGATGAGCCGTCGGCCTCTATCCCGATGGCAGAGGTGGAAAATATGTTCCGTATTGTGCGCCGCCTGAAGGAAAAGGGCGTGTCGGTCATCTACATCAGCCACCGTCTTGAGGAGTTGTTTGAACTCTGCGACCGTGTGACCGTGTTCCGGGACGGGCAGTATGTGGTGACAAGAAATGTAGCGGACATTACAAAGAAAGATCTGATCAAATACATGATCGGCCGTGAACTTACCGAGAAATTCCCGGAGCGGAATGTAACGATCGGGGAGCCGGTGCTGCAGGTAAAGGACCTGACCGGAAACGGAGATTTCCATATCAATCTGGAGCTGCGCAAGGGCGAGATCCTTGGCCTGGCCGGGCTGGTCGGCGCGGGACGCACGGAGCTGGCAAAGATGCTCTGCGGGGATGTAAAGCCGGAGAGCGGAGAGATTCTGGTCGGCGGAAAAGCGATGAAAGCGGCCTCCGCAGCGGACGGCGTAGAGATGGGTGTCGGCCTGGTCCCTGAGGACCGAAAACTGGAAGGCGTATTTCTGGAATATACCATCGAGTGGAACATCCCGATCATGAGCATGAAAAAGGTCAGCCATATGGGCATTCTCAATTTCAAAAAGCTGGATGAGCTGACAGACCGCTTTGTAAAGACACTGGAGATCAAGACACCCTCTGTCAAACAGGAGGTGCGTAATCTCTCCGGCGGTAATCAGCAGAAGGTGGTCGTGGCAAAGGTGCTTGCTGCTGACAATGATATTCTGATTTTCGATGAGCCAACGAGAGGCATCGATGTCGGAGCAAAACAGGAGATCTACAAGCTGATGAACAGTCTTGTCGAACAGGGCAAATCCATCCTGATGATCTCTTCGGAGATGGAAGAGCTGCTCGGCATGAGCGACCGGATACTGGTGCTTCATGAAGGAAGACTCAGCGGAGAACTGAAAAAGCCGGAATTCAGTCAGGATCGCGTACTGGAACTGGCATCCGGGATGAAGGAGGAATAGAATATGTCTAAGGTAGTTGATTTTTGCAGAAGAAACCTTGCCTGGGTCCTGCTGCTTGTGATTTGTGTCGTATTTACTTTTACAAGCCAGAACTTTCTGACGGTGAAAAATCTGCTGAATATCTTAAACCAGAATGCGTACATCATCATCTGTACCTACGGAATTGCGCTGATCATGATGTCCGGAGGCCTGGATATGGCGGTCGGATATCAGATGAGTATCTGCGGCGTTCTGGCGGCACTGATGCTGACTAACACAGGGCTTCCGATCCCGCTGGTCGTGATCATCACCATCATCGTCAGTATGGCATTCGGCGCGCTCGGCACCCTGCTTGAACAGCTGCTGCAGCTGCCCCGTATCTTTGTATCCATCGGCCTCAGCACCGTATATCAGGGCGTTGCCTATGTTATCACAAATTCCAAGACGATCTCCAACCTGCCGACCAGCTTTAAGGCAATCGGCCAGGGAACGATTTTTCATCCGAGTCTGACCTACGCGACCATCGCCATGATCATATTCGGTATAATCATGAGCTTTATTATGGACCGCACCTATTTCGGACGATACGTGTTCGCGCTTGGCGGCAACGAGGCGGCCGCGAGACTGGCCGGCATCAATGTGAAACGCATGAAATATGCGATCGGCTGTGTGGCAGGCCTGTTCTGCGGCATTGGTTCTGTCATCCTGACTGCCCGTGTAGGCGCTGCTGCGGCAGGCACCGCGGCAGGCACAGAGATCACGGTCCTGACCGGCGTCCTGGTCGGCGGCGTATCCGTCCGCGGCGGAGACGGCAAGATCGCGAACTGTATCGCCGGTGTTCTGATCATGGGTCTTCTCGCAAACGGCATGCAGCTGGCCGGACTGAATACGTATTATCAGTACATCGCAAAGGGCTCGATCATGCTGGCCGTGATGTGGTTCGACGCATTCCAGATCAAGAGGAGAGCGGTCGCCTCGAATAAGAGGAAAGAAGACCGGGCGGCTTAAACTGAAAAATTGCAGAATTGAAAGGATCAGGCATTGGCTTTTTGCGAATGCCTGATTTTTTTTATGCGCACGGCCGCGTAAGGAAATTAGTGGCTTCGCCCACGTCATAAGGGTCTGCGGGACGGAGGCATTTTTTTCATCTGCAACGAGTCCGACGGGGACAACCCCGCAGACCCAAAATGGAAACAGATGATTCAGGGAATGAAGATTTATAAAGAAAATGAAATCTCTGCTTCTCGGAAATGAAAAGACGGTTTCATGACATGAAAGAGCGCGTTTTTAAACGCGCTCTATATAAAATTCATCCTGACAGCTTCGTCCCTCATTTTTTATCAATAATTGATGCTCGTCATACTGATTCATCCCGTTCACCCGAAGGATCTCCCCGATATTTTGCCTGCTGGCAGGGATGACCCTGCTCTGGACCCATTTCTCACTCCAATCGGGACTCACATGCCGGATTCCCTTTTTTACAAATAAAGATAACATAAACGGAGATTCCTTTTCCGTAATATCTTCAGGGATATCAATCGTGTATTTTCTGCTCTTTTCATCATATGTCAAAATAGCGACTGTTTTGTCACAATGATTCTTTTTTATTGCGTATCGATTCAAAATAGCACCACCTCTTCCAGATCATTTCCCATACTTTATTCCGGTGATTCTCACTTAGGATTTCTTCTGTACCGCCTAATATAAATTCTCTGTTTGCTTTTCTTAAAGAATTTAATTTCAAGTCAAACTGTTCTGGTATTAAAGACAGATTATATTCCAGAGACCTGGAACCAATATAATTGTTAACAGCGAACTCCCGCATAACATCTGTGTTTTCGATCAGTTTTTCGTCTCCATATGTTGAAAACAGCAGGGAGACACCCTGATCAAACAATGGCGCCAGACGGATTGTTCCATCCTCCTGATTCCGAAGGATTTCTAAATTGCTCCCATGACGGTCCCGGTTAGCAACCAGATAATCAATTACAAACATTTGATAAATCGATAATTCCCATCCATTTCTGATTGCAAAATCCAAAGGGGATTCCGTTTCCTTTTTTTGCAGATCGTAAAACAGGTCATACGCGAGTTTTTCCTCATTTTCACGGCGAAAATTGTCTGAGGCAGATATCCATGTTTCTATTTCTTTCCCATCCACAGTGATTCTGGCGTGGATTAACCGGTATGGCACATGAGGAATTCCAAGAATGTCCATTGTGCGGCTGACAATTAATTCGTTGACGCATTCATGTCCGAATACGCCCCGATAGCTGTCATAGTTTGAAAGCTTATAATAAACTCTTTTGCCATCATTCTCTTCATAGGCTTTTAAAAAGCAGCCTGGTGTTCCGGGTGATATTTTTCTGACTGCCCAATCCAGCCATCTCATATCCTGAAGATCAAATAGAATATCGCACATTTCTAAAAACTCCCCTGCTCAGACATAAATGTTTCTTCGAATGTATCGCTTTATTCTAGCATAGAAGCTTCTGTTTATCCAGATATTTTGCCTGATTTATTCTATGCTTTTTGTATAACCACGATGATCCATGTGAATCATATTAAAAGTGAAGATTCTTTGATGACGGAAACACCGACATGTCGGGACCAATCTCGGAGAGAATGGCGATAGCGGTCATCTTGCTGGAATTTAGTCCGGGTACGGTGCGCAAGAGAGCCAGGGCATCGGAAAAAGGTTCGGCGAGGGAATAAATTTCCTGCTCGATTTTCTCTTTGTGGGCGTTAAGCTCGTCAATGTGTGCGAGACATTCGCGCAGCTTGACTGCCTGCTCAGGGGAAATTGCCCCATCCACAGCTGCCTGGATTTCTTCAATCGGCGTTTTGCAACGCCTGTCGACAAAAGGAGCAACATCGAATTTCACACCAGGATGCTCAAGCATGTGGATGGTGATTGAACGGGCAGACTTTCCAAAGACATCACTGAAGACATCATCGAGCTTCAGGTTGGAAACGGTCAGGCAGTTCAGGGCACGGTTTTTCTCCCCTGAGAGTATATTGGTCAGCTTGGTACGGTAGCGTATAAGGTCGCGCAGGTGGCGGATTTCCGGTGACGGGATAAAACTTGGCTTGATCATGTCGCACATGAACAGATCACAAATCCATTTGGCGTCCTTGCGGTCGGTCTTGTTGCCCTTCTGAGGCTTGGTATATTTCGGATGAGCAAGAGTGACTGTGCAAGTTTCCTCAAGGATGTTGAATACGGGGATCCAGTATTTGCCGGTAGATTCTATACAGACTTCGTCACAGTGATATTCGGAGCCAGGCAGCCAGATCACGCAGGTCTTTAGAAAAAGACGAAAAGCGTTTTTGATAGTAGACTGTGCGTCCGCTGGGATCAGTAATACCGATGCAGGCAAAGATCCAGGTTTTGTGGACATCAAGGCCACAACAATTTTTGCGAAAGATTTTAAACATTGGGTTCCTCCTACAGCAAATTTTGTAGGACTGACAGGGACTGGTCATCTGGCGAAATCGAGTCAACTTCAGAAGAGATAAGTTTACGGGCTACGGGTTTGCGCCATTCATTGATACCTTAACAGATGACCGACACCATATAAATATGCGGGGTTGCCGCTATACAGCCCCACCACTCACCTCCGCGGGTTCTGTAGTGTATCAGTAACCTACAGGAGGAGTGTAACACGAGAAAGAGCGAAAGCATAGAGGGGAACACAAACTTGCGGTTTCATAACCCCATCGGTGCCTTTCGCAGAAAGGCAGAATATAATCGTATAATAAGGAAAGTCGCGCAATGAAGAGCCGTACAATGAAAAGCTACATCGCAATTGGTACAGCTTTCTTCCATACCCGTAAGCGGGGGCGGACATAGTACATTTTGGCGCGAAGAGAGAAGGTGACCTGCCGTACTTTTCCAGAGATGAAAAGTGCGGAGGGTCATTTTTTTCTTGACAAATATATAATTAACAAATATGATTAACTCATGTGAATTAAATAATGCGTGTGGTTTTGTGCTGCGCATTAAAAATTGCTGCGCGATTGGCGCAGCCTGCGTTCGTACCCGCACGGAGGGTATGAATATACATGAATTATATGTGGAGGAAATGAATGAACTGGGAAAATAATAGAACGATGGAAGCGGGGCGTATGCCGCGCCCCGGAAGAAAAGGGGACAACCTGCTTGAAGAATTGTCGGCGAAGGGAATGCTGCTTTTTGTCGGCTCTGTGAATTGTCTGCGCCATAAGCCATACCGGGGAATCGGGTCGCTGATGCGGGAGGGAAGGGCGGCGCTGCTTTGCCCGTCGATGAGCGACTTTTCCAGCGGGCGTTACCTGAATCAGATTGTCGACGCACTGGCGGAGCTGTCCCGGGAGTACGGGACAAAGCAGTTTGTCATCGCCTGCGGCTGTCAGTGGGTCATTTTATCAACGGATGGAGAGCTGCTGAAGGCGCGGGTAAAGCAGGAATATGACATTGATCTTAGCATATTCGAGGACGCACACCTGGAATTCGGGGATCATGAATAGCAGTTTCATTTCTCGATTTTTTTCCGCGATTGCAGCAGCGATCGGCGGCCTGCTTTTAGGAATGGTTCCGTTTATGAATGAAAGTTCTAAATGGAAATTTTAAAATGAAAGTTTTGATTTAAAGAAAGGAAGATGTCTGTTATATGAAACGATTATGGAAAGTATTGCCTCCCTGCTTTTCGGATCTGATGGGATTCGAGGCAGTGATGAATGAGACAGAAGGATTGGGGCTGATTGATGATTCGAGCACCTATAAACCGCTCCGCTTCGGTCGTGACGGACACGGCCGGCCGGGGATGGATGGCAGGCCGGATCGGGGCGGACGCCCGGGGATGGACGGCCGTTATGGGCATGGGCATGGACACGGAGGCGGCCGTGGCGGCTTCGGCGGGATCATCCCCGGAATGCGTGTCCTCAACTCGGACATCCGCAATGAGGATATCATTACCGGCACGGAAAAGAAAGTGATGCTTGCGTATGAAAAGGGCGCAAAACAGCTCTCCCCGAACTTTGTCCTGCTTGCTTATGGGCCTTCCGCGTCTATGATCGGCTCGGATCTGGAGTACGCGGCTGAGAAAATTTCGCAAGGCTCGTCCATCGCGCGGCAAGGGGACGATTCCGCGCAGGGCGGACTTCCTGCGGCACATGTGAAGATTGAAGGCGAAAAGGATTACCTGTATGGGATCGGCTGTACCCTGGAGGCGATGGGGCGGCTTTTGCTCTCGCCGCGTCAGACGATCCCCGGCTCACTGAATATTCTTGGAGCCAATACGATTGACTGGGCAAAGGAATCCTTTACTGACCTGGAAACGCTCCTTTTGCAGGAAGGATTTCAGATCCTCTCCCGCTGGGGATGGAAGGAGACGACAGAAAATCTGAAGATGGCGTCCGCCGCAGCACTGAACCTGGTGGTAAATGAATCCGGCCTGCGCCTGGCCAGGTATATGGAAAGTGAATTTGGGATCCCTTATCTGGCAGGAGCGCCGTTCGGCGCGGCTTGCGTGGAAAACCTGAAGATCAGGTTAAAAGAAGCTGGCCTGGAAACCTTTGCCGGGAGTCCGGATGACACCCAGGTGAAAGAAAATGGGCTGGATACCGGGCCGGAAATCCTGATTGTCGGGGAACAGTTTACGGCAAACGCCATTCGCCGGGAATTGCTTCGCCGCGGAGAAAAAAACATCCGGGTGCTCAGCTTTTATGACATGGACAGGGCGTATATGGAGGCCGGCGACCGGAAGCTGACCGGGGAGGACGACTTTGCCGGACAGGCCAGCGCGGCGTCCGTCCGTATGATATTTGCGGATGGCGATCTGCAGCCGCTGGTGAAAAAAGAGGTGTGCTGGGTGAAGCTTCCCAATACGGGCAGCATGTTCCCGGTAGAATCGATGGATGCGTTCAACATGACAGGCAGCGCACTGGATGCCTGGCTGGACCATTCAAAGTATAAGAAAGAAGGATGAATCATGAGACAGATAGCAATTTATGGAAAGGGCGGTATCGGCAAATCTACCACGTCACAGAATCTGGCGGCCGCTCTGGCGGAAAGTAAGAAAAAACTGATGATTGTGGGCTGTGATCCCAAAGCGGACTCCACGAGACTGATTCTGGGCGGTCATGTGCGTCAGACCGTGCTGGACACGATGCGGGAAAAGGATGAGGATGAAGTGGAGCTGGGGGATTTTCTCTACACTGGTTTTGGCGGAATCAAAGCCGTGGAATCCGGCGGCCCGGAGCCGGGGGTCGGCTGCGCAGGGCGCGGGATTGTCACAGCCATCAATCTGCTGGAAAGTCTGGGCGCCTATACGCCGGATCTGGATTATGTCCTGTATGACGTTCTGGGCGATGTTGTGTGCGGCGGTTTTGCCATGCCGATCCGCGAAGGAAAGGCGAAAGAAATCTATATCGTCTGTTCGGGCGAGATGATGAGCCTGTACGCGGCAAACAATATCTGCAAAGGGATCCGGCGCTACGCCGAGACCGGCAAGACAAAGCTGGGCGGACTCATCTGCAATTCCCGTATGGTGGATCAGGAGAGAGAGCTGGTGACCGCTTTTGCGGAAAAAATCAATACGCAGATGATTTATTTTATTCCCCGGGACAATCTGGTACAGCATGCAGAGCTTCAGCGGAAGACGGTTATCGAATATGCGCCGGAGTCCTCGCAGGCGGACGAATACCGCTCCCTCGCGCAGACGATTGAGAAAAACACTACATTTTCCGTTCCGACACCGATCTCGAACGACGAGCTGGAAGAGCTTCTGATGAAATACATTCCTATCGGGTGATCAAAGAACTACAGAATGAGCGTTAGAATGACGAGGAGGGACGGATGGACAGACAGACGGACAGAGAGCGGCTGATTGAAGAGGTTGCGGATGCGGTTCAGAAAATGCGCGCGCTCCGGAGAGGAAGAAAACGTTCCGGAGAATCGGATTCCGGGCGGGGGATGGTTCTCAATTATCTGTACACGCACGAGGGACAATCTTCTCCCGGAGACCTCCGTGATTACATGTACGTCACGACTCCGCGCGTAACGGCACTTCTCAACGAGCTGGAAGAGGAGCAGCTCATCATCAGAGAGACAACGGCGTGCGACCGCAGGCGAGTGAGCGTGAGGCTGACCGATCTGGGATGGCAGCGAGTGGGGCAGCGGCGAAAGGAAAAGCGGGAGGAGATCGCCCGGCTCATAGACCGTCTGGGAACGGAAGACGCAGAGGCACTGCTGCGGATCTGCCGGGCTGTGGAAGAACTCGAAAAAAACGGATAGGGGAGCTTGCTTCCCCTATCCGTTTATCCTTCAAAAAATATCGCTATGAGTCCCTGGCCTGAGTAACAAGAGCTTAGGCTCCTCTTCATTGATATCATATAGCAACAGCCAGCCTGTAATCTTTCCTGAATTTGTTTGGAAGGAACAACATCATACATCCGCTTCCTCTTCCTCCTTCATGAATTCTCTGAAAGACGAGTAGCGCTTGTACTTCTCCGGATGTGATAACATTTCATCCCGCTCTTTTATAGCAGCGATTGTATCTGCATTCGGGTCTTCTCTCTGAATTACAAATGGAATTGCATTCTCGCGGATGGCCTGTCTGAGAAAGATGTTGATCGCCGTAGACAGATCCATTCCAAAGTCTGCGAACAGAGCCTGCGCTTTTGCTTTGACATCCGAATCTATCGAGATACTGGTTGATACTTTTGACATTATACCACCTCCGATATATTATTTTATGCATATACTATATATTAGTTATGGTAATTTGTCAATAGCTTTTCAGTTGCGGCTTTCATTGTACTCCGATCTTTTTGGATATTCTACTTTAATATGTTAATGCGTCCAGAGATTTTACGCCGACAGATTTTGCGCTGATTTTATGCTTTCGGCAGGCACCATTTCTGCCTGGACCTGATTTCCGGCCACGCTGATCACGGTATATGTCGGCATGGGGGATGAAGACAAAAAAACATGACACAAAATTATAAGAAAAAGTGCGAAAATTTAAAGAATTAACTTCAAAATCCGTTTACAATGCTGTTATCAAAAGAAAGAGAGGTGCGAAGCCATGAATAAAAAAATGGTCAGTGCAATGCTTGGCGTGGGAATGGTTATGTCTATGCTTACAGGAGGAAGTATTTCCGCCGCAGCGGCAAACGATGGGGATGTTGAGACGATAACAATTTATACTCCGTTTGTTGGAAACAATGATGATCAGCAGCTTGTAGTGGATGCGATTAATGAAATTGCGTCGGAGGAGATAGGAGTGGAGATTAACTGGCAACAGTTCAATATCGGCCAGTGGTTCCAGCAGTACAGTCTGTTTTTAAGCGGAACAGATGAAATTGATATTCTGTTCAACTTTGGCGGAATCTCAAACGGCGTCGGGCAGGGGGCTTTTATGGAACTGGACGACCTGGTTGAAGAATACGGTCAGGGGATTGCGGAAATCCTGGGTGATTATCTGGTATGCGGAGAGGTGAACGGCCAGCTGTATGGCCTTATCCCATATAATCTTTATGCAAGCTACTATGGAATCGCCTACCGCGCGGATATCGTGAGTGAACTTGGCCTCGAAGAGGAAGTTGCTGCCGTAGAAACGCTTTCGGACTGGGGCGCTATCCTGGAGGCAGTAAAAGAGGCCTACCCGGGAATTACTCCATATGTGACCGGAACCGGAACATCCATGTCCAATTTTTATTACGGCGACTGGGACAGCCTCAGCGACAGTATGGGCGTGTTGATGAATTGCGGTGAAAGCACGGAAGTCGTTGACCTTTTCGAGACAGATGAATATGCGGAATTATGCAGCGTGATGTCGGACTGGTATGATGCAGGCCTTACCAGTAAGGATATTCAAACCGTTACAGACTCTTATTCTACCTTGTGTGCGCAGGGAGTGGCGTTTTCCACTGTGACATCTATGGACGCTACAACTGCTTATGATATGACAAACTCTACCGGTTATGAAATCAAAACGATCCAGCTGGGAGAATCCTTTGCATCTACGTATACGGACGGACTGTATGCAATTATGGCAAATTCGGAGCATGCAGAGGCCGCGATGAAATTTTTGAACCTGATGTACACGGATTCCAGAATTCTGAACCTGATGAGCTATGGAATTGAGGGGATTCATTATCAGGTGCTTGAGGATGGCACACTGGACTATCTTGACGGACAGGATTCATCCAGCTGCACCTATCATGATGAACTCGGCGCCTGCGCGAATATGGCTCTTCGCAGTGAGTGGCAGGGGGATTATCCGAATCTTGGTGAGCTGATCGAAGAGGACAATGCAACATGCAAAAAGTCTGCTGCTCTGGGATTTGTATTTGATTCAACGCCTGTGGTAAACCAGACTACCGAAGTGGATAATGTTCTGACAAAATACCGCATTGGTATTGAGTCCGGTTCGATGAATGCAGAAGAAACCCTGCCGGTATTTATCGAAGAACTGAAAACGGCCGGTATTGATGAAGTGATTGCTGAAAAACAGAGCCAGTTAGACGAATGGCTCTCCGGTAATCAGAGCGAATAATCAAATCTTTGGAGAAGGGCCATAAAGCAGCTTGGGTTTATGGCCCTTCCTGATTAAACCAGGAAACCTGTGTCCAGACAGGGAGACGGAGGGTGAAGAATGAAAGCAAAAAAGAAAAAAATAGTGTGGAAGCATTATATACCTTTTTATCTGATGATGCTTCCGGCGCTGGTTTATTTTTTTATAAATAACTATATTCCAATGAGCGGATTGATTCTTGCGTTTGAGAAATACACCGTAAAAGGCGGGATTTACGGCAGCCAGAAGATCGGCTTCCAGAATTTCAAGTATTTGTTTTCCACTTCGGATGCGTTTATTATGACCAGAAATACGATCCTGTATAATCTTGTTTTCATTTTTCTGGGGATGGTTTTGGGTATTGCGGTCGCTTATCTTTTATACGAGCTGAAGGGAAAGTTCCGGAAAAAAATATATCAGACCCTGATTCTGCTCCCGGGCCTGTTGTCAATCGTAATTATTTCCTATCTTTTGAACGCTTTTATAGCGGGGGATACGGGCTTTATCAACAATTACATACTGGAGCCGCTGGGTCTGGATACAATTTCATTCTACAGCGAGCCGAAATACTGGCCCTTTATACTGGTTTTCATCAATGTGTGGAAGGGAGTGGGAAGCAGCTGCATCCTTTATCTGGCGAACATGTCCGGCATTGATCCCGGACTCTATGAGGCGGCAGAGCTGGACGGGGCTTCACGCTGGCAGTCAATTAAGAATATCACCATCCCCGGGCTGATACCGACGATTATAACTTTGACAATTATGAATGTCGGACACATCATGAACTCGGATTTCGGGCTGTTTTACCAGGTTCCAATGGGCAGCGGCGCACTGATTAACGTGACACAGACGATTGACACGTATGTCTACAGGGGACTGATCAACAGTGGGAATATTGGCATGTCGGCCGCCGCGGGGTTCTACCAGTCGGTAGTCGGATTTATTCTGGTTATTGTCACGAACGCGATTATTAACAAAGTCAGCAGTGAGAACGCGCTGTTTTAGGAGGGGAATTATGGTAAAGAATGATAAGTGTTTCCAGACAGTTTCCAATATCATTATGTTATTTCTGTGCCTGCTGGTTGTGGCGCCTCTGCTTCTGCTTGTTATGTCTTCTTTTACTTCTGAGTCAGCGATTTATCAGTATGGATATAATTTCTGGCCAAAGGAATTTGACCTGAGCGCATATCAGTACCTGTTCAGGGAAGGCAGCATCTTCCACTCCTACCTCATCACAATTGTGGTCACGCTGACCGGGACAGTAGCAGGAGTCCTTATGACGACCCTGCTGGCATATGCACTGACGGTTCCTGAACTTCCGGGGAAGGGGCTGATCACCCTGTACGTATTGCTTACCATGCTTTTTTCGGGCGGCCTGGTACCGAGCTATATGATGTGGACCAAAATGTTCCATATTAAAAACACACTCTGGGCGCTGATCTTGCCGGGGCTGCTGTGCAATGGTTTTAACGTTATGATTGCCAGAAGCTATTTTGTGACAAATATCCCGAAAGAACTGTTGGAAAGCGCGAGAGTGGATGGGATGACTGAATTTAAAATTTTCGCGAAGATCGTGATACCGATCAGTGTCCCGATTGTTGCCACATTGGGCTTCATGCAGGCATTATACTATTGGAATGACTGGCAAAATAGTTTATACTATATTACAGACAGCAGCCTGGTCGGCATACAGGCGCTGCTGAACAATCTGCTGAACGATGCGCAGTATCTTGCCAAAGCGTCCGCGCTGGCAGGAGGAAGTGCAACAACATCGAGTATTCCTTCCATGTCAACCAGAATGGCGATTGCGGTTCTGGGGATGCTGCCAATGGTCTGCGCGTATCCGTTCTTCCAGAAATATTATGTAAAAGGCCTTACAATCGGAGCAGTCAAGGGATGATGCCTGAAGAAGGATAAGGCCGCAAAGGAGAAAAGATGAAAAAGAAGCTGAGAATGCGGACATGGCTGTTGATATACTGGGTGCTGCTGATGGGTATTTCTGTGCTGATTTTAGTCTTTTCTCAAAAGTATATTATGGGCAGACTTGAGAACAGGGAAAAGAGCGAGCTGCAGGGCTTTGTGCAGGCTGCCGGGACGAACATAGACCATACATTTTCGACAATCGACGCCATTATCTATGAATCCTTCTACGACTCAATGGATCTATATACCGTCGTAAATGGTTCGGATTCTATAAAAATATCCGAGGCATATGCGAATATCCTGTATTCGATGGAAAACATCTATGCGTGGGATGATTCCATCAGTGCACTTCTTTTCTACTCAGAGGGCGGCCTGAAGGGGAACAGTATTCAGGTAGGAGAGTCCGGAAACTACAGTCTGAGACAGCAGGTGCTTTCTATACTGGAAGAGGCGGGCGCAGATGACAGCCTCATTTCCAGGCAGCTGAATTCGGAGGGATATCTGACTGTCCGGCAGGACGGGGTATCTTATCTGGTACGGGTACTCACGATTGGAGACAGTTACTTTGCGGCCTGCATTTCGGAAAATACAATATTGGAAATGCTTTCTGAATTTTCGCAGAGCTCAGGACACCAGGTGTACCTTGCAGAGGCAGACGGGACATTGGTAAACAGTTCCGCGGTAACCGCAAATCTGGATATGTATGAGGAAGGAACCTATGTCGAAATCGAAGGTGAATCATTTCTGCAGATTGGATATTTATCCGTGAGCGGATATTATCTGGGGCTCCTTGCAAACAGGAAAATCATAGTCTCCCAGCTGCTGGATTTCCGAATCGCGTATGCTTTTATAGTAGTGCTGATGCTTATTTTTTCAACGGCAGCGGTACTCTTCGTTCACAGGTTTCTTGAGGGGGCCCTGACGGATCTTGTCAGCGATATGAAAGAAGTGGGCCGCGGCAGATGGAATCTGGAGAGGAGAGAAGGTACCAGAATTGAAGAGATAGAAGAGCTGACCAATTCTTTTTACAAAATGGTGGGCGACATTGAAAATTTGAAAATTTCGAATTATGAGACAGAAATCAAGTACCAGAAAGCCAGTATGCAGTATCTGCAGCTGCAGATCAAACCGCACTTTTATGTCAACGCGCTGAACATCATCTACTCCATGGCGCAGACCAGAAGCTATGACTCGATTCAGGATATGTGCAAGGCATTGGTGGAGTATTCAAGATATATGTTCAGCGATGCGACAAAGCTGGTTTCCCTTGAAAAAGAGATGGAGCATGTAAAAAACTTTATGAAAATCCAGAAAATACGCTATGGCTTTCAGGTGAATTTTTCAGAGAGTGTCGAAGGATTCCAGAACGCACTTATTCCGCCGTTTTCTATCCAGACATTTGTAGAAAACAGTATGAAGTATGGGTTTGTACATCAGAGGACGCTGAAAATCAGCGTGAAGGCGGAGAAATCCGATGTAAAAAACCAGATTCGGATATTAATCCGTGACAACGGCGGGGGCTATCCGGACGACTTTATGAAAAAGCTGGAAACGGAACAGATGGCACCGGAAGAGGAAACGAGGAATATCGGAATTCGAAACGTCAGGGAGCGGCTGGCTCTTATCTATGGAACGGATGCGTCCCTTGTGGTTCAGAATGACTGCGGCGCGGTAACAATATTAGAAATACCCTATATTTTTACCACTTGAAAGTCAGGAATGTCTGAAGGCCGGGAATATCTGATAACCTGAAAAACATCGGGAGATCTGGAATTATGAAGAATAGCAGCATTTTAATCGTAGATGATGAAGAATGGGCGATCAATGGAATCGTAGAAGGTGTGGACTGGGAACGTCTGGGGATTGAAAGAGTCTATAAAGCGCACAACAGGGAAACGGCAGTCCGGATGCTTTTGTCCTATGACATTCCGCTTGTGATCACAGATATCGAAATGCCCAATGGAAGCGGGATAGACCTGCTTCGCTGGATACGTTCGGAAAAACCACAGACACTGTGTATTTTTTATACCGGATACGCAGAATTCCGGTATGCGCAGGAGGCAGTCCGGCTGGGGGTCTTTGATTATCTGCTTAAGCCGATCGCGTATCATGAGCTGGAAGAAATATTGCAAAAGGCGCTTTCTGAGATTCAGAGGGATTCTAATCTGCGCAGCATGGAACAAATGTGGGAGGAGGTATCCGCAGAGGAACAGGACAGCGCGGTGGAGCGGGTCAAGAAATTTATAGTGGAACATATAGATGAAGACCTGCAAAGAGAAACCCTTGCGGCAATGGTGCATCTGAATTCCGGATATCTCTCGAAGCTTTTTAAAAAGAAAGAAAACATGTCAATCGGAGACTATATCCTGAAAAAAAGAATGGCAGTGGCAAAACAGCTTCTTGAGAAAACAAACCTTCAGATTTCCGTCATTGCCAGCCGGGTCGGGATTTCCTATGCTTCTTATTTTACAAAGATATTCAAAGAACAGGAAGGGATATCTCCACAGCAATATCGAAAACAATCAAGAAATGAAACGGAGGATATAAGTGATGTTTGAAGTTGAGAAATCAAAATGGATCTGGTATCCGGGCGCGATCGGTGAGCAGCCGGTGACTGTATTGTTCCGCAAGGAAGCGGAATTGGAAAATATTCCGGAGAAGCTGCTGATGCGGATAACGGCAGATACCAGATATAAGCTGTATATTAATGGAGAACTGGCGGAATTTGGCCCGATTAAGGGGGACAAAAATATATGGTTTTATGATGAGGTGGATTTCGCCCCGTTATTGAAACCGGGAAAGAACGTGGCGGCAGTGGAAGTGCTGCGATTCCCGGAGGCCGACAATTTGGGGAACCAGAGCCTGTTCCGTACATCCGTTCCCGGGCTGTTTCTGGAATCTGCTGATGAGGCCGGAAAGGTATTCGAGACAAACGAGAGCTGGAAATGCTTCTGGAATTCGGGCAGACAGATGAAGCCTGAGAATGCGTTTGACCACAGGCTGTATATCATGGAAAATACGTGCGGCGAGGAAGCGGCAGAAGGCTGGAAGCTGCCTGATTATGACGATTTTTTGTGGGAAAATGCAAAGGCGTACAGTGCTTTTGATATTTCCGGAAGCGTGAGCCCGGGGAATATGAGACTTCGGGACATCCCCTCCATGAAGTATGAGGAACGCAGGTTCAGAGGAATAAGTGCGGTCCGGAAATCCGGCAGTACAGAAGAGGCCTGGAACGAACTGCTTCTGAATAGAAAGTCTGTCGTTATTCCGCCAGATTCGGAGGAAATTGTTGAGATTGACGCAGGAGAAGAAATGACAGGTTTTCTGTTCCTGAGCATGAAGGGTGGGAGGAATGCTGTTATTGAGCTTTTATATTCAGAGTGCTATGTCCAGCCGGAAACGCTGCCGGGATTTATACCGATGGTTCCGATCGTGATCAAAAAGGACCGCACAGACAGCAAAAGAGGACATCTGGAAGGGTTTACTGACCAGTATAAGGCCGGCGGCTTTGGGAAAGGGGATTTCTGTGAGGTATTTGACACATTCTGGTTCCGCACGTTTCGATATATACGGCTGAAAATCAATACCGGGGAGGAAGCGCTGGAGCTTTGCGGGATGGATTACAGAGAAACCGGTTATCCTCTTTCCGTGAAGACATCGGTAACCACGTCGGATAAAAACATGGGTAAGATCTGGGAGATCAGTGAAAGAACTTTAAGGCGGTGTATGCAGGAAACCTATATGGACTGTCCGTTTTACGAGCAGCTTCAGTATATGATGGATACAAGGGCGCAGGCTCTTTATACGTATATGATTTCTGCGGATGACCGGCTTGCAAGGCGGTCCATGGACGACTTCAGGCGCGCGCAGCGCCCGGACGGCACTTTAGTATGCTGTTATCCGAGTACGACCGCTCACGTCATTCCGGGATTTTCCATTTATTATATTCTGATGGTTTATGACCATATGATGTATTTTGGCGACTATGGGCTGGTGAAGGATCATTTGCCTGCGATTGACGGGATTCTTCGTTTCTTTGAAAATCATCTGGATGCCCGGGGGCTGGTCGGAAAAATCGGAAGCGATATGATGGATCAGTCAACACCATACTGGTCATTCATAGACTGGGCTCCACAGTGGTCGTGGGGGGTTCCGTCTGCAGGCAGCAGGGGGCCGATCACGATGGAAAGTCTCCTGTATATCATGGGGCTGCAGGCCGCAGCCGCGCTGAACGAATATTGCGGCCGCGAGGGGACGGCCGGAGAATACCGGACAAGGGCTTCTCTTATACAGCAGGCGGTAAGGAATTACTGTACCGACGAGGATGGGCTGATTCTTGATGGCCCGGGTGTACGTGAATACAGTCAGCACACACAGGTATTCGCGGTCCTGACAGATACGGTGGATATAAAACAGGGCAGGAAGAATATAAAGGAGACATTTACGCAGAAAGAAAAATTTGCGCAATGCTCTGTTGCGATGGCGCTGTATCTTTTCCGGGCGCTGGAAAAAACAGGGCTGTATGGGCTGACGGATGAGTGCTGGGAGCCATGGCGCAGGATGATAAAAAACAATCTGACTACCTGTGTAGAGGACGATTTCAATGGAAGAAGTGACTGTCATGCGTGGAGCGCACTTGCCCTGTATGAGCTTCCGGCGGTAATATTGGGTGTGCAGCCGTCAAAGCCAGGATGCGGGGAAATCACTGTCCGGCCGCATGCGGGGTATCTGGACTTTGCGGAAGGAGATGTAATCACTCCGAAGGGAATGGTCCATGTGGGGTGGAAACGGGTGGATGGGAAAATAGAGACAGCCGCCCGGACAGATGCGGAAATCAAACTTGTTGTGGAGGAAGGAATATGCTGACAAAAGAAATTAAATTATATGAGGATCGTGATGATGTGACCCTGACTACATACATCACAGGTAAAAAGGGGGAAGTGCCCGGCAGGAGGCCGGCGATTTTAATCTGCCCGGGAGGAGCATACTTCAGCTGTTCCGACCAGGAAGCGGAGCCGGTTGCACTGCGCTTTTCCGCGATGGGTTATCAGACCTTCGTGCTGAGATATTCGACATATCTGGAGGGAAAGGGCGGATTCCCGGATTTGTTCGGGGAAATGCCGGTGAAGGAAAGCTGCCTGCATCCGACGCCGGTGAGAGAGGTCGGGAAAGCGATGCTGATCATCCGGGAGTACGCTGATGAGTGGATGGTGGACACGGACAGGATCGCTGTGTGTGGTTTTTCTGCAGGTGCGCATAATGCGGCAATGTATTCCGTTTACTGGCATACACCCCTGCTCACCGACTATTTTCAGGTGTCCGAAGATTGCTTAAAACCGGCGGCGCTGATTCTGGGATATACCTTAAGCGATTATGTCTACATGGAAGAGCGGGAGAAATCGCCTTTTGACCAGGCATTTTTTGGAGCTTCCAATCTGGCGCTCCTTGGAAGCAGAGAAAATTCAGAAGAACGCCTGAAAGAGGTCAGCCCATGCAGGCTTGTCTCAGCTAAAAACCCACCGACATTCCTCTGGGCGACTGCCCAGGATCAGATGGTGCCGGTGCAGCATTCACTCCGGATGGCCCATGCCCTGGCAGACCACAGGATTCCATTTGAAATGCATATTTTTGAGGAGGGACCACATGGCCTGAGCCTGGCTGACCAGTCTTCGGCTTTGGCGAGGTCACAGATTTTCCCGGATGCAGCCAAATGGACGGCACTGGCTGAGGCCTGGCTGAAAAAGAGATTTTCTCTGGAACTGCCGGAGAAGACGGAATTTTAAAATCAGGCCGGATATCTTTATCCGGCCTGAATAAGTCTGATCTGTCACAGCATACGGAAGAAACTGGCGGCAGCCGATTCTGCAGTTGGTCTAAAATATTATTTTGTCTGCTCAAACAGCCACTCGCGGACGGTGTCCAGATCGTATGCAACGCGCCAGGTGTTCATGTGTTCCGTGGCGTCTGTGGAGGTCACGTCGTCCATCATCACGGTTCCGGTGTCAAATATGGTCCAGTTGATCGTTGTCCCCGCGGATGCCTGCTCGGCTGCAAGCTGCTCCTGCTCTTCGTCGGTAAGAGCGGCAGACCACTGGGCGATGGTGACTTCGGTACCTTCGGCCTCCACGGCTTCTGTGATTTCGGTCATTCCCGGATATGCTCTTGCGTCCCCTTCCGGGCAGATCATCCAGATGTTTTGCGTGGACAGGTCGGAAATGGAATCAGTATAGGCAGAATTGGTCTGCCCGGCTACCAGAAGCACACCAGCAAACTCATCCGGATAGTCAATGAGGAGCTTGATGGAACGGATGGTTCCCGAAGACTGCCCGACAAAATATTTTCTCGACGTATCCACACTGTACTGGCAGACAATCTCTGTCACCAGTTCCATAGTATAAGCCGGGGCTTTTGTATTGGAATCTTCATACTGCGGAACAAGGACGATGGTTTCGCGCTCGCTCTTTCACTTTTTTTGCAGTGATGTTGGAGCAGTCCGGCTTTAAATCCGAATATGATAATATTTCTTGTGATCGGAGATTGTAAAAAGATTGGCGAGATGATAGAATTTGTCGTAAGCAGTATGTTTAAACAATAATATGAACCAGAGGGGAGACTGTGATTATGATTCGAGCTTCGGAAGATTATTATAAAAGTCTGGTGGAAAGACTAAGGCGGCTTCCCACAGAGACGGAATGGGCAGAATTTAAGTGCAATAATGAGAATGTCCAGATGATTGGAGAATATATTTCAGCGTTGAGCAATTCTGCCGCGTTAAATGGAAAAGAGACTGCATATGTTATATGGGGCATTGACGATGTCACACATGAAGTGAACGGCACTGGATTTTCTCCGGCAAAGACAAAGAAAGGCAGCCAGGAACTCGAAAACTGGCTTGCCGGTCTGACTTCCCCAAATCTGGATTTTGTTTTTACAGAGGTTACGGTTGAAGACAAGAAAGTGGTTGTTCTTGAAATACCAAAGGCAACTGTCAGGCCGGTAAGCTTTGGCGGTACAGAATTTATCCGAATAGGGTCTTATAAGAAAAAACTGAAGGAATTCCCAGAAAAAGAACGTGCGCTCTGGAGATCGTTTGAGAATACGGCATATGAGCTTCGCACAGCCTTATCAAATGTGACAGAGGAGGACGTGACGGCGCTTCTTGATTGTGCCGCATATTATACTTTGCTGAAGCTGCCATTGCCGACAAACCGTTCTGGCATAATTGATTAAAATTGCAGATCCAACTGCAGCTGTGAAATTAAGAAGGTATATACCATACTGGGCATAAGATTTCGTTGATGGGTAGTTGATGGGTCGGTTGGTTTTTGAATGAAAATCCTGAAATGGCGTTGTTTTACAAGAGAAATTTCGTTGACTGATAGTTGATTATCAGATTGCTTTTTAAAAGTAACAACCATGAAAAATGGTCTTTTTAGGTGGGGATTTCGTTGATGGAAAGTTGATTGACGGGATTATCAGGCGTGATTTTATTTGCAGTCATTTGCAAATCCGCATCAGCCAGGGGCAGAAATTCAGTTGGTAAGAGGGAAAAGGCTTTTATTCCCTCGGAACCGAAACAGCATACTTTAAATGCATGAAAGAGAAATGTTTGTGAGTAAATGTTCAAAAATAAATCAATTTCATGCTATTGACAGCAAGCTGTTATTCTGCTACAATTCTGTCAGTTCAGGAAGTGAGGTGATTTTTATGAAAGATGATTTTCAATGCTCAGGTCTTATGAAACGCATAGACGAAAAGATGAAAAAAAGTGCGAATGAGCGGCTTGGCGACAGTCATGGGATTACGTTTACGCAGATGCAGATGCTGGTGGCGATTCATCAGAGGGGGAAGGATTCTGTACCGCTGAAAGAGCTGGAGAGGCATTTCGAGGTTGCGCAGTCTACCGCAGCGGGAGTGATTGTCCGTCTGGAAAAAAAGGGACTGGTGGAAGGTTTTACTCCGAGTGAGGATAAGCGTCTGAAATATGTCCGGCTGACAGAAGAGGGAAAGGCGCTTTGTATGGCCGCGGAGCAGGACATGGAGCTTGGGGAACAAATTCTCCTGGCAGGGCTTGACGAGCAGGAGAGAGAGCAGTTTTACCGTTTGCTTGTAAAAATAAATGCTTCGTTGAAATAAATGCCCGAATTATCATTGGGTATTTATTTCACAGATATCAAAAGTACGCTATTAAACATATGCGTTCGAACACATAATATTAAATAGTACTTACAAACGTATGGACATGAATATTAGAGCTCAATTTATGGTAAACGACGTAAGTCGTTTTACTTTGACCTCAATTATTGTAAACGATGTAAGCCGCTTTACTATCCTGACAGATATGCTTTGAGCAGAACGATGAAAAAGAAAGGCAGGTTTTGCAGATTATGATTCAAACATTACTATCAGCTGTACACAGGCGCGTTTGAACTGGAATAGGAAGAGATATTTGATATATGCAAAAGACTTAGAGGCGGCAGATGATATTACGTATATTCCAATTTATATGACGTGTTGTCTCTGAGAAATTCTTTGATTCCCGCGAAGCAACGAGCTAGGTAGCCGAAGGGCACTGAGTGCCAGAGGCATCTACACTTCGTTCTCCGCTGCCGCTTCGGTCGTTGTTAAACGTCTGCCACTGGCAGACAGGAACGGTCGGTCCTTAACGCGTGCCACTGGCACGCAGGACCGTTAAGCCTTCGCCGGGTGTTATCCCACACTTCGTGTGGGATATTTGCCGACCGAAGCGGAGCGTAGATCCATCGGCAAGCCGACACCTTATGCCATAGCTTGTACAGATATTTGACTTACCTTCCTGGACAAGCGGAACACCCAATTATTTTTATGGAAATTTATTATGCTATGTGATAAAATGAGTGCTAATTATAGGGGAATAAATACGTTATACGATCATGAATAATGTGGAACTATTGATATGTTTGGAGATGTTTACTGAAAGATGGGTGAACGAGCCATGACCCCAGAGAACCGGGCGAGGAAAGTAATTGACAAGAAGCTATTGCAGTCTGGATGGATAATACAAGATTTAAGAAAACTGAATTTAACAGCAGCGCTGGGTGTTGTGGTTCGGGAATTCCCTACCAGCACAGGAGAGGTGGACTATGCACTTTTTTTGGATACTTATTATACGAGAGTGTTGTCAGTTAAAGAGAACGATAATATTTTCGCAAAAGAAATATATTTATGTTTAAGGAGAGCCGATTATGATTCCTTTAAAAATAGACACCTTACTGGCCGGCCGGGTTGTTGAGCAGAATCGCGTAGAATATAAAGAAGGTTGGAACCCAAATGATATCATACACACGATTTGCGCGTTTGCGAATGATTATTCCAACGTGAATGGAGGTTATCTTGTTATTGGTGTAAAAGCAAAGAATGGTATTCCGCAGTTTCCTCTTGCCGGAGTGCCAAAAGAATTGCTTGATGATATCCAGCAGGAAATTTTTCAATATTGTAATAAAATTGTACCGAGATATATTCCAAAGATAGAGGTGGTAAATTACCATGACTCAGGCGTGTATTTACTTTATCTCTGGTGTTCGGCCGGTGATAGCGGCCCTTATCAGGCACCTGTGGATGTATACGTTGAAAAAGGGAAAAAAGCCGATAAAAGGATGCAGTATTGGATTCGACCGGCATCGCTGACTACAGCTGCAAAGACTGATGAAGTAGCGGAGCTTTTTGATAAATTTAATTCGGTGCCGTTTGATGATCGTGTAAATCGTCGCGCCGGGATTGAGCATATTCGGCGTGCTTATGTGGAAGATTTTTTGAGAGAGAGCAATAGCTCTCTGGTACAGGAGATAAACAATCTGACATTGGAGGAGATTTTAGTTTCATTGGAAGTGGCGAATGAAACAGATACGGATCATGAAATTCGTAATATCGGGGTCCTGATGTTCGCGGATCATCCGGAAAAACTGATTCCGGGTGCGCAGATTGACCTGGTCTGGTTTCATAATGAAGATGCAGAGGCATCGGATGATTTTACGGAAAAAACATTTACTGGTCCTATTTGGAAACAGATCAGGGATGCTCTCGACTATATCAAAAACAATGTAATTGTGGAGAAGGTTGTAAAGATACAGGGCGAAGCAAAGGCAGAGCGATATTTTAATTATCCCTATAATGCTTTGGAAGAAGCTTTGGTTAACGCAGAATTTCACAAACTATATCGGGATCCGGAACCAGTGGAAGTCAGGATATATGTGGACTATATTCAGATTATCAACTATCCGGGGCCGTATCGCTGGATTGATATGGATAAGTTTGCGGCTGGGAAAGTAAGAGCTCGCAAATATCGAAATCGGCGGATTGGTGAATTTTTAAAAGACATTGACCTGTCTGAGAAGCAGTCGACAGGTATTACAAAGATTTTACGTGAGTTGCAAAAGAATGGCTCGCCAGAACCGGAATTTGAGACAGACGAAGACAGGACATATTTGATTACAACGATTCGATGCAGAGAAGGATTTGCCAATGGGCGAATGGGCGAATCAATGGGCGAATCAATAGTGGAAATATTGTCTGAACATATGTCTAAGCTTGAACAGAAGAGGATGTATGTGATTATAGAATATTTACAGCAGAATGATAAAATTAGGAGTAATACAGCTGCAGAATTGTTAAATGTACAGATAAAAACGGCTGGATCGTTACTCCGGAAGGCAGAAAAATTTGGCATACTTGCTAGTGATGGAAAAACAAAGTCCAAAGTTTATTTTTTGAAATAGAAGGTAAAGGATTCGCCCATAGTCGAATGGGCGAATCAATGGGCGAATCAATGGGCGAATTAATGGGCGAATTAATGGGCGAATCATGTTAGGGACTGACCGAGAGGTCAGTCCTTTTTGTAAAATTCCGTTTCATATCCATCCCCACGGATCAGGATGTCTGCCATCCAGTCTGGTGAACGGCTCATGATGGAGCAGATCGCGTCAACGGAGACGTCCTGGCTGCATTCTATGATGACTTCGTCATGAACGTGGCCGCAGATGAAGCAGAAGGACAGGTTCTGCATGGCGAAGCAGAGGAGGTCGCGGGAGATTGCCTGGACGATGTTTTCCACGAACTTTGGTCCGTAGGACTCGATCCGTTGCTATTTTTTGTTGGAGCCGACACCCTCATAGGTGACAGATTCCCCGCCGAAGCGGTTTTCCCCCATCTTTGGCTTGACGTAGGAGAGCGTGCGGCCGGACGGGAGATGGATGAAGAGCATGCCGCTTTTGTACTGGAAGCGGATGTCGCCTACTTTCGTGGTAATCCGCTGTTTGACGGTGGTTTTGACCGCAGCATCTACGTCCCACCAATACTGTACGATGTTCGGATTTGCGGAGCGCCATGCATCCACCAGTGGTTGCAGCTCATCTTCGGTCAGTCCCATTTCCAGAGCGCCCATTGACTTGAGTGCGCCGACGGATCCGCCGTAGCCGAGGGCGAGCTCCGCGATTTTGCCTTTCTGGCGCAGATGGGAATTGACGCCGTGTTTCTCCACGGGGACGCCGAACATCTGGCTGGCGGAAGCGCAGTAGATGTCTTTCCCTTCCGCGAAAACTCTGGATCGCCATTTTTCTCCGGCAAGGTAGGACAGGACGCGGGCTTCGATGGCGCTGTAGTCGCTGACCACGAATTTATATCCGGGACGGGGGATGAACGCTGTGCGGATCAGCTGGGAGAGCGTGTCCGGGATGTCGTCATACAGAAGTTGCAGCGTATCATAATCTCCGGTGCGGACGAGCTCACGGGCTTCCGCGAGGTCGGGCATGTGGTTCTGCGGGAGGTTCTGCAGCTGGATCAGGCGGCCGGCCCATCGTCCGGATCGGTTGGCGCCGTAGAACTGGAACATTCCGTGTGCCCGCCCGTCGCGGCAGACGGCATTTTTCATAGCCTGGTATTTTTTCACGGACGACTTTGCCAGCTGCAGCCGGAGCTGCAGGGCTTCCCGGATGGCTCCTTCCGTGTCCGGGATGAGCTTTGCCACGTCTTTTTTGCCGAGGGATTCCGTCTCCAGGCCGTTGGCAGAAAGCCACTGCTTCATCTGCGCGACGCTGTTGGGGTTGTCGAGCGCCGTGAGGTCCTGCATGGTTTCCATCAGGGCAGAACGGGAACGCGCGTCAAAGGCGATGGCGTTATTGACCACGTCCATATCCAGCAGGATCCCGCAGTCATTGATCTCCTGATCCAGATGATATTCACCCCAGACCTGTTCCGGGACGGGATATTTTGACAGGCGCTTCTGGATGGACATTTCTACTTCCACGTCGCGCAGGTTGTATTTTTTGAACAGATCCCATTTCTCCGGGGCGTGGTGCGGGAGGTTCCGGGTGCGTCCGCCGTTTGCTTTGGTCGGTTTGCAGGGAGAACAGAAATAACGGATCAGGTCTTTGCCTTCCGTCAGCTTCTGGTTCTCCAGGCCGAGGACAGCGCCGGCACCGGCAAGGTTCAGCGGCAGCCCCAGATAGGCAGACCAGATCATGGTGCATTTCCATGACGACGGATCCAGATAGCTGCCGGCCGGATCGCCGGGAATGCTGTAGCCTTTGAAATATTCCGGGCGGTGATGGTACAGCCAGTTGGAGAGGCAGACGCGCTCAAAGGATGCATTGAAGGCCCATTTTGTGACGGATTCATCCGCGAGGGCGGCGAGGATTTCATCCGGGATGGTATCGCCGCAGGCAAGGTCATAGACCGTGACGGGGCCGCCGTTGACGGAGACGCCGAAAAGCAGGATCTCAAAATTTTCTGATTCCGCGTATTTGTACGCGCCGCATTTGGAGATATCCACGTCGCTGTATCTGAATTATTACGATGGCTGTGTACGGATACCTAATAAAGAACTGGAACTTGAATTTGACCGGATTATACGGACAGAGCCGAAATATAGTTATATGCGTGAATTAGAGAAAGAATCCGCCCGAATCCTGCAGGCTACCTATGATGGAGATGAAGACACAGTGGGTAAAGTGCTGGCTATTGTTCATACGACAGAATCTCCGTTAAAAGCGTATCGGGAGAGCCTAGCCATGCAGAATCGTGCTTCGCACGATGGCTCGGCCTACGTCCACGATTCCCGTTGGAAATCGTGGACATGTAACGAGGCTGAGTTGTCCGGAAGTGTAAAACTTGCGTATATTGCTGCGCGAAATAAATACAACATGGAGCGTTATAAAAGGCGAAGATACGATTCGCTGATACATAATTGTTCTGGTGTTTTCCAGTTACCACAATGCTTTGATCTTTGATGGAAGCATGTATGTCGCATGCCGATAATAATATCGGACATGGATTGAAACAAAAACAGGAGGCGGAATATGAAGAAAAGAATGAAATGGCTGACTGCGGTTCTGACGACGCTGGCGTTGGTTACTGCTGTGTCTGCCGGGGCAGCGGAAGCCGGAGACAGCGCTTCGAATGTAATTTCTGCCAGCAGCGAGGAAACGTCGGGGAGCGGGAGCACATCGGATGCGGATAATAATGCACCTGGCGGGAGCGGGGATCCCGGCAGCGGGAGTGTGCCGGATGCCAACGGCGGTTCCGGCAATGGGAATACACCGGATGACGGCAGCGGCCCCGGGAGCGGGAATGCACCGGACGCCGACGGTGGTTCTGGGAGCGGGAGTACACCGGGCGGCGATAGTGATTTTGACGCCGGGGGTGCGCCGGATGCTGATGGCGGTCCGGGCGGCGAAGTGGGTGCAGAAGATATGTCCGGTGCAGAAAGTGATTCCGAAGGCTCCGCGCTCGGATCCTTCACAAGCAATGATTCCGAGGACAATGTCCTCACAGCCGTGGAAACGTATGACTCGGATGACTCTGTCAGCGGGCTGGTGATTAATGAAAGCACATCCGGAATGAACGGCATTGTGGTCAGCAGCGCAAACGTGGATTTTGATGATATCAGCATCGTGCTTGACACGGACGCGGATGGCTCGGATACCTGCGATTTTACCGGAAAAGGGACGGCTCTCGCTGTGTTCGGGGATTCGGATGTGACGCTCTCCAATTCGACGATTACCACCGCGGGAGTGGCGACCATGCCGCTGTTTACCGATGACGGGGCGACTCTGACCGTGAAAAATACTTCGATAGAAGCGCTGGGCGGCACCTTGTATGCTTCCTATACAAATACCTATGAGCAGAGTGTGATGGTCGCGCCGCCCTGGGTACTGGGCATCATGGGAACCAGCCGGGCTTCAAACCTGATGGGGACGGACAGTACTCTGAATTTCCTGGACAGCACTGCGAAGGCGGCTTTATGGGCAGTCCTTTCAACGGATTCCGGCTCCGGTATGGTGATGAACGTCTACAATTCGACCCTGGAGCTGACGCAGGCGGTCGAGACAGACCAGGCCATCCAGGAGGACGGCGGGCAGATCACGACGGCGGATAATCCCTATACGGTCAATTACGGATCCGGCTATGGCACGTATGTGATCGGAAATGCCGAAGAGCATATGGTGGGCGCCACACTGAATGTCGGTACCTACGCGGCTATTTTTACCGGCGGCTCCATGGATTTCGCTACTCTGACGGCCGGTGAATATACGCTGACGAATGCAGATGGCAGCACGACCAGCTATACTTATTCCGGTTCGGACAAAAACAGTGTGATCAATTCTGAGACGTTCGGCTTTATGGCTCATCAGAGTGATAATACGCTGAGCCTTGGCAGCGGGACCAGCCTGAACACCGGTTATACCAGCTTTCTGATTAAAACCGGCGGCTCCCTGACTTCTTTTACAGCCGATATTATCGATACAGAAATCAGCGCCGGAAACAATGTCCTGATCCAGCTTCTGGATAATGAGGACAGCCTGATCGGCACCGGCAGCTCGGGATTTAACACGGAATATACGGAATCTGCGGGATGGAATACCGATGCATCCTCCGGGACTTCATCGGCTTCTGTGATTTTCAACTTCACAGACGAGGAGAACCTGGCCGGGAATATTTATAATGCCTCCGGATATCAGCTGGGCGGCACCGGTGTGACGGTCAACTTAAGCAATACGAGTTATACCGGTGCTGCGGCTCCGACCACGGCCATCCATGTGGATTATACCGGCTCCGAATATGTCCGTGATGAGAAAAATGGTTATGCGCTGGAAGCCGGCGAGATGGATGAGGCTCTTCTGGAATACCAGAATACTTCCATTATCATCAGCGAATATTATGACCTTGGACATGTAGCCAATATGATCAACAGCAATGGAACAAACACAGTTTCCATGTCCCTTACGGACGGCTCCGTCTGGTATGTCACCGGGACATCAATTGTCGATTCCGTAAGCGTCAGTGAGGATTCCTCCATCGTATTGGCCGGGGACGCGACACTGACAGTGGACGGCGTGACATATTCAGCGGAGAATTATGCAGAAGGGGCTGCTTATCATATTACCTGTGGGGAATAGACCTTATATTTTTTCATTGATTGCAAGGCTCATCTGTGCTATCCTTACGATAAGTGAGCAGGCGGTCCGGAATAGTGATCAGGCAGTTCTGAATGCAGATTTCTGCCTGTCAGGCGGAGGTGAGAAAATGGGTATTTATCTGAATCCGGATAACAGTGATTTTCAGATTGCTTTGAACTCGAAAATATTTGTAGATAAGACAAATTTGATTGCATTTACAAACAGCATGGCACTGACAGAACAGCGTTTTATCAGTGTAAGCCGCCCAAGGCGTTTTGGAAAGTCGATGGCGGCGAACATGCTGACGGCATATTATAGCCGCGGCTGTGATTCGGAAACAATGTTCAGCCATCTGAAGATTGCCGAAAACACAGATTTTAAAAAGCATTTGAATCAATACAACGTGATACGCCTTGAAATGCAGAGCTTTCTGACAGATGCAGAGGATATGGATGACATGCTTCGGATGCTTCAGAAGGCGGTGCTGTTTGACCTGACGGATGAATTCCCGGATGTGAGATATTTTGATGCTACAAAGCTGATACGATCTTTAAAAGATGTTTTCGCGAAATATAAGGTTCCGTTTATCTTTATCATTGATGAGTGGGACTGTATCTTCCGGACACATAAGAACGATGAGGAGTCGCAGAAAAAATACCTGGATTTTCTTCGAAATCTGCTGAAGGATCAGAGCTATGTGGCACTTACTTATATGACGGGAATTCTTCCGATCAAGAAATATGGAAAGCATTCGGCCTTGAATATGTTTTATGAGTATTCGATTTTGAATGCGAAGCCGATAGAAGAATTTACCGGATTCACACAGGAGGAAGTGAAGGCTCTCTGCGAGCAGTACCAGGTATCTTATGACGAGATGAAAAAGTGGTATGACGGATATACGGTCAATGGGATTTCGGTTTATAATCCGAAATCCGTAGTGGAATCCATTATGAGGGGAACCTTCAGCAACTACTGGACGCAGACAGAGACCTATGAGGCTTTAAAACCGTATATTCAGATGAATTATGACGGATTGCGGATGAAAGTGGAGTGCCTGATAGCGGGAGAAAAGATTCCGGTAAACACGATGAAGTATCAGAATGATATGACCACCTTTGAAAGCGCGGATGATGTGCTGACCCTGCTGGTTCATCTGGGGTATCTGACAACGGAACGAGGAACGCAGGAGCCGGTTAACGAAATAAAACGGAATGTGGATGAGAACTCTGGAATTGGCAGCACCCTGACGGATGCGGCAGATTATTCTGGCACAGGCAGTTTTCCGGTGGACGACCTGAGCAGCGTGAATTGTATGATTCCAAACAGTGAAGTGCGTCAGGAGTTTATTAACTGCATAGAGGACGGCGGCTGGGAAAACGTGATGGACGCGATACGCAATTCAGAGGAATTACTCCGGCTGACAGTTGCCAAAAAGGAGGAGGAGATCGCACGGCGAATTGCAAAGGTTCATATGGATAATGCGTCTATTCTGCAATACAACGGGAAAGCCGCGCAATTGAAAATCGCTTCGCGATTGGCGCGGCCTTCGTCCATACTTGACGAGCAAGTATGGACATGTGATGAGACTTCTCTTTCCTGCACGATCTCGCTGGCATACTATTCGGCGAAAAGAAGTTATACCATAGTTCGTGAAATGCCAGCAGGCAGGGGATTTGCTGATCTGGTATTCGTGCCTGACCGTAACTGCAGCGCTCCTGCAATGATTGTCGAGCTGAAATGGAATAAATCTGTAAAAACAGCTCTCGATCAGATTCGCAGACAGGATTATGTAGCCTGTCTGGAACGGTATACCGGTGAAATATTACTTGTGGGCGTGAATTATGATAAAAACAGTAAAGAACATACCTGCAAAATTGAACAGATCCGGAAATATTAACACGCTATCTGGAAAGACTGTGTCACGGGTCAAAGATTACGTAACGGTTCAAAGAATGCGCAAAGGTTCACCGAAAGCTCTGAAACAGTTCCTTCGCCCGCTAATTTTTTCGCTTAAATGGTCAAAGAAGGATGAATAATGAGTAAGGAACTGTTGCGGATCTGCCGTGCAGTGGAAGAACTCGAAAAAAACGGATAGGGGGATAAGAATTCCCCCTATCCAATGACAATGAGCAGCTCACAGCTGCTTTGTAAATGCTACTTTGTCTGCTCAAACAGCCACTCGCGGACGGTGTCCAGATCGTATGCAACGCGCCAGGTGTTCATGTGTTCTGTGGCGTCTGTGGAGGTCACGTCATCCCTCATCACGGTTCCGGTGTCAAATATGGTCCAGTTAATCGTCGTTCCCGCAGATGCCTGTTCCGCTGCAAGCTGCTCCTGCTCTTCGTCGGTAAGAGCGGCGGACCACTGGGCGATGGTGACTTCGGTGCCTTCCGCCTCCACGGCTTCTGTGATTTCGGTCATTCCCGGATAGGCTCTTGCGTCCCCTTCCGAACAGATCATCCAGATATTTTGCGTGGACAGGTCGGAAATGGAATCGGTATAGGCGGAATCGGTCTGCCCGGCTACCAGAAGAGCGCCCGCAAACTCACCCGGATAGTCAATGAGGAGCTTGATGGAACGGATGGTTCCCGAAGACTGCCCGACAAGATATTCTCTTGACGTATCCACGCTGTACTGGCTGACAATCTCTGTCACCAGCTCCATAGTATAAGCCGGGTCTTCGGTATTGGAATCTTCATACTGCGGAACAAGAACGATGGTTTCATGCTTGCTCTGCCATTCTTCTGTCGTCCAGATCACGCCTCCCAGGCTTTCTGTCAGGGCGAGGTACTCGTCACTTCCTTCTCCCGTGGCGTCCGGCATAAACAGGACGAGCGGATATTCCGTGGCTTCGTCGTAATTTTCCGGCAGATAAAGGCTGTACATCATGGTGGTGCCGTCAGAGAGGGTAAACGTATACTGGGAAAAGTTTTCAACCAGAAGATTCACATTATCCACATAATCTGTGGTGCAGCTTTCATCCCACGCATCCAGAGTGGTTCCATCTGAGAATGCAATATCTCCGGTCTGCCTGAAGGTAACCGTCAGCTGATTGCTGAGGGCAGACAGGGAGGAGAACATGGAGCCTCTGCTGCTGCCGTCTCCGCTCTGCAAAGATTCTCCTGCCTTTTCAGACGCGTCGAAGCCGCCCATGCCAGAGCGGTCGCCTCTTTCACTGGAGTTGGAATCATCCAGATCACCAGATCGGGACTCCCTGTCGCCAAAAGTAAAGTCCGTATCCCCGGATTCGAATTCCACATCATCATAGGCAAGGTCAATGTCACCAGATTCAAATTCCCCATCATCAGAGGCAAAGTCAATGTCCCCGGATTCGAATTCTACATCGTCAGACGCAAAGCCGATATCACTGGATTCGGACTCTGCATTATCAAAATCAGCGGAATCCGGCCTTTCATTGTCTTCGGATGTTTCCATATTTCCCCTGGAAGTGTCCCCATAAGAACCGCCGCCGCCAGAGCCGCTTCCTCCGTAGTTTGAGGTCGTATAATCGGTGGAGATTTCAATCAGCACATAATTTCCGGCGGTGCTGTCATCAGGAAGGACAGCCTCCGAATTTGTGTAAACAGCAGCGATGTCATAGTCATCAATCTCAAAATCATCAGCTGAGACAGTGGACGGATCGACTTCTGAACTGTACTCAATCACGAGATACCACGGCTTTTGTCCGTCGCCGTATACGTTTGTTACAAGATAATAATTTTCGACTGACGACATGCCCGTGTCATTTTCAGCCGAACCTTCCCCCGCGCCGGTCCCGGCAGCAGCTTCGCTTTCCTCAGAGCTGGCTGTTATCCCGCATCCTGCGGCAAACACCAGAACAAGCATCAGGGAAAGAAACATGGAAATATATTTTTTCATATTGCATTTCATGATGAAAATGCCTCCTTTCAGTCTGGCGGCCTTATGTCCGCCAGACTATATTCTACTCGTTTTTTATAGAAAAGCAAGTTCAATATCTCTCTGGCATCATACAGGCTGCCGTTTTCAATGTAACTGTCTGCGGCTTCCGGCATCCCTCCTACCAGCAGATATCGATACACCTGATCCATGGCCAGTTCATGTCCCTTACGGACGGCTCCGTCTGGTATATCACCGGGACTTCGATTGTCGATTCCTTAAGGGTCAGTGAAGATTCCTCCATCGTATTGGCCGGGGACGCGACACTGACAGTGGACGGCGTGGCATATTCAGCGGAGAATTACGCAGAAGGGGCTGCTTATCATATTACCTGCGGGGAATAGAATAGACCTTATATTTTTTCATTGATTGCAAGGCTTATCTGTGCTATTCTTACGATAAGTGAGCAGGCGGTTCGGAATAGTGGTCAGGCAGTTCTGAATGCAGATTTCTGCCTGTCAGGCGGAGGTGAGAAGATGGGTATTTATTTGAATCCAGATAACAGTGATTTTCAGATAATGCGTCGGTTTTGCAATACAACGGGAAAGCCGCGCAATTGAAAATCGCTTCGCGATTGGCGCTGCCTTCGTCCATACTTGACGAGCAAGTATGGACATGTGATGAAACCTCTCTTTCCTGTGCGATCTCGCTGGCATACTATTCGGCGAAAAGAAGTTATACCATAGTTCGTGAAATGCCAGCAGGCAGGGGATTTGCTGATCTGGTATTCGTGCCTGACCGTAACTGCAGCGCTCCTGCAATGATTGTCGAGCTGAAATGGAATAAATCTGTAAAAACAGCTCTCGATCAGATTCGCAGACAGGATTATGTGGCCTGTCTGGAACGATATACTGGTGAAATATTACTTGTGGGTGTGAAGTATGATAAAAACAGTAAAGAACATACCTGCAAAATAGAACGAATCCGGAAACTGCGCTGAAGCAGATCAAGGATAAGAATTACGCACTGAAATTTCAGGGAAAGATCGGTGAGCAGCCGAAGACAACCGGCAGGATTATCCTGACTGGTATCGGATACTACCGAAAGGATAAAGTACATCGGTGCAAAATTGAGGTATTATAAATCATGAACACATTGCCCGGGAATGATCTCAGGAGGTAACACGAGCGGATGGATGCGAACTTTAATTTAAAACAGAGAAATGCAGGACTTCTGGCTTTTTCACTCAGCGGGGTCTGCGCGATCAGCAGCAGTATCGTGGTCAGTCTTTTACAGGAGAGTTACGGCTTTGCCTATGGGATGACTGGTACGCTGTTGTCGCTGATGAGTATCGGAAATCTGATTTCAGGATTTCTGACAGGCTTCCTGCCATCAAAAATCGGCACAAGACTGACAGTGACGATTCTGACGGCCGGATATGCGATCGGCTATCTGGTCATGGGACTCTCCGGATGGATGACGGTTCTGATGATTTCGTTTCTGCTTGTAGGCCTGGCGAAAGGCTGTACACTCAATACCTGCACGATCCTTGTGGGAGACAACTCTCCGGACCGTACCAGAGGAATGAATATCATGCACGCCTGCTATGCTTGTGGCGCGCTTCTTAGCCCATTCTTCATAGCAGCTGCCGCGAAAGCCGGAAGCTTCATTCCGATGTTCCTGCTGAGCGCCTTTGGACTGATCCTCTGGATGACATTCCTTCTGACGCCGATGGGAGCGGCAGATAACGGCAGGGAAAGCGGTCATGTGAAGGAACAGGCGCAGAACACAGCCCGGCGAAAAGGATCAGACAGAGAGCGGGCAAAAGGGCGGACGGACTGGAGCTTTTTGAGAAGCAGGAAATTCTGGCTTCTGACCGGCCTGATTTTCTGCCAGAATGCGGCGGAATACAGTGTCAACGGCTGGATGGTGACTTATTTTAAGGGCAGCGGCATCATTTCCGGTGCCTTCAGTACCTATACGGTTACCGTGATGTGGGCGGCTACGCTGCTCGGAAGACTGTTGATTGCTTTTGTTTTTCCTGTCAAAGACGCCTGCCGTGCTATGATTAGAATGAGTCTGGGCTGCATTGTGTTTTACCTTGGACTGATGCTGGTACATAGTCAGACACCAGCTGTCGTAATGCTGCTGCTGTTCGCGTTTTCGATGGCGGGGATGAACCCGACGGCGGTCGCTGGTGCCGGGCGGATGACAAGCGCCGCCAGTATCGGCGTCATGCTTCCGGTTGCGGGGATCGGCGCCGTTGTTATGCCGTGGATCGCGGGGCTTATCTCAGAACAGGTCTCTCTTGCGGCGGGGATGGCTTCCAACATTGTGCCCTGTGTGGGCCTGCTTGTGTTTGCCATGCTGGTAAACCGTGTGCGTGAGGAAGATTAAAGGGGAGAAAAGTGTACAACTGCCCGATTCGGGAAAATCTGCTGGCAAAAAAGGCTTATATTTGCACGATTCCTGCACATCCTGACAGTCGTCGAAAGAATGACAACTATTTAACATATATAAAAAAAGAATGAAAATTATAAAACGATTGTGAATAATAGATAAAAAAACGATGAAAACTCTGTGAAATAATGCCAATTGATAAACTAGTATACCAGTGTTACAATAAGCTTACAACTTAACATGATACGGCAAATGCTTCGTGTTGCCGTACTCTTTGTCCGGCCCGGGAGAAGCCGCTGGCGGACAGACATTCAGAAGGAGGATATCAGAATGAAGAAAAAGTATTTAGCAGCAGCGATGAGTTTAGCGATGGCAGTTACCGCGCTTACTCCCATGATGGCATCCGCAGACGACACGATCACACTGACCTACGCAGAGGTGAACCCGCTGGATTCGATTTCAGGACAGATGGCTCAGGACTTTGCAGACAAGGTAGAGGAGCTTTCCGGCGGCACGATTGTGATCGATATTCAGGCGAGCGGTGTTCTTGGCGCTGAGCAGGACTTCCTGGATGACATGATGGGCGGCGTAGGTACGATTGACATCGCGCGTATTTCCGCATTTTCACTGACATCCTACGGCGGAGAGAAGTCCATGCTTCTTTCCCTTCCGTATACCTTTGAGAGCAGAGAACATTATTGGGCATTCGCTACATCAGAGCTGGCAGAAGAGTTCCTGCTTGAGCCGTCTGAGAATGGCAGCGGCGTCAGAGGACTGTTCTATGGTGAGGAAGGCTTCCGCCATTTCTTTACAGTAAATGAGATTTCAGGCATTGAGGATCTGGCAGGTCTGAAGCTTCGCGTATCGAGTGACCCGGTTATGACCGGTCTTGTGGAAGGCCTTGGCGCTTCTGCTACGGTGGTATCCTTCTCTGAACTGTACTCCGCACTGCAGACCGGCGTAGTAGACGGCGCGGAACAGCCGATTGCGAACTATCAGTCCAATTCCTTTAATGAAGTGGCTCCGTACCTGATTCTTGACGGCCATACCATGGGCGCTACGGAAGTTATTATCACAGATTCCACATGGGATTCTCTGACCGAGGAGCAGCAGGAGATCCTGATCGAGGCTGGAGAGTATGCGCAGGAGCAGAACCGTGCGAATTCAGAATCCACCGAAGAGGAAGTCCTTGCGGAGCTCATCGAAAGCGGTGTGACTGTTGTTGAAGTAGAAGATCTGACAGCATGGCAGGAAGCAGTATCGGACGTAGTTTCTGAGAATATCGCCGGATACGAAGATCTTTATCAGGAAATCCTTGATCTTGCAAGTGCCGAGTGACCAATAACGGTGCGCCGGGGTGAAAGGGACTCAAAACGCAGTGATTGAAAGAGAAATCACTCCGGTGCTGAAATAATGAAATAAAGACAGAGATGATTCGGGCTTTTGCAAATGAAAATGATGAATCGGTGACTGCTCGAACGGAATCTCAGGCGGGGAGCACAGATACAGGCTTGCGCAGGACTGGTCGGTGCTCCTCGTTTGATGTGTACGGCTGCGAAGGGAAATCAGTGGTTTTGCCATTCACGGCCGGCGCGGGCGGACAGGGAAGAAAATCGTTCCTGTATCCGGTCATGAATCTGCTTTAGGAAAGGAGGGTATTTCTGTGAAGGCTTTTTTTGAAAAGGCGGACAGAATCAAGCCTTTTTTTGATATTGTATACAAAGTAGTCTTATTTATCTGCAAGGTTTTGCTGACCGCGGATGTCGCGATCACATCGGTCAGCGTGGCCGGAAGATATATTTCCTTTATCCCGGATCCGGCCTGGACGGAGGAGATCGTACTGACGCTGATGGCTTATATGGCGGTATTATCCGCGTCTCTGGCAATCCGCCGCGGAGCACATATCCGTATGACCGCGCTTGACCGCTATCTGCCGCAGGGCCTTATTGTTGTTCTGGACGTGATCTCGGATGTGTGCGTGCTGATCCTGGCAATCATTATGCTCGTGGTGGGGTGGCAGTTTGCAACGACGCTTGGGACGAAGGGATACTATACGAGTATTCCGACGCTCTCCAGATTCTGGCTGTATCTGCCGATTCCGGTGGCCGGAGCCGCGATGATCTTTTTCGAGGTCGAGGCTCTTTATAACCATGCAAAAAAGCTGTTGCTTAAGGAGGTGGAAGCATGAATGAACAGACCATGGCGATTCTGATTCTGCTGATCAGCTTTCTGATCATGATTGTTATCCGTTTTCCGATCGCCTATGCGGTAGCAATCTCAACACTTCTGTGCCTGTGGTATCGGGGAATGTCGTTTTCCGTGCTCTGCCAGCAGATGGTCAAAGGAATCAATTCCTTCAGCCTGATGGCGGTGCCGTTCTTTATCACGATGGGATGCCTGATGGGGACGGGAGGTATATCGGAAAAGCTGATTGCGCTGGCTGATTCCATCGTCGGCTGGATGACAGGCGGTATGGCGATGGTAAACATCGTAGCTTCTTACTTCTTTGGAGGTATTTCCGGCTCCGCCGCGGCAGATACGGCTTCCCTCGGAAGTATTCTGATCCCTATGATGGTGGACCAGGGCTATGACGATGATTTTTCAGTGGCTGTAACGATTACATCCTCCTGTGAGGGACTTCTGGTTCCGCCGAGCCACAACATGGTCATCTACGCGATGTCGGCGGGCGGCGTTTCCGTTGGAAGCCTTTTCCTCGCCGGGTATGTTCCGGGTGCTCTTCTGGCAGCTTCCCTGATGGTTGGCTCCTATATCATCGCGAAGAGAAGAAATTATCCGAAGGGCGAGAAATTCAGCCTGAAAAGGCTGGGAAAACAGTTTATCAAGTCAGTCTGGGCTCTGGCGGCGGTCATAATCGTTGTCGTTGGCGTTGTCGGCGGCTGGTTTACAGCGACTGAATCGGCAGCTATTGCGGTTGTGTACAGTCTGATTGTCAGTGTCTATGTCTATCGGGGGCTGACATGGAAGGGCGTGTGGCAGACTCTGGAGCAGTGCATTGACACACTGTCCATCGTTCTGATTCTGATTGCGACTTCCAGCGCGTTCGGCTATTGCCTGACGCTGCTTCATGTGCCGGATCTGGCTGCAAACGCGATTATTGGCATCACGGACAATCCGATCATCATCGCACTGCTGATTGACCTGATCCTGTTGTTCCTGGGCTGTATCATGGACATGGCGCCGATTATCCTGATCTCTACGCCGATTTTGCTTCCGATTGCCCAGTCTATCGGAATCAGCCCGATCCAGTACGGTATTATGGTAGTGCTGAACTGCGGTATCGGCCTGCTGACACCGCCGGTAGGGGCGGTATTGTTTATCGGTTCCGCAGTCGGCAAGGTAAAAATGGAGAAGGTTGTAAAAGCAACGCTGCCGTTCTATCTTTGCATGATTGTTGTTTTGCTGATGATTACTTTTATTCCGCAGATCAGCCTGTTCCTGCCGAACTTGCTTGGGACGTGATGAAATGAAAAAGACATATTCCTTTAAGTGTGAGATTCGCACATTGGACCTTTGGCTTTTATCCATGTATCATACTTACCATTCTTTGATCGGGGTGTGCAACGTCGTATTTGGTGTGGCCATGATAGCGATGTCGGTGCGGTTCTGGAATGAGGTAAATGTGAACTGGCAGGCCGCCCTGTTTTTTCTCTGCCTGATCATTCCTGTTTTTCATCCGCTGGGTGTCTGGATGAAAGCAAAGGCCCAGATGAGAATGATTCCGCAGGGGACAGAGCTTCGTTTTGCGGAAAATGGTCTGGAGGTTACGCTTGGTGAAAAAAAGGAGCAGATTCCGTGGAAAAAAATAAAGGGTGCTAAAAGGGAAGGTAATATGATTATTTTGTTTACCGGAGGCGGTCATGGTTATATGCTGACGGACCGGGTGCTTGGAGATGAGAAAGAAGAATTTTACAGTTACGTCAAAGCCCATGTCTATGCTTCCGAAAACCAGACCTCCGGCAAACGGAAACGGTAAAGGAATATTGCGTGTGGGCAGTCAGCGAGGGCGGCTGCCCTTTTGCAATCCTGTAATGCCAGCCGGGACGGCAAAAAAATGAGAGGAAGGAACGATATGCAGTCTGTAAAGGACAGAATCTGGAATGAATATGCTGCGATTGATGCGGAAAAGACCGGGCCGGGCGTGGTGCGGAAAATACTTGCCTATACGGACGAACTGATGATCGTGGAAAATCAGTTTGAGGCCGGTGCCGTCGGAGCGCTGCACCATCATCCGCACACGCAGATCACTTATGTGGTCAGCGGACAGTTTGAATTTGAGATCAACGGAGAAAAAAGAATTGTAAATGCGGGGGACAGCATGCTGAAAAAGGACGGCATCGTCCATGGCTGTGTCTGCCTGCAAAAGGGTGTGCTGCTGGACATCTTTTCACCAATGAGAGAGGATTTTGTGGCGCAGGATTGAGAAGGAGACAGAATATGTATATTGAAGAGCGTGAACCGGGAGAGACGGGAAGGGATTACGCACTCCGTACATTGAAGGAGAATATCATCAACCTGGATCTGGAACCGGGAAGCATGGTCAGCGAGAAGGATCTGGCGTCAGAGCTGGGACTGTCGCGTACTCCGGTGCGGGAGGCCCTGATGGATCTTGCCAGGGCAAAAATGGTAGAGATTTACCCGCAGAGAGGAAGCCGGATCAGCCTGATTGACTACACGTTCGCAGAGGACACGCAGTTCACCCGCAGCATTATCGAAGCAGTGACCGTGCAGCTGGCCTGCCAGAAAGCGACAAAAGAAGATGTGCGGATCCTGCGCGAGAATGTCATGCTTCAGGAATTCAATATAGATAATTCGAGAAAAATGATGCAGCTGGACGACGAGTTTCACCGGGAACTGTTCCGGATTGCCGGAAAGATGAATACCTGGAATATGCTCAGAGATTATTCGATTCACTTTGACCGGATTCGCCAGATGGCACTACATGCTGTTCGTGAGCTGAAAATTGTGGACGATCACAAAAAGATCTGCTCCGCAGTGGAGCAGCGGGATGAGGAGCTGGCCCAGAGCTGCATGAAAGAGCATCTTTCCCGCTATAAGGTAGATGAAGAAAGCATCCGAAAAAGATATCCGGCAGAGTACTTTGCTTCATAACATGCGATGTGCTGAAAAAAGAATGGTCTGGCTTGACCCAAGCCGGACCATTCTTTTTTGAATTATAATTTTCACACTTAGCTCTATCTTCGCGGTTTCGCGTGTTTCACTTCATACGGTGGACTTAAAAAGCTAAAAACAAGAACTCATGCTCGCCTGCGATGATTGACAAACCTTTCAAAGTGCTTTATCATGTGCACATACACCCTTATGTACATGGGCAGAGATGAGTTTTTCGGCTACGTTCAGTAGCCCTGGACATACTCCAGGAACCTGCTTCGCAGAACCCTGTCGTTAACTTGCGAAGTTCGCTGCCGCAAGCGCCGCGAACTTCTTGCAAGTTATATTACTCGCAGCAAAAGCAGCTGCTCGTTAACTTACGAAGTTCGTCTACGCTCCGCTTCGGTCGGCGCTAAACGGACATCCACTGGATGTCCAGCGCCCCGCAAGCGCGGCGAACTTCTTGTAAGTTATATTATGAGGAGGAGATAGTGGCATGAGACAATGCATGGACGCAGAAAATCTGCATCGCAGATTAAAGAAAATAATCGGTCAGGTACAGGCGATTGACCGGATGGTGGACGAGGACATACCCTGCGAAGACATTCTGGCGCAGATCAATGCGGCGAAATCCGCTCTGCACGGATGCGGCAAGGTCGTTCTGGAAGGGCATATTCAGCATTGCGTGCGTGACGGAATCGAGCATGGAGATGCCGACAAGACGATTGCTGACTTCACAAAAGCAGTAGAACGATTTGCAAATATGGGCTGAAGCTGCTTTAAAAACATAGTCATATCTTTAAATTTGACCTCGCCGGGTTTTGCCCCCTCGCCGGGGCGGCATTTCCATTTTTCTATTAAGAAGCAGTCCTTCATGGCTGCTTTTTTTCTTGTGTGCATGGCTGACAGGAAAATCCCAGACTATTTCTGGACACCGCATGGATGCGGCAGAAATTGCGTGCGGTATCGCAGCACACCAATCTGTAAGCGTAAGCATCACCTTAAGCGTCACATTCCTGATTTACACATAAAACACTTGACAATCCCATACCCCTATATGTATAATAAGCCCATACCCCCATAGGTATAAAAGAGCGGGCAGGAGGGATGAAATTTATTATGAAAGCAGTGATTTCCAGACTTGAATGGTTATCAGAGCTGGGAGGAATGAAAAAGGATATCATTTTACTTGTGATATCAGGGGCGGCGGTATTATGCAGCCTGGCCGGATGGACTTTGTTTCCTTTTGATATGGCGTGGATTGCCATTGTGTTCTGCGGGATCCCGATCATTATGGAAGCCATCATCGGCCTTGTGACGGCCTTTGACATAAAAGCGGATGTACTGGTCTCCATCGCTCTGATCGCTTCTGTGATCACCGGAGAAATCTTTGCCGCCGGTGAGGTGGCGGTCATCATGCAGCTTGGAGGACTTCTGGAAGAGCTGACGGTGGCGAGAGCGAGAAGCGGCATTGAAAAGCTTGTAAAGCTGACCCCGACGACGGCCCGGATACTCGCTGCGGACGGGAAGGAGACGATCGTCCCTTCCATGCAGGTCAGAGTCGGGGATAAGATTCGGGTTCTTCCGGGGGAGACGGTTCCGGTGGATGGCGTGATTCTTTCCGGACAGACCTCGATCGACCAGGCGGTGATGACCGGCGAGTCCATGCCGGTAGATAAGGCTGCCGGGGATGAGGTTTCCTCTGGAACTGTCAACCAGTTCGGCGCATTTGACATGGAAGCGACAAAGGTAGGCGAAGACAGCTCCATCCAGCGGATGATACGCCTGGTGCAGTCCGCAGATGCCGGGAAGGCAAAAATTGTGGGTATCGCAGACCGGTGGGCGACCTGGATTGTGGTGATCGCGCTCTCTGCCGCCGCAATCACCTGGCTTTTGACCGGGCAGATCATCCGGGCCGTGACGATTCTGGTAGTGTTCTGCCCCTGCGCGCTGGTACTGGCGACGCCGACGGCGATCATGGCGGCCATCGGAAATGCCACGAAGCACGGTTTCCTTGTAAAGGAAGGAGACGCGCTGGAACGTCTGGCGAAGGCAGGAAAGATTACATTTGATAAAACAGGGACCCTCACCTATGGGACGCCGAAGGTCATTTGTGCAAAAAGCATTTTGCCGGGAGTGACTTCGGAAGAAATCTATGCTTCCTGCGCCGCTGCGGAGCAGCTGTCCGAGCATCCGCTTGGCAGGGCAATCGTAAAGAACTACCGTGCAGAGACGGGAAAAGACATTCCCTCCTGCGACCAGTTTGCCATGCTGCCGGGGCGCGGTGTTTCCGCTGTAGTCAATGGGGTAAAGATTCTGGCCGGTAATTTTGAAATGATGGCGGAAACAGGAATAGTGAGAAAAGACCAGGCGGAAAAAGATCAGGCAGAAAAGGACCTGGTGGGGGAAAATCCGGCGGAAAAGACCATAGCGAAACAAAGAATGAAGGAAAAAGACCAGGCAAAAAAGAACCTGACAGAAAAGGAAACAGCGGAAAAGGGAATAGCAGAAAAGAGCACGGCGGTCACGGATACAGTGCTTGTGGAAGCCGGAACTTACCTGAAACAAGGCTGCACAGTGATCTATGTGAGTGCAGACGATCATCTGACCGGATTTCTCGTCCTTGCCGATACTCCGAGGGAGAACAGTGTTTCCATGATCGACCAGCTCAAGAAACTTTCCGTAGAGCCGGTCCTGCTCACCGGAGACAATGAAGAAGCTGCCGCCTCGATTGCCGGGCAGCTGCATATCGAGGAAGTCCATGCGGAATGCCTGCCGGAGGATAAACTGAAATGGATCGGCTCTTATCAGAAAAAGCAGGAATCGGTCTGCATGATCGGCGACGGCGTCAACGATGCGCCGGCATTGAAAAAAGCGGACATTGGGATTGCCATGGGCGGCATCGGGAGTGATATTGCGGTGGACGCCGCCGACATCGCGCTTGTAGACGATAAGGTGGAAGAGCTGCCCCATCTCGTAGCACTCTCCAAACGGATGATGACAACCATCCGGCTAAATATGACATTCTCCATGACACTCAACTTTATCGCGATCATCCTTGCAATCACAGGCATACTGAACCCGATTGTGGGCGCACTGGTGCACAACGCAGGCTCTGTGCTTGTAATCATAAATTCAGCGCTTCTATTGAACTGGAGCACCTGCAATTAAATCGCCTTCGGCGATGGGGCAGGTGCGTAGATGGCAAGGGATATCCCACCCGCTCTTTGGGTGGGATGCCACCCGGCGAGGGGATCTTCCCGCAAGCGGTCTTCGCTTCGCTTCGGTCGGTGCCTAACGCGTGCCACTGGCACGCAGCACCCCTCCTTGCCACAGATTCTGTAAAATGAAAGGAGGAACTTTTAAATGAAAACATTGCGCGATGTCCCGGTAGGGGCGACAACAAAGGTAGTCAAGATTCACGGAGAGGGAGCTGTCAAACGACGAATCATGGACATGGGAGTAACAAAAGGCATCGACATTTATGTGCGCAAGGTCGCGCCGCTCGGCGATCCTGTGCAGGTGACTGTCCGCGGTTACGAGCTTTCCATCCGCAAGGAAGATGCTCAGATGATCGAAGTAGAGTAAAGGAGATCGAAGTACAGGTTATCTTGCAGTTTGTGTTCAGTGCAAGGGATGTGTGAATTAAAGATTTTTCCGGTACTGACGGGGCGAAAGCCCCGTCTCTTTTTTGAATTTTGAAAACATACCAAAAGGTGATCAGGACTGCCATGTTTTACACAAAAAATCGAGGATTTTATGACAAGATACCCCTGTTGCAATGAAAAGAAATGTATTATACTTATTAAAACAAAGAGGACAGAGTTAATTGTCTGAGAATGAATGCATTATGACGAATGATTTCTACAGAGAAAACAGGAGGAAACGAAATGGTTACACATGATTTTAACAGGGGATGGGCGTTTGCGTATTCCAGCGGAAATGCGTATCAGGACGCAAATGGTACTGCTTATAAAAAAACCGTCGACCTGCCGCACGATTTTATGATTTCTACGAAGAGGACGCCGGATGCTCCGACAGAAGGTGCAGGCGGTTTTTTCCAGGGAGGAATTGGTACCTACGAAAAGCATTTTGAACTGGATGCTTCACAGAAAGGGCACCGGTTCCTGCTGCTGGTAGAAGGCTCCTATGGGAACACTGAAATCTGGATCAATGGCAGTATGGCTGCGCTGCATCACTATGGGTATACGGAGTTTTATGCGGATCTGACAAAATGGCTGAAATTCGGTGAAGACAATAAATTGAAAATTGTTGTTGAAAACGATTCGCATCCAAACAGCCGCTGGTATTCCGGAAGCGGTCTCTACCGCCATGTCCGTCTGCTGGAGGGGGAACCGATTTATCTGGCGCCCTGGTCAGTTAGCGTCCGCACGCCGGATCTGCAGACCATTTGGGTGGAGGTGACGCTGACAAATACATTACTAAATGCTGCCGACGTAAAACGGGAAGTAACACTTTCGATTCTGGATGAGGATGGGAAGACTGTGGCGGAACAGACAAAGCAGGTGGCTTGTCATGTTCCGGATGAAGAGGAACAGACAAAGCAGGTGACTTGCCATGGGACAGATGAAAAGGAACAAACAAAACAGGTGGCCTGCCGCACACAGGATGAAGGAAAACAGAAGGAAGATTTTTGCTTTATGCCAAAAGCGTCTGCGGAAACAACGTGTGCGTTTCAATTTTCTATAGAGGATCTGATTCCCTGGAACCTCGATAAGCCCTATCTGTATACGGCAAAGGTTCAGGTGCGTAAATCTGGAAACCGAGAAAAAACGGATGTTCAGGGAACGGAAGCTCAGAAAGAGAATATTCAGGGGACAGATGATCGGCAAACGGATTCTCAGGAAACAGACTTTCTGGAAGAAAAAGAGGTGTCTTTCGGCGTCCGCACACTTTCTTTTACGCGCGAACGCGGCTTTTGCCTGAATGAGGAACCGGTGAAGCTCAAAGGCGGCTGTATCCATCATGACAACGGAGTTGTGGGCAGCTGTGCATTTGACGTGATGGAATACCGCCGGGTGCGTCTGTTAAAGGAAAACGGCTACAACGCGATCCGCACCAGCCACAATCCGCCGAGTACGGCCCTGCTTGACGCCTGTGACCGGCTGGGGATGCTGGTGATGGATGAGGCGTTTGACTGCTGGAGGGCAAAGAAGAATGCGGCCGACTATCATCTGTATTTTGAGAAGTGCTGGAAGGAAGACCTGGCGTCCATGATCTTGCGTGACCGCAACCATCCTTCCGTAATTATGTACAGCATCGGCAATGAAATCGGTGAGCGGGACGGAAGCGGAAACGGACCGGAAATTTCTGCTGCGATGTGTGCTTATGTCCTCAGCCTCGATGACACCAGAGCGATTACCAATGGTGTGTGTGCGGTATTTCTGGATGCCGGCGAGTTCGGCGGGATTCTGGCAAATATTTTCGGTAGTGGGGAAGAGATCGATTTTGCCGGTCTGCCAGATGAGGTAAAGGCGTTCCTTGCGCAGGCAGATGAAGTGACAAAAAACTGGGGCGTGATCACGGCGGATTTTGTGAAGGATCTGGATGTGGTCGGTTACAATTATCTGGACGACCGCTATGAGCAGGATGGAAATGATTTTCCGGAGAGGATTATTGTCGGAACAGAAAGCTATCCGAAGGCGATGAAGCAGGTGTGGGAGCGCACGATGGAGCACCCATATGTGATCGGTGATTTTACCTGGACGGCGATGGATTACCTTGGGGAGAGCGGGATCGGACATGCTTTCTATGACCAGGACGGCGGCCTGTTCTGCAATTATCCCTGGCATACCGGAAACTGCGGGGATTTTGATATCTGCGGATTTGTCCGTCCGCAGGGAAAATTCCGCCGCCTGCTGTGGAAGATGGACAGCGCACCGGTGATCACGGTTCTGCACCCGGAACACACGGGCAAAAAGGAAGCCATTTCCAGCTGGGGCTGGGCGGATGTATATGAAAGCTATACCTGGCCGGGATATGAGGGAGAGGAGATCCGCGCGGATATCTATAGCGACGCAGAGGAGGTTGAGATAAAAGTAAACGGCAAAACCATCGGTCGGAATGCAGTCCCGGAGAGCGGGATTGTCTCGGTCCCGCTGACCTATGAGTCTGGCGAGCTGGAAGTGGTAAACTACCGCGGCGGGAGCGCGGCGGAAAGCAGCTCGCTTACGACCTCTGGAAGAGCAGTGTCGATCCGGCTGACGCCGGAGAAAACTCCCGAAAGCTTCCCGTGCCGGGAGAACATTCTGGTGATTCGTGCTGAGGCGGTCGACCGGAATGGCAGGCGTGTGCCGGACTGGCAGGCCGAGACACGCTGCGTTATCAATGGCGCCGCACGGCTTGAGGGATTTGGCTCCGGAAGCCCGACCAGCGGGGATGATTATTCGACCGGATGCTGCCATTTCTTTGAAGGCCGCGCACTGCTGGTTCTGCGAAAAACGCAGGTGGATGTACCGCAGTCAGATCGGTGGAACGGAACGCAGGAGGACATTCCTCAGGAAGCCCGGCAAAAAGACACGCAGGAGGATGTACCGCTTACCATCCGGGTTGAAGAAACCCGGGAAGGCGGCATTTCTGGAGAACTTATTCTGGAGAAGAACGACTGAACGAGGGAGCGATGGCTGCCGGTATAAACCTTTTTCAGGCACTGCAGGAGGCATTGATGGCGAAGCTGAGAATCGCTGAGTCATAAAACTCATAAAAACAAATAGCCATGAGATAGAAATTTCCAGAAATATATTGACATACGTAATATTACGTAATAAAATACATTCAGAATCAAAACGGAGGGGAGGTTTTGATAAATATGCCGATGAAGCCAGCCGATATGATAAAATTGCTTAAGAAAAATGGCTTTATCTCCATAAGCCAAAATGGTTCACATGTAAAGCTGCGGAACCCGGGGACTGGCAGGCAGGTTATTGTTCCGCTTCATAGCAAAGAAATGAAGAAGGGAACGGAGCAGGATATTTTAAAAAGGGCGGGGCTGAAATAAATCCCACAGAATATAAAGGAGGATACATGACAATGAAAAAGCTTTTTTATCCGGCGTTATTCCATACGGCGGAAGAGGGGGGCTACTGGGTAACCTTCCCAGACATTCCGGAATGCGTGACAGAAGGCGACGATATGGAAGAGGCATACAGTATGGCTGTAGATGCTTTGGGACTGGCTTTGTCGGAGCGCATAAAGGAAAAGGATATTCTTCCGGAGGCATCGAAAGTGGAAGATATAACCGGAGATGGGACGGTCGTGATTGTACAGTTCGATTTAGCCGAATACAATCGAAGACATAATAACAAGGCAGTGAAGAAAACATTGAGCATTCCTGAATGGCTGAATGAGGAGGCGATGGCTGCGAGCATAAACTTTTCTCAAGTACTGCAGGAGGCATTGATGGCGAAGCTGAGAGTCGCTGAGTCATAAAACTTATAAAAACAAATAATACAAATAATACGAGCTGTATTTTGGCGTGAAGAATGATGATACTGTTATCGGTCAGGACGATGAATATGGCTGCGGTGTGATTGGGAAAGAGAGGAAAAGAGAGCGGGAAAAGCCCAGGCGAGGGCTTTTCCCTGTTTAATATACGTTTTCATACGTATTTCGCAGCGAGTGGAAAGTATTTACCGGAATAATTACGCTTTTTTATTCTTCAGCTGACTCTCCCATGCTCCACGGAATAAGTTTTATCGGCGATCCGCATGGTGGACTGACGGTGGGAGACCAGTACGATGGTCTTTCCCTCCTGCGCTTCTTTAAGCGACCGCAGGATGACGGCCTCGTTCAGACTGTCGAGGTTGCTGGTGGGCTCGTCCAGTAAAAGGAAGGGAGCATCGTGGAGAAATGCCTGCGCAAGGCCCAGCCGCTGCCGTTCCCCTCCGGAGAGCGTGCTGCCCAGCTCACCCACGGGGGTATCGTATCCCTGCGGAAGTGTCATAATGAAATCATGGACAGATGCTTTTTTGCAGGCGGCCGCAATTTCCTCGTCGGTAGCGTCCAGTTTGGCGATCCGCAGGTTGTTGCGGATGCTGTCGTGGAAAAGGTGCGTCTCCTGTGTGACGAAGCTTTCCATGTCGCGAAGGTTTGCCGTGTTGATCTGATCCACGGAGGTGCCGGAAATGGTAATTTTGCCCTGATTGACCGTCCAGAAGCGCATCAGCAGCTTCAGCAGGGTGGATTTGCCGCTGCCGCTGATTCCGGTGATACCGATGATCTGATGCTCCGGAAAGTCGACGGAGACATCCTGCAAGATGATTTCGGGGTCATTTGTCGCGTAGCAAAGGGAGGCTTCCAATGTCTGGTCCTCCATTAAATGAGAAGTCATTTTTACAGGTTCGGCTTTCGATGAGCGAGAAGTCATTTTTACAGGTTCGGCTTTCGATGAGCGAGAAGTCATTTTTACAGGTTCGGCCTTCGATGAGCGAGAGGCCGTTTCCCCGGATGTAGTTTTAACGGAGCGGGAGGAGGCATCCATCTCGCTGTAGGAAAAGGTTACGTGCTCTGCCGACGCTCCGCGGAAAGCCACATCCTGCTGCCCGGTGATTTCCTCCGTAACCGGTGATTCCTCCAGGATGTCCAGCACCCGGTTGCCCGCCGCAAACGTGTTTTGCAGAGTGCTGCCAAGCGCGGCCAGTGCGACTGCCGGACCGAAGGAGGAAAACAGTGCGATGGTGGGGATCAGCACCCCGGCAAAACCGACCTGCCCCTGCTTAAAGAGAAAAGCCGAGGTAAAAAGCATGGCGCAGTCAAAAAGCAAAATGATGGTGTTTGTCACGGCACTGTTTAATCCCTGGTTTCGTTTCATCCGTTCCTCATCCTTGGAGAGCGCGTCTGTCTGCGCATTCATTTCTTCCAGACGCATGGAACCCTGATTATACTGTATGGTCTCGGTAAGTCCGCGCATACTGTCCAGTACGAAGCCGGAGAGATCGCCGGATTTTGTGCGGAACTGCAGGCCGATATCTCCGCTGAAACGGGAGACAGCCAGCGGAATGACAATTCCGACCACCAGATAAGCCGCCAGTGCCAGCACGCCAAGCTCCCAATGGAAGGAGCCGATAAACAGACACAAGATTATGGTATAAAAGAGCGCGATGGCTGCCGGAGAGATGGTATGGGCGTAAAAGACCTCCAAAAGCTCAATGTCCGAGGTGATGATGGAGATCAGGTCGCCTCTGTCGCGCCCCTCGAGTTTGGCCGGGCAGAGCTTCCGCAGCGCGCGGAATACCTGGTCGCGGATCAGTGCCAGCAATTTGAACGCGATAAAATGGTTGCAGGCCTGCTCCCCATAACGCAGTCCCGCTCGCAGGACGGCAAACAGAATCACACAGGCAAAAACCGCCCCAAGTGAGAGAGAGGTATCCACTCCCAGCAGATCCAGCACGGCATAACCGCCGAAGACGGTGATGAAGGTGGCGCACAGATGCCCAATCAGCCCCATGCAGATGGCCAGGATCATATATCCCGTCAGGGGCTTCACCAGGCCGATCAGCCGCAGCATCACGGTAAAGCCGCTTCTTTTTTTCGTGACCGGATGATTGATACTTGCCTGATTATCAGCTGAGCCCATTGTATTTTTCCTGTTCGAGGAATTGTTATTTACGGATTTGCTGCTCATACGTTATCACCCTCCTTCCTGCAGGTTTGTCCTTCGCACATTGTACTCTCATTGGAAAACCGTTCTTTCCTCGCCGGGCTGAATCCTCGCCCTTCGGACGAAGCGTTTCCATAATTCTCCAGACTTTGCTGCGCCTTCCAAAGGGCGGCATAGCTTCCATTCTGTGCCAGAAGCGCCTCGTGAGTACCGCTCTCCACAACAACCCCGGCATCCATTACATAGATGCAATCGGAATCTGTCACGTTTGCCAGACGGTGAGAAATTAATATTACAGTCTTTCTCTTCGCCAGGGCATGGATCTGCGCCATAATATCATTTTCACTTTCCACATCAATATTCGAGGTGGCCTCGTCAAAAATATAAACCGGACTGTCGTGAAGCAGCGCCCGCGCCAGAGCCAGCCGCTGCCGTTGCCCGCCTGAGAGGTTGCCGGCCTGCTCGGTCAGGCGGAAATCCAGGCCGCTGTTTTCACGGGTTTGCCCTTCGTGAAGCGAGGGGGCGTTTCCGCAGACTTGTCCTTCACGAAGTGAGGGGACGTTTCCATTTTTGGCTGAATTATTTTTGACTGAAGCCTTTTTCTCAGAGACTGCCCGCGCGGAGGGGGATTGAGAACCGCCTCTCAGAAAGTCTGCCAGTTTTACCTGCTCCAGGGCTTCCCACAACTCTTCATCACTGGCTTCCGGGTTCCCCATCAGCAGGTTGTCGCGGACGGTTCCTTTGAAGAGATAGCTCTGGTGGCTGACATAGGTGATGGTTTTCATCAGGCTTTCCTCATTGATGTCCCGCAGCTCCACGCCGGATTCGCCAGGTTTGTTCTTCGCATGGGATATGCCCTCGCCGGGTTCTGCCCCCAATCTTCGATTGTGGGGCGTGGGCATCCCACGCTTCGCATGGGATATGCCCTTCGCGAGGCTGGGGGACGATTCCGTACCGATGGTGACACGGCCCTGATAATTCCGGTTTCGCCCCATCAGGATGGAGGCAATCGTGGATTTGCCGCAGCCGGATTCCCCTACAATCGAGACGAAGCTTCCTCTGGGGAATTCCATGTCAATTCCGTGGAGGACTTCCCGATCCTGTGTCACGGCTGCGTGAGAAACATCCTTTGCTCCGTCCATATGACTTTTCGTTGAATGCATCTGAATGGACTTTGCACCATTTGCATCCTTCGTGGTATGAGAGGGCAACCCACTGTTTTCATTTTTCGTGGCATGAGTGGGAGCTTCACCAGTAACATCTTCCGCGGCGTGAGCAGACGATTCTGCGCCGTAAGAAAACCGGAGTCCCCGCAGGACGATGGAGCCTTCTGCCGGACACTCGGCAGCCTTCGATTCTTTTTCCGGCAAATCCAGCAAATGAAAGATCTTGTCGCTGGCTGCCATGCCGTTCATGGCGATGTGGAAATAGGAACCGAGCTGGCGCATGGGAAGAAAGAAATCCGCGCCGAGCAGGATGATGAGCAGGCATCCCGCCAGGCTGACGTGTCCCGCCCGGTATTGCGTGGCCGCCATGATGATGCCCAGCGCCGCGCCTCCGTAGGCGATGAAATCCATGATGGTGATGGAATTGAGCTGCATCGTCAGCACCTTCATGGTGATGCGGCGAAACTTCTCCGCTTCCTCGTTCATTTCCTGCTGTTTAAATTCATCCGCCTGGTAAATCTTCAGCGTGGTCAGTCCCTGCAGGTTTTCCAGAAAGGTATCGCCCAGAGCCGTATACTGTCCCCAGTATTTACAGAGCAGCTTTTTCGCCCAGGTCTGCACCGCCGCGATGGCCACCGGGATCAGGGGCACACACACCAGCAGGACGATGGCCGAAGGAACATTCACTGTACACAGATAGACGAAGAGCGTCAGTGGAGCGAGCATGGCGTAAAAAAACTGCGGCAGATACGCGCCGAAATAGGTTTCCAGCTGATCCACACCCTCTACAGCGACCTGTACGACCTCGGAAGTCTGCACCTGCTCATTGTAGGAAGCGCCCAGGCGCAGCAGCTTTTCATAAATCCGCTCCCGCAGCGTCCGCTTGACAGCTTTCGACGAGAGAAAACTCATCCGCGACGCGCCGAGCGTGCAGGCGAAGCGCACCGCAACAGCCGCCAGAATGACAGCCGCCGTGACCTGGCCGGCCTGCGCAATTGCTACGTCTGTTCCATCAGCAAACAGAGTCGCCAGCAATCTCGTGATGCCTGTCATCATGGCGATATTAGCCAGCAGAGAGACCCACTGGAAAACCACATTCCCGATGATGTACCTCATGCTTCCGCTGACCGTGCCGATCAGCCGTTTGTCAATCATCATTATTTTGTACCTCTCTTTCGCGCTTTGTATCAGTACTTTTCTTTTTCATCGGTGTATCCTTCCTCGCAGCTCCGGAAGAAAACGATGGATCCAAAATAATATACAGAAAACGATGGATCCAAAATAACATTTGACCGGATACGGCTTCTATGTTAGAATTTCCTTGCCCTGGTTAGATAAATATAACAAAAGACAGGCATAACTGTCAACGAGTTTTCAGGCAGCCAGCAGCGGGAGAATGTCAGGCTAAATTCCGGGCAGCCAGCAGCGGGAGAATGCAGACTGAATTCCAGGGAGCCAGCAGCGAGAGAATGTCAGAGCGGAGAAATTCGGGCAGCCTGCCGCAGGAGCCGGAAAGAGAGGAATACAGGAGGGTTTCATGAAAGTAAAGAAAGTAGTGTACACGGTATTAGGTTTTTTGTTTTTAGGATTAGGCGCGGTTGGCACGGTTCTGCCGATTCTTCCGACCGTTCCTTTTTTAATGCTTGCGGCATTCTGCTTTGGAAGAAGCTCGGAGAAGCTGAACAGCTGGTTTAAAGGGACGAAGCTGTACAAAAACAATCTGGAGACCTTTGTCAAAGGCGAGGGGATGACCATGAAGACGAAACTGCGGATTGTCTGCACGGTGACGGTGATTATGGCGATCGGGTTTGCCATGATGTCGCGGGTTCCGGTGGGCCGCGCGGTTCTGGCTGTTGTGTGGGTGTGCCATCTGCTGTATTTTTTCCTGGGAGTAAAAACGATAGAGCCGCAGAAGGCTCAGATCAAAGAGTAAGACATCTGCGACGTTGGCTGGATCATTCTTATGAATAAGCCCCCTAAGGGGCGGCAGACTCTGGCATGGAAAGGATCATGATTCATGACGGAATGTTTATTTCAATATGACAGACTGTATCTGAACGCAGCCTACCACGAACCAGATGAGCACAGGCATCTGCTGTCGCATATAATTGTCGGAGTCTCCCAAAGAATACGATGCAGTGTGAATCATTATGAATTCGAGGCAGATGGCGTATGCATTGATTCTGATGTTCTGCATCCCTTTGACTGGGAAATCGAATACAAGGATATCGACGAGAATGAGTTTATGATCAATATCAGGAAATGCGGATTCATTGCCTATGCGGAGAAGTTTGACGCAAAGGGCATCCTGCCGGGAATTTGTGCGGTGGATTACATCGTTGCTTATTACATGAAAAATGGGTTCCACCGGACAAAAACGCTGGGTTACGGGGATGACTGCTGTGACTGTCGGTATGCGTTAAACGGAAGCTGTTCTCTGAAACCCGGAAAGGGGCAGAAATAGTGATTTGCGGCAATTGTATTGAAAAAATGTGTACGTTTGTACCTAAGTGTGTTATAATCCTAACCATAGTTAGATAAGCCTAATTTTATAAAATTATTAAGGAGGATAACCAATGAGCGTTTCCATCTATGCTCTTGAGTGCGTTGTGATGTGCGCCGTGTTCGGCGTGTCCATTTTCGGGATGCTGCTGGTCAACCCTGTGTCCTTCATCGGCGACTACCCGCCGGAAATTCAGGCGCAATATTATTCTTCTCAGCACAAGGAAGCAGCAAAGGAAAGGATGACATTCCTCACAATTCTCCGGAAAAGCATCGGTATCATCGCATTTTTGTTCCTGTTTGCGTGGATGGCTCATATAGCGGGAGCGGAAACCTTTGCGGTAGGACTTCTGTTCGTGTACGGCTACATGATCGTTCTGGCAGCGTTTGATACCTGCCGTCTCGACTGGGTGCTGTTTGCCAACATCAAACGGGTGCGCCAGCATCCCCACCGCGAAGCGGTTTCAAATGGGGCTGCTGCCAGTACCGTGAATTTTCAAATGGTGGTGTTGATTTGTCTGTAAATTTATGTATAATGGTCGTAGAGGAGAGACAGAGCAGCCTGATTCGAAATGGATAAATTTATAAAGAGAAGTTTATGCAAAAGAGTTGCAGAACTGAATGCAGAAGCAGAACAGATACAGGCAGAGATGATGGAACTGGATATATCCGCTGATACAAAATCAGATGGATCTGAGGCAGATACAAGGAAAGGAGCGTGTAGATCATGGCTGATAATGGTATGAAAAAGAAGCTTCCGATAGGGATTGATGATTTTTGCAAGATCCGGACAGAAGGCTTTTATTATGTCGATAAAACGGCAATGATTCGAGATTTACTGAATGCGTGGGGGGAAGTAAATCTTTTTACGCGCCCACGACGCTTTGGGAAATCCCTGAATATGAGTATGCTGAAAGCATTCCTGGAGATTGGATGCGATAAATCATTATTTGAGGGACTTGAGATTTCCAAAGAGACACAGCTCTGCGAAAAATACATGGGGCAATTTCCCGTGATTTCCATTAGCTTTAAAACTGTCCATGGGAACAATTATGAGCTTTCAGAAAATGAATTATGTACCATTATTGCAAATGAAGCGTTAAGATTTCCTTTTCTGGCTACAAGCGAAAAGCTTACAGAGACTGATAGAAAAAGGTATGGGCAACTGATAAGAGTGGATGAAACTCTAAAAAGTGCTTTTGTTATGTCTGAAGCCACAATTACCAGTAGCCTGCAAACTTTATCCCAGCTTCTGGAAAAACACTATGGACGTAAAGTAATTATTTTGATCGATGAGTATGATGTGCCGCTGGCAAAAGCAAATGAGCGAAAATATTATGATGAAATGGTCGATCTGATCCGAAAAATGTTAGATGCTGCGTTGAAATCAAACCAGAGCCTGTATTTTGCTGTTTTGACAGGGTGCCTCCGTGTGGCAAAGGAAAGCATTTTCACAGGGTTAAATAATCCAAATATACTTTCTATTACTACTGTCCGTTTTGATGAATATTTTGGTTTTACAGATTATGAAGTGAAAGAGATGCTGGGTTACTATGACCTGATGGATAAGCATGATGCTGTCAGGGATTGGTATGACGGCTACCGTTTTGGGAAAGTGGATGTCTACTGCCCCTGGGATGTTATCAACTACTGCTATGAATTATCTGGTGACCCAACTGCTTATCCAAAGGAATATTGGTCTAATACGAGCGGGAATGATGCTGTCCGGCACTTTATTGAGAAATCGAATAAGACGGCAAACACAAAGAGGGAGATCGAAGCATTGGTTGCCGGCGAAACTGTAGAAAAAGTGATACGGGAGGATCTGACATATAATCACCTGTACGATGAGATAGAAAATATCTGGAGTGTTCTGTTTATGACAGGCTATTTGACACAGCGGGGGGATTCAGAAGGAAAAAAATATCAGTTGGCAATTCCCAACCGGGAGATACGTGAAATATTTACTGACCAGATTACAGAAATGTTTCAAAAAGTGGTCAAGGCAAATACCAGCCGCCTCACAGAGTTTGGGGAAGCTATAAAATCGGGAGACGCTGCTAAGGTGGAGAAATTATTTACTTCCTACCTTTATGACTCTATTACCGTCAGAGATTCAGTTGTCCAGAATGACAAAAAAGAAATCCTTTATCATGGCGAGATGATCGGGATCTTGGTAAATATAGAAGGATGGGATTCAAAAACCAATGCAGATGCCGGCGATGGTTATAGTGATGTCATGGTAAAAATTGAAGAAGAAGATATCGGCATTATCATTGAGTTTAAATATGCACGGAATGCCCGATTTGACGCAGAATGTAAGGATGCGATGGCACAGATTGAGAGGATGCATTATACGAGCGAGCTGAAGCATGAAGGATATCACACGATTTACAAATATGGCATCGCCTGCTTTAAGAAGAGGTGCAAGGTTGTGTGCGAGAAGGAAGAGTATATTTCAGAAATGTAACAGGCAAAGAGGTATCCTGTTTCAGGGCGAATGGCAGGATTTTTATCTCCTCTGGTCTACTTCCCCGCAGATTCACTGCGGGGAATTTTTTGTCCAATAGGAAAGTTCCTCGAACTTCCCTATTGGACAAAAACCCTCCGGGGATGCACATGCCGCGCTAAAGGAAACGGTCTGCTTGCGCAGACGCGCGGCAGCGCGAGAATCCCGCAAAGCGGGATTCTATTTTATCTGCGCGAAGATGGAATTCATGGTGCCAGACACCGTGAACTTTCGAAAAGACAGGGAATCGTGAAATTGCAAAAGGTCTTGACAATGACCGCCAGATAGATTATACTAATCAAAGTTAGTAATCACTAACCATATCATATTAAGAAAGAGGTTAAATATGAAAAAGACATTTGCAACTTTACTGGCACTTTCAATGGCGCTTTCTCTGGAAGCCGGAGCGGAGTCCGCTTACCCCATTGAGATAGAAAGCGACTGGGGGACTGCTGTGATCGAGTCTGAGGTAAATGCGATCGCTGTTTATGATCTGGGAATGCTGGACATCCTCGATACCCTCGGCTTTGGAGACTATGTTGTGGCTGTTACAAGCGGACTGGCCATGCCGGATTACCTTTCGGATTATGCGGGAGACTTTTATGTGGATCTGGGCGGATTTAAGGACTGGGATCAGGACGCGCTTGCTGAGTGCAATCCGGATCTGATTCTGGCCGGTTTCCGTCAGACAAAGAGTGTTGATGTTGTAGATGCGGTTGCGCCGGCCATCTATTTTGCTGCCGGTGACGTGGATTCCTCCGAGGAATATATGGCTGCCCTGGAAAAGAGGGTGAATGCGATCACGACCTTGTTTGGCGGGGAGGAGACTGCACAGGAGTATCTGGATCAGATACAGGAAATGATTGATACCGTGCAGAGCTATACCGCGGAAAATGAGGTTTCTTTTATCTGTGTCACATGCGAAGACGGAGGTCTCTCTCTTGGAGCGAACAATTCCAATGCATTGCTTAGCGGGGCACTTGGGTTTATCTCCGCTTATGAAGAAGAGGACAATGAGGAAGAGGGCCGGGGCGGCGATGGCGGACGAGAAGAAAGCGCTGACGAAGGAGGCATCGCTGAAGATGCTGAGGCGGATGGCGAAGTCCGCGGCGGCGGTGACGGACAGGATGACGCCTCCATTGAAGATGCTGAGGCGGATGGAGAAATTCGCGGCGGCGGCGACGGACTGGATGATGTCTCCATTGAAGAGGAGGAAACCGAGGACAGGACGGCGCAGAATGCCGAAGTTGTCCAGACGATCACAGATGCGGCGCCAACCTACGTCTTTGTTTTTGATAAGGACGCCGGTGAAAACATGGCTGAAGCTGTATCTGCGCAGGAGGTAGTGGAATCAACGGAGCTTGCGGATACGGAGCTTTATCAGAACGGAAATATCATTTATATGGATGAGGCGCTCTGGTACAGTGCAGATGGAGGACTTACCTCCACAATTATGCAGCTCGAGCAGATCATAGACCTGCTGGGGCTTGAGTGAGCCCCTGCCATGCAGAATGTTGAGTCAGAATTAGAAAAGGGTTTTGAAATACTCCGGGGATGCTGCGGCGTTCCCGGAGCGCTTGATTATTTCTTTTTGCAGGCAAAGAACTATTTTTGCTTTGAAGGTCAGGCCTGCGGACGGGAAGTACTGATCCTGGGTTCCGCTTTTCCGGAAGAGCTTTTGATGGCTTATCACATTCGGCCGCATTGGGTAGTCGGCGGCGGACTGGCCATCAGTGAATGTGCGGACAGTCTGGTTCCCCGTGACGCGGATGCCGTTTCCCGGTCTGCGCTCGGATACATAAAAACATATCAGGAAAAGACAGAGAGAAAGCCGCCGGTAATCATTCCCATAGCAGGGGACAGCCAGCGAAAGCTTTCTTATCTTCTGGAAGAGGATGGGTGGACGGTTTATCCGCTGTATATTATGCCGGGCGCTTCTTCGGCCAGTCTTTCCTTTTCAATCGCCGGGCAGCTGGATGAGATTATGGAAAAGTTATCCCTGCGGTGGCTGCTGCCGGGAACCACGAGAGGGATTCTGCGGGCTGTTCAGAAAACATCACGGGCAAAGGATGCCTTTTTTGAATTGTGCAATGATCCGGCGATCCGTTTAAACGGGATGGTGAGGCATTTTTTAAATCTCACCTGGTTTTATGCGGAGGATCTGGAAGAGTGGACGGAAAGGATTACCATCCTGAGGGACAGCCTCCGGGAAACGCAGCTTCCTTCCGCGGGGGAATACCCCGGTGTTCTGGTGATTGGCTCCCCGATCCTGTTTCCGAACTTTAAGGTTCCGCAGCTGCTGGACGCCTGTGGTCTGGAGATTGTAAACTGCTGCAGCTGGGTTACCGGAAAAACCTGCTCGCAGGAGTGGACGGGGGATGTTTCCATTTTCAACCGGCAGGAAGCCCTGCAGCAGCTGGCGGCGGTTTCTTTTAAACATGAAAGCTCCGGAGCGTTCGTCCGGAACCGGGATTTGTATGATCAGGCGCTGCGGCAGTTGGATGGCGGCAAAGTCCGGGGTGTGATCCTCCATATTCTCAAGGGGCAGATCGAATATGATTTTGAGGCTGACAGACTGGAACAGCTTTTTACTCACCGAAATATACCGGTGCTGCGCCTGGAAACGGACTATCATGACAATGACATAGAACAGCTTCGCATCCGGCTGGAGGCATTCTCCGAGCTTCTGAAGCAGAGTATTCACGAGATGTAACTGCTAAATACCTTCACAGTTACCACGAGACATTATTATGAGATCAATTATAAGTACGATTTTAAAGCACTGGAGACTGTTGCTTCTATGCGTTTTATTGGGGCTGTTTGCCCGGTACTCCTGGAAATTTCCTTTTTATGAATTTGCCGATGATGTTACCGAATATACGTTGGGCATAGAGGAAACGGAAGAGGGAGAATGGGGTCTGTATTTTACCTACGATAATGTGGATCTGACATTAGTTCTTGAGGCCGGCATTGACCAGAGCGATATCCAGCTTTACGGACTGACGACCTCCGGCATTGCTGTCATGAGCGAGGAACATATGTCCTTTCTGACAGAGGATTATACAGGCAGTTTTCTCGCGGTCTCCAAAATGCAGTACGGCGATTATAACGGTGATGGGCAGCGGGACAGGCTGCATCTGGCTGCCCGGACGGATATGGAAATCCTTCTTGGCAACAATGCGGAGGGAGAGACTTACAGTGCGGATGCTTTTGCGCTGGATGTGGTACTGAACCGGCGCCGGGAAGTGCAGATTTATTATAACGATGCTCCTCTGGCCGATACGACGGTGCGGGTGACGGCGGCAGACGGCAGTGTTACAGAGCAGATCACAGATGAAAACGGGGTGCTGACGGCGCTGGGTGCAAAGGATGCATGGAAAGGCGTTACAGTAGCTTATTCTGAAAATAATATTGATTTTTATATTCTGAATTATAAGGCGGAGCAGAATACCCTGTTTACCCTCCGGCACCTGTCTGCTTTGATGCCTCTGTTTTGGATCCTTGCGGTTTCCGTGATCGGCATTCTTCTGTGCATGGCCGCGCGCCGGTATCTGGAACAGAAAGCCTATGGCAGAGATTATGTGCGGCAGCGGCGGTGCGGTTCCGGCCGTACGGGAAATCCATTTTCTCTGTTTATGTTTGTACGGTGGCTATGCATGATCATTGCCTGGCTGATCATTTTTTACGGCGCGTATGTTTTTGGCGTCTGGTTTGACGGGATTGCCCTGCCAGTCTTTGCCTGCGGCCTTTATAATGAAAATCAGTTCATCAGCGGAGGCTGCTATTATCTGGCAAATCTGGATCTGCTGTTCGGACTCTCGCTGGGAGAAATACTGACCTGGCTTGTCTCCATGCTGGCGTCTATGGTCGTCCTCGGCCGGCTGATCTGCGGCTTTCTGTGCCCGATGGGTCTTTTACAGGATGTGATCCATCAGGTCCGTCTGGGGCTGAGGGCAGACGGCATTGCAATGAACGAAAAGATTTATGACGGCCTGAAGCTGATAAAATGGACGTTTGTGATCCTGATGCTGAGTCTGTGCTTTGCCGGTGGGAAATTTTGCGATTTCTGTCCTGTTCAGACACTCTCACCTGCTTTTAGCGGCTTCAAGGTCAGCCTGTACGCGGGGGCATTTGTCATGGTGGGCGTCATGATCGGGAGCTTTTTCAAACGCCGTTTCTGGTGCACCATTTGTCCGTTGGGTTTTCTGATCGGAATCACACACAAAATATCTCCGGTTCAGCTGAAAAAGAACTGCGAAGCCTGCACCGGCTGCGGGGCCTGCTACGAGGCGTGCCCGATGGGAATTAAAACAATCTATACGGAACGGGAAAAGACAAAGGTTACGGACTGGGACTGTATATTCTGCGGAGAATGTGTCCGATACTGTCCTGAGGATGATGCGCTTTCCATCACGGTTTTCGGGCGGCCGGTTTATGTCTCATCCCGGGATAAATTCATGCTCCGCTATAAAAAACAAAAAGTGCGGGACATAAAGAGGAGAGCCGCGCATAAGAAATCGCCTGGCGGCGATGGCGCAGCCTACGTCCCGCATCAAAACCCGATGCGGGACATATAGGAGGAGAAGACATGATTACACCGGAACAGGAGCAGGCTGTCCGTATGCGGCAGGAAGAACGTTTCCTCCGCAGGTCGTCTCATACCGCGGCACGCTACCTTCGGGAAATAGAATCCCTGCCGGGGCTTCCGGAAGCGATGGAACCGTTTTTGAACACTCTTCGCCGTATCTATGTGGATCACGAAGGAGTTGCGGCTGATGTTCCCTGTATCGGCACTTACTGTATGATGGTTCCTCAGGAATTGATCTTTGCAGCGGGTGCGATGCCCGTTAAGCTGTGCAGCGGGCACTACACCGCATTCCAGATCGGCGATGACCGTACGCCGCGGGATGCCTGCCCTCTTGTAAAAGCAGTTGCCGGATTTCGGGAAATGAAGACGATGCCCATTTATGAAGACTGCCGGCTGATGGTGGTACCTGCTGCCTGTGACTGCAAGAAAAAAATAGCGGATCTTTTAAGCCGCGAGAGCGATGTTCATGTAATGAATTTACCGATGAACCGCACAGATGACACGGCAATCTCAGACAGTGTGACGGAATATAAGAGGCTGATCCGGACCATGGAGGCCGTCACTGGTCAGAGTGTGACGTGGAAACGACTCCGTGACAGCATCTGGCTGACGGGATTTTCTCAGAGGGAGATGTCCCGTTTTCTGGAATTTAAAAATCAGGAGAGGGCATTGATTCGCGGCACCCATATCATGGCTATGATGAATGCCGCTTCCTATATGCCTCAGGAACAGTGGACGGACTGTCTCCGCTCACTGAATGAGGAACTATCCGGGCGTCAGGCAAAAGAGGAATATATTACTAAGGCGAACCGACCGCGGATCATGCTGACCGGTTCTCCGATCATTTTTCCGAACCTGAAGCTGCCGCTTCTTATAGAACAGATGGGCGGCAGTCTGGCGGCGGACGAGACCTGCATGGGCGAGCGGTTCCTGTATGACCCGGTTGTCCCGACGGACATGAGCTTCGACGGTCTGCTTCGCGCACTGGCAAACCGCTATATACGGGCCTGCTCCTGCCCGGTTTTTTCTGAAAACAGGCAGCGGATTGATCGTGTCCTGCATATGGTTCACAGGCATAAAATCCAGGGCGTTGTATACCATGTCCTGCGGGGGTGTCTGGTCTATGATTATGAGTTCCCTCTGCTGGAGAAGGCGCTGGAAAAGGAAGATATTCCTGTTATACGCGTAGAAAGCGATTACAATGAGGAAGATGTGGAGCAGATACGGATTCGGATCGAGGCATTTATTGAACTGATCAAGCTGAAGGATCTGAAAGGAAAAGGAGTGGGAAATATCCATGACAGATAATTATTACGCGGGTATTGATGGCGGCTCTACTTATATTAAGACAGCTCTGATCCAGGGAGATCAGGTGGTGGGAACCAGAGCTTCCGGTTCCGGGATCGACAACAGCGCCATTGCTGAACGCCTTTTACAGGAACTGTGCAGGGAACGGGGGATCCGCCGCGATGAGATTGCATGCACCATCGCGACTGGCTACAGCCGCAAGATTATGGACACAGCGGACGACGACATTTCAGAGATCACTGCCCACGCCTATGGCGTCCGGCTGACGGCTCCGAAAAACTATCGTCCGGGCCTGATCATTGATATCGGCGGCCAGGACAGCAAAATTATATATCTGGATGAAAATTATACGGTAAAGAATTTCACAATGAATGATAAATGTGCCGCCGGTACAGGAAAATTCATGGAGGTTATCGCGCAGATTCTGGACACAACGATTGATCAGGTCGGAGAGATAGCCATGCAGAGCAAGGCGCCCTGCGATATCAACAGCACCTGCGTCGTGTTTGCGCAATCTGAGGTCATTTCGCTGATCGCCCGGAAATATGACCGCAGCGATATTCTGGCCGGCGTCCATATGTCGATCGCGAAGCGAATCATTAAGATGATCCGCCGCAATGAAAAACAGGGCGATATTCTGATGACCGGCGGCGGAGCCCTTAATATCGGCATTCGTTCGGCTTTTGAGGAAGAACTGATGCGGGATGTTTTTGTGGCTTCCCATCCGCAGTTTAACGGTGCAATCGGAGCGGCGGTAATCGGGAGGGAGCGGGATCATGCTTAGTCAGCTTTTTCAGGTTATGCTCTCCGCCATGTCTGCCGGCAGTACGTGCAGTCTTTGCGGGGCGTCGGCCGGTTCCGCCTTTCTTGCGGCCTACGTGATCACGCATGAACGCATCCTTCAGCCATGTATGTGCTTTCTGGCGGGCAAAGCCGGCATGACCATGCTCCTGTGCGGAATTTCCGCATCCCTGGGACAGGTTATCATGGACAGCACCGGCAGGGCTCTTGGAGTCAATATCTATATTTCCGCACAGCTTTTTGTCCTGGCGGTCAGTATCATCATGATCGCGGAAGGGGCACGAAGCATGACCGGCAGACAGCGCCGCTGCGGCAGAGAATACAGAGGAGACTGCAGCGGGGGTTGCGGTGAAAACTGCCGCGGAGACTGCGGCAGGATTTGGGGCGTTCAGAAAGAATCCGGCTCGCTGGCTCTTCTGGTCAGCGGCCTGGCGTGCGGCGCGACGCCATGCGCCCCTCTTTTGCTGGTGCTTGGCCAGTGTATTACACTTTCTGTTCCTCTGGCACTTGTTTCCGGAATGGTCTTTTCCACTGTGGGATTTCTCTCCCCGGTGCTGTTTTGGTTTGTGATCTCCAGATTACTGGCCGGAAAACTGCGCCAGGACGCGGCACAGTATCTTGGCCGGTTCCGGCTGGGCTGTTATGTCCTGCTTCTGGCGGTTACAATTTATACGATATCTGTTTATATGCGTTGAAGGAGGTTCGAAATTCATGGATGAGTTGGAAAAATATTCTGAGCTCATATCAGAAGAACAGAAAGAAAGCAATATCAGGAAGAAAGTAATCTGTCTGTGCGCGGGAATTACACTGGTGGTCTGCGTGACCTACAGCGGCGGGGCTGCCATAAGCAGTCATATACAGGCCATGAATACAGAAGAGGCGGAAGCTCCCCGTCTGGTCATTCTGGGAAAGGAATCCGAGGAAACCATAGCGGTCATTGCCGCAGAAATTTCTCAGGCGGACGGAAGTGTCCTTTCGCTGGAGGATTTTTTGGATAAACTGATCTGCGGTGCCTGCAGCCGTAAGTGCCCCTTGATCGCTCCACGCTGTAAACGGGGAAAATCTAAAGCCGAAATTCAGACCGCATACTATGAGCAGGCCGTGGAGCTTCTGGCTGACACTAATGGTGGGGGAAGTGATGAAGACCCGGCCTGATCCTGGAGGGCTGGCACAATAATAAAGCGGGCTGCGCTGAGGATTTTCATGGTAAAGGACAGGGAGCAGTGGGCAGGTTTTCAGGGAATACACTGGCGGTATGAAGTGAATGTGCGGGATTTCATCCAGAACAATTACACACCATATGATGGTGATGAGTCATTCCTGCAGGGACCTACGGAGGCAACAGAGGAACTTTGGGGAAAGCTGCAGGAGCTGCAGAAAGAGGAACGCGCGAAGGGCGGTGTCCTGGATATGGAGACGGAGGTGGTCTCCGGGATTACTGCTTATGGCGCGGCGTACATTGATGAGGATAAAAAGGATCTGGAGCAGGTGGTCGGCCTGCAGACGGACAAGCCGCTGAAACGGGCATTTATGCCTTACGGCGGCATTAAGATGGCAGAGCAGGCCTGCCGGATGTATGGTTATGAGCCAAATGAAAAGCTTCATGAGGTTTTTACAAAATATCATAAGACCCACAATCAGGGCGTGTTTGACATTTATACGCCGGAGATGAAAAAAACCCGCCATACCTGGCAAGAAGGGTTTGCGGCGGTGAAGTATCAATATAGTAATTCCGATCGTGTTTGCCTGAGACAAATATCAATAATTTTTTAGTACCTTCTCAATATCGTAAACAAATCGTTACTATTCACAGTAAAATATTACATAAGGAATATCGGGTGTTTGATGGAGCAATTGCAGGATAAAATATGGTTTGTCAGACTATAATGTCGTGAAATAGAGGACAAAAAATAAAACGAGAGAAAAATGAAGTCAAGAAAACATTGATTTTTTGTGACGTTGAGGATATAATGAAAATAAAAAAGATAGAAAAAAGCCTTGAATTATGTTGGAGG